>JBBQGB010000066.1:0-17007 GCA_038322575.1 Actinomycetales bacterium
CTCGCGCGAGGGGATGACGCCCTCGGTCTTGTAGCCGATGTCGAGCAGGACCTCGTCGCGGTCGACCTTGACGATGATGCCTTCGACGATGTCGCCGTCGTTGAAGTACTTGATCGTCTCGTCGATCGCGGCCATGAAGTCCTCGGCCGTGCCGATGTCGTTCACGGCGACCTGGGGACGGGCCGTCTCGATGATGCTGGCAGTCATGTAGGGGGGGCTCCGATGCGGACAGGGATCGTGGGGACAGGGATCGTGCGGGCACGCGCGTGCCCATCGCACACGTGTGCGACGTGCCAGGGTATCGACCACGGCGAGCACCGGTCAACGCGGGTCAGCCGGTGGTGCGCAGCCCCCGCAGCAGGTCGCGCGCGGCGGCGACCGGTGCCGCCGGGTCGCGGCCGGTGGTCGGCCGGGCGGCGAGGTCGAGGACGGCGAACAGGTCGTGGTCACGGGCGCTGGCGGGCCAGTCCGGCATCGGGCTCGACCGCGGTCCCCGCTCGGCGACCAGCCCCTCGTGCAGCGCGTCGACGAACCCCTCGCGGAACGCCAGGGCCGGGGGTGTGGGTGAGGGTCCGACGCCGCGCAGCAGGTTGCCGGCGTCGGCGAGCCAGCTGCCCGCGTGCGCGTACTCCCAGTCCAGCACCGCCCGCAGCCGACCGGTGTTGGGGTCGAGCACCAGGTTCTTGGCGTTCAGGTCGCCGTGCACCAGGCAGGGCCGCTGCGCCTCCACGGCTGCGCGCCGCGCATCGGCGGCGGCCAGCGCGGCCAGAAGCGGTGACCCCTCGGAGGTGTCCAGACCCGCGGCGAGAAGACCCGGGCGCAGGTGGTGGGCCAGACCCACCAGCGTCCCGAACGAGGGCGGCCACTCCCCCACGGTCAGCGTGCGGTCCGTGAACGGGCCGGCGTCGTCGAAGGTCACCTGCCGCAGCACGCTCACGACCCGGGCGCTCTGGCGACCCATCGCCCGAGCCGCCGGCAGCGGCGCCCCGGCCTCGAGCAGCGTGTCACCGCGCTGCCCCGGGACCGCCGCGGTCACGATGTGCGCCGGCAGGGCGGTCGCAGACGTCGGCGGCTCGGTGACCGCCGCGAGCACCTTGGCGAGGGGCAGGGTGCCCTCGAGCCGGCGCATCAGGGCGAGGTCGACCGCCGCGCGCTGCGGGTCGCGCAGGTACAGCCGCACGTAGGCACGCTGACGGAACCACAGCCCCGCGAACGTCTCGCCGCTGTACCCGCCGGACGCCGGCGCGACGTCGTGCAGCACCCGTCCGGCGAGGGCGAGGGCATCGGTGGCGACCACGCCCGAACCCAATCACATGACGTCCCGCCCCTCCGGGCTGCCCCGCCGACAGGGGGGACGGCAGGATCGGGGGCATGGACGCCGAGCCCCAGCCCGCCCGCCCGCCGGTCGCGGGCGTCGAGCGGCGACCCTCCGACGTCCGCGAGACCGGGCGGGCCAACCGGACGTGGTGGGACGCCGAGGCGCCGGCGTACTACGCCGAGCACGGTGGGTTCCTCGGCGACGACCGCTTCGTGTGGTGCCCCGAGCGCCTCGACGAGGAGCAGGCGCGGCTGCTCGGGGACGTCCGGGGTCGGCGGGTGCTCGAGATCGGCGCGGGTGCGGCGCAGTGCTCGCGCTGGCTGCTGGCGCAGGGGGCGCAGGTGGTCGCGACCGACCTTTCGATCGGCATGCTGCGGCAGTCCGCCACGATCGACCGGGGCCGGCCGGGCGCCGTGGCGCTGGCGCAGTGCGACGCGCTCGGGCTGCCGTTCGCGGACGCCTGCTTCGACCTGGCCTGCTCGGCATACGGCGCGGTGCCGTTCGTCGCCGACTCGGCCGCGCTGATGCGCGAGGTGGCGCGTGTGCTGCGTCCCGGCGGCCGGTGGGTGTTCTCGGTGAGCCACCCGCTGCGGTGGGCCCTGCCGGACGATCCCGGGCCCGCGGGCCTGGTGGTGCGCTCGTCGTACTTCGACCGCACGCCCTACGTCGAGCAGGCCGCTGACGGCAGCGCGGTCTACGTTGAGCACCACCGCACGCTGGGCGACCGGGTGCGCGAGATCACGGCCGCGGGCCTGGTGCTGCAGGACGTCGTCGAGCCCGAGTGGCCGGCCGACCACCGCGGCGTGTGGGGCGGGTGGAGCCCCACGCGGGGACGGCTGGTGCCCGGGACGGCGATCTTCTGCTGTCACCGTCCCGGGTGAGCAGCCGGTTGTGGGGGGTCAGACCAGCCGGCGCCGCACGGCTGCGGCGACGCCGGTGCCGAGTGCGAACACGACCAGCGCCCCCAGCCCGCGGCCGAGGTTGCGGCTCGCGCCGCCGTCCATGCCGGCCAGCTCCAGGGAGTAGGCGGTCGCGCCGGTGGCGCCGGCCGGCAGCCCGTAGGCCATCGCCTCGGTCTTGGCCCGCTGGGCACCCGCCACGATCACCGCGTACTTCTCGCCGTAGTCGGCCGAGGTCTTCTTGCCCGCGGCGACCAGTGCCGTGCTGCCCTTGGTCGACAGCTGCTGCGCGCCGTCACGCAGCGCCGGCGCCGACCCAGCGGCCGTGACCAGGCCGCCGGCGAGCCGGCCCGAGCCGTCCGCCGCTGTCTGCAGGCCGGAGGAGAGGCGGCTGGCGCCCGAGGCGATCTGCCGGTTGCCTTCCGCCAGCGCGGCGGCACCGGTCGAGGCGGTGCTGGTGCCGTCGGCCAGCTGACCGGCACCAGCCGCCAGCCTGCCGGCTCCGTCGTCCGCAGCGCCCGCGCCGGTGGCCAGCGCCGTGGCCCCCGTCGACAACGTCCCAAGCCCGGTGGCGAGCGACCCGTTGCCGTCGGCGACCTGGCCCGCACCGGCCCCCAACCGGGTGAGCCCGGCGATCAGGGTCTGCCCCCCGGCCGAGATCTGGTCGACCCCGTCACCCAGGCTGTGGGTGCCGCCGCGCAAGGTCTGGTCGGCGGCCGTGTCGTCGCCCTGGCCGACGGCCCCCTGCACCTGGCTCACCACGCCGTTCACGAGCTGGGTGACGCCGGCGTCGACGGCACCCAGTCCCTGCAGCAGGCCCGGCCGGGCGGGGTCACAGGCACCGGGGAGCGCCGCGCTGGAGAGTCCGCACTCGACCCGTGCCAGGCCGCTCGACGCTGTGCCGAGGCTGGTCTTGAGCTGCCCGAGGCCACCCGTCACCTGACCGAGGCCGGCTGAGGCAGCCGTCGTGCTCTGCCGCAGGTTGGTGTTGATCCCGGGATACACCTGGGCGAGCGTGCCGGCGCAGACCGGGTCGGTCGAGCAGCCCACCGTCGCCTGAGCGGCCTTGACGCCCCCGGCCAGCCGGTCGACCGAGCCACCGGGCGCGGTGGCGGCGTCCAGCCCGGCCTTGACCTGGTCGGTGCCGCCCTTGAGCTGGTCCAGCGAGCCCCCGGCCGCCGTCGCCGCCGCCAGCCCCGAGCGCACCTGGTCGACGCCGTACAGCAGGCTGTCGGCCGTCGTCGTGCTGCCGATGCCGGTGACCAGCTGGCCGATGCCGTCGTGCAGGGGCTGGGCCTTGGCGGGCAGGCCGCCGATGCCGCCGTAGAGCTGCACGAGCCCGGCGTCCAGGTTCGTCAGGCCGGTGCGCACCTGGGTGAGGCCACCGACCAGGGCGGGGGCCTGGGCGTTGACCGCGTCGAGGCCGTCGGCCACCTGGGTCGAGCCACCAGCCAGCCGCCGCGCGCCGGTCGACGCGCTCTTCGCACCGACGGCCAGCTTGTTCGCGCCCACGGCGAGCGCACCGGTGCCCCGGGCCAGGGCCCCGGTGCCGACGCGCAGCTGCGCGGCGCCGTCGTCCAGCCTCACCAGGCCGGCCCGCAGCGCCCCGGCGCCCGTGGCGGCCTGGTTCGCGCCATCAGCCAGCGCAGCGGCACCCGGCACCGCCGTGCCGGCCAGGCCGGTGTTGAGCTGGGTGGCGCCGTCGCGCAGCTGGATCAGCCCCGCGAGGAGCTGTCCCGCGCCGTCGCGCAGCTTCAGCAGGTTCGTGTCGATGGTCCTGGCGCCGCCCGTGAGCTGCACGCCGCTGGCGGCACCTGCCTTGTAGCTGGCCGCCCCACCCTTGAACGAGGGGTTGTCGAGCGGGCTCACCGGCAGGCCGGCGAGGGTGGCCGGGGGCACGACGCCGTGGGTGATGCGCGCCCGGTAGCCGACCTGGGCGCTGGGCGATCCGATGGGCCCGAACAGGGTGAGCGTGAAGGTCAGCGACGTGGCACCGTGTCCGTCACCGGCGACGCTCGCCTGGCCGGAGCTGACGTCGGTGAACGTCGACGGCAGCGTCGTGGTCAGCGAGGCGACCATCGGCACCACGACCTCGACGTCCTTGGTGACCGTCGTCCCCGTGCCGTCGTCGTACGACACCGGGGTCGTGCGCCTCGTGGTGTTCTGGACGTCGAACCTCACCTCGAGGTCACCGGTGGCGCCGACGACCTTCGCGGGGGCGACCTCGCGACCGTTCAGCAGGTAGGTGACCCCGACGGTGAGAGGCAGGGGCTTCGTGTGGTTGCTGACGGTCCGCAGCCGCTGGTCGCCGCTGACGGCGACCGTGCTGACGACCGTGCCGCTGCGCACGTCCAGTCCGCCGAAGCCGTCCAGGTTGCGCAGGTGGTCGGTGGAGACGGGGTCGGTGACGGTGACCTTGCCGGTGCCGGTCAGGTCCAGCTGCTGGTAGACGCGGGCGTCGAGCACCCGGCCGGTGGCGTCAAGGTGCGCCTGCACCGTCTCGTTGCTCACGACGGTCACACCGTCCGCGGCCAGGGCCGGGCCCGCCGCCAGGACCACCGACGCCGGGACGGCCAGGGTCGTCAGCGCGAGTCGGCGGGCGCGGGTCGTGCGGGTGCGGGTCGTGGGGGTGCGGGTCGGCATGGTCACAGGGCCTCGTCCGGGAGCAGGGCAGGAGCGTCGGGGGTACGGGGGGGCGCCGACCGGCCGGCGGCGTGCTCGCTCTGGCGGGCCTGCACCACTCGCGGCCCGAGCAGCGCCGTGGCCAGGAAGCCCAGCGCAGCCGCGAGCAGCACCGTGGTCACGGCCGTGGGCGACTCGCTGGGAAGCTGCGAGGGGGCCAGGGTGTAGGTCTCCTCGTAGGCACCGACGACGGCCGCGACGCCGACGAGCATCGACCACAGCGGCAGCCGGGTCAGCGTCGCGGCGCTGACGGCAAGGCACAGCGCGATGACCAGGAAGGCCGCGACGGCACGTCCTGCGCCGGAGTCCGGGAGCAGGGCCGCGCGCAGGACGAAACCCGCCCACCCGACGCTGACGCCCACCAGGAACCCACCGACGCGCGCGAACGGTGTCCGGTCGGGCGCCAGCCCGATGACCCCACCGAGGGCCGCACCGAGAAGGGCGACGTGGTCGAGGTCGAGGCCGAGCAGCCCGCCCAGGCCCACCACGAGCGCGGCGAAGACGGCGAGTGCGGCGCCGGCGATCATGGTGCTTCTCATGGCGACTCCGTTGTCGGTCCAGCCGTCACTGCAGGTCGCGACGAGGGTGCACCGACCACGGCAGCCTGATTCCTACCACCCAGTAACCGCGCAAGGACCGGTTCGGGTGCTCCCCCTCGTCACGATGTGGTCTCGGTTGTCTCCGGCGCCTGGTCGCCGAGGTCCTCCCGCTCAGTCGGTACCGGCGAACAGGTCCGCCTCGCGGCCGTCCGCACCGGTGGCGCCCAGCTCGCCGGCTACCAGCCGGTAGTGCTCGACACCCCATGACAGCTCGTCGTCGCCGCCGGCCATGGCGAAGAACGGACCGTCGGCGGCGACCTGGGTGGGATAGGCGCGCAGCGCCGCCAGCTTCGCGTCGAGCTGGCCCCGACCGTCGACGGACGTGGTCACCAGCTCGTCCGCGATCGCGAACGACGGCAGCTCACCGTCGGGGTCCATGCCCCCGAACGCGTTCTCGTCACCGGCCGCGCGCAGCCGGCGCAGCCCCTCGCGCAGCACCGACGCGGGCACGGCGTTCCAGTAGACCTTGAGCACCTGCCACGGCTCGCCCGGCTGGTGCGACGGGTCCGCGGCGAGCTCGACGGCGCGCATCGCGACCCGGTGGGCCTGGATGTGGTCGGGGTGGCCATAGCCCCCGTCGGGGTCGTACGTGACCACGACCTGGGGTCGCACCTCGCGGACGACGGCGACCAGGGCTGCCGCGGCCTCGTCCGGGTCGGCCTGCCAGAAGCAGCCGGGCGCCTGGTTGCTGGGCTGGCCCATCATCCCCGAGTCGCGCCAGCGGCCCGCGCCGCCGAGGAACCGGTGGTCGGTGACCCCGAGGGCCTCCATGGCGGTGGCCAGCTCGACGACCCGGTGCGCGCCGAGGTCGTCATCGCGGTCCGCGGCCAGGTGGGCCAGATCCGGCACGAGGACCTCGCCCTGCTCGCCCTGCGTGCAGGTCACCAGGGTCACGTGCACGCCGACCGCGGCGTAGGTCGCCATCGTCGCGCCGTTGCCGATCGTCTCGTCGTCGGGGTGGGCGTGGACGAGCAGCATCCGTCGCGGCGAGTCCAGCACGTCCATGCTGGCCGCCTGGTCGGGGACCACCTGGTCGTCCAGCACCTGCGCGGCCTCGTCCAGCACGGCCTGCTCGACCGTGCCGAGCGGTTCGTCCGGGGTCATCGTCATGCGGCCGAGCCTATGGCCGGCACGGATCGGCTGCGGTCAGTGCCCGGCCTGCTCCCATGAGGCGCCGACGCCGACCGAGACGTCCAGCGGCACGGTGAGCTCGGCCGCCCCGCCCATCGCCTCGCGCACCAGCGCCTCGACCTGGTCGCGCTCGCCGGGGGCGACCTCGAGCACCAGCTCGTCGTGCACCTGCAGCAGCAGCCGCGAGGCGAGCGCGTGCTCGCCCAGCGCGGCCTCGACCCGCAGCATGGCCACCTTGATGATGTCGGCCGCGGACCCCTGGATCGGGGCGTTCAGCGCCATCCGCTCGGCGCCCTCGCGGCGCTGACGGTTGTCGCTGGTCAGGTCGGGCAGGTAGCGGCGGCGGCCGAGCATCGTCTCGGTGTAGCCGGTGCGCCGAGCCAGGTCGACCACCTCGCGCAGGTAGTCGCGCACCCCGCCGAAGCGGTCGAAGTAGTCGTCCATCAGCCCGCGGGCCTCGTCGACCTCGATCCGCAGCTGGCGCGAGAGCCCGAACGCGGACAGCCCGTAGGCCAGGCCGTAGCTCATCGCTTTCACCTTCGAGCGCATGGCCGGCGTCACCTCGGCGGTCGGGACGCCGAAGACCCGGGCTCCGACGTACCGGTGCAGGTCCTCGCCGGTGCGGAACGCCTCGATCAGGCCCGCGTCGCCGGACAGGTGCGCCATGATCCGCATCTCGATCTGGCTGTAGTCGGCCGTCAGCAGGCACTCGCTGCCCGGGCCGACGACGAACGCCTCGCGGATCTGGCGGCCCTCGTCGGTGCGGATCGGGATGTTCTGCAGGTTGGGGTCGGTCGAGCTGAGCCGGCCGGTGGCCGCGATGGTCTGGTTGTAGGTCGTGTGGATGCGGCCGTCGTCGGCGACGGTCTTGAGCAGGCCCTCGACGGTCTGCCGCAGCCGTGAGACGTCGCGGTGCCGCAGCAGGGACTCCAGGAACGGGTGGGGGCTCTTGGCGAACAGGTCGACCAGGGCCTCGGCGTCGGTCGTGTAGCCGGTCTTCGTGCGCTTGGTCTTGGGCATGCCCAGCTCGTCGAACAGCACCACCTGCAGCTGCTTGGGTGAGCCGAGGTTGAGGACGCGATCGGTGCCGTCCGGCCCCGGCGGCAGCGCGGCGTGGGCGTCGTCGGCGGCCTGGCGCACGGCGTCGCCGAACCCCGACTCGAGCTCGCGCAGCCGGTCGAGGTCGACGGCGATGCCGGTGCGCTCCATCGCCGCGAGCACGATGACCAGCGGCAGCTCGACGTCGCGCAGCAGCGCCGACCCACCGTGCTCGTCGAGCTCGACGTCGAGCGCGTCGGCGAGGTCGAGGACGGCCCGGGCGCGCACCATCGCGTGGTCGGCGTCGTCGCCGCCCTCACCGGTGTCGATGGTGAGCTGCCCGGCGTCGGGGCCCTCCTCGATCCGCAGCTCGCGGCCCAGGTGCCGCAGCACCAGGTCGGCGAGGTCGTACGAGCGCTGGTCGGGCCGCACCAGGTAGGCGGCCAGCGCCGTGTCGCTGACGATCCCGCGCACGGGCAGGCCGCGCGCCCCCAGGGCCAGCAGCGGCCCCTTCGCGTCGTGCATCGCCTTGGGCCGCTGCGGGTCGGCCAGCCAGGCGCCGAGCGCGGCGTCGTCGTCCTGGGAGAGGTCGAGCAGGTCGACGTACGCGGCCGCGCCGTCCGGGGTGGCCAGGGCCAGACCCCGGGCGTCGCCAGTGCCGCGCGCCCACGACCCGACGACGTGCACGCCGGAGCGGACCGCGACGGGCGCGTGCTCGAGCAGCCAGCCGGCGACGGCGCCGGACCCGAGCCGGGCGGTGTCGAGGTCGAAGCCGCCCTCGGCCTCGGGTCGGGCCGCCTCGACCGTGGCGAACAGTCGGTCGCGCAGCACCCGGAACTCCAGGCCGTCGAACACCTGGTGCACCTGCTCGCGGTCCCACTGCTGACGTCGCAGGTCGTGCGGGTGCAGCGGCAGCTCGAGGTCGCGCACCAGCGCGTTCAGCCGCCGGTTGCGCAGCACGCCGTCCAGGTGCTCGCGCAGGGCGGCACCGGCCTTGCCGCCCACCTCGTCCACCCGGGCCACCAGGCCGGACAGGTCGCCGTACGTCGTCAGCCACTTGGCGGCGGTCTTGGGCCCCACGCCCGGCACCCCGGGCAGGTTGTCGCTGGACTCGCCGACCAGCGCCGCGAGGTCGGGGTAGCGCTCGGGGGTGACCAGGTAGCGCTCGAGCACCGCCTCGGGGGTCATCCGCCACAGCTCGGAGACCCCCTTGACCGGGTACAGGACCGTGCTGGACGCGGTGACCAGCTGCAGGCTGTCGCGGTCACCCGAGCAGATCAGCACCTCCATGTCGGCCGCCAGCGCCTGCGTGGTGAGGGTGGCGATGACGTCGTCCGCCTCGTAGCCCTCCTTCTCGACCACGGGGATGCGCAGCGCCTCGAGCACCTCGCGGATCAGCGAGACCTGGCCCTTGAAGTCGTCCGGGGTCGTGGCCCGCCCGGCCTTGTACTCGGCGTACTCGAGGGTCCGGAACGTCTGGCGCGAGACGTCGAAGGTGACCGCGACGTGGGTGGGCGTCTCGTCGCGCAGCAGGTTGATCAGCATCGAGGTGAAGCCGTACACGGCGTTGGTCGGCTGGCCGGTCGAGGTCGAGAAGTTCTCGACGGGCAGCGCGAAGAACGCCCGGTAGGCCAGCGAGTGACCGTCGAGCAGCAGCAGGCGCGCGGGTGGACCGTCAACCGACGACGACGTCGCCGTGGTCGACGGGGACGGCGCGAGGGCGGTGGCTGGGCTCACCCGCCCAGCCTAGGGCCGCCCACCGACGGGTCAGGAGGTGACGTGCGAGCGCAGCGCGAGAGCCCGGCTGCGCGCGCGCAGCGACCGGCGACGCACCACGGTCGCCTCGACCCGGGGGTCGGTCTGCGGCGCGAGGCGACGACGCAGGGCGGCGACCGAGGTGACCCGGCGCACCACGAACGGCGCGAACCCCAGCCGGGCGAAGAACCGCTGCTCGTCACGCCCCTGGGCCGGGACGCTGGTCGAGATCTGAGCCGCTCCGAGCTGCTCGGCGCAGGACGTGGCGCGGCTGATCAGCGCCCGGGCCGCGCCCATCCGCCGAGCCGGCGGGGCGACGTACAGGTGCTCGATCGACACGGCCGGCTCGCCGGTCAGCGCATGGAGCGGTCCGGTCGAGAGCACGAGGAACCCGACGTCCTGCCGCTCGTGCGACGCGTCGTCCGGCAGCTCGCACGAGGCGACGAAGGCGTGCACGTCCGAGCGCGAGAGCGCGGTGCGCAACCCGGCGCAGACGTCGTCCGCGGCCTGGCCCACGCCGCGGGTCGGCTGGCGCGACTCGCGCCACAGCTCGGCGAGCGTCGCCACGTCCGGACCGAGGGCATCCACCTTGCGCACGTGCACCTGAGATCGACCCACGGATCCTCCTGATGACGGGGCCCCGGCCCCCCATCGGGACGGAATGTGGTGTGCTGTGCGCCGTGCGTTGGTGGTTCGCGCCGCAGACTACGACCTCCACGACCGCCGCGACCACTTTTCGCCAACAGCTGTGGACGACGGGAGCCCGACCCGGTGGTGCGTGGTGCTGGAACGCTGCTCAACGTCGTCACCGTGCTCGTCGGGTCGGGTGCCGGGCTGCTGCTCGGGCACCGGTTGCCCACCCGCACGCGCGACGTCGTCACCGACGCCCTGGGCCTGGTGACCCTGCTCGCCGCGGCGCTGTCGGCGGCCGACGTCCTCGACCGCCGGCTCGCTCAGGCCGTCGGTAGCGGCGCCCCGGTGCTGATCGTCCTGGCCAGCCTGCTGGTCGGCGGCATCGTCGGCTCGCTGCTGCGGATCGAGGACCGGCTGGCGGCCGCGGGAGGAGCGCTGCAGTCCTGGTTGACCCGGGGACGCGGCGTGGGTGAGGGCGACGCCGGTGGCGGGCACGAGCAGCGCGACCGGTTCGTCCAGGGGTTCCTCACCGCCTCGCTGGTCTTCTGCGTCGGTCCGCTCGCCGTGCTGGGACCGATCAACGACGGCCTCGGCCGCGGGATCGACCAGCTGGCCCTGAAGTCCACGCTCGACGGGTTTGCGGCGATCGCGTTCGCGTCCTCGTTCGGGCTCGGTGTCGCCGCGTCGGCGATCACCGTCGCCGTCGTCCAGGGCGGCTTCACCGTGCTGGGGGTCGTGCTCGGGGACGTCCTGCCGGCGGCCCACGTCAGCGCGCTCACCGCCACCGGGGGGCTGCTGCTGGTGGGGATCGCGCTGCGCCTGCTGCGGGTGCGGCAGGTGCCCGTCGCCGACCTGCTGCCCGCGTTACTGGTCGCTCCCCTGCTCACCCAGCTGGTCGTCGTCCTGCGCTGAGGTCGCGATGCGGCCAGCCGGATCGTAATGCGGACGCCGGTCGGACCTCCCGCGGCGACCTCGTGCTGCCCCGGGTCTGCCGACCGCGGGAACCACGACCTGACCCACGGAACGTGATCATCTCGGGTGCGGCGGACCTCCTCGACGTCGCCCCCCCCCCCCGTTGACACGGCGCTCCTCAGACGTCGCCGCCCCGTTGACACGGCGCTCCTAGACGTCGCCGCCCCGTTGACACGGCGCTCCTAGACGTCGCCGCCGAGGTACGCCGCCTTGATGCTCTCGTCCGCGCCCAGCTCCGCGCCGGTGCCGTGCCTGACGATCTCGCCGGTCTCGAGGATGTACGCCTCGTCGGCGGCGCGCAGCGCCTGCATCGCGTTCTGCTCGACCAGCAGGATCGTGGTGCCCTGTTCGTGGATCTCGCGGATGATCGCGAAGATCTGCGAGATCAGCTTGGGCGCGAGCCCCATCGAGGGTTCGTCGAGCAGCAGCAGCTTGGGGTGCCCCATCAGCGCCCGGCCCATCGCGAGCATCTGCTGCTCACCGCCGGACATCGTGCCGGCGGCCTGGGTGATCCGCTCCTCCAGCCGGGGGAACAGCGCGAACACCCGCGCCAGGTCGGCCTTGGCCGTGGCCTTGCGGTCCTTGCGCGTGTAGGCGCCCATCTCGAGGTTCTCCAGGACCGTCATGCCCGGGAAGACACCCCGCCCCTCGGGCGACTGGGTGATGCCCAGCTCGACCCGCTGGTGGGCCGGGACGCCGGTGATGTCCTTGCCCTCGAAGACGACCTTGCCCGCGCGCACCGGACGCAACCCCGACACCGTCTTCATCGTGGTCGTCTTGCCGGCGCCGTTGGCGCCGATCAGCGTGACGACGCTGTTCTCGGCCACCGAGAACGAGATCTCGCGGATGGCCTCGATGCGTCCGTAGTTGACGCACAGGCCCTCGACCTCAAGAAGCATCTTCGTCGACTCCCAGGTAGGCGGCGATGACGGCGGGGTCGTCGCGGATGTCGGCCGGCAGGCCCTCGGCGATCTTGCGACCGAACTCCAGGACGACGATGCGGTCGGTGACCCCCATGACCAGCCGCATGTCGTGCTCGATGAGCAGGACGGTGAACCCCTGGTCGCGGACCCGCCGGATGAGGTCCATCAGCTCGCGCTTCTCGGCCGGGTTGAACCCGGCCGCCGGCTCGTCCAGGCACAGCAGCGCCGGGTCGGTGGCCAGAGCGCGCGCGATCTCGAGCCGCCGCTGGTCGCCGTACGGCAGGTTGCGGGCCAGCTCGTCCGCCCGCTGCGTCAGGCCCATGAACGCCAGCAGCTCGAGCGCCCGCTCGCGCCCCCGCGCCTCTTCGCGCCGGTGCCTGGGCAGGCGGAACAGCGCGCTGCCGACACCGGTGCTGTGCTGGGCGTCCGCCCCGACGAGGATGTTCTCCAGGGCGGTCATGTTGCCGAACAGCCTGATGTTCTGGAACGTGCGGGCGATGCCGAGCTTGGTGATGGCGTGCTTCTTGCGCGCCCCCAGCGCCTCGCCCTTGAACATCACCTCGCCGGACGTCGGCTGGTACACACCGGTCATCGCGTTGAAGCAGGTGGTCTTGCCGGCGCCGTTGGGCCCGATCAGCCCGAGGATCTCGCCGGGCTTGATGTCGAACGACACCCCGTCGAGGGCGACGACGCCGCCGAACCGCAGCGTGACGTCGCGCATCTCGAGCAGGGGGCCTGCCGTGGTCGGGTCGAGGTCAGGCACGCGCCGCACCGCCTTCCAGCTCGCCGAGGGTCTCGTCGACCTGCTTGGCCCGCACGCTGCGGCTGGCCGGCCACAGGCCCTGGGGCCGGAAGTTCGCGAGCAGCACCAGCAGGATGCCGAAGACCAGCACCCGGAAGTCGGCGAACGGACGGAACAGCTCGGGCAGGAACGAGACCACGATGGCGCCCACGATCACACCCTTGCGGTTGCCCGCTCCGCCGACGACGACGGCCGACAGGAACAGGATCGACAGCAGCAGCAGGAAGGACTGCGGGTTGATGAACGCCTGCTTGGTGGCGAACAGGGCGCCCGAGAGGCCACCCACGAACGCGCCGATCATGAACGCCAGCAGCTTGAACTTGAAGGTCGGCACACCCATCAGCTCGGCCGCGTCCTCGTCCTCGCGGGTGGCCTCCCACGCGCGTCCGACGCGGCTGTTCTGCAACGCCTTGTCCGCGGCGATGATGATGAAGACGAGGGTCAGAGCCAGCCAGTAGTAGGGGATCTGGTCGAGCACCCCGAACTTCAGGAACGTGGTGGTGTCGCCCAGGTCGACCGTGGCGACCGCACCGTTCCAGGTCAGGTGGGGCAGGTTGAAGAGCTCGACGCTGGGTGGTCGCGGCACGTTGCTGATGCCGGCGTTGGCGCCCAGCCACTTGAGGTTGATGGCCGTGAGGCGGATGATCTCGCCGAACCCGAGCGTCACGATCGCCAGGTAGTCGCCGCGCACCCGCAGGGTCGGCGCACCCAGGAGCAGACCGGAGAACATCGCGATCAGGGCGGCCAGCGGCAGCAGCAGCAGGAACGGCAGCTTGCCGTGCAGCGACCCGCCGACCGCCACGGTGTAGGCGCCGACCGCGTAGAAGCCGACGTACCCGAGGTCGAGCAGCCCGGCGTACCCGAGCACGACGTTCAGACCGAGCGCCACCAGCACGTAGGTCGCGACGGTGAACAGCACCGCACCGAAGTCGCTGCCGGACGGCGTGATGTACGGCGGGTTGAGCAGCGGCAGCAGGTACAGGAACAGGCCGAACAGCAGCATCAGGACGATCTTGACCGGGCGGGGCAGGGCCGCGGTTCGCGCGCCGAGACCGCCGAACCGGGAGGTCCGGGCAGGTTGGGTGCGACCACCCACCGGCGCGCTCGGGCTGGGGGCTTCGGCTGGAGTGCTCATGCGCGGGACCTTCCGAGGGACTCACCGAGCAGGCCGGTGGGCCGGAACAGCAGGATGACGACGAGCAGCAGGAACGCCACCACGTCCTTCCACTGGGTGCCGATGAGCGCCGAACCGTAGTTCTCGGCGAGCCCGAGGACGAAACCCCCGAGCAACGCACCGCGTACGTTGCCGATGCCGCCGAGCACCGCCGCGGTGAACGCCTTGACGCCCAGGAGGAAGCCAGCGTTGTACTTGGTCACTCCGATGCGCATGAGGTAGAGCAGCGACGCCGCGCCGGCCATGATGCCGCCGAGGAAGAAGGTGATCTGGACGACCCGGTCCTTGTTGACGCCCATCAGCGCCGCGGACTCGGAGTCCTGTGCGACGGCCCGGATCCCGCGGCCCAGCCGGGAGCGGCGGATGAACTGGTCGAGCGTCACCATCATGACGATGGCCGACACCAGGACGAGGATGTCGATGTTGGTGACGTTGTAGTCACCCACGGAGAAGGCGGTGGAGGTCTCGAGCGGGTTGGGGAAGCGGGTGTTGTCACGCGCTCCGCCGACGTACTTGGCCAGCGCGCTGTCGAGACCGAACCAGCCGGCGATCCGGTCGCGCAGTCCGATGATCTCGGAGAGGACGAAGCTCGCGCCGATCGCACTGATCAGCGCGATCAGCGGCGGGGCGTTGAGCCGGCGCAGGCGGCGGTAGGCGACGCGCTCGACGGTGAGGGCGATGCCGCCGCTGACCAGCATGGCGGCGACCAGCGCGAGCAGCAGGAAGGCGGCGGTCGCACCGATCCCGCGGCCGCTGGTGGCTCCGACGGCGGTCATCGACCAGACGGCGGCGAAGCTGCCCCACATCCAGACCTCGGAGTGGGCGAAGTTGATCAGCCGCAGCACCCCGTAGACGAGCGTGTAGCCCAGGGCGATCAGCCCGTAGACGGCTCCGAGCACGAGACCGCTGGCGGTCAGTGCGAAGAAGTTGTTGATCAGGAAGCTCACGGGACTCCTGCCGGCCTGGACGTCGTGCGCGGCCGAGGGCAGTCGCCCTCGGCCGCGCACCCCGTCACGTCAGAGATCAGGTGGTGCTGCTGGTGCTACTTGATCTCCTGGTCGGGGACGATCTTGGCCCCCGTGACCTTGTACGCCCAGATGGTGACCTGGGACGGCTCGCCCTTGGCGTCGAACTTGAGCGTCTTGGTGACGCCCGGCTTGTCGTACGACGCGACGTACGCGAGCAGGTCGGCGCGGCTGGTCTTGCCCTCGCTGATGCCGTCGAGCATGACCTTCGCAGCGTCGAAGCCCTCGGCGCTGTAGGTCGCGGGCTCGGCGTTGTAGGCCGCCTTGTAGTCGGCGAAGAACGTGCCGCCGGCCTTGTCCGCGGGCAGGCACGGGCAGGTCATGATCGTGCCCTCGGCGGCCTTGTCGCCGGCGGCCTTGATGAACCCGTCGTCCTTGACGCCGTCACCGACGACCAGGGTGGCCGTGACGCCCGCGTCGGTCATCTGCTTCTTCAGCAGGCCCGCCTCGGCGTAGTAACCGCCGTAGAACACGGCGGTGACGCCCGAGCTCTTGATCTTGGTGACGGTCGGCGAGAAGTCGGTCTGGCCGGTCTGCACCGTGTCGGTCGTGGTGACCTTGGCGCCCAGCGAGGACTTGACGATGTCGGCCAGGCCCTTGCCGTACTCGGACGCGTCGTCGACGACCGCGACCTTGGACGCCTTGAGGGTGTCGGAGATGTACTTCGCGGCCGCCGGGCCCTGCGAGGCGTCGTTGCCCAGCACCCGGAAGAAGGTCTTCCAGCCGTTGGTCGACAGCGCCGGGTTGGTGGCGGACGGCGTGATGGTGACCAGGCCGGCCTCGTTGAACAGCGGGTCGGCGGCCTTGGACTCACCCGAGAACGCCGGGCCGACGATGCCGACGACCGACTTGTTGTCGATGGCGGACTTGGCCAGGCCGGGCGCGACGGCCGGGTCACCCTGGGAGTCGTACGGCTGCACCGCGACCTTGCAGTCGGCGTTCTTGGCGTTGTACTGGTCGACTGCCAGCTTCACGCCGTTCTGGATGTTCTGGCCCAGGTTCGCCGCGTCGCCGGTGAGGGCGCCGAAGAAGCCGATCTTCAGGTCGCAGGTCTTCGAGCTGCCACCGCTGGTCGAGCCGGCGGCAGCGGTGCCGCCGGAGGTTCCGCCGCAGGCGGTCAGCGCGAGCGCCGCTGCCACCAGCGGGACGCCGAGCTTGATGATGGGACGCACGTGGTCCTCCCGTGCCGGGGGCGAGACCGACAGGTCGCGCCCGAGTGTGATCCCCGCAGGGCTGGCCCGACCCTAGACCGTTCGGGTGGCACCGAGACCGTCCCCGCGCAGACGGTGACCGTGTCGTGACCTAACGGGCGGATGTGGTCAGGCGGGTCCGCTCATTCCGGACACGACGGCGTCCGCCACCTCGCGCATCGACAGCCGGCGGTCCATCGAGGTCTTCTGGATCCAGCGGAACGCCTCGGGCTCGGACAGGCCCAGCTTCTTCATCAGGACCCCCTTGGCGCGGTCGACGTGCTTGCGCGTCTCGAAGCGCTCACCCAGGTCGGCGACCTCGGCCTCGAGCGCCTTGATCTCGGTGTAGCGCGAGATCGCGATCTCGATGGCCGGCACCAGGTCGGCCTTGGTGAACGGCTTGACCACGTACGCCATCGCGCCGGCGTCCCGGGCCCGTTCGACCAGCTCGGCCTGCGAGAAGGCCGTGAGCATGACGCAGGGAGCCAGCCCGGCCTTGCCGATCTGCTCGGCCGCCGACAACCCGTCCAGCACCGGCATCTTGACGTCCAGCACCACCAGGTCGGGGGTGAGCTCGCGGGTCAGCCGCACGGCCTCCTCGCCGTCCCCGGCCTCGCCCACGACGTCGTACCCCTCCTCGCGGAGCATCTCGACCAGGTCGAGGCGGATCAGCGCCTCGTCCTCGGCGACGACGACGCGGCGGGCGGGGGCGGTGCTGACGGGCTCGGCCATGCGCTGGAGTCTACTGACTGCGCGTACCATCGTGGCGCCAGCCGGGTTGGTGGAAGGGGAGACACGGCGCACTCAAACTGCGCTGTCCGAGAGGACGTGCGGGTTCGAATCCCGCACCCGGTACGAGCACGACG
>JBBQGB010000067.1:0-16455 GCA_038322575.1 Actinomycetales bacterium
CGCGATGAACTCGATCGCGCAGCACGCCAAGCCGAAGTTGAAGACCCACAGGCTGTAGCGGCGGCCCCAGTTCAGCACCAGCCGCAACGGGCGCGGCGCCGTCTCGGCGAGCGCTCCGACGCGAGGTGCGGGCAGGTCGACGGGCACGACGTCCACCCTAGTCTGGCCCGGTTGTGACCTGACGTTCACCTGGGGGAACTGTCGGGAGGACGGCGGGCGGACTACCTTCGCGGGACATGGAGTCCTTCGCGCGTGCGGTGCTGCGGCACCGGCTGATCATCGCCCTGGTCTGGCTGGTCCTGCTGGTCGCCGGTGGCGCGGCCGCCGGCCCCGCGGCGGGCCGGCTGACCTTCGACTTCTCGCTGCCCGGGCAGCCCGGCTACGAGACCGAGCAGCAGCTTGTGGCGCAGTTCGGCACCAGCTCCGCCGATACGTTCGTGCCCGTCGTCACCGTCCCGGCCGGTAGCACCGTCGCGCAGCGCCAGGACGACATCGCCGCCGTGTTCTCGGCCGTGCGCACCCAGCTGCCGCAGGCCCGGGTCGTCGACCAGGCCAGCGCGGGCGGTGACAGCCGGTTCGTCACGGACGACGGCCGCAGCAGCTTCGCGCTGGTGCAGGGCGCGGTCCCGGTCGGGTTCGGCCCGGGCCTGGAGACCCGTCTGGGCCCGGTGCTGCAGGCGGCGGCCGCCGAGCGCGGGCTGACCGCGGGGCTCACGTCCTACGGGCTGCTGGCGGCGGGCGGCAACACCGACGGTCCGAGCGTGCTGGTCGAGACGCTGCTCGGCGGGTTGGGGGCCCTCGCGGTCCTGGCCTTCGTGTTCGCGTCCTTCCTGGCGCTGGTGCCGCTGCTGATCGCCGCCGTGTCGATCCTGACGACATTCCTGCTCGTGCTCGGGCTCACCTACCTGACCGACATCAGCTTCGTCGTCCAGTTCCTGATCGCGCTGGTCGGCCTGGGCGTCGCCATCGACTACTCGCTGCTGCTGGTATCGCGCTGGCGCGAGGAGCGGGCGCACGGGCGCTCCAACGACGAGGCGGTCGTCGTCGCCGTGCGCACCGCCGGCCACGCCGTCCTCGCGTCCGGCGTGACGGTCGCCATCAGCCTGCTGGCCCTGCTCGTCGTGCCCGTGCCGTTCCTGCGCAGCATGGGCCTGGGCGGCATGCTCATCCCGCTGGTGAGCGTCGCCGTGGTGCTGACCCTGCTGCCGGCACTGCTGTCGCGGATCGGGCCGCGCGTGGACTGGCCGCGGATCCGCCACGACGACGTCGCCGCTCGCGGGTGGTCGGCGTGGGCCCGGTTGATCGTGCACCGCCGGTGGGTCGCCGCGGGGGTCGCCCTGGCGGCGCTGGCGCTGCTGATCGCCCCCGTGTTCGCGCTGAAGATCGGCCAGGCGGGCACGACCTCGTTGTCCCGCAGCGGTCCTGCGTTCGAAGCCGCCCAGCTGCTCGAGCGCGGCGGCGTCGGCACCGGGGTGCTGACGCCGATCGAGGTGCTGGTGCCGCAGGCGCAGGCGGACGCTGCGGTGAGCGCTGCCCGGCAGGTGCCCGGCGTCCGCACCGCCGCGAACGGCGGCACCCGGGGCGGCCAGACCGTCGTCGACGTCCTGCCCGTCCGCGAGACCGTCGACAGCGCCTCCAACGCCGTCGTGGACGACGTCCGCGTCGCCGTCGAGCAGGCCACTGACGGGACGGTGGGCGTCGCGGGCACGGGCGCGGGGGTGCAGGACTACTTCCACGCGGTCTACGACAACTTCCCCTACGTCCTCGCGCTGATCGCCGTCATCACCTTCGCGCTGCTGGTGCGCACCTTCCGCTCGCTGCTGCTGCCCATCAAGGCCGTGCTGCTCAACCTGATCTCGCTCGCGGCGGTGTTCGGGGCGGTCGTGTTCTTCTGGCAGCAGGGCCACGGGTCGGACGCCGTGTTCGGCGTCTCGCCCACCGGCGCGATCACCTTCTGGCTGCCCGTGATCATCTTCGCGTTCCTGTTCGGGCTCTCGATGGACTACGAGGTCTTCATCCTGGCCCGGATGCGTGAGGAGTACGACGACACCGGCTCGACCGAGCAGGCCGTCGTGACCGGCCTGGGTCGCACCGGGCGGCTGGTCACCTCGGCGGCGCTGATCCTGTTCTTCTCCTTCGCCGCGCTGGCGTCGGCGCCGGGCACCGACATCAAGGTGCTCGGCACGGCACTGGGCGCGGGGATCCTGATCGACGCCACCCTGGTCCGCGCGCTGCTCGTGCCGGCGCTGGTGAGCCTGTTCGGGCGCTGGAACTGGTGGCTGCCCCCGGGCCTGGCCCGGGTGCTGCGGGTGCAGCCCTCGCCGGTCGCCCCCGCCGGGTCCGAGACCAAGCTGGACCCCCGCCCGGTGCGCGTCTGACCCGGGCCGCGCGGCGCGAGCCGCAATACCGACAGGCGCGATCTCGGGCGAGCGGCCGGACCCGTGCTCAGCGTCCGGCGCCCGAGCCCGTTGCGCCTGTTGGTGCGGCGGTGCGCAAGCGCTCCCGCGGCGTGCAGGGAACCGCGTATGTTGACGGAACGTCCATGAGGCGAGGACGCCGTCGACCTGGACGGCGCCCGCGAGGAGGGGCCACCACGTGAGCGACGTCCAGCCACCCGCCGGCGCGGTCGAGGCGCTGCAACCCCCCGGGCCGGTCGAGTCCGTGCTCGCGCTGTCCGCTCCCCCACCGGTGTCCGCCGTCGCCGTGACCGCCGCCCCGCGGATGGCCCCGGCGGTCGACCCCGCCGCGCTGCCCGCCCTAGACGCGCGGGTCGACGACTTCCTATCCGCACTGATGAAGGCGGCCCCGAGCTCGCCTGACTTCGCGGCCAAGGCCGGCGACGTCCGCTCGATGGGCGACACCGACATCCGGCACGCCGCCGAGAGCTCGAACCGGCTGCTGTCCTCGCCGGTGCGCGCCCTCACCGAGGGCGGCCTGGCGTCCGGCTCGCGGGTCGGCACGACCCTCGTCGAGCTGCGCCGCACCGTCGAGGACCTCGACCCCTCGGGCGCCCAGGGCACCCGCAAGCTCTTGGGCATGCTGCCCTTCGGCGACAAGATCAACGACTACTTCCGCAAGTACCAGAGCGCCCAGAGCCACCTGGACGCGATCCTGCACGCCCTGCGCGACGGCCAGGACGAGCTACGCAAGGACAACGCGGCCCTGAACCTGGAGAAGGGCGAGCTGTGGGCGGCGATGGCCCGGCTCAACCAGTACGTGTACGTCGCCGAGCGGCTGGACGCGCGGCTGGCCGCCCACGTCGCCGAGCTCGAGGCCACCGACCCCGACCGGGCGCGGGCGATGCGCGACGACGTCCAGTTCTACGTGCGCCAGAAGCACCAGGACCTGCTCACCCAGCTGGCTGTGTCGATCCAGAACTACCTGGCGATCGACGTCGTCATCAAGAACAACCTCGAGCTGGTCAAGGGCGTCGACCGCGCGTCGACGACGACGGTGTCGGCGCTGCGGACGGCGGTCATCGTGGCCCAGGCGCTGGGAAACCAGAAGCTGGTGCTCGACCAGATCACTGCTCTGAACACGACGACCTCGACGATGATCGAGCGCACGTCGGCGATGCTCAAGGACAACTCGGTGCGCATCCAGCAGCAGGCGGCCGAGGCGACAATCGGGCTGCCGCAGCTGCAGGCCGCCTTCGCCAACATCTACGCCACGATGGACGCCATCGACACGTTCAAGGTGCAGGCGCTCGACACCATGGCCGCCACGATCGGCTCGCTCGAGACCGAGGTCGGCAAGTCGCGCAGCTACCTCGACCGGGTGCAGCAGCAGGACCAGCGCCTCGCGGGCGGCTCGCTCGACCTCGGCGACGCCGCGCGCCTGGGTCGCTGACCGCGACGACGAGAGCACCGATGGCGTCACTGGCCGACCTGCTCGCCCGCGTCACGGGACGCCCCCGCACGCCCGAGCCGCCCCGGCTCGTGCTGCCGCCCGTGCCCACCGGCCCCGACCTGCTGGCCGCCGTCGACCGGGTCGAGACGCTGGTGGCCGACGCGGCCGTGCCCGCCGCCGTCGCCTCGCGGGTGGCGCGGGTCACCGACGTCGTGCGGCAGACCATTCCCCGGCTCGACCGGCTCGGCGCCGGCAGTGCGCAGGCCTACTCGGTGATGGCCACCGCCACCGACTACCTGCCCGAGGCGGTCGGCGGCTACCTGCGGCTGCCCCGCGACTGGGCCAACAGCCGGCCGGTCGACAACGGGCGCACCTCGCTGATGGTGCTGGTCGACCAGCTCGACCTGCTCGCCCGCACGATGGACCAGGTGTTCGACGCCGTGAACCGCTCGGACGCCGCCGCCCTGGTGGCGCACGGCCGGTTCCTCGCCGAGAAGTTCGGCACCGGGTCGACCGGCGGCGCCCTCGACGTCGGCCAGATCCTGCCGCCACCCCAACCGACCCCGCCCCCCGCGGAGCCGGCACCGTGAGCGCCGGGCCGGTGACCCGCACCGGTCAGCCGCCCGTCGCGCTCGGCGCTGCGCTGGACGCGCTGGCGGACGTCGGCACCGCGGCGGGGCTGACCGAGGCCGACGTGCGCGCCGAGGGGGCGGCGCTGGCCGCGGCCGTCGCCGAGTCCGCACCCGGCGCAGCCGCCGACTGGGCCAGGCAGCTGGGCGCCCAGACCGGCGACTTCTTCGACGCCGCCAGCCGCGGCCGCCGCTGGCGGGCCGCGCCCACCCGGCTGCTCGACGACCTGCTGGCCGCCGGCTCGACGCACGCGGGGCCGTACGCCGCGGCGCTGGCCGAGGTGACGTCCGCGGCCTGCGGGCTGGGTGAGCCGACGATGCGGGTGATCGGCAACGCCTCGGTCGCGGCGGCCGCCCAGCTGGCCGCCGTCCGGCCCGCCGTCCGCCCCGACCTGGGTGCCGGCGTCCGGCCCGACCTGCGTGCCGTGACGTCACCGCCGGCATCGCAGCCGGCCACCGCGGCACCGACAGCGTCGCCCGCACCGGCACCGTCCCCGCCCGCTCGGTCGGTCGACGAGCTGCTGGCCGAGCTGGACGCGCTCGTCGGCCTGACCGGCGTCAAGCGCGAGGTGCACCGGCAGGCCGCGCTGCTGCGGGTGCAAAAGCTGCGTGACGAGCAGGGCCTGCGCAACCCGACCATCTCGCGGCACCTGGTGTTCACCGGCAACCCGGGCACGGGCAAGACCACCGTCGCGCGGCTGGTGGCGGGGATCTACGCGGCGCTGGGGCTGCTGACCAAGGGTCACCTGGTCGAGGTCGACCGGTCCGAGCTGGTCGCGGGCTACCTCGGCCAGACCGCGGTCAAGACCTCCGAGGTGGTCGGCAGCGCCCTGGCCGGCGTGCTGTTCATCGACGAGGCGTACAGCCTGGCCGGTGACCAGTACGGCGCCGAGGCGGTCGACACGCTGGTCAAGGAGATGGAGGACCACCGCGACGACCTGGTCGTCATCGTGGCCGGCTACCCCGGGCCGATGGGCGGGTTCATCGACACCAACCCGGGCCTGGCCAGCCGGTTCCGCACCACGGTGACGTTCGAGGACTACACCGACGACGAGCTCACCGACATCTTCGACCGGCTGGCCCGCGGCGCCGACTTCGAGCCCGACCCCGACTGCCTGCGCCGGTTCCGCGAGCTGCTCGACGCCACTCCCCGCGACACCGGGTTCGGCAACGGCCGGTACGCCCGCAACGTGCTGGAGTCCGCGATCGGACGGCTGGCCTGGCGGCTGCGGGACGTCGACGCGCCGACCCGCGACCAGCTGCGCGTCCTGCTGCCGGTCGACCTGGACGACACCACCTCGGGAGCGCACCCGTGACCGCCATCGCCACCGCACCGCCCGTCGCGGTCACGACGCCCGCCGACCGGCTGCGCGCCCGGGCGCAGCGGGTGCGCCGCGGCGCCCGTGGCACGCCGGGCCGGATGCGCCTGGTGTCGGCCGGCCTGGTCGTCGTCGGACTGCTCGTCGGCCTGGCCGCCACCACCTCGCTGCAGGCCGCGGACGGCGCGCTCACCCGGGCCGACGCCAACGCCCGCCAGCTGGTGCGGCTGCAGCTGATCCAGACCAGCCTGGTCAACGCGGACGCCGACGCCACGAACGCGTTCCTGGTCGGCGGCCTCGAGCCGGTGGCCCAGCGCCGCGACTACGACCTCGCGATCGAGCGGGCCCTGGCGCAGCTGGCGTTCGCCGCGCGAGCCCAGCCGGCGGACGGCGAGGCGCTGGCCGCGCTCAACACCGCCGTCGAGCGCTACACCAGCGGGGTCCAGCAGGCTCGCGCCGCGAACCGCCAGGGTCTGCCGCTGGGGGCCCAGTACCTGCGCGAGGCCGGCGCCGACCTGCGGTCGACCGCGCTGCCGCTGCTCGAGGCGCTCACCAGCGCCAACGCCGAGCGGGTGCAGACCGAGTTCGCCGGGGCACGACGCGCACGGGTGCTGCTCGCCGTGGCCGGGGTGCTCGGGCTGGCGCTGGTCCTGGCCGCACTGGCGTGGCTGGCCCGGCTGACCCACCGCTACGTCAACGTGCCGCTGGCCACCGCCGGCGCCGTCGTCCTGGTCGTGCTGGTCGTCGGCGTCGTCGTGCTGACGTCGGTCGCCGCGGCCGTGGCGCAGGTGCGCGACGGCCCGTACGCGCAGGCGCGCGCCCTGGCTCAGGCCCGGGTCGCGGCGTTCGACGCCAAGGCCAACGAGAGCCTGACGCTGGTCTCGCGCGGGTCGGGCGCGGCGTTCGAGACGGCGTGGAAGGCCTCGGCCGCAACGACCACGTCGGCCCTGGACCGCGCGGTCGCAGCCGGCGCGGACCCCACCGACCTGGTGTCCGGGTGGCAGGCGTACTCCGGCCTGCACAACGCGATCCGCGGGCTCGACGACGGCGGTGGGTGGGACGCGGCGGTCGCTGCAGCGACCACCCGCGATGCCGGCAGCGCCAACGCGACGTTCACCGCCTTCGACACCCGCTCGGCGCGGTCGCTGGACGACGCCGGCCGCGCGACGTCGTCCGGGCTGGACGGCGCACGCCGGGGTCTGGCGGTCGCCGGCTGGCTCAGCCTGCTGCTGGGCGTGCTGACCGCCGCCCTGGCCTGGTGGGGCCTGGCCCAGCGGATCGAGGAGTACCGGTGAGCCGCCCCTGGCGCGGCGCCCTGCTGGTCGTGGCCGCCCTCGTGCTCGGCGGCTGCTCGGGCTCGGCGTACGCGCCCACCGCACTGCCCAAGCCCACCCCCGCAGCGACCAGCCCGGCACCGGCGCCCAGCCCCTCGACGTCCGCGCCGGCCTGCGGCAACCCGCTGGCGTCGTACGCACCCCTTCCCGGGCCGCCCGAGGTGCCGGCGGGATCGACGATGGCCACGATCCGTGACCGCGGACGCCTGGTCGTGGGGGTGTCGGCCGACAGCCTGCTGCTGGGGGCACGCAACCCGCTGACCGGCCGGATCGAGGGCTTCGACATCGACCTGGCCCGCCTGGTGGCCGAGGCGATCCTGGGCGATCCCGACAGGATCGAGCTCAAGGTGGTGACCGCGGCCCAGCGCATCCCGTCGCTGCAGGCCGGCACCGTCGACCTGATCGCCCGCAACATGACGATCACCTGCGCCCGCTGGCAGCAGATCGCGTTCTCGGCCGAGTACTACCGCTCGGGCCAGAAGCTGTTGGTGCCCAAGGGTTCTCGGGCGCGCTCGCTCGACGACCTCAAGGGCCAAAAGGTGTGTGCGCCGACCGGGTCGACCAGCCTGGACCAGCTGCGCAAGTACCCGGACGTCGTCGCGGTGCCCGCCGACACCCACACCGGCTGCCTGGTGAAGTTCCAGGAGGGTCAGGTGGACGCGATCACCGGCGACGACACGGTGCTGGCCGGGCTGGCGGCGCAGGACCCGTACGCGCAGGTGGTCGGCACGGCGTTCACCGCCGAGCCGTACGGGCTGGGCGTCAACGCGAAGAACGTCGACCTGGTGCGGTTCGTCAACGGGGTGCTCGCGCGCGCCAAGGCCGACGGCCGCTGGACCGCGGCCTACGACCGCTGGCTCGCCGGCGCCCTCGGCCGCGCACCCACCCCGCCCGCACCGGTGTACGGCCGATGACCGGCGCCGCGGCGGCCACCGCGCCGACGGCACCCGGGCGACTCGGCCAGGCGGTCGACCCCGTCGAGCTGGCCGCCTACCTCGACCAGCTGGGCGCGTGGCGCGACCGGCGCCGCACCGAGCTGGACGAGCTCGACCGGGCGGCCTTGGCCGCCCCCGACGCCGCGGCCCTGACCCCCGACGTCACGCTGTCGATGGCGCTGTGGCAGGCCGTGGCCGCGCGGTACGACGAGCTGCAGCGGGTCTGGGACGCGGGCCGGGTGGGCCCGGTCGAGCGCCAGCGCCTGTCCGCGCTGGTCTGGGGTCGTCTCGACCCGGCCGGTCCCGGGGCGGGGCCGCTGGCCGTGTCGGTGCCCGAGGCGTGCCGGCTCTCGGACGCGCTGGCCGCCCAGCTGCGCCAACGGCTCTCGCTCGACCCGGTCGGTGTCGACCTCGCCGCCCACCTCGCGTCCCTGCGGGCGACCCTGGAGCGGGTGCGCGACCGCATCCCCGACGAGCCCGCCGGCCCCACCCGCGACGGCGCCGGTGACCGGCTCGGCCGCCTCGACCAGCGCCTCGCGGACGTCGTCGAGCGGGCCCGGCGCGGCGCGGACGTCGGTGGGCTGGTCGGGCCGCTCGAGGCCGACGCCGCCCGGTGCGAGCGCGACCTGATCGTCACCGCGGCCACCCGCCGCGACGACGAGCGCGACCGGGCCCGCGCCCACGCGCTGCGCGCCGAGCTGGTAGCGCTCGGCGAGCGCGTCGCCGGCCTCGCCGACACCTGCGTCGCCGAGGTGCTGCCCGCCCCGACCCTCGCCGTCCCCCGGGTCGAGTCGCTCGGGCCGGTGCCGGACGACGCTGCCGCCGTCGACGCGTACCTGCTGCGGCTCGCCACCGCGGCCCGAGCCCTCGCGTTCGCCCAGGACACCTACACCGCACCGGTTTGCGAGCGGGACGAGCTGCGTCACCTGCTCGACCTGTACCGCGCGAAGGCCGACGCCACCGGACGCGACCACGACCCCGAGGTCGCCCGGCTGCACGGCCAGGCGAGCGCGGTCCTGGGCCGGACGCCGACCGACCTCGGCCGCGCGCGCGCCGCGGTCGCCGCCTTCCAGCTGCTGCTCACCGCGCACCCCGGGGGGACACGATGACCACGACGAGCTGCACCCAGCCGGGGTGCACCGGAACGATCCTGGACGGGTACTGCGACGTCTGCGGGTCACCGGCCGGAGCGCCGCCGCCCGTGGCCGCAGGCGTCGACAGCGCCCCGTCGGCGGTCTCGCGGGCCTCGTCGCGGCTCGCCTCGGCACCGATGGGCTCGGCGCGCACCGCGGGCGCCACCAAGGTCACCCGGCGCACCGGCACGTCGTCGGTGCGGCTGCGCGCCGCACGGCTGGGCGCGGGCCTGACGACGGTGCCCCCGCAGCCCGCGATCGACGCCGCGACGGCGCTGATGGTCGACCCGCAGGTGCCCGAGGACAAACGGGTCTGTCCCTCGTGCGGCGCCGCGGTCGGGCGCTCGCGCCAGGGCCAGCCCGGGCGCACCGAGGGCTTCTGCCCGCAGTGCCGCAACCCGTTCTCGTTCACCCCCAAGCTGGCCCCCGGCACCCTGGTGGCCGGCCAGTACGACGTCGCCGGGGCGCTCGCGCACGGCGGGCTCGGCTGGATCTACCTCGCCCGCGACCGCAACGTGTCGGACCGCTGGGTGGTGCTCAAGGGCCTGCTGAACTCCGGGGACGCCGACGCGCTGGCCGCCGCGATCGCCGAGCGGCAGTTCCTGGCCCAGGTCGAGCACCCGCTGATCGTCGAGATCTACAACTTCGTCTCGCACGAGGGCGCCGGGTACATCGTCATGGAGTACGTCGGCGGCACGTCGCTGAAGTCGTTGCTGAAGCAGCGGATGCGCCTCGCCGGCCGCTACGACGCGCTGCCGCTCGACCAGGCGATCGCCTACGTCCTCGAGATCCTGCCCGCGTTCCAGTACCTGCACGACCTCGCGCTCGTCTACTGCGACTTCAAGCCCGACAACATCATCCAGGTGGGCGACGACGTCCGGTTGATCGACCTCGGGGGCGTGCGACGCCTGCAGGACAACGACTCTGCCATCTACGGCACCGTCGGCTACCAGGCCCCCGAGGTTCCGGACGTCGGCACCAGCGTGGCCTCGGACATCTACACGATCGGGCGCACCCTCATCGTGCTGGCGATGGAGTTCCGCGGCTACCAGTCGACGTACGTCGCCTCGCTCCCGGCCGTCGCCGACACCCCGCTGTTCCAGCGTCACGACTCGTTCTACCGGCTGGTCGCCAAGGCCTGCGCCCCCGACCCCGCCGACCGGTTCGCCTCGGCCGCCGAGCTGCGGGTGCAGCTGCTGGGGGTGCTGCGCGAGGTCGTCGCCACCGACCGACCCGGCGACGCCGCAGCCCGGCACGCGCCGCCGTCCGTGCTGTTCGAGGCACCCAACGTCTCGGACGCCACGCTGACCTGGCACGACCTGCCGCGCCTCGTGGTCGACGGCAGCGACCCGCAGGTGGGGTGGCTCGCGACGGTGGGCGTCGACGACCCGACCGAGCGGCTGGCGCTGCTTGTCGACGCCCCCGAGACCTCGCCCGAGGTGCTGCTCGCCACCGGTCGCGCCGCGCTCGAGGCCGGCCAGCCCGACCTGGTCGAGGCGGCCGCCGAGCAGCTGCTCGCGGCCGACCCGTGGGAGTGGCGCGCCGTCTGGCTGCAGGGCCTGAAAGCGTTGCACGAGAACGACGGCAGGGCGGCCCAGGCGGCGTTCAACGCCGTGTACGGACAGGTGCCGGGCGAGCTCGCGCCCAAGCTGGCCCTGGCGCTGGCGTGCGAGGCCAGCGCCGAGCCGGACGTCGCCGAGACGCTGTTCGAGGTGTGCGCCCGCAGCGACGCCACCTACACCGCG
This sequence comes from Actinomycetales bacterium, assembly GCA_038322575.1. Taxonomy (GTDB): domain Bacteria; phylum Actinomycetota; class Actinomycetes; order Actinomycetales; family Angustibacteraceae; genus JACMOY01. The sequence continues at coordinate 10,945 of JBBQGB010000067.1, forward strand.
CCCGCGGCGTTCGGCATGGCCCGCATCCGCGCCGTGCGCGGGGACGTCGACGGCGCGGTGGCCGCGCTCGACCTGGTGCCCACGACCAGCCGCGCGTTCACCGAGGCCCGGCGGCAGCGGGCCGCGCTGCTGGCCTCGCCGGGTGCCGGTCTGCCCGCGCTCTCGGCGGCCATGACCAGCATCGAGGGGGTCGGCGTCGACCCGGTCGACCGGGCACGCCTCACGGCCGACGTCCTCGCCGCCGCCCTGCAGCAGGTGCGCGAGAACGGCCCCCAGCCAGCGATCCGCATCGGCGGGTACACCGCTGCCGAGCCGTCCCTGCGCGACGGCCTCGAGAACGCCTACCGGGCCCTGGCCGCCATGAGCTCCGGCCGCGACGCGAAGGTCGAGCTGGTCGACCGGGCCAACCACGTGCGCCGCTGGACGCTGCGATGACCGCCCAGGGCGCGCCGTCCGCCCTGACCTGCGAGGCGTGCGGCGCGGGCATCACCAGCGACGCGAGGTTCTGCGAGGCCTGCGGGGCCGACCTGCCGGGCGAGCCGACCCGCGTCCCCGCCTCCCTGACGGGCGCCGATCCCGCCACCGCCGCCGCCCAGGCACCGCCTCCCGCCGCCTGCCGCGAGTGCGGGGGCGCGGTCGACGACGACGGCTACTGCACCACCTGCGGCACCAAGGCCCCCCGCGAGCGCGACCACTTCATAGAGACGCCGCAGGCGTGGGTGGCGGGCGTGTGCGACCGCGGGATCCGGCACTCGCGCAACGAGGACGCGATGGCGCTGGACGCCGACCCGGCACCGGGCGGGAGGGCCGTCCTGGTCGTGTGCGACGGCGTCTCGTCGTCGCTGGACTCCGACGTCGCCAGCCTGGCCGCCGCCCGCGCGGCCCGGGCCGTGCTGCTGTCCTCGCGCGCGCAGGGCGTCGGCACCGGATCGGCGCTGGTCGCCGCCATCGGCGCCCGGCTGACCGCCGCCACCGACGCCGCGAGCGAGGCGGTCGTGGCCACGACCCGCCCTGACCACGCCGCGAGCCCGCCGTCCTGCACGTTCGTGGCCGCGGTGGTCGAGGGCGACCTGGTCGTGGCCGCCGTGGTCGGCGACAGCCGTGCGTACTGGCTGCCGGACGCCGGCCCCGCCGTAGCGCTGACGGTCGACGACTCGGTGGCGGCCGTGCAGATCGCCGCCGGCACGCCGCGCGAGGTGGCCGAGTCCGGCCCGCAGGCCCACGCCATCACCCGGTGGCTGGGGATCGACGCACCCGACCACGCGCCGCGGCTCACCTCGGTCGTCGTCACCGATCCCGGCTGGCTGGTCGTGTGCTCGGACGGGCTGTGGAACTACTGCTCCGAGGCGCAGGCTCTCGCCGAGCTGGTGCGGGCCACGGCCGCCGGCGCCGCGGGCGAACCGCTGGCGACGGCGTCCGCCCTCGTCGACTGGGCCAACGCCCAGGGCGGACATGACAACATCACCGTGGCGCTGGCCCGCCTCGGCGGCTGACCCGACTCCAGGAGGCACGTGATGGCCGACTTCACCGCAGCGGTGTTCCAGAACGAGTTCCTGCCGGACGGCGGCACCGACGTCCACGCGATCGTGACGGTCACGTGCTCCGGAGCCGGGCAGGCGGGGCAGTCCGGATCGGGGGCGGCCGCCGAGATGATCATCGTCGACACCTCCGGGTCGATGGGCGCGAACGGCATCCGGGCCGCCCAGCAGGCTGCGGCGGCGGCCCTGGACCAGGTGCTCGACGGCACGTGGTTCGCGGTCGTCGCGGGCAACCACGTCGCGCGCCTGGCCTACCCCAGCGCCACGCGCGAGCTCGCGATGGCGCGGATGGACCCGCAGACCCGGGCTGCCGCGCGCGCCGCGATCGGCACCTTCGCCGCCGACGGCGGCACCGCCATGGGCACCTGGCTCGAGCTGGCGGCCGCGGTGTTCGACACGGTGCCCTCGGCCACGCAACGGCACGCGATCCTGCTCACCGACGGCAAGAACCAGCACGAGACGCCGCAGGAGCTCACCGCCCGGTTGGCCGGCGCCACCGGGCGGTTCCAGTGCGACTGCCGCGGGGTCGGCGCCGACTGGGAGGTCGGCGAGGTGCGCCGGATCGCGACGGCGCTGATGGGCACCGTCGACCTGATCCCCACGCCGAGCGAGATGGCCGGCGAGTTCGAGCGCCTGATGCGGGCCGCGATGGGGCGCGGTGTGGCGGCCGCCGACCTGCGGGTGTGGGCGCCGCAGGGCGCGCAGGTGCTGTTCGTGCGCCAGGTCGCCCCCGCGGTCGAGGACCTCACGACCCGGCGCCGCGAGGTCAACGCCTTGACCGGCGCCTACCCGACCGGCAGCTGGGGCGACGAGTCGCGCGACTTCCACGTCGCGGTGCGGGTGGCGGCCAAGGGCGTCGGGCAGGAACAGCTCGCGGCCCGGGTCCAGCTGGCGCTCGGCGACGACGTGAAGGCCCAGGGACTGGTCAAGGCGCTGTGGTCGGACGACGACGGGCTGACCGCACGCATCAACCCCGAGGTCGCGCACTACACCGGCCAGACCGAGCTGGCCGAGGCGATCCAGGACGGCCTGGCCGCCAAGGCCGCCGGCGACGACGCCACGGCGACCGCCAAGCTCGGGCGCGCCGTCCAGCTCGCCGCCGAGACCGGCAACGACGAGGCCACGTCCAAGCTGCGCAAGGTCGTCGACATCGAGGAGCCCGGCACCGGCAAGGTGCGCCTGCGCAAGGCCGTCGACCGGCTCGACGAGATGGCGCTCGACACCGCCTCGACCAAGACCTCGCGGGTGCGTCCGTCGTGAGCGGCGGCACCTGCCCCAACGGGCACCCCAGCACCTCGCTCGACTACTGCGACACCTGCGGTGCACCGATGCCCGCGGCGGGCGCCCCTGCAGCGCCCGCTCCCACCCCGGCGCCGTCGTCCGCCAAGGCGTGCGCCAGCTGCGGCACCGACAACCCCCCGGACGCGCTGTTCTGCGAGAGCTGCGGCTACGACTTCACCACCGGGGCGATGCCGCGGCTGGTTCCGCCGCCGTCCGCACTCGACCTCGCTTCGCCAGCGCCCGCGACCGCTCCGCCCCTGGCGCCGTCCGTGCCCCTGGAGTGGGTGGCCGAGGTGTGGGTCGACCCTGACTGGTACGCCGAGCAGGACAGCGACGAGCCGTGCCCCTCCCCCGGTCTGCCGGTCGTCGTCCCGCTGACGGTGCGCAGCGTGCTGGTCGGCCGCACCTCCAAGAGCCGGGGGATCCACCCCGACATCGACTGCGGCGCCGACGTCGGTGTCAGCCGGCGCCAGGCCCAGCTCAGCACCGACGGCACCCGCTGGTGGGTCGAGGACCTCCAGTCCTCCAACGGCACTTATGTCGGGTCGGCCGCCGGTCCGCTCCCCACCGACGCCCTGGTGCCCGGTCAGCGCCGCGAACTCGCCGAGGACGACCGCGTGTACGTCGGCGCCTGCACCCGGATCGTCGTCCGCCGCGCCACCGACGCCGAGCGAGCCGACGGCCCCGGGTCCTGAGGACACGTCGGCAGCGATGCTGCACGTCGTCCGGATGTCGCGTGCCGCGGGACCGGCTGCCTACCGGCCAGTTTGACGCGGCTAGGGGGATGACAGCGTGCGCGGAGGATGTCAGGATCAGCCTGCTGTAGTTCTCGGATGTTGTTTGGCGGGTTTCTGTTTCATCCGTTCGCGTCCTGGAGGGCCTCACATGGCAAGTCCGATAAGGGTGGACTCCGGCGATCCGAAGACGTCTGCTGTCACGGCCACGCACACTGCCGCGGGGGACGCGGTGTCCGGTCACAGTGATGCCGGAAACGGTGTGCACGGCGTTAGCGTCACTTCCTTCGGGGTGCTGGGAGAGTCGAAGAGCGGCCGTGGGGTGGTTGCGCTCAGCGATACCGACTACGCCCTGCGTGCGGCTAGCCGGACGATGCCAGGGATCCGGGCCAGCTCCGAGTTGGGCACGGCCATCGAGGGGTGGGCCAAGGGCAGCCAGGTCGGCGTGGTCGGCCTCAGCGACGGCCCTGGGGTCGGGATCGCCGGCCGCAGCAATGCCGGCACCGGAGCGGCCGGTAACAGCACGAACGGTACGGGCGTGCACGGGGTCAACGAAGCGGGCAACGGTGACGGTGTCGTTGGCCAGGGTCGGCGCGGGGTGGTCGGCCTGAGCAAGGACTTCCAAGGCGTGTTCGGGCACAGCGAGAGCAACGCCGGGGTCGTCGGGGAGAGCCAGACGATGGATGGGGTGTGGGGTATCAGCCACAACCCGCAGGCAGCCGGGGTCTCGGGTCACAATCCGAACGGCCTGGCGGGGTTCTTCGACGGCAACGTCATCGTTACCGGTGACCTGATGCTCTCTGGCGCCGACTACGCGGAGAACTTCGATCTTGCCGGCGACGCCGGCGGAGGGGTGGACACGCTGGACCGGGTCGAGCCAGGCAGTGTGATGGTGCTCGACGAGTCTGGTGGTTTGCGGCTGAGCGAGCACGAGTACGACACCCGGGTAGTCGGTGTGGTTTCGGGGGCCGGCCGCTACGCGCCCGGCGTCATCCTGGACGCGGCCCACGACGTCGACCAGAGCGGGCGGGTGCCGTTGGCCCTGATGGGTAAGGTCTTCTGTTGGGTGGATGCCACCGCTGACCCGATCAGGGTCGGCGACTTGCTCACGACCTCGTCCGTTGCCGGGCACGCGATGAAGGCCAGCGACCCGGCCCGCATCACCGGCGCGGTGATCGGCAAGGCCCTGCAGCAATGCAGCGGGGTCGCGCTCATCCCGATCCTGGTCACGCTGCAGTAGTGGCCACGCTGAGACAGGCGGTCGAGCGTCAGCGCGAGGCCGGGGTCCTTCCCAAGGGAAAGCCGGTTGGGCTGCGGTCGCTGAACCAGCAGTTCACGCCCCAACCGTCGGGTTCGCTACGCGGGCTGCTGGCCGGGATGGACGTCAGCGAGAAGAAGCCATGGGCGATCATCCTGTGCCGGTTGCAGGGCGAGCCGGTGAACCCGGCCCGGGAGGATCCGATCGCCTCCTTCTACCGGGAGATCTTCACCCCGGGCACCGACGGCCTGGTCGAGTTCTGGCGGGATGCCTCGCTCGGGGCCGTCGACATCCGTGGGACCAGGGTGTTCGACTGGGTGAGCGTGAAGATCCCGCGCAGCCGTGCCGGCGGGTCCAGCGTCACCACCCCGCCTGGTCCAGGTCGTTCTGGCCTGGTCGATGCTGCTATCCAAGCTGTACGGGACGCCGGTGGCGACGCGGAAACCGGGTTCCATAGCCAGATCGCGGTCTACGTCGAGAACTGGTCCGAGGACGGGAAGATCCAGACGGGTGACTGGGCGACCTGGGCCCCGTTCTGGCTCGACGGGAGCGCCGACGCGCGGGGCAAGGTCACCCTCACGCCCCCGCATGTCGGTGACATCACCGCCCACGAGATGGGCCATGGGTTCGCCATGCAGCACGACGTGAGCGCCGACTTCCAGACCCACTACGCCGACCCGTGCTGCATCATGAGCCAGGC
>JBBQGB010000068.1:0-16080 GCA_038322575.1 Actinomycetales bacterium
CGCGCTGGGGCAGTCCCGGGGCCGGCTGTGGAAGTCACCTGGCCCATACAGGCCGGCGTAGCGGTACTTGGTGTACCTCACACCACCGTAGGAGATCTCGCCCTGACCGGTCATGTGGTTGATCACGGCGTCGACGTAGACCTTCACGCCGGCGCGACGACAGGTCGCGACCATGGCCTTGAACTGCGCCTCGGTGCCCATCCGGCTGGTCAGGTGATAGCGCACCGGCTGGTAGACCTCCCACCAGGGGTGTCGCACCGGTGCGTCGTCGGTGGGTGCCAGACGCGAGAGGGAGTCGGCGGGAGGGGCCACCTGCACGGCGCCGTACCCGTTGGGGCCGAGGACGGTCGTGCACTCGTTCGCCACGGAGGGCCAGTTCCACTCCCAGAGGTTGGCGACGACGTCGCGCTGCCCCCCGGTCGCGGCCGCCGGGGTGGCTGCCGCCGCGGTGCCGGACCCCACGAGGAGCAGAGCCGACCCGACGAGGGCCACGGCACGGTGACGCCGCCGGTGTGGCCGGCCGACCGTGCTGGCTCCGACGCGTTGTGACCCCAGAGGCATGTGCGCTCCATCCACGGTGGTGCAGGGTGCGGCAGCAGCCCGCGTGGTTGGTCATCTTTGGCCCGATGTGTTCCGACGTCAACCCTGGACAGCACCCCGGCGCGTCGTACGAGGACGGGCCCCGACCCCGGTGATCATGTTCGGGGCTCGATCGGCCGATAGTGGGGAAGCTGACGTCGATGGACCGAGGGGGGAACGCAGGTGGACGCGCTGACGGCTGCCGACCTGACCCGGTTCGTCGAGCGGGTCGCCTCGGCGGGTCGGGGCGGCTCGATATCGCACGTCATGGAGTCGCTGGTCGACGCCTGCGTCGACTGCGTGGGCGCGCGCCAGGTGTCGTTCCTGCTCTTGGAGCCGGAGCACGGGGTGCTGCGCACCGTCTACCGAGCCGGCGAGCTGGCCGAGGGCGAACGGCGTCGGCCGGTCGACGACACCCACGAGCTGGACGTCAGGAGCGCCGGCCCGGTGGGCGATCGAGCCGTCCTCACGACGGCCGACGTCGTCGTGGACGGGCGGGTGTGGGGGCGGCTCGTCGCGCGCCACCCGGGGCCCGCGGGGTGGACCGCGGGTGACCTCGCGGTGCTGCAGCTGTGTGCGGCCCAGCTCGGGCTGGTCAGGTCCGTGCGGGCGCTGTGCACCGCCGAGGGCGCCGCTGGCGGCCGTGACGCGCTGACGGGGTTGCTGACGCGCGAGGCGATCGACCGGGCGCTGGACGCCGGTCGTGACGCCCCCGACCTGATCATCGCGGCCTTCGACCTGGACGGACTGAAGGTCGTCAACGACCGGTACGGGCACGCGGCGGGTGACCGGCTGATCGTCGCCGCCGCGAACGCCCTGCAGGAGAGCGTCGGTGGCCTGCCCGGTGCGGTCGTGGCGCGTGTCGGTGGTGACGAGTTCGCGGCCGTGGTCGCGGGTGCGGACGTCGAGTCCGTGACGCAGGCCTGTGCCCACGCCATGAGCCAGGTGACCTCGTTCCAGCCCGCGTCCGGGCTGTCATGCGGGGTGGCGACCAGGCGCGACCTGCACAGCGACGTCCGGTCGGGGCGTCCGCTGCTGCGCCTCGCGGACGCCACGCTCTACCGGGCGAAGAAGTCCCGGTTGTCGGTGCCGCTGCGGGCCTGGCGCGCCTCGCCGGACCTCGCCGTGCTGCCCAGCCACCCGCCGTCGGTGCCCCCCACCCCGTTGCCGGCCGCGGCGTCCGGCCGGCTCGACTGCCTCCGCGCAGCCGTCGACGCCCTCTGTCGCTCGGTCGACGGGGCTGCGTGGTGGGTCAGCCGACAGGGCTCGGTGATCGACCCGCTGGTCGTCGTCGACCGGCGGGTGTACCGCGACCGTCGCGGCGAGGGCGACGACCTGCACGACATCGGGGAGCGGTACGACCTGGACCAGCTGCCCTGGTCGGCACGCGCGCTGGACGGGGCCAGCTTCTGGGCCGGGATCAACGACGCCGACGTCGACCCGGTGGAGCAGTCGTTCCTGGCCGAGCTGGCCTACACGGGCAACCTGGGCGCCGGCTGCCGGGACGAGGACGGGGCAGGCTGGCTGGTCGAGATCCTGTGCGACCCACTCACCGCGCCGATCGACCGCTTCGGACCCGACCTGCTGAGCCTCGTGCGCTCGGCCACCGCGGGCGCCGGCTGACCGGTGGCAGGTGGTCGCTCACGTACGCTTTGCGCTGAGTCCTCACCCGCGCGCGGGTCCCATTCGATCGGAGCCCCGGATGCAGGCCACGTGGTCCACCCGCGTGCTCGGGCGACTGCGCTCGCTCGAGCTCGACACCCGGCCGGTGCACCCCGAGACACGGGCGGCCCTGACACGGCGCTGGGCGGACCTGCCGGACGTCGTCAAGACCCCCGGCCAGGCACTGGGCCAGCACGCGGTCGGCTGCGAGGGCACCCACGGGGTGTTCCCGCGCTGCAACCTGGCCTGCACCCCCTGCTACCACTCGCGGGACGCCAACCGCGTGCGCATCGACGGCAAGCACACCCGCCGCGAGGTCGAGCAGCAGATGGCGCTGATGCGCAAGGTCCGCGGCCCCAAGGCGCACGCGCAGCTGATCGGCGGTGAGGTCACGCTGCTGCCCGCGCAGGACCACGCGGCGACGCTGCAGGTCATGCGGGACGCCGGACGCGAGCCGATGAGTATGACCCACGGCGACTTCGACTACGACTACCTGCGCGACCTCGCGCTGGGGCCGGACGGCAGCCGTCGATTCGACCGGCTCTCGTTCGCCGGCCACTTCGACATGATGATGTTCGGCCGTCGCGGCATCGAACGCCCCGCGGACGAGGCCTCCCTGCATCCCTACCGGCGCCGGTTCACCGAGATGTTCGACCGGTTGCGTCGCGAGACGGGCACGAGGTTCTTCCTCGCGCACAACATGACCGTGACGCCGACGAACCTCGACCAGATCGCCTCGGTGGTGCGCGAATGCCGCGACTACGGGTTCCGGTTGTTCTCGTTCCAGCCGGCCGCGTTCGTCGGCGACGACCGCCGCTGGCACGAGGGCTACCGCCAGCACACCGACGACGACGTCTGGGCGCAGGTCGAGGCGGGCATCGGCACGCGCCTGCCGTACAAGGCGATCCAGATCGGCGACGAGCGCTGCAACCGCACCACGTACGGGTTCCTCGTCGGCCCGGACTACTTCCCGGTGCTGGACGACCAGGACCCTGCCGACGTCCGCACCCGCGACGCGTTCATCCGCTACCTCGGCGGCGTCAGCTTCTCCAGCACCCCGCCACCCGCGCTCGCCGTCAAGGTGCTGCGCGTCGCCGTGGTCCACCCGCGAGTGGTCCTGGAGGCAGGGCGGTGGCTGGTGAGGATGGCGCGCAAGGTCGGCCTGCGCCGTCTGGCGCGGCACCGCTCGCTGCGGCCGCTGACGTTCGTCATGCACTCGTTCATGGACGCCGCCGACGTCGCGCCCGCGTGGGAGCTCATGCAACGTGGTGAGACCGCCACCGACCCGGCGGTACGGGCCACGCAGGAGCGCCTGCAGGCCTGCTCGTACGCGATGGCGCACCCCGAGACCGGTGAGCTGGTGCCCTCGTGCGTCCAGCACGGCATCCTCGACCCGGTCGAGAACGTCGAGCTGCGGCGGCTGCTGCCGCTCACCGTCACCCGCCGCACCCCCTCGCCCGCGGGCACCGCCCGTGCTTGACGCGCCGGTGCGGCGCGCCCTGGCCCCGGCGCTGGACCGCACCGGTGCCGCCCTGGCCGACGCGGGCGTGGCCCCGCTGGCCCTGACGGCGTCCGGGTTCGCCGCCGGACTGGCCGCCTGCGTCGCCGTCACGCGCCACGCCTGGGCCGCGGCCCTGGTGCTGTGGCTGGTGAACCGGCTGCTCGACGGTCTGGACGGGCCCACCGCCCGCCGGTCGGGAGCCACCGACCTCGGCGGGTTCCTCGACATCGTCGCCGACTTCACCGTGTACGCCGGCTTCGTCGTGGCCGTGGGCGTGGCCGTTCCCGACGCCCGGATCGCCTGCCTCGCGCTGCTCACCGCGTACTACGTGTCCGGCACGGCGTTCCTCGCGCTGTCGTCGCTGCTCGAGCGGCGGGGGTCACCGGGCACGGCGACCGACCGGCGGTCCTTGCGCTTCGTGGGCGGCCTGGCCGAGGGCACCGAGACCGTCATCGTCTACGTGCTGTTCTGCCTGCTGCCGCAGCGCGCCGAGCTGATCGCCTGGCTGTTCGCGGCCGCCGTCGCCGTCACCGTCGTGCAGCGGGTCGCCCTCGGCGTGCAGCTGCTCGCCCTGCCCGTGCCGGGCGTGACCGAACCCGCGGACCGGCGTGCCCGCATCCGCCCCGTGGAGGAGACCTCGTGAAGCGGCACCTGCTCGGCGCCCTGTCCCTCGCGGTGCTCCTGGCCGCAAGTGCCTGCGGCGCAGGCGGATCGGAACCCAGCGCGGCACGCGGCGTGAGCGTGGACGCCGGCGACTGGGCCTCGGTCCTTGCCCAGGCGAAGGGCCAGACGGTGAGCTGGCACATGTACGGCGGGGACGACGCGCTCAACACCTTCGTCAACGGCTACGTCGCTGACCGGTTGAAGACCTACGGCGTGCGGCTGAACCAGGTGAAGATCACCGACACCGCCGACGCCATCAACGCCGTCCTGGGCGAGCAGCAGGCGGGCAGGACCACCGGTGGCAGCGTCGACGCGATCTGGGTGAACGGCGAGAACTTCGGGACCGGCGTTCAGGCCGGGCTCTGGTCGTGCGGGTGGCCCTCGAAGCTGCCCAACGCGAAGTACGTCGACCTGAGCGCCCCCGCCGTCGCCAACGACTTCGGCGTGCCCGTCAACGACTGCGAGTCGGTGTGGCAGCAGGCCGGCAGCGCGCTGGTCTACGACTCCGCGAAGCTGCAGGACGCGGACGTCGCCTCGGTGTCGAGCCTGCTCGCGTGGGCGGCCCGCAACCCGGGGCGCTTCACCTACCCCGCGCCACCGGACTTCACCGGCTCGATGGCGGTGCGCACCATCCTCTACGACACCATCGGCGGTGCGCGGTCCCTCGCCGGGGCGTTCGACGCGAAGGCCTACGCGCCGGCGGCCAGGCGGCTGTGGACGCGGTTGAACGGGGCCGAGAAGACGCTGTGGCGGCGCGGGTCGACGTACCCGCAGAGCCAGGGCCAGGTCGAGAAGCTGTACGCCTCGGGTGAGATCAGCGCCTACTTCACCTACGGCCCCGGTGCCGTGGGCGACCAGGTCGCCAAGAAGGTGTTCCCGGCGACGACCCGCGAGGCGGTGCTGGCCGGCGGCAACATCGCCAACAGCAGCTTCATCGGGGTCCCGGCCAACGCGGCGCACCGCGCGGCGGCACTGGTGCTGGCGAACGTCCTGCTCGAGCCGGCCACCCAGCTCGAGCTGTACCGCGCCGAGGGCACCTACCCGGGCATCGACCTGACGCGGGTGCCGCCCGACGTCCGTGCCCGGTTCGCCGCCGTTCCGGTCAGCCCGTCGGTGCTGCCCCTCGAGAGGCTGAGGGTCGACGCCCAGCCCGAGCTCGCGAGCGGGTACGTGACGCGGCTGGAGAAGGACTGGACGGCGAACGTCCTGCAGCGGTGAGTCGATGAGCCTGCCCCGGCGGTTGCGGATCCTGCTGCTGCTCGCCCCCGCGCTCACCGTCGTCGCGGTGTTCTTCGGCGCCGGGGTGGTTCAGGCCGTCGCCCAGAGCCTGGGCTACCAGCCGTACCTCGAGGGCTGGCGCTGGTCGACCGACGGGTACGTCGCGCTGTGGGACGACCCGGCGGTGCGGGCCTCGTTCGCCCTGACGGCACGGGTCTCGTTGCTCTCGACGGTGCTGGCCGCGGTGCTGGGGGTCGCCCTCGCGCTGCTCCTGCGCCGGCTGGGGCGGGGCCGTCGATGGGCAGCGGGACTGCTGCAGGCCGACCTCGCCGTCCCGCACCTGGTGGGTGCCCTGTGCATGCTGCTGCTGCTGGGCCAGAGCGGCCTGCTGTCGCGGATCGCCCACGGGGTGGGGCTGACGGCGACCCCCGCGGACTTCCCGGGGCTGACGGCCGACGGGTTCGGTGTCGCGGTGGTCGCCGAGTACGTGTGGAAGGAGACGCCGTTCATCGCCGTCGTCGCGCTGGGCGCCCTGGGCCGGGCCACAGCCGAGCTCGAGGGGGCCGCCGCCGTCCTCGGAGCCCGCCCCTGGCAACGGATGCGGCACGTGACGCTGCCCCTGCTGGTCCCCGCGGTGTCGGCCGGATCGGTGCTGGTGCTGGCGTTCACGGCCGGCTCATACGAGGTGCCGCTGCTGCTCGGCCGGCCCTTCCCGGCGACCCTGCCGGTCGTCGCCTACCAGCTCTACCGCGACACCGACCTGACCGCGCGCCCCGAGGCGATGGCTGTGGCCGTCGTGATCTCGGCGCTGTCGCTGGCAGTGGTGGCCGCCTACGTCGCGCTCGTCGCCCGGCTGGCTCGGCGGGCGGTGTGAGAGGTCACACCCGGGTGCGCCTGCTCGCGGCGGTCGCGGTCGTGGCGGCCCTGCTGCCACTGGTGCCGCTGGCGATCTGGTCGGTGAGCGACGCGTGGCCGTACCCGAGCCTGCTTCCGCCGTCGACGACCACCCGAGGGCTGTCGCTGCTGGTCGCTCCGCGGACCGGTGCAGTTCATGCTCTGGCTCTGTCACTGGGGATCGGCGCCGCGGTCAGCGTCCTCGCCGTCCTGATCGGGCTGCCGGCCGGAAGGGCTGTCGGCCTGTACCGGTTCCGGGGACGTCGGCTCGTCCAGCTGGCCCTGCTCGCCCCCGTGATCGTCCCGGGACTCGCGGTGGTCCTCGGGCTGCAGGTGTTCTTCGTCCGGTACGGGCTGTCGGGCACCGTGCCCGGAGTCGTCCTGGTGCAGCTGGTGCCGACCGTGCCGTACGCCGCCACCGTCCTCGGCGCGGGGTTCGCGAACCTCGACGTCGACCACGAGCGCGTCGCGCGCACCCTCGGCGCGGGCCCGGTGCGGACGACGTGGTCGGTGACCCTGCCGCTGCTGCGCCCGACGATCGTCGCGGCTGCACTGTTCTGCTTCCTGATCTCGTGGAGCGAGTACGTCCTCACGCTGCTGGTCGGTGCCGGCCGGGTGCAGACCCTGCCGCTGCAGCTGTTCGCGGCGATCGGTGCCACCGACACGACGCTGGCGGCGGCGCTGGCGCTGCTCGTCGTCGTCCCGCCGCTGCTCGCCGTGCTCGCCTGCTCGCGGGTGCTGTCGGGTCGCTCGGCCGCCGGCATCGGACTGGGACGGCTGTGAGCGCGACCGCGGCCGGTGGGCTGCTCGAGCTGTCCGGCGTGAGCAAGCGGTTCGGCTCGACCACGGCGGTCGACGACGTGTCACTGACCCTGCGGCCCGGCTCGTTCACCGCGCTGCTCGGGCCGTCGGGGTGCGGCAAGAGCACGCTGCTCTCGCTGGTGGCCGGGTTGGTGCACCCTGATGCCGGACGGATCAACCTGGATGGCGGGTCCTTGCTCGGTGCGCCCGCCGAGCGCCGTCCGGTGGGGCTGGTGTTCCAGAAGCCACTGCTGTTCCCGCACCTGTCGGTGCTGGCGAACGTCGGCTTCGGGTTGCGGGTCAGGGGATCGAGTCGCCGTGAGACGCGGCGAGCCGCGCTCGAGATGCTCGAGCGGGTGCAGCTCGCCGGCTTGGAGCAGCGTCGGGTGGGTGAGCTGTCCGGCGGCCAGGAGCAGCGGGTGGCTCTCGCCCGCGCGCTCGTCCTGTCGCCGCGCGTCCTGCTGCTCGACGAACCGTTCTCGGCGCTGGACTCCGAGCTGCGGGCGACCATGCGCCGCCTGGTGCGAACCCTCGCCGACGAGACCGGCGTGACCACGGTGTTCGTGACCCACGACCAGGCCGAGGCGGTCGACGTCGCGGACGACGTGGCGCTGGTGCTCGACGGCCGGCTGGCCGGACACGGTGCGGCGTCCGGCTTCTGGTCGGCGCCGTCCAGCCTGGCGGCAGCCCGCTTCTTCGGCGTCGTCAACGAGATCGCGGGACAGGTCCACGGCGGTGTGTTCAGCGGGCAGGGGTGGGGCGCGGTGCCGTGCGACGTCGAGGACGGGCCGGCGGTGCTCGTCGTCCGTCCCGAGCGTCTGGTCGTCGACGCCGTCCCCGGCCCGGGGCCGGCCGTGACGGCGACGGTGCACGAGGTGCGGTTCGCGGGCACACACCTGGTGGTGCGGCTGGCGCGCCCGGACGGCGGTGCGCTGGTCGCCCACGTGCCCGTCGGCACCGACGTCACGGCCGGTTCGACGGTCGGTGTCAGCGCACCGACGGACGCCTGCACGGTCCTGCTGAAGGACGTGACCGCCCGTGACTGAACTCGTTGCGGCACAACGGCCGCGGGCCAGCCGAACTGCGCTGATCGCCAGGCTGGTCGCCTTCGTCGGGTTCATCGTCGTCGCGGGGGTCGTCGCGCTCACCGTGGGCGTCCCGTCGACCGCTCAGGTGCGGACGACGGTGGCGGGCTGGGGCTGGTGGGCCGAGGTCGCGTTCGCCGGGCTGTACGCCGTGGTGACGCTGACCCCGTTGCCCAAGACGGTGTTCACCCTCGCCGCCGGCGCCGTGCTCGGGTTGGGCGGGGGGCTGCCCTCCGTCGTGGTCGGTGCGCTCGTCGGTGCGCTGGCGGCGTTCTTCCTGGGCAGGGCGCTGGGCCGCGAGGGGGTCCGGCGGTTCACCGGGGCGCGGATCGACCGGCTCGACGACCTGCTCGAGCGCCGAGGCCTCGCAGCGGTCCTGGCCGCCCGGCTGGTGCCCGTCGTCCCGTTCACCGCGATGAACTACGTCGCCGGGCTGACCTCGTTGCGGCTGCGGGACTTCGTCGTCGGCACGGCGCTCGGCATCCTGCCCGCGACCACCGCCTACGTCACCATCGGCGCCTACGGCAGCGCGCCCGGTTCGTGGCCGGTGCTGGTCTCCGTCGGTGGCCTGGTGCTGCTCACCGCCGTCGGCGCCGTAGCCGCCTGGCGACGGCGGTCGACCCGCAGCGAGGTCAGCGCCGACGACGCAGCCGCGTGAGCGCGGCCGTGACGGCGTGCAGCGGCTGGCTGCGCAGCCCGTCCTGCACCTGCGCCAGCGCGGCCTTCCACGGCCCGTCGCCGTACGTCGGGTAGGCGTGCGTCGCCGCGGCGAGCTCGCGCGCCCGCAGCCCCTGGCGGACGGCGAGCACGAGCTCGGGCAACGACTCTCCGGCCCGCGGGCCGACGACCGTGGCCCCGACGACCCGTCCCCGTCGGTCGAGCACCAGCCGGGTGAACCCGTCGGTCTCGCGCTCGGCGACGGCGCGGTCGACGTGCGCGTGCTCGACCGTTCGGACGGTGAACCCGCGTCGGCCGGCCACCTCGTGGGCGCCGACGCCGACCGACGCCACCTCGGGCTGGGTGAACGTGACGCGCGGGACCACGCCATCCACGCTGCGGCGCAGCCCCAGCACGGCGTTGGAAGCGGCCAGCGCGCCGTGCACGCCGGCCACGTGGGTCAGCGCCGGGTGGCCGGTCAGGTCACCGGCCGCGAAGACCCTCGGGTTGCTGGTCCGCAGCGCCGCGTCCACGACGACGAAACCGTGACCGTCCAGCGTGACACCGGCCAGGCGCAGTCCCAGGTCGTCCGTGCGCGGGGTGCGGCCGACCGCGACCAGGACGCGGTCGAAGCCGACCCGCCCGCCGTCGGCGAGCAGCGCCACCCCACCGCCGGTCGCCCCACGTTCCACCGATTCGAGTGCCACGCCGACGAGCACGTCGATCCCGTCCCGCCGCAGTGCTGCCCGCAACCGGTCACCGGCATCGGGGTCCTCGCGCGGCAGCAGGCGGTCGGCGCCCTCGACGAGCGTGACCTGTGATCCCAGGCGCGAGAACGCCTGTCCCAGCTCGCAACCGATCGCCCCGCCGCCCAGGACGAGCAGCCGCTCCGGCAGCGTCGCCAGGGCCCACACCGTGTCACTGGTCAGCGGGTGGGCCTGCGCCAGACCGGGCACCGGTGGCAGCGTCGGCGCCGAACCGGTCGCGAGCAGCGCCCGACGGAACCGGACGTCGGCGCCGCTGGCTCCCAACAGGGCGGCGGTGTCCGGCCCGGTGAACCGCACGGTGGCCCGGGCCACGCGCGCGCCGGTCGCGCGCAGGGTGGCGGGTGCGTCGTCCGGCTCGATGGCGGCGATCCGGTCGTGCACGTGCGCCATCACGGCGGCGAAGTCGGGGCGCACGACGTCGACGGTGACGCCGTACCGGCCCGCTGCGCGTGCCGACGAGGCCGCGTGCGCCGCCGCGAGCAGCGCCTTGCTCGGCACGCACCCGGTCCACAGGCAGTCACCGCCGGTGCGGGCGCGCTCGACCAGCAGGACGCTCGCACCGAAGCCGGCGGCCGTGCGGGCCGCGACGATCCCCGCCGTCCCGCCCCCGACGACCAGCAGGTCCCACGCGCGTCCGTCACGCGGGCGGACGTCGTCCGAGGGCCAGTGCGCGCTCACGGCGTTCCACCGACCGTGCCCACGGCGACCCGCACGTGGCCACCGCGCAGCTCAGCGGTGAAGGTCAGGTGCGTGCGGTCGGCCACGTGCTGCCACACCCGTCGCCGCGGGTGGACGCCGCCGGCGAGCATCGCCAGCCGGGCCAGCGGCGCGAGGGCCCGCGCACGGCCACGGGTCGGCGACGTGTCGACGACGGCGACCCGGCCGCCGGGGCGCAGCAGCGACACCGCCTCGTCGTACGCCCTCTGCCAGTCGTCCAGGACACCCAGGGAGTAGGCGAACACGACGGCGTCCACCGGCTCGTCGTCGCGCAGCAGCGGCCGCACCGCGGCGACGCAGTCGGCGGCGGACGCCTGCACCAACCGCACCGACCCCCAGCCCGCGCGGGCGACGCGGGCGTGGGCCTGGCCGAGCATCGTCGGGCTCGCGTCCAGTCCCACGACCAGCCCGGCCGGGCCGACGTCCCGTACCAGCGGTGGCAGGCTCAGGCCGGTGCCGCACCCGACGTCCAGGACCCGCTCGCCCGGTCGCAGGTGCAGCGCGTCGATCGCGGCGACCCGGCCGGGTCGGTACACCAGCGGCTCGAACGAGACGACGTCGTACCAGCGGGCCGTGGGCCCGTACCTGCGTGGGCGCACCGTCCGGTCACCTCTCGTGGCAGCACCGCCGAAGCGCGGGACGACGTCGCCCCTGTGCACGGGCCAGGATCGCACGCGGGCCGACGTCCCGACGCCCCGACGTCCCGACGTCCACTGGGGCGCCCCGCTCCAACGAGGGCACGTCGCGGGGGCACCCCACTACGTTGGGAACGGAGCAGGGTGCCCCCGTGATCGACGGTGGAGCGGGCTCCGGGGGCAAGCCGGGAACGGTGCGTGCCGCCGCTGCTACGTTTCAGATCAACGGTGGGCGCGCGTCCAGCTGATGACCCGGAGGTGCTCGTGACCGCCCCCCCGCCTGGTGACCTGCCCCTGATGTCGTTCGACGAGGCGTCCGAGGCAGTCCTCGCGTACCTGCAGGACTCCACCCCGATGCGCTTCTGGGCGGTGACCCGCCAGGTGGGTGACCGGCAGGTGACGCTGTCGGTCCACGACGACGTCTACGGCATCGAGCCCGGTGAGTCGCACCTGTGGTCGGACTCGCTGTGCGAGCAGATGGTCGACGGCCGAGCCCCCCACATCGCCCCGGACGCCATGGCGGTGGGCGCGTTGGCGGGCACCGGGATGGCGCAGGCCATGACGGTCGGGTCCTACATCGGGCTGCCGATCCGCGACGCCGACGGCGAGCTGTTCGGGACGCTGTGTGGCCTCGACCCGCTCGTGCAGGACACCGACCTGCACCGGCACGCCCGCGTCCTCGGGCTGCTCTCGACGCTCCTGGGGCAGATCCTGCAGGCGGAGTCGCTGCGCCAGGACGCTCGCGGTCGCGAGGCCGAGCTGCGGTGGCGGGCGTTCCACGACGACCTGACCCGGCTGCCCAACCGGGCCATGTTCGTCGACCGCCTCGAGCACGCCCTGGCGCTGCACCGGCGGGACTCGCGCCCACTGGCGGTCCTGCTGTTCGACGTCGACGACTTCAAGGCCGTCAACGACCGGCACGGTCACGCGGCCGGCGACCTGCTGCTCGAGCGGGTGGCCGAGCGCCTGCGCGGGTGCGTCCGGCCCGGCGACACGCTGGCCCGGCTCGGCGGGGACGAGTTCGCCGTGCTGCTCGAGGACGGTGGCGACCCGACGGTGCCGGCCGCACGCATCCTGGACGCGTTGCAGGAGCCCGTGTCGGTGGCCGGCACCGACATCACGGTCGCGGTCAGCGTCGGGGTGGCCCTGCTGCCGGCGGGCGCAGGCTCCAGCACGGTCGACGCCATGCTCTCGCACGCCGACATCGCGATGTACTCGGCCAAGCGGGCCGGCAAGGGCCGTCTGGCCGTGTACGACCCGGTCATGCGCCTGCCCGAGGCGCTGGACCTGCAGCTGCGTGAGCCGCTGCGGCGGGCGATCACCAGCGGTGCGCTGCGCGCGCACTACCAACCGATCGTCGACCTCGAGACCGGCGAGGTCGTCGCCTACGAGGCACTGGCCCGCTGGACCCACCAGGGCGAGGTGATCAGTCCCGACGTCTTCATCCCGGTCGCCTCGCGCAGCGGGCTGCTGGCGGCACTGACCCACACGATGCTCGAGCACGCCTGTCACCAGCTGGCGGCCTGGTCGGCCGAGCTCGGTCATGACCGGCTCCGGGTCGCCGTCAACGTGCCGCCGGCACTGATCAGCGACGTCACCTTCCCGGCTCACGTAGCGCAGGCCATCGCCCAGCACGGTCTGGCCGCCCACCAGCTCGTCCTGGAGATCACCGAGGACGCCCTGCTGACCGACCTGGACGGCACGCGGGCGGTCACCACCGACCTGCGCCGGCTGGGCGCCAACCTGTCACTGGACGACTTTGGCACGGGGTACTCCTCGTTGGTGCACCTGCGGCGCATCCCGCTGGCCTCCCTGAAGATCGACCGCGGGTTCACCAACGACGTCGACACCAACCCCGACACCGAGCGGTTCATGCGCGCCCTGCTGGCACTGGGGCGCGACCTGGACCTGCGGGTCATCGTCGAGGGCGTCGAACGGCCGTCGCAGGCGGACGTCCTCCGCCGGCTCGGCTGCACCCACGCCCAGGGCTTCCTCTTCGGCCGACCCGGGCACGGTCCGGACGTCGGTCCGGGCCGCCTCAGGTGACCCTGGACCGCTTGCGCGAGTACATGTCCCGGTCGGCCCGGCGCAGCAGAGCCTGAGCATCGGCCGCTGCCGATCCCGCCTGGGTGACGGGCTGCACCGCCATGCCGACGCTCGCCGAGGCGGTGCGTCCCGCGACGAACGGGATCGCCGTGACGGCGCTGCGATAGCGCTGCGCCACCTGGCCGGCCACCTGCTCGTCGGGCAGCAGCAGGGCGATGACGAACTCGTCGCCGCCTAGACGCGCGACGACGTCCCCGGTCCTGGCCGTGGTCTCGAGCCGGCGCGCCAGCTCACGCAGGACGTCGTCGCCGACCTCGTGGCCGTACTCGTCGTTGACGGCCTTGAAGTCGTCGACGTCGACGAACAGCAGGGCGAGCACCCCGCCGTCCGGGCCGGTGAGCAGGTCGTTCAGGCGGGCGTTCAGGTAGGCCCTGTTGTACAGGCCGGTCAACGGGTCGTGCGTGGCGGCGTGGCGCAGGCGGGTGCCCTCGGTGTGCGAGTCGGTGACGTCGCGCGAGATGGCGAGGACGGCCACGACGTCGCCGTCCGGCCCGATCTCGGGGATCAGGTGGGTGGCGAACCACCGAGAGAGCCCGTGGACCAGGTGCTCGGTGAGCAGCTCGTTCGGTGAGGCGTCCGTGAGGACCCTTGCGATGCCGGCCTCCCAGACCGTGACGACGGCCTCGGACTGACCGAGCTCGCGCGGGGTGCGCCCGATGACGTCCTCGACCGGACCCACCATGAGCCGCTGGGCCGCACGGTTCAGCGACACGTACCTGCCGCGGCGGTCGAACCGCACGATCGAGTCCGGGCTGAGGTCGATCAGGGTTCGTGCCTCGGCCTCGGCGAGCTCGAGCGCCTGCTTGGCCGCGGCCAGCTGCTCGAACGCCTCGTGCGCCCGTCGTTCGGCGGTGACGCGGCTGGTGATGTCGCGCGAGATGCCGTACGTGCCGAACACGTGCCCCTCGGCGTCCCGCAGCGGCAGCTTGGTGGTGCTCACCCAGGTGGTGCTGCCGTCGGGCCACCGCTGCTGCTCGTCGACGTGCAGCGCCTCACCGGTGCGAATCACCCCCTGCTCCTGGGCTGCCGCGAGCGCCGCGTGATCGGGGGCGTAGTGGTCGGCGTCGCTCTCGCCCAGGTGGCCGTTCGCGTGCGCTCGCAACGCGTCCGCGGCGCCCCGGCTCAGCCGCAGGTACCGCCCGGTGACGTCCTTGAAGTAGACGATGTCGTGCGGGGTCTCCAGCAGGTTGCGAAAGAGCACCTGGTCGAGGTCGCTGCCCTCGGCGGCCACGTCCTTCGGGTGGGGCACTGGGTCTCCAAGCTGTCGGGACGTCCGCCACCGGTATAGCACGCGGTGGCGCGGGCCCGGGTCGGTCGACACGGTGCGCCCCCGCTCCCAGCAGGACGGCGTCGCCGACGAGCGTCACACTGGCGCCATGGACCTCCCCGACGAGCTGGTCGCCCTGCTGCGCCAGGCCAGCACCTGCTACATCGCCACCACGATGCCCGACGGGTCACCGCAGCTGACCCAGACGTGGGTCGACACCGACGGCGAGCACGTGCTCATCAACAGCGTGCAGGGCTATGTGAAGCTGCGGAACATTGCGCGCGACCCGCGCTTTGCCGTCGCCGCGCCGGACAACCCTGCGCGCTACTTCCAGGTGCGCGGTCGGGTAGTCGATGTCACCACGGATGGGGCGGTCGAGCACATCGAGCGGCTCGCCCAGAAATACCTCGGCATGCCCTATCCCTGGTACGGTGGGCGCAATCAGGGGCGCGTGATCATCGTCATCGAACCCGAAAAAGTCAGCAGGATGGGTTAGTTCCCGTTCGTCAACGCCACGCTGCCGCCATCCGCACCCGCTCAGATCGGGGCGATTTTGCGGATCGACGCGGCGGCTGACGGACAGGCTGTTCGCCGTAGTCCCGTGGCCGGGAGAGTGGACAGAGAGAGTTTCGGTCGAAGGAGAAATTATGAATCGCTTCTCGATGAGTCTGGCGTTTGTTCTGATATTGGTGCTGGCGTTCGCTCCGATGGCGAGCGCCCATACGCCGATCGGAGCGGGCAGTAACGAGCGCCTGGCCAGTGCCACCCTAATTCCTGATTCCACGAAGTCTTGGGCTGTCTACGCGGATCTGCATGAGGGCGGCGAAGCCCAGTACTACAAGTTCGCCGCCACGAAAGGCGAAAAGATCCCTATCACGTTGTACACGAGTCCGTCCAAGCAGGACGCCGCCTTCATCCCCGGCTTCGTACTCATAGGCCCGGGCATCTCGAACCAGGGAGCCGTCCCGAGCTACGTCGAGACGCCGGCAGGCGCAGGCCACAGGGTGGTCAAAGGCACGCGCCCTGCGCACGCGACCTACGAAGCCTTCGCCCCGAGTTCCTTCGTGCAAGTCGCGGGCATCGTATTCGAGGCGCCAGCAGATGGCACATACTACGTCGCCGTCCAAAATGATGAACGCGGGGGACACTATGGCGTCGCGATCGGTGAGCGAGAGACGTCCACGGTCTATGAGTGGATCGTCAACCCGCTTGCCTTCCCATCCATCTACGCGTGGGAACGGCAGAGTCTATTGCTTGTGTTTGCGCCGGCCTTCTTGCTTTTCGCGCTCGGCCTTGGCCTCCTGATCCGCCGTCACCGCTGGGGGCAGCGCCTAGACAGCGCTGGTTGGATGGCCGCGAGCGCGGGCCTGCTGTTCATGGGCTCTGGAGCGACGGTCGCGTCTCAGATGGCCGTGTCTCTCCTGCGATCGCCGGCCGACGCGCTCGTGATCTTCACGGTGCTCTTCGCCGCACTGCCGGTGCTCTTCGGCGTGCTCGCCCTGCGCCTGGCCGTACGCAGGTCTGGACA
>JBBQGB010000069.1:0-15720 GCA_038322575.1 Actinomycetales bacterium
GGCCTGCTCACCGGGTCCTTACGCGCATCGACCGCCAGACGGATCGCCCGCTCCCGAAGCTCATCGGGATACTTCCGTGGTGCTGCCATGACTCTCATCCTCCGTGGGTTGAGAGCCTCCATCAATCCCGGGGCGAGACAGTCCGGCGGTTGAGCTGCAGTTCGGCTGAATAAATTCCTTGCCTTTGCGATCTCCAAAGGACAGGTTTTCATTCATGTCTCCTCTGGACGCTTTGCCGGCGACGTTCACCACCGCCCTGGCGAAATCCGCCGGGGCGCCACGCCTTCGGGCGCTCGGACAGCCAGGTCTTGAACACCTCTTTCGAGCGGCCCTGGACCATGTCCAGCAACCGCGCAGGGCCAGTGCCGTAACGGATCCCAGTCAGATCGATGATCTCCGTGACATATTTGTCGCCCTTCCTGGTGTGCCTCCAGACGTGCTCATCGACCCCGATCGCACTCACGCCGCCGAAGCGGTGCTCGTCCTCGATCAGGACCCGCTTGCCCTCGGCCAGCACGGCGTCGTTGGCGGTGTTCCACGCGACCGCGAGCCCCTCGGCAACCCCTCGGCAACCCGGGCGACGGTGAGGTGCTGACACACGACCCCCTCCAACGCCCACCGAAGCCCACGACGCGACAGCTTCGCGCGTGGCTCGGCAGCCTTGGTGGTGTCCTGGCGCCACACATGCCAGCACCCGGTGCACTGGTAGCGACGGATCGTGACCGCCAACGTGGTGGGTCGCCACCCCAGCGGCTCATGGGCCAGTCCCCGGGTGACGGTGTCACGTACGGTCCCCTCGCATCCGCAGCGACGACACCACTTGTCTGGCTCGAGGACCCGACACGCCAGCACGGCCCGTCCGGGTTCCAGTCGTTGGCCGGTCACCTCCAGGCCGAGCTCGTCCAGACGACAGAACGTGGTCAGGTCAGGGCAAGCGAAGGTAGCGTCAGGCACGTCGACCCGCTCTACACCCTCAAATGTGAAGAGCCCGATACCCCGCACCACGCACGGTCTGCAGCGTTCTTAGACCGAACGGGGCGTCGAGCTTGCGACGAAGGTAGCCGACGTACACATCGACCACGTTGGAGTCATACCCACATCGGCATTCCAGACATGCTCCACGATCTCCTGGCGGCCCACGACCTGACCCTGTCGCCGGTCCAGGAGCTCAGCCAGGGCGAACTCGCGCGCCGTCAGCGCCACCTCCTGCGGCCCGCGAAAGCACCGGCGCGTGCCCGGATCCAACCGCAGTTCCCCGACCCGCAGCTCAGGACCGCGAGCGGAAGGGGCCCGGCGCAGCAGCGCCCGCAGGTGCGCGACCAACACCACGTACAAGAACGGCTTGGACAAGAAGTCGTCTGCGCCCAGGTCCAGCGCGTCGGCCTCGTCGTACTCCCCGTCCTTAGCCGTCATCATCAGGATCGGGACCTGCGACCCCGACTGGCGCAGCCGCCGGCACCCTCGTACCCCGAAAGGCCCGGCAACACGATGTCCAACACCACCACCGCAGGGTCGAACTCCTGTGCCATCCACAGGCCGTCCACCCCGTTCGCGGCGCTCTGCACCGTGAACCCCTCCGCCATCAGACCGCTGACCAGCGCCTCCCGGAGGCCGCGCTCGTCCTCGACCACCAGAACCTTCGCCCCCGCCCCCGGTGCATCCCGAACGCACCACCTGCCCCGCGCCGACCATCCACAGCACCGGCAGGGACTTCGCCGCCGCCCCGCCACACACTGGAGTGCTCACCCCCGGATTGTGCACGCGGAACATAAGAACCCAGTGAGGACAGCGCACGAAGGCCAGCATGAGATCAGGTCCATGACTCGGTGCTCAGGACCGCGTGACTCAAGGCTGATCATCGGCCATATGGGCGCAATCCAGACGTCCGAGTCTGCGCTGGGGCGTGGGTCACACCGCCAGTCGACCTGCGAGGTTGCCGCAGCTGGAGAGTTCGAAACTCTTTCGGTCATGAGGGCAGGATGGCCAGGCCGACGACGCCCAGGGCGTACACGAGAAGGACCGCGATGCTGTCCACGCCGAGCCGGGCGCGTTCTCGCGCTGGTCGGAACAGCAGTCCGCCCATGTAGATGATCGTCAGCAGCGCCCCGAGTGCCGTGAGGTACAGGTCGCTGTTGTGGGCATTCGGCAGGACGGCCTTGCCGCTGACGACGGTTGCCAGCATGAGCAGGACGGGTAGGAACGCGTTACCGCCGAAGATGTCACCGAAGGCGAGCTGGTAGTCGCCGCTGCGCACAGCGGTCAGCCCGGTAGACAGCTCGGGCAGTGAGGTGGCCGCTGCCAGGACCGTCGCCCCGAACAGGACCCCGGATAGGCCCACGTGGTCGGCGGCCTGGGTGCCGCTGGCCTCCAGCAACGCCCCGGCGACCAGGGTGACGACCGCGGCTGCCCCGAACACGCCAACAGCCTTGGCGGTGCTGACGCCTTTGGTGGTGGCGTCGGCCGCGCGTTTGCGGGCGGAGTGCCCGCGCGGCTCGGGCTGGGCGTCCGGGGCGTTCCCGTTGTCGTGCCAGGGGAGCTTCGTCGCGCGCTGGGTCAGGAGCAACCCCACGACCCAGACCACGGCGATGGTTACAACGTCCGGGGTGAGCCGAAACGCGATCGCGGTCTTCGGTAGCTGCGCGCCCATCACCACGACTGCAAGGACGGCCACCACGACCGCGCCTTCAAGAACCAGCCGCAAGCTGGCAGCCTGGTAGGTGAGGGGACGTCGGACGCGGACGCCGAAGGCGTCCAGGGCCACGAGCACGACGGTCTGGATGGCCACCCCGCCCAGGATGTTGCTGACCGCCACGTCGACCTGCCCGTTCAGGGCCGCCGAGACCGTGATGGCGATCTCGGGCAGGTTGGTCGCCACAGCCAGCAGGATCAGCCCGCCCAGAGCGGCGCCCAGGTGCAGCCGGTCGGACAGGACGTCGGTGTAGTTCGACAAGAAGATCCCCGCCACCCAGATGGAGGCCGCACACAGCACGAAGACCAGCACAGACGCCCACAGAGGCAGGCTCGGCAAGAACACGATGTCCTCCTCAGAGTGTGGCGCCGGTGAAACGGACGATCTCTTGCCTGGTCTGGCCGGCGCGAACTCAGCCTCGATCTTTGGTGGGCGGCTTGGGTGAGCGTCGACGAGGGCTGGCGCCTGATGGTGGCATCGAAGTGCGTGCCAGTGCGCCGGGCATTGCCGCGCCGTACGTCGATACCGTGCGTGGCCGGGGACGCGGCTGCTGACGGTGCCGTGGGCTCGCGGTGTGTCGTGGGGTGCGTGCCTGGGGTCGCGTGAGCCCAGCCGGCAACAAGACTCTGGCCCGGGTCAACGCCTCCGCACTGGAGCAGCTGAAAGCCTGGGCGAGCCCTTACCTACGCGACGCCCGGAGTGCGGGCGGCCCTACACGAGCTCACCCAAGTCGTCCCGACTTCGCTTCCCCGCAGCCGGGATGCCGCCCCCTGGACCCACCGATGAACTCGGCTCCGGAGTTGCGCGACGTCCAGCCGTGATCTGTTGCGGTCATGCTGACGCGGTGATTGATTCATCGAGATTCCCCGCGTCGTAGGCCCCAGAAGCGGGAGCAGCCTGATGGACCCGCGCAAGACAGCCCTGCAATGGCCCGTGGTGAGGCAGTTGACGGGTTCGGACCCGTTCGGCCGCGGTGCGGCGGCGATGTCCGACCGGTCGCGGACTCTGACCCCCCGCACCACTCAGGCTGACCGCGTGGTCAAAAGCCTCTGCCCGTTCTGCGCGGTCGGTTACGGTCAGGACGTCTACGTCAAGGACGGCGCCGTCACCCAGATCGAGGGTGACCCGGACAGTCCCGTCTCGCGGGGGCGGCCGTGCCCCAAGGGGTCCGCCAGCAAAGAGTTGGTCACCGGGGCGTCACGGCAGTACCGGGTCAAGTACCGCCGGCCGCACGGCACGCATTGGGAGTCGCTCGACCTCGACACGGCGATGGACCTGATCGCCGACCGGGTGATTGCCAGCAGAAGGCAGTTCTGGTCGTGGGAGCAGGACGGCAAGCGCGTGCGTCGCACCTCTGGCATCGCCAGCCTGGGCGGAGCGACGCTGGACAACGAAGAGAACTACCTGATGAGAAAGCTCTATACCGCTATGAGCGCTGTAGAGGTCGAGAACCAGGCCCGCATTTGACACAGTTCCACCGTCCCCGGTCTGGGGACCTCATTCGGGCGCGGCGGGGCCACGACCTTCCTGCAGGACCTGCAAAACGCTGACTGCATCCTGATCCAAGGCTCGAACATGGCCGAGGCCCACCCCGTCGGCTTCCAGTGGGTCATGGAGGCCAAGGCACGGGGCGCCAAGGTCATCCACGTCGATCCGCGGTTCACGCGCACCAGTGCGCTCGCCGACCTCCACGTAACCCTTCGGGCCGGTACCGACATCGCCCCGCTCGGCGCGCTGATCAACTACGTCCTGAGCAACGAGAAGGACTTCCGCGAGTACGTCGTCGCGTACACCAACGCCTCAACGATCATTTCCGAAGACTTCGTCGACTCCGAGGAGGTCGACGGGCTGTTCTCGGGCTTCAACGAGGAGAGCCGGCACTACGACTCCTCGTCCTGGCAGTACGAGGGCCCCCAGGAGGCGGCCGCGGCCGGCCAGCGCGACCAGCCCGACGGGACGGCGGACGGCGGGGGCGACGGCAGCGCGAGCCCCGCCCCCGAGGACGGGATGACCCTTACCGGCATGTCGTACGACAACACGGTGGGCCTGGGCGCCTCTACCTGGCGGCACGTCGCGTTCATCGAGCAGAACGGCGCCGCGCGCAGTCAGGCGGCCGCGACCACCCCGGACGCCACGACGGCCACGTCGGACGCCAGGGCAACCACCGGGGTGCCGGTCACCTTGGGGATGCCCGGCGTCGCGCCGTCCGGAACCGGAGTCATGGGTGAGGTGCCCTCGTTCTGCTGGCTCATGGAGTCCGACGTCTGCAGCACTGCACCCACGCGGCGTGGCTGGACGTGTGCCCCACCGGCGCGCTGATGCACAGCGAGTTCGGCACGGTGGTGGTGCAGAACGGGATCTGCAACGGCTGCGGCTACTGCGTCCCCGCCTGCCCGTACTGCGTCATCGAGCGCCGCAAGGGGCCGAAGGAGGACGCCGCGGTTGGGCTGGCCCAGAAGTGCACGCTGTGCTGTGACCGGCTCAAGGACGACCAGACACCGGCCTGCGCCCAGGCCTGCCCGACCCAGTCGATCCAGTTCGGCGACCTGGACGAGCTGAGCGTGCGCGCCAAGGGCAGGGTCGATCAGCTGGTCGAAGCGGGGGTCACCGAGGCGGTGCTGTACGGCGAGGACCCGGACGACGGTGCCGGCGGCGCCGGCGCGTTTTTCCTGCTGCTCGACAAGCCGGAGGTCTACGGCCTACCACCGGACCCGGTGGTCACCACCAAGGACCTGCCGCACATGTGGCGCCAGGCGGCCCTGGCCGCGGGCACGCTGCTGGCGGGGGCCGCAGCGGTGTTCGCCGGACGGCGGCCCTGATGACCCCTCGCGAGGGCACGCGTCGCAGTGGTCGTGGTGGCGGCGGTCGTGGTGGCGGCGGTCGCACTGGCGGCGAGCAGATGATGGTGCCAAAGGTCAGCTTTAGGTCGTACTACGGTCGGCCGGTCGTCAAGCCTTCCCCGTGGAAGATGGACATCCCGGCCTATCTGTTCCTCGGCGGCCGGGCGGGCGGTTCGTCGCTGCTCGCGGCGGGGAGCGACCTGACCGGTCGGCTCGGTCTGCGCCGCACTGCGCGAGTCACCGCCCTGGCCGCGATCGGCATCAGCTTCGGTGCGCTGGTGCACGACCTGGGTCGCCCGGCGCGGTTCCACCACCTGCTGCGGGTGGCCAAGGTGACCTCACCGATGAGCGTCGGCACCTGGATCCTCAGCGTCTACGGCCCACTGGTGCGCCTCGCCGCGGTCAGCGAGATGGCCGAGCACCTGCCGCCCGCTTTGCGCGACGGTCCGGTTGGCCGGTGCGGGCTGCTCGTCAGGGCACCTCAGGTGCGGGTGGAAGGTCCAGGTCGGTTCCGGCGTAGTGGTTGAAGAGGTTCGTGTAGAGGTTCGCGGCGAGGTGGGCGAAGGCCTCCGCGAGCTCGACATCGGACCACCCGGCGTCCAGCGCGTTGGTCCAGCTCGTCTGGGTGACGAACCCCGTGTCCTGAGTGGTCTCTCGGACGACCGCCAACAGCGTGTCGCGACGCACGTCGTCGGTGGCCGCGCCGGCGCGAATGGCCAGCATCTCCGCCTCACTCAGACCTGCTGCTCAGCCGCCTCGGGTATGCGCGGCCTGGCAGTAGGTGCAGCCATCCACGGCGCCGACGGCCAGCGCTATGGCCTCCCGAGTGGCCGCATCGAAAGTGCCGTGCCTCGCGATGGCGGACTGCATCCCCGCGTACATGGCCAGGACGAGCGGAGAGTGGGCCATGTCCGCGTGGATGTTGAGCAGGCGGCCCGTGCGACGTTGTAGCGCCTCGAGCGTCTCACTCGCCTGCGCTGGTGCGTCCTGCAGCGTGTGAGGACTGATCCTGGACATCTCGTGGCTCCTCAGGTGATCTGTGGACGAGACGACAACCAAGCACGGGGCGTCGAACTTCCCGGTGGGACGCCGCAACCGAGAACGGGTCGCCACCCAATCGGCGCTCGTGGTGAGGGGTTGCCACAGGAAGGCGTTGCCAGATACCCCGCACTGCGCCTGCTCGGTCGTCCCTGATGGTTACTCAGCCAAGGTCCCGGGTGGCTCTGGCCTCGACGTCCTGCAGCACCACGTCGGTGACCGCCGCGCTCACCTCGCCGAGGGACCTGGCGCGCAGCACGACGTCGCGCTCGATCTCGCTGGCCCTGCGCAGCACCGACTCCAGCCGCTCGACCACCGCTCCGCCGTCCCCACCCCCGTGGACGTTGCGACGCGCTTCCTCCAACGCCTCCTGGGCCCTCAGGTAGCCCTCGTACTGCAGGGTTACCGCCCGTCCCACGGGCTCGGGTTCGTCAGCGGCGAGCTCGGGCACCGCGTCGAGCGCGGCCTGCGCTGCGCGCCGGCGCAGCTCCGCCACGTCCAGTGTCGGGTCGCCGTCGCTGGCCACCCCCAGCCACTGCACGAGGGGCCCAAGGGTCAGACCCTGCCCGACGAGCGTGACCAGGACGACCGCCAGACCCACCAGCACGATCTCCTGCCGGTCGGGGAAGTTGGCACCGGCGTCGGTGCTCTGCGGGAGCGCAAGCGCGGTGGCGACCGTGACCACCCCGCGCATCCCCGCCCAGGCCATCACCGTGGTCTCGCGCAGGCCGGAGGGGGCGCCGACGACACCTCGTCGGCGCCGGCGCAGACGGGCCACCGCCACGCCGGGGTACATCCAGGCGATGCGCAGCAGCACCAGCGCGGCCAGTGTCGCGCCACCCACGGCCAGCAGGTGGGCGTCCGGGTGCGCAGTCTGCAGCACCGAGGTGAGCTCGAACCCGATCAGGACGAAGACCCCACTGGTGATGACGAAGTCCGCGTACTGCCACACCGTTCGACCCTGCAGCCAGCCGGCGCTGGTGAGGGAGGTGTGGCCGAACGTGCGCAGGAACAGCCCGAGGACCAGCACGGCGAGGACGCCGGACCCGTGCACCTGCTCGGCCAGCAGGTAGGCCCCGAAAGGCACGGCGATGGTCACGGTCGTCTCCGCCGCCGCGTCGTGCAGCGCGGCCAGCAGGCGGCGTGCCAGCAACCCTGCGACGAACCCGACTGCCGCACCAACGCCGACGGCCAGCCCGAACGCCGACGCGACGTCCGGTACCCCCACGTGGCCCGACACCACGGCACTGACCGCGACGGAGTACAGCACCAGAGCGGTGGCGTCGTTGAACATCCCCTCGCCCTCGAGCACCGTCACGACCTGGTCGGGCAAGCACAACCGGCGGGCAACTGCGGTTGCGGCGACCGGGTCCGGTGGGGCGACCACGGCCCCGAGAACCCACGCCGACCCCCACGCCAGTCCCAGGGCGTGCACGACGACCGCGACGACGGCGGCGCTGGTGACCGTCAGCCCCACGGCGAGCACCAGGATCGGGCGGGCGCTCTCGCGGAACTCCCGGGCCGAGGAGCGCTGCGTCGCGGCGAACAGCAGCGGGGGTAGTACGACGGGCAGGATCAGCTTGGGGTCCAGGCTCGGCCCGGTCAGGCCGGGGATGAGGGCCAGGACGAGACCGAAGACGGTCAGTAGCACCGGCTGGGGTACGCGCAGCCGGTCAGCCAGCGGGGTCAGCACCACCACACCGGTGACGACGAGTGTGACCACCACCAGCGTCACGAGATCACCACCGCCCGGCCAGTGCGTCATTTACCCGGGACTCCATGCGGCGCAGGAGCTCCATGTCGTCGTCCAGCCGCGCGGACCCCTCGACCACCTCGTGCACCCGGTGCAGCTGCTGCCGGACGGCGTCGCGTACCGGCGAGCCGTCGGAGGCCGGCGGGAGGTCCGCGGCGGCCCACCGGCGCGGTCCGAGCCAGGCCACCTCCCGCAGGAGCGTCAGCACCCGCGCCAGGACGTCGACGTCACCCCGGCCGTATCGACAGGCGGGGGCCACCACGAGCTCGAGAAGCTCGCCGAAGGTCGTCCTGGCCACCAGCAGCACCGGTTGCTCGGTCACCCCCTGCTTGGCGGGCGCCAGCGCAAGGGGCCCCGGTCTCTTGGCCGCGAGCTCGCACAGAAGCGCGCTGGCGTGGCCGAGGGCGTGCACCGCGGTGGTCGGGTCGTTGATGCCCGGCGAGAGCGCCTTGGTGCTCACGTCGGAGAGCTGGCGCAGACCGAACGCCAGGTCCTGCACCGCAGTGCGCTCGAACCCGAGCGTGATCGCGTCCTCGACGACCGCGACGAGCCGCCCCGGGGCGTCAGGGTCGGTCTGCGGTCCGGCCGGCCAGCAGCTGCCCACCGGGGTCCCGGCGACCACCCAGCGGCCGGGCTCGACGTCGATCCGCAGCACCGAGCCCAGCTGGTCGGCCGCCTCGACGAGCATCCGCTCCTCGACGTTGACGGCGAAGCCGGACCCCGAGGAGACCAGGGTGAGCGCCGACGGCGGCGGCTCGAACCAGGAGCGTGCTGCCCGGTCGAGGGGCCGCACCGAGATGTCCTCGTCGACGTCACATCCGTCGGCGGCCCGGCTCGCGTCGTGCCGGACGCGCCGCAGCATCGTCTCGACGCGGATCTCGCCGGCCAGGTGGGCCAGGAACAGGACCAGGGTGATCACGCTGGCCACCGCGAGGACGTACGCCGTCGTCACGGCGAGCTGCGGGACGAACGCAGCGCCGTCCTCCTGCGCCGTGCGGACCGACCGCAGCACCGTCAGGGCGTAGACGAACGTGGCGAGGAACACCGCGAGGGTCACGTGGACGAAACGGTCCCGGCTGAAGGTCCGCAGCAGGCGCGGCGAGAACTGGCTGCTGGCGAGCTGCAGCGTGACCACCGTCAAGGAGAACGTCAGTGAGGTCACCGTGATCAACGAGCTGGCGACGGCGCCCAGAACGGTCCGAGCAGCGGAGGGTCCGCCACCGAAAAGCGCGGCGCCGAGCCAGGCGGGCAGCTCGTCGTCGAGCACGCGGTCCAGCCTCGGGATCCCGACGCCAGCGACGAGCGCGCCCACGATCCAGATCACCGGGATCGGCCACAGCGACGTGCGCGCGGCGTCGCGGACGGCGTCGACCCGGCCGGCCGCGCGAGACCCGAGGCTCATGCGCCGGCCCGGTCAAGCTCGTCGTCGCAGGTCACGACACCATGCTGCCAGGTCCGTCGCCGATCACCAGCCCAAGCCGGCCAGATCCTGGGCGCGAGGCTCGAGCGCGCCGGCAGTGTGCGCGAACGCCTGCGGCGCCGTCACCAGACCGCTGCGTTGGTCGGCCGGTAGGGCGATGACCACCCGGGGCGATCTCGGCGCGGCGGCGTCGGGTCACCTGACGCACCAACCGGGCGCCGTCCTCAGTGACGTCGAGCAGGACCTCGCGACGGTTGGCCGGGCTCTCGACCCGGGCCACCAGCCCGGCGAGTAGCAGCCGGTCGATGGTGCGCATGGCCGACGAGGCGTTGACGCCCAGGGCCTGCGCGGGGCGCGCATACCCGGCGCTCGAGGGCGGGGTGGCCCGCCGGTACGCGATCGGACTGCTCCTACTGCTGCTGGTCGGCAAGATGGTGGCCACCAGCCTGACCATGGGGATCGGCGGGGCCGGCGGGGTGTTCGCGCCGAGCCTGTTCGTCGGCGCGGTGTCGGGCACGGGATACGGCAAGTGCCACACGCTCTCAACCCTCAGCTGGCCGGACCGCCAGGTGCCTACGCCCTCATCGGCATGGGCGCGGTGTGCGCCGGAGCCGCCAAGGCCCCGATCATCGCGGTGATCACCACGTTCGAGCTGACCGGCGAGTACACGATCATCCTGCCGCTGATGACGGCCATCGTCCTGGCCACCGCGCTGAGCCACCTGCTGTACCGCGACACCATCTACACCCTCAAGCTGCACCGCGGCGGCATCGACCTCGAGGCTGGGCCTGCGTCCCCGCTGACGTCGACGACCGTCGGCGACCTGCTCGAACCCGTAGGGGTCGCGCTCGCTCGAAGCACGACCGTGGCGGCCGCTGCCGCACAGCTGTCACGATCCATCCGCGGGTGGCTGCCCGTCGTCGCGGACGACGGCCGGCTGGTCGGCACCGTCAGCGCGGCCGCCGTCGCGGAGCCGCTGGAGGACGACCCGCACCGCTCGGACCCCGTCGGTACGCTAGCCGTAGCGGTGGCCTTCCTGACGGCGCAGCAAAGCGTCCACCACGCCCTGGGCCACCTCGCGGACGGGCACGTCGTCGTCCCGGTGGTTGACGACCAGACGCGGCTGCTCGGGTGGGCGACCCACCAGCGGGTCCTGGCCCTGCTGTCCCCAACAACAGCCACCAGTCGCGCCGACACCTGATGCCGGTCAAAGCCCGCACCACGGTCACAGTCCCCGACCCGAGGAGTCCGCCTGCCATCCACCCGTCCGCAGGTCGTCGTCGCCGCCGGGGCCAGTGCCGGCATCGGTCGCGCAACCGTCGACGCCTTCGGCCGCGCGGAACCAAAGTTGCCCTCTTCGCACGGGGCGAGACCGGCCTGGAGTACCCGCGGCAGGCCGGGACCGCCGAGGGCAGCCGCGATTGGTCGCATTGTCCACGGACGCACGACGAAGCCATGTGCCGCGACGGCAGATTCCGTCACATGGAGATCCCGGACAATGGTGCTGACCTGCACGAATACGTTCTAGGGGTCACGCGGCGTCAAGAGCCGAAAGAGTCGGTCGCCCCCTGAAAATCGGAAGGTCGGCGGTTCGACCCCGCCCCTGGCCACCCACACTCTCCCGACCCTGGGCGCGGCGTTCATGGCGTCCGCGTGCGCGCGACCCCCCGGCTGCTCAAGGTCGTGATCCTCAGGGCCGATAGGTCCCAGCAGTAGCGCCTCCCCAGACCCCGGTGGTTGCTTCGCCAGTGCCCGTTCACGTGCGGGCTCGCGAGGACGAGACCAGGGGGACGTCCGTGGGGATGGCAGGTGGCGTGACCCGCTGCACCCCGCAGGGGGCAACCGGTGCTTGACGCCAGACGCTCCGGTGCGGGCAGGGTCCTCGCCACAGTCACCCCCACAGCGTGGGCATCGCGCTCGGCAGGGTCGCGGACGACGTCCCCGGCGCGCTGGGTGCGGACGTGGCCGGTGTGGACCCGGGCAATCTTCACCCTCTACGTCCTCGGCGCTCTGGCGCTGGCACTGGCTGAGGCCCTCGGCGCCGGTTCGGCCGACACGCGACGACTGGTCACCAACGTGGGTTTCGTCGTGGGCAGCGGTGGGGCCTTCTTGAGCTCGGTCGCGAGCCTGATCCGTGCAGCCCCCCGCACCATCGGGCGCCTGCTGTTCTGCGTCGGGTGCGGCTCATGGCTGCTCGGCAACTGCTGGTGGCTGTAGTACCAGGAGATCGCGTCGGCCCAGCCCTACCCGTCCTGGGCCGACGCCGGGTACCTGGGCGCCATCGTCTTCGTCATCGTCGCCGTTCTCGTCTCGCAGCCGAGCGTCCACACCGCTCGGACCAGCATCCGAGACGTCGTCGACGGCGCCCTGGCCTACCTGGGCGTCTTCGCGTTCGCGTGGGTTGCGTACATCGACCAGACCGTGCGCCTGACTCTCGCATCGACCCCGCTGGCCACGCTCGTGCTGGCGTCCTACCCGGCGCTCGACGTCCTGGTCGTCGTGGTCATCGGTCTGCAGCTGCGCTCGACCCGGCGAAGGGACCCGCAGCTCCTCGTCCTGGTCGTGGCGATGGCCTGCTACGCCACTGCGGACACCGGCTGGAACGTCTTCTCGGTCCACGGGGGCTACACACCGGGTTCGACGCCCAGCGACGTCATGTGGCTCCTCGCTTACGGCCTGCTCGCTCTCGTCCCGTGGGCCAGGACACGGTCCCGGCCCAGCACCCCGGTGCCCAGACGAGGAGATTGGCCCGACCTGGTCCCCGCCGTCACCGGACTGCTCGCCGTCCCCGTGCTGCTGCTGGTGCACCGCAGTCACACCGGCCTGTTCGAGGAGCTGGCGGTCCTGGGGATCGTGGCCGGCACGATCACCCGCCTCGTCCTGATCCTGCGCGATCTGCGGTCCACGGCCGACTCCCTCGAAGCCCGGGTCGTCGAGCGCACCCGCGACCTGGAGGAGAGCCGGAACCGCGCTCACCATGACGCCACTCACGACCCGCTGACCGGGCTGGTGAACCGCCGGGGGTTGACCGACGCCTTCGAGCTGCCCCCGACGAGCGGCCATCAGCCCGACGTGGGAGACGCCTTCGTCCTGATGGACTTGGACGACTTCAAGATGGTCAACGACACCCTGGGGCACACCGCGGCGACGAGCTGCTCCGCGTCGTCGCCGCTCGCATCCTGGTCGCGGTGCGGGGGCGGGCCGTCGTGGTCGCCCGGTTGGGAGGGGACGAGTTGGCGGTCCTGATGCGAGCGGTGACCCCGGCGCAGGCCCGCGCGGTCACCGAGCAGGTTCTCGAGGCCGTGGTGACGCCCGCGCTGCTCACCAACGGTCGCCTGATGAACCCCACCCTCAGCGCCGGGCTGGTGCTGACCGGATCCCACGCGCAGCAGGCCGGGGTGCTGATCCGCGCCGACATCGCGATGTACGCGGCCAAGTACGCCGGCAAGAGCTCGTACCAGGAGTACCACCCCGAGCGCCACGGCCTCGCGAACCGTCACCCCGCCGGTGACCACCCCACGGGTGACCACGGCCGGACCTGCAGCCCTGCCTCCCTCCCCCCGCCTGCATTCCTCCCCGGGACCGGCGAGGCGTGACCGAGATGTCGGTTTCGACTCCGGTCGGGGGGAGGAACGCGAGGCCGACGCCGGATGGTGTGGTCAGCGGGGTCGGTGGAGCAGCGCCAGGGCGTCGATCGCCGAGCCGTCCCCCACCTGACGGGTCACGCGTTCGGCACGCACGGTGTCGAGGCCGCTGGGAGCGAGGTCGTCGACGACGTCCTGGGCGCAGAACAGCACCGCCGGATCCTGCGGACCGCCCACGCCGGCGGTCAGGTTCGATCGGTCGTGGCCCACCACGAGCAGGAGGCCGCCGGGGGCGACCGCCGCTGCCGCGGCCTCCAGCACGACTCGGCGATCGTGGGCAGCGAGGTGGATGTAGATGACCAGGACCAGGTCGAACACCCGCCCCGGCCGGTAGTGCACGAGATCGGCCGTGACCGTCGTCAGCCGTTCGGGGTGCGCACCGAGCCGCTGGTCGGCCAGCGCCCGCGCACGCGCGGTGGCCACGGCCGAGAAGTCGACCGCCGTCGCCTGCCAACCCTTCTCGGCGAGCCACAGGGCGTTGCGCGCCTCGCCCGCGCCGAGGTCGAGGACCGTACCCACGGTCAGGTCCTGCGCCACCTGGACCACCCACCGGTTCGGTTCGGCCGACCACACCAGGTCCTCCTGCGAGTAGCGCTCGTCCCACTGCCGGGAGTCCATCGTGGCCCTCAGCGGCCGAGGACGCGGCGCAGGAAGGACCCTGCCGCGGGCTTGGCAGCCTGCGGGTGCCCCGGGCAGCGGCCGGCACGCGGTACGCGGGCCATGACCTGGTCGACGTGCTGGCCGCAGCCGGCCCAGGTGGTCTTGCCGCAGGTGCGGCAGGTGGTCGATCGGCACACGGTGGGCTCCGTCCGATAGTGGTGCACAGGTTGTGCTGAAACGAGTTTGCGCGCTGCGGCTCCCCTCCGCACGTCGCCGCGGGTATCATCAGGGTAGTACCCCCCGGGGCATCAAACCGCACCGAGCAGGGCGTGCCCCGCATACCCCGGCAGGTATATGCTTCTCCGTGAACGGTCATTGGACCGCGGGACCCGAGGAGACGACATGGGATACGCCCTGACCACCACCGTCGACGGCACGTTCGAGCAGACCCTGGAGGCCACGCGTGAAGCTTTGCTGAGCCAGGGATTCGGCGTCCTCACCGAGATCGACCTGCGTGCCACCCTCAAGTCCAAGCTCGACGTGGACGTCGCCGCGCAGGTGATCCTCGGCGCCTGCCGTCCCCCGCTGGCCTACGCCGCCCTCCAGGCGGAGCCGTCCGTCGGCCTGCTGCTGCCGTGCAACGTCGTCGTGCGGTCGATCGACCACGACCGCACCCTCGTCGAGGCGATGGACCCCTCGGTGATGGTCGACCTGACCGGCAACCACGACCTCGTCGCGGTCGCCGACGACGCCCGAGTCCGGCTGACCGCTGCGCTCGACTCCCTCACCTCCTGACGTCCCCCCACCCGAAGGACTGCTCATGGTCACCCTCGAACCCGATGACATGACCCCCGTGGTCAACCGCCTGCGCCGGGCGCAGGGCCAGCTCGGCGGCGTCATCCGCCTGATCGAGGAAGGCCGGGACTGCAAGGACGTCGTCACCCAGCTCGCCGCCGTCAACCGTGCCCTCGACCGGGCCGGCTTCGCGATCGTGTCGTCCGGCATGCGCCAGTGCCTGACCAACCCCGACGGGATGGACGAGCAGGACCGGGCGATGATGGAGAAGCTCTTCCTGACCCTCGCCTGAGCAACGGCAACCCCTGCCGTCACCGCAGGAGCGGGCGCGCCTCGGCGATCATCTGCAGGTCCTCACGCGAGTGCACGACGAACGTCCGTACCGCCGCGTCACCGGTGGTGAGCTCGCGAGGCTCGGCCGAGTCGTCATCGCTGGTGCGGACGCCGAGCCAACCCAGCCGCGCGCACAGCTCCTCGCGCACAGGCTGGCAGCGTTCGCCGACGCCGCCGGTGAACACCAGCGCGTCCAGTCCCTGCATCGCCGCGACCATGGCCCCGACGTGGGTCACCAGCCGGTGCAGGTAGACCTCGAACGCGAGCGTCGCCTCGGGTTCGCCCGTGCCGCGCCGGTGCAGCACCTCGCGGACGTCGGACGTGCCCGCCAGGCCCTGCAACCCGCTACGGGTCTCGAGCAGGTCGTCGAGGTCGTCGTCCGAGTGCTTCGCCAGCCACAGCAGCGCCCCCGGGTCGACGTGGCCGCTGCGGGTGCCCATGACCAGGCCGTCCAGCGGCGTGAACCCCATGGTCGTGTCGACGCTCCGGCCGTCCCGGACGGCGCACAGCGACGCGCCACCACCGAGATGCGCGACGAGCACCCGGCTCGCCTCGGGCGCGAGCCCCCGCACCTGCGCACTGGCCCAGGCGTGGGAAAGACCGTGAAA
>JBBQGB010000070.1:0-15659 GCA_038322575.1 Actinomycetales bacterium
GCCGTTCAGCGCGTGCAGCATGACCGGCGCGGTGAGGCCGTCAGCCGCGTCCGTGGTCGTGTAGAGGGAGTCGGGGTCGAGCACAGGTACCTCCGTGGGGCCGTCCCGCCGGTGCGGGGCTCACCGGCACAACGCCCGCGCCGGCACGATCCATCCCGTGCGCTCAGGCTGCGTGCGGCTGGTCGCCGGCCGCCGACGGAACGGGCAGCGGACGACCATCGCGACCGACCCGCAGGCGGCGCGGGTTGGCGAGGCTCATCCCTTCGCGCAGGCACTCGTTGGACAGGGCGTCGGTCGTCTGCTCGGGCACGGTGGCTCCTCGGTGTCGTGGCTCGGACGGTGGCGGGCCGCCGGGACCAGTCTCCCGCGTCGCCGGACGGCTCGCCGCCGCGGACGACGTGCGCTGCCTCACACCGCAGGGGGGCTGTGGACGACGCCAGCGGGACGGGGACCGGTCGTTCTAGCGTCAGGCCATGGCCGACTACGCGGTGGACACCGCTGCGCTGCGCGAGATCTCAGCCCTGCTGTGCGACGCCGC
This sequence comes from Actinomycetales bacterium, assembly GCA_038322575.1. Lineage (GTDB taxonomy): Bacteria > Actinomycetota > Actinomycetes > Actinomycetales > Angustibacteraceae > JACMOY01. The sequence goes on from JBBQGB010000070.1 coordinate 539, forward strand.
GGACGCGACGCGCGAGGTGGCCGAGCACCCCGGCGTGCTGCGCGGCCGGGCGCACTGCGGCGGCGACGCCGACCTCACCCGCTCGGCCGAGCTGTTCGCCGACCGCTGGCACGAGGGACTGCGGGCGATGGCGGCGCAGACCCGCCGGACCGCCGACGCGCTGCGGTTGGCGGCCGAGCTGTACGAGCAGGCGGAGCGGCTGGCCGCCCCGGCCGTCCGCCGGTGACCCCCGCGGGCACGCCTCTGCCGCGCGTGCTGCCCCTGGCACGCGCCGGGAGCGACCTGGTGCCCGGGGAGCCGCAGCGGGTCGTCGACCTCGCCGAGCAGCTGGAGCTGATGGCCCGCGGGCTCGGTGCCGTCGACCGGCTGCTGCACGGGGCGGGGCTGCCCGGTTGGCGCGGCGTCACCGCCTCCGCCGCAGCCCTGGCCCTGCAGGCGACGCCGTTGCCCTACGCCCGTGCCGCCCGGGCGGTGGGCGCCGCCGCGCTGGCCGTTCGGGCGCACGCGAGCGTGCTGGCGGCAGCCCAGCGGGACGCGGACGCGGCGGTCGCGCTCGACCTGCGGGCGGTCGCTCACGGCGGCCAGCCCGCCGCCGCGGCGCAGCAGCAGGCCTTGACCATGGTGGATCAGGCTCGCTCGCGGGCACGAGGCAGCGCGCGGCTCGCGGCTGACGCCCTGCACACGGCGGCCCTCGCGGCGCCCGACCGTCCGAACGCCCTGGTGCGCCTGGTCCGCAGGCTGCTGGACGTGCAGCGTGAGGTGCAGCTCGGTGTCGTCGAGTCGGTGCTCTCGTCGCAGTCGGCCCTGATGCCCTTCACCCTGGTGCGGGCAGCCATCGACCCGGCCGGGTGGTCCAGCGACATCTCGACGGTCGTGCCGGCGCTGGCCGAGGGGGCCAGCGTGGTGGCCCACCACCCGCTCGCCTCGGTGCGGCGGACCGTGACCGACGCCGTGCAGGCTGCCGCCGAGAATTCGCCGCGGGCGATCGGCCACCTGGCGCCGGACGTCGCCCTCGGCGTCGCCACCGGCGGGGCCGCGACGGTGGCCGGCCGAGGCGCGTCGCTCGGCGTGCGGGCCACGTCGTTGGCCGCTCGGGGCGCGACCGGCACCCGGCTGCGCGAGGCGGTGCAGGTGGCCGGGTCGACCAGCCGCTCACGGCTGCGACTGCGCGACCTGCGCACCTACGCCGCACCACCGGACGAGATCGGTGGCGTCTCGCGTCTGCGGCCGGAGCAGCACCTGGTGGCGGCCGCGGTCGCCCGCGACGCGCGGTGGGCCGTCGCCGACCTCACCCCGCGGGTCGAGGCGGCGGCGGCGCGGTCCGGCGTCCAGCGCGTCGGTCACGACCACGTCGTCAAGACCCGCGAGTCCCTGTTCCGCAAGCTCAGCGGTCCGCTGGCCGAGCCGGGCACCGCACTGCGCCCGGTCGTCGCCGCGGTGAACGACACCGTGCGGTTCACGCTCGTCGCAGCAGACGACCGCTACGTGTCGGCTGTGGCAACCGTCGTCTCCTCACTGCGCGGCGAGGGCCTGCAGCTGGTGCGCGGCAAGGACTTCTGGGGCAGTCCCCGCTATCGCGGGCTGAACCTCACCTTGGCCGACGCTCGCACCGGGCGCCTGGTCGAGGTGCAGGTGCACACCCCCGACAGCTGGGCGGCGACGCTGAGCACCCACCCGGACTACGAGCGGATGCGGCTGCCGGGGCTCGACCCCGCCGAGCGGGCCTTCCTGAGCGAGCGGATCCGGCGCGTGTACGACCGGGTGCCCACCCCGTCGGGCATCACCCACCTGGCCGCGGCCGTCGGGCCGGCCGAGGCCCCCACCGCGACCCTGACCACCCCGCGCCTGCTGTCGGTGCACCCGCTCGCCCGGCCGGCGGCCACAGCGGGCGCGGTGGGCCTGCACTCCCTAGCCTCGGGGGGTGACCCCCGCCGACGCCCCTGACGACGCCCTCGAGCCGGTGCGCCGCGAGACCACCGCCTCCCCGGAGGCGGTGTGGGCCGTGCTCGCCGACGGGTGGACGTACGCCTCGTGGGTGGTGGGCGCCTCACGCGTGCGCCGCGTGGACCCGTCCTGGCCCGCGCCCGGTGCGCGGATCCACCACTCCGTCGGCAGCTGGCCGGTGCTGCTGGACGACGAGACCCAGGTGCTCGAGTGCGAGACCGGACGTCGGCTCGTGATGCAGGCGCGCGGGCGCCCGTTCGGTGAGGCTCGGGTCACCGTCGAGGTCGCCGCGGCTCCCGGCGGCGCCGTGGTGACCATGCTCGAGGACGCGACGAACGGCCCGGCGCTGCTGCTGCCACGGGTCGTGCGCCAGAAGGCCGCGGTGCTGCGCAACACCGAGACGCTGCAGCGGCTGGCGCTGATGGCCGAGGGCCGGGCCGGCTGACCGGCGTCAGCGCGGCGCGCGGTACACCAGGTCGAGCAGCGCGGACGACGAGCGCCGGCGCAGCGGTCCGAGTACCGGGGCCGCGTCGCGCAGCGCCGCCCGGGCAGCAAGGTAACCGCACCCACCGTGCACTCCCCCACCGGGATGCGTTGCGGCACTAGCGAGGTAGAGCCGGTCGACCACGGTCCGCGCGCCACCGGGCCCGGGCGTGGGTCGGAAGACCAGCTGCTGGTGCAGCTGGGCGGTGCCCCCGTTGACGGCTCCGCCGACGAGGTTGGCGTCGGCGTCCTGCAGGTCGCGAGGCCGCTGGACGGCGCGGTCGAGCACCAGGTCGCGGAACCCCGGCGCGTGCCGCTCGAGCACGTCCTCCATGGCGGCGGCCACCTGGTCGGCGACGTCCCGCCCGGTCATGCCGCTGGGGACGTGGGTGTAGGCCCACAGGCTCTCGGTGCCCGCCGGGGAGCGGGACGGGTCGGTGGTGGTCATCTGGCCGACCAGGCCGAACGGCGCCCGCGGCACCCGGCGGCTGCGCAGGTCGGCGTTCCAGCGCACCAGTCCCTCGACGGCGCCGATGGGGCGGCCGTCGTCGTCCAGGTCGGCGCCGACGTGCACGGTGCCCGCACCGTGGGCCGCGGCGGCGCGCCACGGCGCCGGAGCCGACAGCGCGTAGTCGATCTTGACCGTGCCGAGGTCCCAGTCGAAGCGGGTGAGGTCGTCGCGCAGCCGGGCGGGTACGACGTCGCCCGGCAGCAGGGCGCCGTACAGCGCGGTCGCGGGGACGTCGGCCAGCACCGCCCGGCGCGCCGCGACCTCGTGGCCGGCGCCGGTGCGCACCCCCACGGCCCGGCCACCGGAGACGACGATCTCGGTGACGGCGTCCCCGGTGACGACCTGGGCGCCCGCGGACACCGCGCGACGACGCAGCGCCTCGGCCAGCCGGCCCGCGCCACCTTCCGGCACCGGGAACCCGACGTCCTGGCCCAGCATGAGCAGCAGCCACCCGAAGGTGCCGCTGATGGCGCCGTCGATCGGCGCGTCGGCGTGCATCGCGTTGCCGGCGAGCAGCCGCCGGCCCAGCTCGCCCGCGAACAGCTCCTCACCCATCCGGGTCGCCGGCAGCGTGGCGAACCGGGCCAGGCGCAGCGCGTCGGCGGTGCCGAGCCGCGACAGCAACCGGACGGCGGAGGTCACCGGTGGCCAGGCGGTGAGCAGCGTGTCCAGCAGCGGGTCGCGGATCGCCTGCCACTGGTCGACCAGGCGCAGCCAGGCGTCCCGGTCGGAGGGGGCGTCCTCACCGAGGGCGTCCGCCGTCCGCTGGGGGTCGCGGTGGACGATCGCGCCCACCTCGTCGTCCGCGCCGTGCGGGTGCGCGACGACCGAGGGGGCGTGCACCCAGCGCAGCCCGTGGGCACCCAGGTCGAGGTCGCGGATCACCGGTGACGCCGCGCCCAGGGGGTAGAACGCGCTGAACCGGTCGACGGTGAACCCCGGGTGCCCCTCGCGCGAGCGCACCGCCCCGCCCACCTCGTCCTGGCCCTCGAGCACCACGACGTCCCAGCCGGCGTCGGCGAGCACGGCCGCGGCCACCAGGCCGTGGTGGCCGGCACCGATGATGACGGCGTCCGAGCTGGTGCGGGTCATGACGGCGAGTCTGTCCGAACCGTGCGACGGGCGCTATCGGGGGGAATGGCGGCCCCGCCACCCGGGTTCGCGACAGCGTGACGTCCTGCGCCGTGGTGCCCGTGTCGGTCCTCGACCTGTCGCCGGTGCCCTCGGGAACCGCGCCCTCCCGGGCGCTGCACGAGACGATCGCGCTGGCGCAGGAAGCCGACCGGCTCGGCTACGCCCGCTACTGGCTGGCCGAGCACCACGCGATCCCCAGCGTGGCGAGCTCGGCACCGACGATCATGATCGCCGCGGTGGCGGCCGCCACCCGACGCATCCGGGTCGGGTCCGGTGGCGTCATGCTGCCCAACCACTCACCGCTGGTAGTCGCCGAGGCGTTCCGGGTGCTCGAGGGGCTGCACCCCGGCCGGATCGACCTCGGCCTGGGTCGGGCGCCCGGCACCGACCAGGTCACCGCGTTCGCCCTGCGCCGCAGCCGCGAGGCGCTGGGCGCCGACGACTTCCCCCAGCAGCTGGCCGAGCTGCTCGCCTACGTCGACGGGTTCCCGGCCGACCACCCGTTCGCGGGCATCCACGTCATGCCGGACGACGTGGGCCTGCCGCCGCTGTGGATCCTGGGGTCGAGCCTGTACGGCGGGCAGGCGGCCGGGGCGTTCGGCACCGGGTTCGCGTTCGCCGGGCACTTCGGCAGCGCCGACCCCGCCGAGGCCGTCGACGGGTACCGCCGGACGTTCACGCCCAGCGGGCGCCCGGGTGCCCCGACGCAGCCGCGGGTCATCCTGGCGACCGCCGCGATCGTCGCGGACACCACCGAGCGGGCCCAGCAGCTGGCGCTGGCGAACGACCTGTCGATGCTGCGGCTGCGCACGGGACGACCCGGGCCGCTGCCGACCGCCGAGGAGGCCGCCGCGCACCCCTGGACCGCCGCCGAGCGCGAGGTCGTCGCGGGCTTTCGCCGGCTCGTCAGCGTGGGTGTGCCCGAGCAGGTGCGCGAGTCGCTGCTCGCCCGGGCCCGGCACGCCGGCGCCGACGAGCTGATGGTCACCACGGCCGTCCACGACCCGGCCGAGCGGCGGCACAGCTACGCGCTGCTCGCCGACGCGTTCGCCCTCACCTCGCCGCCGCGGACGCCCCTGCGGGTGTGAGTGAGAGGATCGGCCCCTCACCCACCCGAGGACGACGAGGGGACTCCATGTCAGGGCTCGAAGGACACGTCGCACTGGTCACCGGCGGCGCACGCGGCATCGGGGCGGCGACCGCCCGGCGGCTGCACGCCGACGGCGCCCGCGTCGCCGTGCTCGACCTGGACGAGGCCGCCGCGAGCGCGACGGCCGCGCAGACCGGCGGGATCGGTGTCGGCTGCGACGTGACCGACGGTGCCGCCGTCGAGGACGCGGTCACCCGAGTGGTCGCCGAGCTGGGCAGCCTCGACATCCTCGTGAACAACGCGGGCGTCACGCGCGACAACCTGCTCTTCAAGCTCACCGAGTCCGACTGGGACACCGTGATGAACGTGCACCTCAAGGGCGCGTTCAACGCCAGCAAGGCCGCTCAGAAGCACATGGTCGCCGCCAAGTGGGGCCGCATCGTCAACCTGTCGAGCGTGTCGGCGCTGGGCAACCGCGGTCAGGCCAACTACGCCGCCGCCAAGATGGGGCTTCAGGGCTTCACCCGCACGCTGGCCATCGAGCTCGGCCCGTTCGGCGTCACCGTCAACGCCGTGGCACCCGGTTTCGTCGTCACCGAGATGACCGACGCGACGGCGGCGCGCCTCGGCATCACGCCGGAGCAGCTGCAGGAGGCCTCGGCCCAGGCGGTGCCCGTGCGCCGGGTGGGCTCCCCCGACGACATCGCCAACGCCATCGCGTTCTTCGCCAGCGAGGCGGCTTCGTTCGTCACCGGGCAGACCCTGTACGTCGACGGCGGCGCCAAGATCTGAGCGCGGCGTGAGCGCCGGCCTGCTGGGGGCGGTCGGGGCCGCCCTGGCTTACGGCCTCGCGACCGCGCTGCAGGCGCTGGGGGCCAAGCGGGCGGCCGCCCGGTCGTCGTCCGCCCTGCTGCACCCGATGACCATCGCCGGAACCGTGCTGGACGGCGCCGGCGTCCTGCTCGCCATCGTGGCCCTGCGCTCGCTGCCCCTGTACGCCGTGCAGGCGGTGATCTCGGGCAACCTGGCCGTCGCAGCCGTGGCCGCCCGGCTGCTGCTCGGCCAGCGACTCGGACGTCGGCACGCGCTGGCCGTGGTCGTCGTGACCGCCGGCCTGGCCCTGGTCGGCGCCTCGGCGGGCGCCGACACCGCCGTGGCGGCCCCGGGGTGGCTGGTCGCGCTGCTGGTCGCGGTGGCTGCGGCCACCGCGACCGTCGTGGGCGGGGACACGCTGCGGCCGCGGGCCGGTGGCGTCGTCCTGGGCCTGGTCGCCGGGTGCGGCTTCGCGGCGTACGCGGTCGCCGTGCGCGCCCTGCCCGACCTCGCCGTCGGCACCCTGCTGGGCTCGCCGGCGGCCTGGGCCGGCGCGGTCGCGGGCGGTGCGGCGTTCCTGGCGATGCTGCGCGGGCTGCAGCGTGCGGCGGTCGCGACGGTGACCGGGCCGATCGTCGTCCTGGAGACGGTGCTGCCCGCCCTGGCCGGTGTGGTGGCCCTGGGCGACCGGCCGGCGGCCCCCGCCGTCGCGGGGATGGTGCTCGCCGTCATCGGTGCCGTGGTGCTCGCGGACACCAGGCTCAGGACGTGATAGCGTTTCTCTTGGTTGCAGTTGCAGTTCCTCGATCGGTGTCACGACGTCCGCGGACCAACGTCCGTGGGCGTTTTCTCGTTGTGGGGCCTCGTGCCCTCCTCGGTGGGACGTCGAACACCGCGGCAGCCCGGACCGGCACACGGTCGGTCCGTCCCGCACCACATCAGGAGGATCCATGTCCCAGGGCGCAGTCAAGTGGTTCAACGCCGAGAAGGGCTTCGGCTTCATCGCTCAGGACGGCGGCGGCGCTGACGTCTTCGTGCACTACTCGGCGATCGCGACGGACGGCTACCGTTCGCTCGACGAGAACCAGCGAGTCGAGTTCGACGTCACGCAGGGCCCGAAGGGCCCGCAGGCGGAGAACGTCCGCCCCATCTGATCCACCCAACCGGGCAACCGGTCGCGAAGGGCCCCGCCGTCACGGCGGGGCCCTTCGTGCGTCCGGGGGGCGGTGGCTCAGCGCAGGGTGCCGTCGTCCAGCAGCCCGAGCCGCCGCAGCTGCCCGACCAGCTCGTGCCCGTTGGCGCCGCGCACCCACGGGACGCGGTCGCCCGCCGTCCCGGCGACGACGTCGCGGGCGCCCGGCAGCGGCACCGGCAGGCCGTGGGTGAGCACCTGCTCGGCGGCCGCGAGCTCGCGCACGGCCACGAAGCGGACGTCGTCCGGCCGGGCCCACACGATCTCGCCGTACAGCTGGGGGTCGTGCTGGCCGTCGTCCCCGACCAGCACCCAGGTCAGCTGGGGCAGGTCGTCGACCAGCCGGCGCAGCGTGGACCGCTTGTGGTCCGGGCCGGACCTGAACCAGCCCTCGGGCGTCGGGCCCCAGTCGGTCAGCAGCATCGGGCCCGCCGGGAACCCGCGCCGCTCCAGGAACCGGCGCAGCGCCGGCGCCACGTTCCAGGCACCGGTCGACACGTAGACGACGAACGCGTCGGGCTCGCCGGCCCGCACGACGCGGTAGAACTCGGGCATGCCCGGAACCGGGGTGCGCGACTCCTCGTGCCGGACGAAGGTGTTCCAGAAGGCGAGCAGCGGACGCGGCATGGCGGTCACGAGCACCGTGTCGTCGATGTCGCTGATGACGCCCAGCCGCTCGTCCGGTCCGACGACGCGCAACGCCGCCGACACCGGTGGCGAGTCGGCGATGCTCAGCTGGGCGCAGGTCCAGCCGGGGTCCAGCCGCGCCGGCAGCACGACGTCGAGGTAGCCGCCGCGACCGGTCTCGACGACGTGGCTCTGGCCCCCGACCTCGACCGTCACCGGGACGCCGCTGACCTTGGCGCTGACGAAGTGCCGCCACCCGCGGGTCACCAGGGCGCTGCGGTCACCGACCCCCGGCGGGGCGAGCAGCACGCGGGCCAGCACGCGCACCCAGCCCGCGCTGCCGTACCCCGTGTACGCGATGACCTGGGGCTGCCACCCGCGCCGGCGCATCAGCCGCGCCGCGGTCCGGTTCACGGCGTCCTCGAGCCGGGCGGCACGGTGCAGGACGGCTTCCTGCGGGTCGGGGGACGTCACACCCCCACCCTACGAGCGCGCCGGGGTTGCACCTACGGTGGCGCGGTGGCCACCCCCCATGACGCTGCCCCCGGGCAGCGGCTCAGCGTCCGCGTCGCCGACCTGCCCGCCGGCGGGACCTACCCGTGGCTGACCGCCACGGTGGTGCCCCGGCCGATCGCGTGGGTCAGCACCCTGGACGGCGCGGGGGTGCTGAACCTCGCGCCGCACTCGTTCTTCACGGTCGCCTCGGCCGAGCCGCCGGTCGTGGCGTTCACCTCGGTCGGCACCAAGGACACGCTCGCCAACATCCGCGCGACCGGCGAGTTCGTCGTCAACCTCAGCCCGCGCGGGCTCGCCGGCCAGGTGAACGTCACCGGCACCAACTTCCCGCCCGGGGTCGACGAGCTGGCCCAGGCCGGTCTGACCGCCCAGCCCAGCGACGTCGTCGCGCCGCCGCGGGTGGCCGAGTCGCCGGTCGCGATCGAGTGCGTCAGCGAGGGCGAGCGCAGCTTCGGGCGCAGCACGATGGTCTTCGGGCGCGTGGTGCACCTGTCGGTGTGGGCCTCGGTGCTCGCCCCGGACGGGCTGCCCGACGTCCGCCTGCTCGACCCCGTCAGCCGGCTCGGCCGCGAGGAGTGGGGCGCGCTCGGCGAGGTCTTCACCCTCGTCCGCCCCCGCTACCACTCCCCCGAGCCCACCTGACCCCGCCCGCCCGCCCCAACCCCGCACTTGCTGCACTACTTGCCACCGCCGCAGCGGGCACCGTGACAAAGAGTGCAGCAAGTGCCGTGGGACGGGGGTCAGGGGGCGGCGGTGAAGAAGCCGAGGACGGTCCAGCCGCGGTCGGTGAAGCCGGTGGCCTCGGCCACCCGGGCTGACGCGGTGTTGTCCGGGGCGTGCAGGTACGTCGCCACGCGCCCCTCGTCGACCACCCGGCGGGCCGCTTGGGCCACCAGTCGCCGGGCCAGGCCGCGCCCGCGCGCGGCCTCGGCGGTCACGACGGACAGCTCGCGGGCGTGCTCGTCGTGCCGCTTGAGGCCCACCCCGGCGACGTAGGCGTCGTCCTCGAGGGCGACGAGCACGTCACCGCCGAACGGGTGCAGCCACGCCGGCACCCGCGGGTCCGCGACGTCCAGCCAGACCCCGGCGTCGGCCAGGTCGCCCGCGGGGGCCGGGCTCGTCGTCCAGCGGAACGCGCCGCGGTACAGCGTGCCCGGTCGGTCCAGCGCCTTCGGGACGCAGTCCGCCAGGGCGTCCAGCGGGCCGTCGAGCAGCTTCGCTGCAGCGCTCGGCGGGACGCCGATCACGCCACGCCCGTCGGCGCGCAGGACGCCGCGCACCGGCTGCACCTGACCGTCCCAGCCGGCCCGCTCGGCCGCGGCGCTGGCCACGACGTGCACCGGCGCCCCGGACGCCGGCGGCGGCCACCCGCCCACCCAGGACCTCAGGTGGGCGAGCAGCTGCGCGCCGTCGTCCGGGGCCGGGGTCACGAGGCCAGGGCCGGGTAGTCCGTGTAGCCCTCGGCGCCGCCGCCGTAGAACGTGTCCGGGTTGGGCTCGTTCAGCTCGGCGTCGTTCTGCCAGCGGGTGACCAGGTCGGGGTTGGCGATGAACAGCCGTCCGACCGAGACCAGGTCGGCGTCACCGCTGCTCACCAGGTCGGCCGCCTCGTCGCGCGAAGTGACCTCGGCGAAGCCGGTGTTGGCCATGAAGACGCCGCCGAACCGGGTCCGCAGGTCGCGGGTCAGGTCCGAGCGGGGGTCGCCCAGGACGTGCAGGTAGGCCAGGCCGAGGGGGGCCAGACCGTCGACGAGCTCGCCGTACGTCGCCGCGACGTCGGCCGCGTCCGTCTCGTCGGTGCCTCCTGCCCCGTTGGCGGGAGAGATGCGGATGCCGACCCGGCCGGCGCCGATGGCGTCGGCGACGGCGCGCGCCACCTCGACGACGAACCGGGCCCGCGCGGCCGGCGAGCCGCCGTACCCGTCGGTGCGCTGGTTCGACACCGGCGACAGGAACTGGTGCAGCAGGTAGCCGTTGGCCGAGTGCAGCTCGACGCCGTCCAGCCCGGCCGCGACGGCCCGCTGCGAGGCGTCGACGAACTCGGCGACGACCCCGGCGAGCTCGTCCTCGCGCAGCGCGCGCGGCGCCGGGAAGTCGACCATGCCGTCAGTGGTCAGCATCTGCCCCGGCGCGGCGAGCGCGCTGGGCGCCACCGACTCCAGACCGCCCTTGTTGTCGGGGTGCGCGATCCGTCCCGCGTGCATCAGCTGGACGACGATCCGCCCGCCGGCGCGGTGCACGGCCGAACCGATCGCCCGCCATCCGGCGGTCTGCTCGTCGCTGTGGATGCCCGGGGTGTCGAGGTAGCCCTGGCCGACCGCGCTGGGCTGGGTGCCCTCGGTGATGATCAGGCCGGCCTCGGCGCGCTGGCGGTAGTACTCGACGTTCAGGTCGGTGGGCACACCGGCCGCGCCTGCCCGGCTGCGGGTGAGCGGCGCCATCACGACCCGGTTGGCCAGGTCGAGCGATCCTGCGGTGAACGGTTCGTACAGCGAGGTCATCGTGGTCCTTGTCGCTAGAGCGGGTGCTTCGGTGCGGAGGTACGCCGGGGCCAACGCGCGCGAGCCGCGTGACCTTCCCGCCGTCGCGCGGGTCGGCGCGATCGCCCCCCTCGAGGTCGCCGCCGTCGACGTGGGCAGCGGGCGGCGGTAGCGTCGGCGCTCGATGACCACCGAGCACCCGTCGTCCGTCCCGGCCCGGGTTCTCGGCCTGCTGGCCGAGCCCTGGCGGACCCTGCGCGCGGCCTGGGCCCACCCCGGGGCGGAGCGCGAGACCGCGCTGCTGCTGGTCAAGAGCGCCGTGGCGACCGTGCTGGCGTGGAAGTTCGCGGTGCTCGTGCTGCACTCGACGACACCGTTCTACGCGCCGATGGCGGCACTGCTGGTCGTGGACCGCACGATGGTGCGCTCGATCTCGGCCAGCGCCCAGCGGCTGCTCGCAGTGATGGTCGGGATGGGGGTGGCCTGGGCGGTCGGGAGCACCGCCGGGCTGCACTGGTGGAGCATGGGCCCGGTCATGATCGTGGCGCTGCTCATCGCCCGGTGGCATCGGCTGGGCAGCCACGGCGCTCAGGTGCCGACCATGGTGCTGCTCTCGCTGCTGACCGCGGGCGGCACCGACTCGGCGTTCACCCGGCTCACCCTGGTCGAGACCCTGGTCGGCGGCGTCATCGGCGTGGCGACCAACGCCGTGCTGATCGCGCCGCTGCACGTGCGCCGGCCGCGCGAGGAGATCACCCGCCTGGCCGACGAGGTGCACCGGCTGCTGCGGGACATGGCCGACAGCCTGCACGACGGCTGGGACCCCGCCGCCGCGCACGAGTGGCACGCCCGTGGCCAGGGCATCACCGCGCTGGCTCCGCAGGTCAGCGAGCACGTGGCGACCGGCCGCGAGAGCACCCGGTTGAACCCGGTCGACAACGTGCAGGGCCTGCAGGTCGACTGGGACGGGTACGAGCACGCGGTCGACGCCCTCGGCCGCGCGCAGTGGCAGGCCACCGGCATCGCCCGCACCCTGGTGGACGCCGCGGACGACGACCTGGCTCCGCCGTCGCGGGAGTTCCTCGCCGCTTACGCGGACGTCCTGGACGACCTCGCCGCGGCCATCGCGCTGTTCGGCCGCCCCGCGGACGACGAGCGGCACGAGCTCGCCGCCCGCCTGGACCAGGCGAACGCCCGGCTGCAGCGGCTCTCGGACCGGGTGCGCGACACCCGTTTGGAGCACCCTGGGTCGTGGCCGGCGTACGGCGCGCTGCTGCTGGACGCCTCGCGGACGGTGCGCGTGCTCAGCCGGGGCCGCGAGGGTGCGGCCGTACCGACCGAGAGCGGGCCGATCCGCCGTCCGGTGCTCAGCCGGCACCGGCACCGGTAGCCGCTAGAGCCGGCGGTCGACCTTGTGCGGGGCGGCCTGCGCGAGCGGCTTGACCACGAGCAGGTCGATGTTGACGTGGGCCGGGCGGGTGGCCACCCAGGCGATGCAGTCGGCGACGTCGTCCGCGGTCAGCGGCTCGTCCACCCCGGCGTACACCTTGTCGGCCGCGGCCTGGTCACCGCGCAGGCGCACCAGCGAGAACTCGTCGGTGCGGACCATGCCGGGAGCGATCTCGCTCACCCGCACCGGGCGCCCGTTCAGCTCTAGCCGCAGCGTCTCGGCGAGCGCGGCCACCGCGTGCTTGGCGGCGACGTAGCCGCCGCCGCCCTCGTAGACCAGGTGCCCGGCGATCGACCCGGTGACCACGAGGTGGCCCCCGTCGCCGGCCTCCAGTGCCGGCAGCAGGGCCTGGACGCAGCGCAGCATGCCGAGCACGTTGACGTCGTACATCCGCCGCCAGTCCTCGACGTCGGCGACCGCGACGTGCTCGGTGCCGAAGGCACCGCCGGCGTTGGCCACCAGCAGCGCGACGTCGCCGAGCCCGGCGGCCAGGGCGCGGACGGAGTCGTCGTCGGTGACGTCGAGGGTCACCGCGGTGATGTGCTCGTCCTGCCCGGCGAGGGCGTCGAGGCGGTCGCGACGGCGGGCCGCGGCCACGACGTCGAAGCCGTCGCGAGCCAGCCGCAGCGCCGTGGCGGCGCCGATCCCGCTGCTGGCGCCGGTGACGACGGCGAGGGGTCGGGGGCTCATGCTCGCCAGCGTAGGGGCCGCACCCCGGCCGTGGCACAGTGACCGGATGAGCGAACGCACCCCCACCGTGACCCTGCTCGGCACCGGCACCATGGGCACCGGCATGGCCCGCAACCTCGCCGGCGCCGGGCTCACCACCCGCGTCTGGAACCGCAGCCCCGAGCGCGCCGCACCCCTGGCGCAGGCCGGTTGCACCGTGGTCACCGACCTGGCCGAGGCCGTGCGCGGTGCCGACGTCCTGGTCACCATGCTCTTCGACGCCGAGGCGACCGAGCAGTGCCTGGCCGACGCCGGCGACGCCCTGGCGCCGGGGACGCTGTGGATCCAGACGGCCACGGTCGGCGTCGAGGCCACCGAGCGGTTCGTCGAGCTCGCCGACCGGCTCGCCCTGGTACTCGTCGACGCGCCCGTGCTCGGCACCAAGGGCCCGGCCGAGGCCGGCACCCTCGTAGTGCTGGCCGGCGGCCCGGACGACGCGCACAAGCGCTGCGCGCCGGTGTTCGACGCGATCGGCGGGCGCACCCTGTGGGTCGGCCCAGCCGGGGCCGGGTCACGGCTGAAGCTGGCGGCCAACGCCTGGGTGCTGGCCGTCGTCCAGGGGATCAGCGAGTCGCTCGCGCTGACCCGCGAGCTGGGCCTGGACCCCGCCCTGTTCCTCGAGGCCGTCAAGGGCGGCGCGATGGACGCGCCGTACGTCGGGCTCAAGGGCTCGAGCATGCTGGCCGGCGACTTCGAGCCCGCGTTCGCCCTGGCCGGGGCAGCCAAGGACGCCGGGCTGATCCTGGCGGCGGCCGAGTCGGTGGGCCTGGGCCTGACCGGGGCGAGGGCCGTGGCCGCGCAGCTCGACCGGGGCGTGGCGGCCGGGCGCGGTGACCTGGACCTGTCCGCCCTCTACCTCGGGCTGGCCTCGACCGCCCACTGACCCCTCAGCCGAAGGCGCCTCAGGCGAAGGCGGACGACGGCAGGTCGGTCTCGTCGTCCGTCACCGCCCGCAGGATCCGGGCGGCGACGTCGTCCGGGGACAGTCCGGTGGGCAGCCGCGGCGCGGTGCCGGCGATCGGACGGCCGGCCAGACCGGTCTCGGTGTGGGGGGGCCGCGCGTCGATGACCCGCACCTTCGCGCGGCGCGCCTCCATCCGCAGGACGGCGTCGAACGCGGTGAGCGCGGCCTTGCTCGCGCTGTAGGCGCCCATGTTCGGCACCGCCTGCTCGGCGACGACGGCGCTGAGGTTGACGATGAACCCGCCCGCCGACAGGTGCGGCAGAGCGGCCCGGGCCAGTCGCGCGGGGGCCAGGTAGTTGACCAGCAGCAGCTCGTCGACGACGTCGTCGTCCAGGTCGCCGACACCCCCGAAGGCGACGACGCCGGCCGCGTAGACGACGCCGTCCAGCCCGCCGTGGGCGGCCAGGGCCGCCTGCACCAGGGCGCCGGCCGCCGCCGGGTGCTGCAGGTCGGCGGTGACCAGGTGGGCGCCGTCCACACCCAGGGCCTGCAAGCGCGGCAGCGACCGCCCGGCCAGGGTCAGGCGGGCGCCCGCGGCCGCGAGGCCACGCGACAGCGGCGCCCCCAGCCCCCCGGTCGCGCCGACCACGAGCACGCTGCGACCGCTGAGATCCGTCATGCCCCGCACACTGCCAGGGGGCACCGACAGCCACCGCGCGTGGCGCGTTCGGCCGGCACACCTTCCTCCCCCACCCCGCGTTCCTCCCCCCGACCGGCGTCCGTGGCGGACAAACCGGGCAGCGGCACCGGTTGGGGGGAGGAAACCGGGTTGGGGAGGGACGGCTCAGGTGTCCGTGTGGCACACGCCGTGACCGACCACGGCCAGACCCTCGAGGTCGCCGGGGCCGAACGAGGTCAGGCCGCGGTTGCGCGGGTACATCAGCTGGGCCGGGTCCTGGACGTGGTCGAGCCCGACGACGTGCCCCAGCTCGTGCATCATGATCGCCCGCGCCTGGTCGGCGTGGCCGCGGGCGACCAGGTCGGTGATCGCGTCGGCGTCCAGGGCGACCTGGCCGCTGACCAGCCGGGCGGACGCCGGACCGCGCGGCTGGACCAGCGAGCTGCCCGCCACTCCCGCGACGTCACCGGCGAGGGCGGGATAGCCGCTTGCGTCGCTGAAGCCGATCAGCACCGGCGCCCACCGGTTGCCGTAGCGGGCGCGCTGCACCACGCCCCGGTGCGGGTCGAG
>JBBQGB010000071.1:0-15644 GCA_038322575.1 Actinomycetales bacterium
ATCCCCATGTTGCGGACCATCGAGCGTCCGACCAGGGCGACCTTGCGCCCGTGCAGGTGGGCCGCGTCCATGACTTGCTGGACGCGGTGCACGTGCGAGGCGAACGACGCGACGATGATGCGGCGGTCGGCGCCGGCGAACACCCGGTCGAGCACCGGGCCGATCTCGCGCTCGGAGGTCGTGAAGCCGGGTACCTCGGCGTTGGTCGAGTCGACCATGAACAGGTCGACGCCCTTCTCACCCAGGCGCGCGAAGGCGCGCAGGTCGGTGATCCGCCCGTCCAGCGGCAGCTGGTCCATCTTGAAGTCACCGGTGTGCAGGACGGTGCCCGCGCGGGTGGTGACGGCGACGGCGAGCGCGTCGGGGATCGAGTGGTTCACGGCCACGAACTCGCACGAGAACGGGCCCAGCTGCTCGGTCTGGCCCTCGCGGACGCCGAGGGTCAGCGGGGTGATCCGGTGCTCCTTGAGCTTGGCCTCGATCAGCGCGAGGGTCAGCTGCGAGCCGATCAGCGGGATGTCGGCGCGCAGCCGCAGCAGGTACGGCACGGCGCCGATGTGGTCCTCGTGCCCGTGCGTGAGGACGACGCCGACCACGTCGGCGAGCCGGTCGTGGATGTAGTCGAAGTCCGGCAGGATCAGGTCGACGCCGGGCTGGTGGTCCTCGGGGAACAGGACGCCGCAGTCGATGATGAGCAGCTTGCCGTCCTGCTCGAGCACGGCCATGTTGCGGCCGACCTCGCCGAGCCCGCCGAGCGGGACGATCCGCATCGTTCCGGGGGCGAGGGCGGGCGGTGCGGTCAGCTCGGGGTGGGGATGGCTCACGTGAGGGTCTCCAAGAGGGCGGCTTCGGTGAGGTCGGCGCGCAGCAGCGCGACCTGCTCGGGGGTGGCTTCGACCAGCGGCAGGCGCACGGCCCGCGAGGTCAGGACACCCTGCAGCTGCAGGGCGGCCTTGGCCATGATGGCTCCTTGCGTTCGGGTCATGATCCCGCGGACGGCGGGCAGCAGCTCGCGGTTGACCCGCTGGGCGGTCGCGAGGTCACCCTCGAGCACCGCCTCGACCATGGTGGCGTACTGCCGGCCGGCGACGTGGCCGACGACGCTGACCACGCCCACCGCGCCGTGCGCGAGCCAGGCCAGGTTGAGCGAGTCGTCGCCGGAGTAGTAGGCCAGGTCGGTGCGCGCCATCACCCACGACCCCTCGTACAGGTCGCCCTTGGCGTCCTTGACCGCGACGATCCGCGGGTGGGCGGCGAGCCGCACCAGGGTCTCGGTCTCGATCGGGACGCCGGTGCGGCCGGGGATGTCGTACAGCATGACCGGCAGGTCGCTGGCGTCAGCGACGGCCGTGAAGTGCGCGGCCAGTCCGGCCTGGGGCGGCTTGCTGTAGTACGGCGTGACGACGAGCAGCGCGTCCGCGCCGAGCCCGGCCGCGGCGAAGGCCCGGTCGACGGTGTGCGCGGTGTCGAAGGTGCCGACGCCCGCGACGACGGTGGCCCGGTCACCCACGGCCTCGACCACGGCGGCCAGCAGCTCGAGCTGCTCGCCGTCGTCGGTGGTGGGCGACTCCCCCGTCGTCCCGTTGACCACCAGACCGTCGTGGCCGTGGTCGACCAGGTGGGCGGCCAGCTGCTGTGCTGCGTCCAGGTCGAGGTCGCCGTCCGCGTCGAACGGGGTGACCATCGCGGTGAGGACCCGGCCGAACGGAGCCGGCGAGAGGTCGCCGGAGACGGTCGTGGGCATGACCCCAACCTACCGCCGACCCGGCCGGACGTCGGTCAGCCGGCCGCCGCTAGGGGCAGACCCGGCCGTTCGCGTCGAACGCCGCGTGGGTCAGCGGCATCAGCTCGGCCCAGCGGGGCTCCATCTGGTCGGCGACCATCTCGATCTCGCGCTGGGGGTAGGACGGGAAGGTCGAGTCCTCGCGCTGGGTCCGCAGCGACAGGAAGTTCATCAGCGCCCGCGCGTTCATCGTCACGTACATCGAGGAGTACAGCGTCAGCGGCAGCACGATGCGGGCGACCTCGCGGGTGACCCCGGCGTCGAGCATGGTGCGGTAGGCGGCGTACGCCGTCCGGCAGGCCACCTGGGTCTGCTCGGTGACCAGCGCGTGCTGCTCGGGGGTGCCGTCGGTGAAGACGTAGTGCCCCGGCTTGCCCTCCTGCTGCAGCTTGCGGTCGGCGCCGGGCACGTAGAACACCGGGCGCATCTCGCGGTAGCGGCCGCTCTCCTCGTTGTACGAGGCGATCCGGTGCCGCATGAACTCGCGGAACACGAAGATCGGCGCCTGGACGTAGAACGTCATGGAGTTGTGCTCGAACGGGCTGCCGTGCCGGTCGCGCATCAGGTAGTTGATCAGTCCGGTCGAGCGCGAGGCGTCGGCGCCGACGTCCTCCAGGCTGGCCTCGCCCTTGGTCGAGACCCGTGCGGCGAACAGCACGTCGGCGTCCGAGGCGCTCGCGCGCACCAGCTCGACCGTCATGTGCGAGCGGAACTCCAGGGCGTCGGCGGTCGTGTCATCCACGGTCCGCACCCTACCGACGCCTCTCGGGTCCAAACCGGGGCGCCCACCGGGTGGCGCGACACCGACCACCCAGCCGGGTCTGGCCCGTCTGGACCAGGCTCAGGACGCCGCGAGCCCACCGTCAGACGCGGTCCGGCACTCGGCGGGCAGCTCGAACCAGCTGAGCTCGGCGTCCGTCCCGTCCAGGCACGATGGCGTCGGCCGTTGCCCCCCGCGCACGAGCGCAGGGTCGGACGGCGGTCTGGCGGCGCTCAGGATTCGCCGAGCCTCGTCGAGGTACCGCGGCAGCTCGGTGACCGGTGCCCGCCTCGCGTCATGCGGATAGCTCATCTCGCCGGCCGCGGTGTAGGAGATGTCACTGAGCCGCAGCGGCGCGACGGCCGGGCCGCTGCGGTGCGACCACATCCCGTTCGCGGGGTCGAAGCGGTAGTCGGTCAGCAGCCGCCAACCGAGCCGGCCGGCCAGGTCGACCGCCGCGATCAGGTAGTCGGCGACCGGGTCGGTGACGAAGTAGTTGAGGTTCACCCGGACCCAGCCGGGTTTGAGGCCGCTGCAGCCTGCGCCGATGGCGTCCTGAACCTTGTGCGACAGGATCTCCCCGATGCCGAGCAGCCGGTGGCCATAGGGCCCGGCGCAGGAGCAGCCGCCTCGGGCCTGGATCCCGAACAGGTCGTTGAGCAGGGCGACCAGGAAGTTGTGGTGCAGCAGCTTGCCCGTGCAGCCGTCGCCGTCCGGAGCGCGCACGGTGAACGAGACGATGGCCAACCGGTCAGCGCCGGTGTCGCCGAGGATCTCGATCCGGGAGTTGGTGCGCCATCGGGTCAGCGCCCGGTCGAGCAGCTCCTCTTCGCGGCGGCGGATCGCCGGGACGCCGACGGCCTGTTTGAGCTGCACCACCAGCCCGGCCCGGATCGACTCCACGATGGCAGGGGTGCCGCCTTCCTCGCGGTGCTCGACGTCACTCAGGTAGGCGTGCGTGGTCGGGGTGACGAACGCGACCGTCCCCCCGCCGGGGACCACCGGAACCCGGTTACGGGCCAGGTGGCGCCGCACCAGAAGCACCCCGGGGGTACCCGGCCCGCCGATGAACTTGTGCGGGGACAGGAAGACCGCGTCCTTGCCGGACATGTCGATCTCGACATAGGGGCCGGCTGCGGCGTAGTCGAAGAACGCGCGCGCACCGTGCCGATGCAGCAGCTCGGCCACGGCCGCGGTGTCGGTCAGGATGCCGGTGACGTTGCTGGCCGCCGAGAACGACCCCAACCGGGACGGCCGATCCGCGTGCGCGACGAGTTCTCGCTCGAGCGCGGCGAGGTCGACGTGACCCGCGGCGTCGGCGCCGATCACCACCACGTCGGCGATCGTCTCGCGCCAGGCGATCTCGTTGGAGTGGTGCTCGTACGGGCCGATGAACACCACCGGCCGCTCGGACACCGGGATCTGCGTCGAGAGGCCGTAGCGGGCATCCAGGTCGGCGGGCAGGCGCAGCTGCAGGATCCCGATCAGCTTGTCGATCGCGGCCGTCGCCCCCGACCCGCAGAACAGCACCGCCACATCCTCGCCCGCCCCGGCTGCCGCCCGGATCAGCGACCGGGCGTCCTCGCGCAGCCGGGAGGTCGCCAGCCCGGTGGCGCTGGACTCGGTGTGGGTGTTCGCGTACAGCGGCAGCACCTGCTCACGGATGAAGTCCTCCACGAACTGCAGGGATCGACCCGAGGCGGTGTAGTCAGCGTAGGTGAGCCGCCGCGGCCCGTACGGCCCGTCCAGCACGCGGTCGTCCCCGACCACCGCCGCCCCGACGGCAGCGATCAGCGCAGCTGAAGGATCGACAGTCGGCACGGTGGTCCAGACGGGGCGGGTGCGGTGTTCCGGATCGACGGTTGCGGTGAGTCGAGGCGGGGGATGTCGACCTCGTGGTCTGACCGTACGCCCTGGCTGACCCCAGCGCAGCGAGTCATGTCGGTCTGACCACGCAGGTCACGGCGGCGCAGCGATCGGGACCAACCACCGCAGGTGCCCCCGGTCGCCGAGCAGATCCAGGCGCCGCCACAGGACGCTCCCCGGTACCGCCTGGCTCGGATGCGCGCGGACCGCGGCCATCTGCCGGCGCCGATCGACCCCGACGACGATGTCGATCTCGCGATCCGGCCGGCCCGAGAACGACGTGCCGCTCTCGCGGTTCAGGACATCGGTGACCCTCGTCGGCAGACACCACCCTAGCACGCCCAGGCCGAGCTGCTCCCCGCCGATAATCGCCGCCCGGGTGACGGCGTCGTGGTCGGAGTGACCGGTGACTCCGCCGAGGTCGAAGGCGAGCACTCCGTCGCAGTTCCATCGCTCGACGGCCTGCGTGACAGCCGCGGCCAGGTCGGTCGTGGCCCTCGCAGCCAGTCCGCCGTCAGGATCATCCCGCAGGTCGATCGCCTCGATGCCCAGCAGACGCGCAGCCTCCTTCAGCTCCTGCGCACGCAGGGTCCGCAGGTCGCCGTCGACCGCGTGCAGGGTGGACGCCTCACCGTGGGTGAAGCACAGTACGGCCGGACTCGCACCAGCCAGCCCGAACGCGGACAGCACCGCACCCAGGCCGAACGACTCGTCGTCCGGGTGGGCCACCACCGCCAGCGGGCGCACCCACCGGGGCAGGCGATCGGTGGTCACGGTGAGAACGGCTGCGCGGCCGGCACTGGGACTACACCCCAGGAGCCGGCGTCGCGGCCGCGGCGGAGTCGGCGAACTCGCAGAAAGCCGCGTAGGCGCGCGGGCCGTAGATCGTCGCCGGACCGCCCTTCATCAAGAACGTGACCCCGATCGCCTCGGCCGCCTCCTGCCTGGTGGCCCCCGCCTTGACGGCGCCCGCGGCGTGCGAGGCGATGCAACCGTCGCAGCCCTCGACGACACCGATCGCCACGGCGATCAGCTCCTTGGTCTTGGTGTCGAGAGCCCCGGGCGCGAACGCGGCGTGGTGGAGCTCGCTGAAGCCCGCGTACACCGCCGGGATCGCACTGCGCAGCTCGCGGTGCAGTGGGTTGAGGGCATCCAGGACGGCCTTGCCGTGATCGCTGTCAGACATGGCGCGAGTATACCCCCAGGGGTACAGTCGTCAGCGGCTGCGAAGGAGGCCCCCATGAGCGTCCCGGGCCACGCACCAGACTGCGCCGCCGATCGCTGGGCCCGCGACCTGGCCGCCTGGCGGATCCCCGACCGGATCATCGACACCGCCCCGCAGTCGCCCTGGATACATCCGGTCGAGCTGTTCCGCGCCCCTGCTGGACCGGCGCCGGACACACCGTCGCGCGCCCGGGCCGCCGAACGGCTCGAGGCCGGCGACAGCCTGCTGGACGTCGGATCCGGCGGCGGGCGCGCTGCCTTCGCGCTCGCCCCGCCCGCCCGGACGGTGATCGGCGTCGACCACCAGCAGGGCATGCTCGACGCCTTCGCCGACACCGCCGTGGCCCTCGGGCTCGATCACCGCGAGATCCTCGGGGACTGGCCCGACGTCGCCGACCGGGCGTCGGTGGCGGACGTCGTCCTGTGCCACCACGTCGTCTACAACGTCGCGGACCTGGAGCCCTTCATGAGCGCGCTGGACGCGCACGCCCGGCGTCGCGTCGTGATCGAGCTGACAGAGCACCACCCGCTGGCCCCGATGGCACCGCTGTGGCGCCGCTTCTGGGACCTGGAGCGCCCCGTCGGCCCCACCGCCGCCGATGCCCTCGCTGTGATCCGGGAGAGCGGGTTCGACGCCCGGCTCGAGGCCTGGGACGAGGATCCGGCGGTCCGCGCCCTGCCCGGGCTCCCGCTGGCGACACAGGTGGAGTTCATGCGGATCCGGCTGTGCCTGACCCCGGACCGGGACGCCCAGCTCGCCGAGGTGATGGCGTCGGCCCCGGCCCCCACGCGCAGACTGGCCACCATCTGGTGGGACGTCGCTCCCTGAGCGAGTCCGGCGGACGGCGGCGGGGCGCTCACACGCGGACGACGCGCACGCCGTCCGCCGAGGCCGTGAAGCGCACGTCGGACAGGTCGGTGACGACCGCGTCGGCGCGCAGCTCGTCCGCGGGCGTGGTGGTCGTCAGGGCCAGCGTCGCGGCGCCGGCCAGCGACCCGGCGAGCAGGCCGCTCGGCGCGTCCTCGACCACCAGGCACCGGGCCGGGTCGACGCCGAGCAGCCGGGCTCCGAGCAGGTACGGCGCGGGGTCGGGCTTGCCGGTCGTGACGTCGTCCGCGGTCACCACCACGGCTGGCGCAGGCAGGCCGGTGGCGGCCATCCGGGCGTGGGCGAGCACCCGGGTGCACGAGGTGACGACGGCGCAGGCGGTGCCGGGCAGCGCCGCGAGCGCGTCGAGGGTGCCGGGCAGCACGAGGATGCCGTCCACGTCCGCCACCTCGATCTCGACGATCCGGCGGAGGCCGGCGGCCCGCTGGTCCGGCGCCAGGACCGTGGCGACGATCTGCGCCGCCGGAACGCCGTGGTTGCCCTCGAGCGATCGCGGGTCCAGGTCGTGCTCGTGCGCCCAGGCGACCCACGAGCGCACGACGGCCGGCGTCGAGTCGATCAAGGTGCCGTCCAGGTCGAACAGGACGGCGTCGAAGGTGCGTCCCGCGAGAGCGGACAGGTCGTGCAGGTCGGGCGCGGTCGAGGTCACCGGGCCAGGGTAGGTGAGGTGGGATCAGGCGTCGTAGGTCAGGCGCACGAGGTCGGTGACGGGGTGGGACTGGCAGGCCAGCACGATGCCGCGCGCGACCTCCTCCGGCTCCAGGGCGTAGTTGTGCCGCATCGTCACCTCGCCCTCGACCACCCGCGCCCGGCACGTGCCGCAGACGCCGCCGGTGCACGCGAACGGCGCGTCCGGGCGCACCCGCAGGGTCGCAGCCAGCACCGACTCCTCGCGGGTGGTCATCGCCACCTCGCTGGTGCGTCCGTCCAGGGTCACCAGCACCGTCGCGGCCCGGGTGTCGGCGGCCATCTGCTCGGGGGTGCGCACCGGCGCGACGTCCTCGACGTGGAACAGCTCGAGGTGCACCCGCTCGGGTCGCACGCCGCGCTCGGTCAGCAGGTCGCGCGCGCCGGTGACCATCGCAGCGGGGCCGCAGACGTACCAGCCGGTGACCTCGTCCAGGTCGGGGCCGACGAAGGCGTCGAGCAGCCGGCCCAGCCGCGGCGGGTCGAGCCGCCCGCTGAGCAGCTCGGCCTGCCCCTCGCGCGACAGCACGTGCACCAGCTGCAGGCGCGTTCCGTACCGGTCCTTCAGATCGGCGAGCTGCTCGAGGAACATCACCGTCGCCGCCCGCTGGTTGCCGTACAGCAGGGTCACGGTGGCGGCCGGGTCGTCCTGCAGGGTGGTGGTGACGACCGAGACGACCGGGGTGATCCCGCTGCCCGCCGCGACCGCCACGACGTGGCCGGACGCCGGGCCGCCGGCGTGCGCGCCGAACTGACCCTGGGGCGTCATGACCTCGACGACCGTCCCGACCCGCAGGTGCTCGTGGACCCAGGTCGAGAACGCCCCGCCGGGCAGGCGCTTGACCGCCACCCGCAGCCTGCCGTCGGCGTAGGCCGAGACCGGGGCGCAGATCGAGTACGACCGGCGCAGCTCGGCGCCGCCCACCTCGGCCCGCAGCGTGAGGTGCTGCCCGGCGGTGTAGCCGTAGTCGTCACGCAGCTGCTCGGGCACGGCGAACGTCACCTGCACGGCGTCGTCGGTGAGGTCGTCGACGCCGTCGACGACCAGCGGGTGGAACCGCGCGCGGCGCACCGCCGCCACCGGGGTCAGGGTCGTCACAGCGGGCGCACGTGGTCGAACGGCTCGCCGCACGAGCGGCAGCGCCATAGCGCGGTGCAGGCGCTGGCGCCGAACCGCGATACCTCCTCGGTGCCACCCGACCCGCAGCGCGGGCACGAGGGCACGTGGCGGCCCAGCGTCACCGCGACCAGCCCCTGGTGCGGCGGCGCGATCCCGTTGTCGCGCAACGCCTTCAGTCCACGCTCGGTGATCCAGTCGGTGGTCCATGCGGGTGCGAGCACGGTGCGCACCTCGGCCGCCAGACCCAGACCGGCCACCGCCTCGACCACGTGACGGGCGATGACTTCCGTTGCGGGACAACCAGAGTACGTCGGCGTCAGCGTCACCAGCACAGCGTCCCCGTGCCACTGGACGTCGCGGACGATGCCGAGGTCGCCCAGCGTCACGAAGGGCAGCTCGGGGTCGGGCACGTCCGCGACGGCCTCGCGCACGTCGTCCAGCGTGGCGGTCGCGACGCTCACCACGACGCCCCCGGGTGGCTGCGTGCGAGGTGCTGCATGACGGCGAGCATCGGGCCCATCGACTCGCTGTGCACTCCTGCTCGACCGCCCCGGGCGTGCCAGGTGGGCGTCACGGGGTCGAGGGTCGCCTGCCGCAGCACCGCGGTCACCAGCGTCTCGACCCCCGCACGCAGGGACGACGGCAGCACGGCCAGCCCGGAGTCGGCCAAGCCGGTGACCAGGTCGTCGTCGGTGAACAGCTCGTCGACGTACGGCGCCACCGCGGCGACCGCGGCCTGCGCGCGGCGGTGGCTCTCGGCGGTGCCGTCGCCCAGGCGCAGCACCCACTGGGTGGCGTGGTCGAGGTGGTAGGCGACCTCCTTGACGGCCTTGGCCGCCACCCCGCCGAGCACCGGGTCGGGGTGGTCGGTGAGCGCGGCGTACAGCGCGTGCTGGTAGGCCGCGAACCACAGCAGCCGCACCATCACGTCGGCGAAGTCGCCGCGCGGCTGCTCGACGAGGTGGACGTTGGTGAAGGCACGCTCGTCGCGCCAGTACGCGAGGTCGTCCTCGGTGGCCGGTGTGCCGGCGCCGGTGCCGTCGCCGGCGGCGAGCTCACCCGAGCGGGTGAGCAGCGCGCGGGCCTGGCCGAGCAGGTCCAGGCCGATGTTGGCCAGCGCGACGTCCTCCTCGATCTGCGGGGCGTAGGTGACCCACTCGCCGAGCCGGTGCGACATCACCAGCGCGTCGTCGCCGAGCCGCAGGCAGTAGGTGGCGAGCGCGCCGTCCGTGGTCACAGGTCTGCTCACGGTCACAGGTACTGCACGTCCTCGGGCACCTCGTAGAACGTGGGGTGGCGGTAGACCTTGTCGCCGGCGGGGTCGAAGAACGCCTCGCGCTCGTCCGGCGACGACGCGGTGATCGCGACCGCGGGCACGACCCACAGCGACACGCCCTCCTGACGCCGGGTGAAGACGTCGCGGGCGTTGCGCAGCGCCATCTCGGCGTCCGGCGCGTGCAGCGACCCGACGTGCTGGTGGGACAGGCCGCGCGAGGCCCGCACGAACACCTCCCACAGCGGCTCGCTCACGCGGCGGGCTCCTGCACGCGCCGCTTGGCCGCGTACGCCGCAGCCGCCTCGCGCACCCACGCGCCGTCCTCGTGGGCGGCCCGCCGGTGCGCCACCCTCGTGGCGTTGCAGGGGCCGTCGCCGCGCAGCACGCGCTCGAACTCCGACCAGTCGATCGCGCCGAACCGCCAGTGCCCGGACTCCTCGTCCAGTGCCAGGTCGGCGTCCGGCAGGGTCAGGCCGATGCGCTGGGCCTGCGGGACGGTGATGTCGACGAACCGCTGGCGCAGCTCGTCGTTGCTGAACCGCTTGATCCCCCAGGCCATCGACTGCGCGCTGTGGGTGCTCTCGTCGTCCGGCGGGCCGAACATCATCAGCGCCGGCCACCACCACCGGTCGACGGCGTCCTGGGCCATGGCCCGCTGGGCGTCGGTGCCGCGGGCCAGGGTCCACAGGATCTCGAAGCCCTGCCGCTGGTGGAAGGACTCCTCCTTGCACACCCGGATCATCGCGCGGGCGTATGGCCCGTACGAGCAGCGGCACAGCGGCACCTGGTTCATGATCGCGGCGCCGTCGACCAGCCAGCCGATCGCGCCCATGTCGGCCCAGGTCAGCGTGGGGTAGTTGAAGATCGAGGAGTACCGCTGGCGGCCCTCGTGCAGCTGGTCGAGCAGGTCGTCGCGGCTGACGCCGAGGGTCTCGGCCGCCGAGTAGAGGTACAGCCCGTGGCCGGCCTCGTCCTGCACCTTGGCCATCAGGATCGCCTTGCGGCGCAGGCTCGGTGCCCGCGAGATCCACGCGCCCTCGGGCTGCATGCCGATGATCTCGGAGTGCGCGTGCTGGGCGATCTGGCGCACCAGCGAGCGCCGGTAGGCCTCGGGCATCACGTCGCGCGGCTCGATCCGCTGGTCGGCGGCGATCAGGGCCTCGAACTGGGTGAGGTCGACCGCGACGTCCGCCGTCGGGCCGCGGTGGGTCGTGGCGGCGGCCGCCTCGACCGCACCCGTCTCGGCGGCGTTCAGCACGACGTCCCGGCCCGGCAGCTGCTCGCTCATGCCCCCATGGTCGCGCCGTGTGACACCGCAGCGCAAGAGCGACGCCGGAGTGTCACACCGCCTCAGGTGCGAGGATCGTGCGGTGAGCACCCCCACCCCCGACGCCGGCGTCCGCCGCGCCCGCCCCGAGGACGCCCCGGCCGTCGGCGCCGTGCACGCCGCGAGCTGGCTCGCCGACTACACCGAGCTGCTGCCCCGCCGGGCGGCCTCGGTCGACGCCGAGTCGCTGGCCGCGTCGTGGGAGCAGGCGATCACCGCGCCGCCGACCGCCCGGCACCGTGTGATGGTCGCGACCGCCGGCGCGGACGTCGTCGGGTTCGTCGCCTTCGCCCCCGGCGCGGACGGCGACGCCGACCTGGCCGCGGACGCCGAGGTCGTGGCGCTGCTGGTCGACCCCGGTGCCCAGCGCCAGGGCCACGGGTCGCGGCTGCTGAACGCCACCGTCGACACCCTGCGCGAGCAGGGCGCTGCCCGGGTGCGGATCTGGGTGCCCGAGGTCGACCGGCCGCGGCTGGCGTTCGTGCAGGGCGCCGGGTTCGCCCCGGACGGCGCCGCCCGGGTCCTGGACGCGGCAGGCGACGGTACGACGACGGTGCGCGAGGTGCGGTTGTCGGCTGCGATCACCCCCGAGCGGTGAGCGGCCCCGGCATCACTGCGGGGCCGACGTCCGCGCGCCTGGTGGGTGTCGACGTGGCGCGCGCGGTGGCGCTGCTCGGGATGATGAGCGTGCACGTGCTGCCCGAGCTGGACGCCGCCGGTGCGATCACCCCGGCCTACCTCGTCTTCGCGGGTCGGGCCTCGGCGCTGTTCGCGCTGCTGGCCGGCACCGGCCTGGCGCTGATGACCGGGGGCGCCCGACCGCGGGTGCGTCCGGCACGCGCCGTGGTGGCGTCGGTGCTCACCCGGGCCGCGGTCGTCGCCCTGGTGGGGCTGCTGCTCGGCCAGCTCTCGCCGCCGGTGGCCGTGATCCTCACCAACTACGGGCTGTTCTTCGCGCTCGCCCTGCCCGCCCTGTGGCTGCGCCCCCGCACGCTGGCCGTGCTGGCCGCGGCCTGGGTCGTGGGCGCACCGCTCGTCTCTCACCTGGCGCGCACCAATCTGCCCGTCGGGCCCGGCGACCAGCCCTCGCTGTCGCTGCTCGCCCACCCGGTCGTGCTGGTGCGCGCCCTGACCCTCACCGGCTACTATCCGGCGCTGCAGTGGATCGCCTACCTGCTCGTCGGGGTCGCGGTGGGCCGGCTGGCGCTGGGGCGAACCCGCACGGCGGCCTGGCTGCTCGGCGGTGGCCTGACCCTCGCCGTCCTGGCGCGCGTGAGCAGCGACGTCCTGCTGCGGCAGGGGCTGGAGGCCCTGCGCGCCGCCGGACCGGCCGACCTGGTGCCCGGTGGGCCCACCGGCGAGGCGGTGGCCCGCCTGCAGCTGCAGGGCCGGTTCGGCGTGCTGCCCACGACCACCTGGTGGTGGCAGGCCGTGGCCTCGCCGCACACGGCCACGCCGTTCGACCTGGCGCACACGATCGGGTGCGCGCTCGCCCTCCTCGGCCTGGCCCTGCTGCTGACCCGGGCCGCCCGCCCCCGCCTGCCGCGCGCGGTCGTCGCCGTGCTGGCCGCCACGGGGTCGACCACCCTGACGCTGTACGCCGTCCACGTCGTCGCGCTCACGGCCCGCGTCGGCCCGGCCGACCGGCACCTGCTGCTCGCGGTGCACGCGCTGCTCGCCGTCGTCCTGGCCACGGCCTGGCGCCGCCGGCACCGGCGCGGCCCGCTCGAGCACCTGGTGGCCCGCGCCGCCTCAGCCGCCCGCGCCCGCGCCACCCCCGCCACCCCGCACGTGCGTGACTCAGGACTCGCATCGGAATAGTCTGGGTTTACTGTTCAGGGGGCCGTGTCGTTGTGCTACGGCCGACGGTCTGCAAGGTCGCGGAGTCGGTGGGCCTCGTCGTTGTGTTACGGCCGACGGTCTGCAGGTCGCGGAGTCAGTGGGCCGTCGTACGCCGTGCTGCGTCCCCCGTCTGGATGAGCGGCAGCGTCGTCTGATGCTGGGTTCGGAGGCAG
Organism: Actinomycetales bacterium; assembly: GCA_038322575.1. Classification (GTDB taxonomy): domain Bacteria; phylum Actinomycetota; class Actinomycetes; order Actinomycetales; family Angustibacteraceae; genus JACMOY01. The sequence goes on from JBBQGB010000071.1 coordinate 12,948, forward strand.
CCGGGCTGGTCGGGGTGGGATCGAGACGGTGGCGGAGGCGACGGGGCGCATTCGGACACTGTTGCCCGTGGGGTCTAGGAGCTTGCGGGTGACCCGGAGCCGGCGGTTCGGGTACGGGCCAGCGGCGGCGGACGAAACATACGGGCGTGACCACTAGCTTATGCCTGTACCGCAGGGATACTTGACGCCGAGAGCGCTCCAGACCGGTGCTCCGCTGTGCCAGGTTCCGTCCTCCGACGACTGCGCGGTCGCGACGGCATAGAGGCGGTAGTTGTAGGAACCGTTCTTGTCGCCGCCGATGTTGCAGCCAACCGTCCAGACGTAGGTAATTTGAGCAGCGTTGGACGTCGGCGTTACACCAACCGTCGAATAGTCGCGCCACCCTGACCACGAATCACGTTGAAACTTCGCGCCAGTGTATTGCTCCCTGAATGCCCCGGTGCATGTCTGCAGTGTTGTTGATTGAAGCGGTGACGAAGGGCGGGTGACCTTAGAGACCGCCAGGGTGCAAACGAAGCCAACGGCGGCTGCGGCCGAGGCCGATCGGGTGGTCGCAATGTGGGTCTTGGGTGCGAAGTTGGCAGCAATCCGGTTCCCAGGTATTGATGCGTCCAGAACAGGGGATGACCAGGATCCTTGTCCGGGGGTGTAGCCATAGTTCACCACGGCCCACCCCTCATAGGTGGTCGGGTGGCCATCTGCCGCGCCGGCCATCGCTTGGCGTGGATCCGGTACCGACGCGCGGGCGGCACTACCCGACAGCGCGATAACAGCAGTTGCCAAGGCGGCTGCGACAGCCAGGGCACGGGTTGAAATTTTCATTTCGTCCTCCCACGGCAAGCATTACACCTGTCCGATAAGTGAGGCATGATCTTGGCGCATTGTCAAGGATCCGCGTTGACTCACGAGAAGTGCGCCCGTGGGGTAGTCGTTGACTCATCTACCGCTGCGCGTGTAGACGCTCCTACCGGGCTGGTGTGTGGCCTGCCGCTGGCCTGCCGCTAGGTCCTGATCATGGGACTGACGATGGGCCAGCGGCAGGCAGTGACCAAAACGATCACGACGCCGTTACCGGCGGGCGGGCAAGTCCGATGTCAGCCGACAAGGCAAGATCCTGGACGATCTGTGCGCGATGACGACCGGCTGGCACCGAGGCCCTGCGCGCAAGGCGCTGGAGCCCAAGGTGGTCCGCGCTCGCCGCCCCGGCCAGCGACCTGCCCCCCCCCCCCCCCACGGCGCGAAGGTCACCAAGAAGTACGAGCGGACGACGCCGCGCTAATCGACGTGTTGCCGTCTCCACTGAAGACAAGATGATCAACTACGTCTGGACCTGAACCCTGCGGCCATCCAGAGCCGAATCCAGGCACTCACCGTGGGGCCGCTGACCCAATGACTGCGGCTACGCCGCGCATCTTGACGTGGGTCAGCAGGGGTCCCTCTCCGAGGAGTTGACGGCACGGTTGTGGCACCTCGCGTGCGTCAACCGCGGACGGCCGCCGGCGGCTGAACAGGAGATGCGTGTCACAATAGGGCTAGCTGCCGACTGAGGGGGGAAGACTCATGAAGGAGTTCGGACTGAGCGGACCGGGCGTGCCGGGTCGCTTGGCGCGCCTCACTCCGCTTGGTCGACGACGAATGCGCTTTGTGCTGGAGTCCCACCTCTTGGCGTTGCGTTCACAAGGCGCAACTACAACAGCGCAACTTGGGCGAATCGAGGGCATGCTGCGCAAGTACGGCGGCGACCCCGAGGGAGCGGACGCAAAGTTCCAGCCCCGCGCTGACATTGGGTAGCACCTGAGACTCGGTGGACACAGAATCCAGTTTCGCGTGCTGGCACACCCCACACACGGTGCACGCCGACAGGGGCACCTCGATGACCTCCAAACTGGTCTCTGCGCTGCTGGTCGACCTCGGCGTCACCCGGACCCACTCGCGCCCCCGGGTCAGCAACGACAACCCCTTCTCCGAGGCGCAGTTCAAGACCTTGAAGTACCTGGACGACTTCCCTGCGTCGTTCGACCACGGTCCAGGACGCGCGAGAGTTCTGCGAAGGATTCTTCACCGAGTACGGCCACGTCCACCGCCACTCCGGAATCGGCTGGCACACCCGGTCCACTTCGGCACCGCCGCCGCTGTTGACGACGCCCGTCGGACCACCTTGAACGCGGCCTAGGTAGCGCGCCCAGAACGATTCGCCCGCCGCCCCGTGCCACCGAAAATACCCTACCGGTCCTGGATCAACCGACCCACGACAGAACTACAGGAACGTCAAACGATCGAATTGTCTCACTTGACTTGACAGATACCGGTCGCCTTCAGCAGCAACTCGTGGGGCGGCAGATGTATTGAGTCTTCGGCGGTGCCACTTGAGGCGTACTCCCTCACTTCATGTAATAGTCAGTGGCCTGGCACATCGGTGCCGTACGGCAGTCTCTACCTTCAGGGCCTCGGCATAGTCGTCCGATTGGGCGTGTGACCTGCGGGTTTGATGGTCGTTGACGCGGTGTGGCGTGTGTGACTGGTGTGGTCTTTGGGACTTGGATGCAGGTGTCTACGCCACACCAAGCCAAGGACCACACCAGCCGATGCCATCTTCGTCTACTGCCCCTGTCCGACCGCAACCTGTTGGCCCCTGCTCGGCGACGGTGTTGCTGGAACTGCTCGCATTGGTCCCTGATCCACGGCGCCCTCGCGGGA
>JBBQGB010000072.1:0-15468 GCA_038322575.1 Actinomycetales bacterium
CCAGGATCAAACTCTCCATCGATACACAATGAAAACTGGCACAACAACACCCCACAAAAAGGGTGCACCAAACAACACCATCAAAACAATGGCATCAACAAAACGGCACGCTGTTGAGTTCTCAAAGACCACACGCACACCCGCTCGGACCGTGAGGTCCTCGCTCGGGGCAACTGCTCGAACTTAGCCGATCCGCGTCGAGCTGGTCAACTTCGCCTGCCGGCCGGAGCCGAGTGCAGTGGGACCGTCTGCGGTGGGGATCTGGGTGAAACTCTACACCGCCCTCGCGGTCGTCCCGACCAGGGGTGCGCGCCCTCAGCCGCGGACGTGGCCCTCGCCGGTGACGACCCAGGTCGTGGTGGTCAGCTCGGCCAGGCCCATCGGGCCGCGGGCGTGCAGCTTCTGGGTCGAGATGCCGATCTCGGCGCCCAACCCGAGCTCGCCACCGTCGGTGAACCGCGTCGAGGCGTTGACCATGACCGCGGCCGCGTCGACCCCGGCGACGAAGGTCCGGGCCGCCGACTGGTCCCGCGTGACGATCGCCTCGGTGTGCCCGCTGCTCCACCGTCGGATGTGCGCGAGCGCCGCGTCCAGGTCGTCGACGACGGCGACGGCGAGGTCGAGCGAGAGGTACTCGGCGCCCCAGTCCGCGTCGTCCGCCGCGGTCGTGGCCACGCCGGCCTCGGCCGCCAGTGCCCGGGTCGCCGCGTCGACGTGCAGCCGCACCCCGGCGACGTCCAGCGCGGGCAGTGCACGGCGCAGGAACGGGCCCGCGGCCTCGCGGTGCACCAGCAGCGTCTCGGCCGCGTTGCACACCCCGGGCCGGTGGGTCTTGGAGTTCACCGTGATCGCCACGGCCTGCTCCAGGTCGGCCGACGCGTCGACGTACACGTGGCAGTTGCCGATCCCGGTCTCGATCACGGGCACCGTCGAGCCCTCGACCACGGCGGCGATCAGCTCGGCTCCCCCGCGGGGGATCAGCACGTCGACGTACCCGCGTGCGGTCATCAGGTGGTGCACGGCCGCGCGCCCGCCCTGGTCGAGCAGCACGACGGCGTCCGGTGGCAGCCCCTGGTCGACGAGGGCGGCGCGCAGCACCTGCACCAGCGCGCGGTTGGTCTGCGCCGCCGCGGCCCCACCGCGCAGCACCACCGCGTTCCCGCTCTTGAGGGCCACCCCCGCCGCGTCCACCGTCACGTTGGGACGTGCCTCGTAGACCATGGCGACGACGCCCATCGGCACCCGGGTCTGGCGCACCTCGAGCCCGTTCGCGAGGCGCTGGCCGCGCACGACCTCGCCGACCGGGTCGGGCAGCGCCGCGAGCTCGCGCAGACCCTGGGCCGAGGCCGCCAGCCGCCCTGCGTCCAGGCGCAACCGGTCGACCAGCGACTCGCGCGTGTTCGCGCGGACAGCGTTCTCGAGATCGACCGCGTTGGCCGCCACGACCTCGTCGACCGCGGCGTCCAGCGCGGCTGCCATCGCGAGCAGCAGCGCGTCCTTCGCCCCGCGGGTCAGTGGACGGACGGCGCGCGCCGCCTCACGCGCCCGGCCGCACGCGGCGAGGACGTCGGCCCGCAGCTCGTCGTCCGGTGTCGGGGTCAGCTGGACGTCGGTGGGCAGCGTCGTGGTCATGCACCAACGGTAGGCGCGCTCACAGCGGCGCGACACCCGCCGAGACCAGCGGGCTGGGCGCGCGGTCGGCTCCCCGACGCTGCATGGTCGCCCGGTCGAGCACCTCGATCCCGACCACACCCCACGACGGCAGACCGGCGCTGTCGCGGTGGTCCCCCCACAGCCGCAGCGCCAGCGCAGCCACGTCGTCGAGGTCCTCGGCCTCGTCCCAGAAGCGCAGCTCGGCGCGGTCGGTGGCGTACCGGATCGAGAGCAGGAACGGCCGCTCGTGCACCAGGCGGTCCAGCGCGGCGCGCAGCCGCTCGATCGGCACGGCGGGCCCCGACATCGTCAGCGTGACGTGCCACAGCGGCGGGGTGGCCAGCACCCCGGGCTCGTCCCCCACTGCCGTGCCTCCGTCACCGTCTCAGGAGCACCAGGTCGTCCCGGTGCACCAGCTCGCGCTCGTAGGCGGGCCCGAGCTCACGCGCCAGGTCACGGGTCGAGCGACCCAGCAGACCCGGGATCTCCTGTGCTGCATAGTTCACCAGCCCTCGGGCCACCGCGTGGCCGTTTTCGTCACACAGGTCGACCGGGTCGCCGGTCGCGAAGTCTCCCTCGACGGCCGTGACGCCCGCCGGCAGCAATGAGGAGCCGCGCTCGAGCAGCGCCCGCACCGCTCCGGGGTCGAGCACCAGCCGTCCTACCGGTCGGGTCGCGTGCGCCAACCACAGCAGCCTGCTGGTGCGCCGTGCACCCGTGGCGGCGAACCAGGTGCCGACGTCGGCGCCCGAGAGCGCCTCGCCGGCGAGGTCGGCGCTGGTCAGCCAGGTGGCGATGCCGGCACCGGTGGCGATCGCCGCGGCCTGCACCTTGCTCGCCATGCCCCCGGTGCCGACGGTGCTGCCGCTGGCACCCAGCCGCACGCCGTCCAGGTCGGCGGGGCGCAGGACGGCGGGCAGCCGACGGGCCCCGAGCCGCGACGGCGGCCCGTCGTACAGGGCGTCGACGTCGGTGAGCAGCAGCAGCGCGTCGGCCTGCACCAGGTGCGCCACCAGCGCCGCGAGCCGGTCGTTGTCACCGAACCGGATCTCGTCGGTGGCCACGGTGTCGTTCTCGTTGACGACGGGCACGACCCGCAGCCCGAGCAGCCGGTCCAGCGTGCGACGGGCGTTGGCGTAGTGGCCGCGGCGGATGACGTCCTCGGCCGTCAGCAGCACCTGGCCGACCGGCGTCGCGTGCCGCCCGAAGGCGGCGGTGTAGCGAGCGACGAGCAGGCCCTGCCCCACGCTGGCTGCGGCCTGCTGGGTGGCGAGGTCGCGCGGGCGGCGGGTCAGGCCGAGCGGCCCCAGACCGGCGGCGATGGCCCCCGAGCTGACCAGGACGACGTCCACGCCGCTCGCGCGGTGGGCCGCCAGCACGTCGACCAGCGCGGTGACCCGCGCGTCGTCCAGGCCGCCGTCCGACGTCGTGAGCGAGCTCGAGCCGACCTTGACCACCAGGCGCGCGGCGCTGGCCAGGTCGGCACGCGAGCCCCTGGCCCGGGTGGTCATGGTGCGGCGACCGCTCAGGCGGGGTCGACGTCGTCGGGCGTGGCCCAGTGGCCGGCCTTGCGGTCGGCGACGAGCTCGTCGCGGGCGACGGTGCGGGCCACCCGGCGGGACTCGTAGTCGGCGCGCTTCTGCTCGCGGGTGGGCCGGTCCTCCTCGACCAGGCGGCGGTCGGTGCCCCGAGGACCCGCCAGCAGCTCGGCCCCGGCGGCCATCGTCGGCTCCCAGTCGAAGAAGACCGCGTCCTCGCCCGTGCCGATCAGCACCTCGGCGCCCGGGGTGGCGCCCGCCTTGAACAGGGCCTCCTCGACCCCCAGCCGGGCCAGCCGGTCGGCGAGGTAGCCGATGGCCTCCTCGTTGGTGAAGTCGGTCTGGCGCACCCACCGCACCGGCCGCACCCCGGTGATGCGGAACCGGGTTCCGCCACCCTCGGGGTCGTTCTCGGCGCGGACGTCGAAGCCGGAGTCGTCGATCGCCTTGGGCCGCAGGATCACCCGGGGGGCGACCGTGGTGGCGGCGGCCTCGCGGGCCGCCTGCACGAGGGCGCCCATCGCGAACCCCAGCTCGCGCAACCCGGCGTGGGACGCGGCGGACACCACGTGGACGGGCAGCCCGCGGGCCTGCAGCTCGGGCAGCACCAGCTCGGCGAGGTCGACGGCGTCCGGCACGTCGGACTTGTTGAGCACGACCATCCGCGGCCGGTCCGCCAGGGGCCGCCCGCCGAGGGTCTCGTCGGCGGTGTAGGCCGCGAGCTCGGCCTCGATGACGTCCAGGTCGGACACCGGGTCGCGGTCGGCCTCCAGGGTGGCGCAGTCGATGACGTGCACCAGCACCGAGCAGCGCTCGACGTGCCGCAGGAACTCCAGGCCCAGACCCTTGCCCTCGCTGGCCCCCGGGATCAGGCCGGGGACGTCGGCGATGGTGAACCGCACGTCGCCGGACTGGACGACGCCGAGGTTGGGCACCAGCGTCGTGAAGGGGTAGTCGGCGATCTTGGGCCGGGCCGCGGACATCGCCGCGACCAGGCTGGACTTGCCGGCGCTGGGGTAGCCGACCAGGGCCACGTCGGCGAGGGACTTCAGCTCCAGGACGATGTCGCCCGAGTCGCCGGGCTCGCCGAGCAGCGCGAACCCGGGGGCCTTGCGGCGGTTGGAGGCCAGGGCCGCGTTGCCGAGGCCACCGCGGCCGCCCCGGGCGACGACGTACCGGGTGCCCTCACCGACCAGGTCGGCGAGGACCGTGCCGTCGGCGTCCTTGACGACGGTGCCGTCAGGGACGGTCAGGATCACGTCGGTGCCCTCGACACCCGTGCGGTGCCCACCCATCCCGGGCTTGCCGTTGGTGCCGCGCCGGTGCGGGGTGTGGTGGTAGTCCAGCAGCGTGGTCGTGCTCGAGTCGACCACCAGGACGACGTCACCGCCGCGACCGCCGTTGCCGCCGTCCGGACCGCCGAGGGGCTTGAACTTCTCGCGGTGCACGGACGCGCACCCGTGGCCGCCCGCGCCACCGGCGACGTGCAGCAGGACGTGATCGACGAACGACGCCATGAGCAGCCTCCGGGGGTGAGCGGGAACGGCGCGAGGGGGTGGGCCGAGGTGGCCCACCCCCTCGCGAGAGCGTGGTTGGCGACCGTGGTCGCCGGGTGGTGCGGGACCGCTCAGACGGGCGGCAGCACGCTGATGGTCTTGCGACCCTTCTTCATGCCGAACGTGACCGCGCCGCGGACCAGGGCGAACAGCGTGTCGTCGCCACCGCGACCGACCCCGTCACCGGGGTGGAAGTGGGTGCCGCGCTGGCGCACGATGATCTCGCCCGCGCCGACGACCTGGCCACCGAAGCGCTTGACGCCCAGGCGCTGGGCGTTGCTGTCGCGACCGTTGCGCGTGGATGACGCGCCCTTCTTGTGTGCCATGTGCCCTTGCCCGTCTTGTCCGGGAGGCCGTGCGGCCTCGAAGCTGATCCGGCCGGCTGGCCGTCGAGAGGGGTCAGGCCGAGATGGCGGTGACCTTGACCTTCGTCAGGTGCTGACGGTGTCCCTGACGCTTGCGGTACCCCGTCTTGTTCTTGAACTTCATGATCGTGATCTTCGGGCCCTTGAAGGGCTCGACGACCTCGACGGTGACCGAGGCCTTGGCGAGGGCGTCGGCGTCGGTGGTGATCGACGTCCCGTCGACCAGCAGCACCGCGGCCAGCTCGACCGTGTCGCCGGCCTTGCCGGTGACCTTGTCGATGACCAGGACGTCGCCGACGGACACCTTCTCCTGACGGCCGCCTGCACGGACGATCGCGTACACGTCGGACTCACTCTCTTCGGGTCGAACCGGGGCCAGCGGGCGCGAGTCGTCGACCACGGCTCTGGCCGTGACCGGTCGCACCCGGGCAGGCGCGTCATGCCGCGCCGGGGTCCAGAGTACGGACCGGCGCGGTGGCGGGTCAAACGGGGCCGTCAGACCGCCTCCGCGGACGCGAACGGGGCTCGTCCCACCCCGCCCCGACACGGTCGGGGCTCGTCCCACCCCGCCCCGACGCGGTTGGGGCAATAGCGCGTCACTGGTGACGCGCCGTTGCCCCGGTGCCGACGTCGCGGGTGCGGCTCAGTCGTGCACGATCGGCGGACCCGAGGGCGCCGACGCGCGACGACGTCGCCGGGCCGGCCGGGCGGGCTCGACGTCCGGCTGGACGTCGGGCTGGACCTGCGGTGCGACGTCGGGCTGGGCGACGGCCTCGACGGGCGCCTCGAAGGGCGCCCCCTCGACCGCCTCGACCGCCTCGACCGCCTCGACCGCCTCGACCGCCTCGACCGCAGGCTGCTCGGCCGGCTCGTCCGCCGGCTCGACGCTGGTGGGCTGCTCGACGCTGGTGGGCGACACCGGGGTGTCGTGGTGCACCAGCGAGGCCATGAAGCCCGCGGGGATCGGCTGGCGCACCGGCGCCGGCTCGGGCGGCGCGGCGGGCTCGCCGCCGCGGCCACCGCGGCCTCGACGCGAGGCCCCCCCGCCGGAGCGACCCTGGCCGCCGGACTCGGCCGGCGCCTGGCCACCGGAGCCGCTGTCGCCCGAGCGCCGGTCGACCGGCTCGGCGTGGATCACGACACCACGGCCCTGGCAGTGCTCGCACGGCTCGCTGAAGACCTCGAGCAGGCCCTGGCCGACCCGCTTGCGGGTCATCTGCACCAGGCCGAGCGAGGTGACCTCGGCCACCTGGTGCTTGGTGCGGTCGCGGCCGAGGCACTCGAGCAGCCGGCGCAGCACCAGGTCGCGGTTGCCCTCGAGCACCATGTCGATGAAGTCGACGACGATGATCCCGCCGATGTCGCGCAGCCGCAGCTGGCGCACGACCTCCTCGGCGGCCTCGAGGTTGTTGCGGGTGACCGTCTCCTCGAGGTTGCCGCCCGAGCCGGTGAACTTGCCGGTGTTGACGTCGACGACCGTCATCGCCTCGGTGCGGTCGATCACCAGCGACCCGCCGCTGGGCAGCCAGACCTTGCGGTCCATCGCCTTGAGCAGCTGCTCGTCGATCCGGTGCTCGGCGAACACGTCGGCGTCCGACGTCCACCTGGTGACCCGGTCGGCGAGGTCGGGCGCGACGTTGCGCAGGTAGGGCTGGACGACGCCCCAGGCGCCCTCGCCGCTGACGACCAGCGAGGTGAAGTCCTCGTTGAACACGTCGCGGACCACGCGGATGGTCAGGTCGGGCTCGCCGTACAGCAGCTTGGGCGCGGCACCGCCCGAGGACGACGCGGCCCGCTTCTCGATCTCGGCCCACTGGGCGGTCAGGCGCTCGACGTCCTGGCCCAGCTCGTCCTCGCTGGCCCCCTCGGCGGCGGTGCGCACGATGACCCCGGCCTTCTCGGGCACGACGGCCTTGAGGATGCGCTTGAGCCGCGACCGCTCGGTGTCGGGCAGCTTGCGGCTGATCCCGGTCATCGAGCTGTTCGGCACGTAGACCAGGTAGCGACCCGGCAGCGAGACCTGGCTGGTCAGTCGCGCACCCTTGTGGCCCATCGGGTCCTTGGTGACCTGGACCAGGACGGTGTCACCGGACTTCAGCGCGGTCTCGATGCGCCGCGGCTGACCGTCGAGGCCGGCCGCGTCCCAGTTGACCTCACCGGCGTACAGGACGGCGTTGCGCCCCTTGCCGATGTCGACGAACGCGGCCTCCATGCTCGGCAGCACGTTCTGCACGCGGCCGAGGTAGACGTTGCCGATCATCGAGGCGTTGGTCTCGTTGGCGACGTAGTGCTCGACCAGGACGCCGTCCTCGAGCACGGCGATCTGGGTGCGGCCGGCGCTCTCGCGCACCACCATCGCGCGCTGGACGCTCTCGCGGCGGGCCAGGAACTCGGACTCGGTGATGGTCGGCTTGCGGCGGCCGGCCTCGCGGCCGTCGCGGCGGCGCTGCTTCTTGGCCTCCAGGCGGGTCGAGCCGCGCACCGAGGCGACCTCGTCCTCGGCCTTGCGGGGCTGGCGGACCCGGGTGACCGTGCCGGGTGGGTCGTCCGTCGTCTCGGTCTCGGCGTCCGCGCCGTTGCCCGAGCCCGAGCGGCGCCGACGGCGGCGCCGGCGGCGGCTGGACGCCGAGCCGGACTCGTCGTCGCCCTGGTCGTCGGCGTCGGCGTCGTCGTCACCCTGCTGCTGGCTGCCGTCCTGCTCGCCGCCGGTGTCGCCGTCCGGCGTCCCAGCCGCGTCCGGCGCAGCGTCCTGCCGGCCCTCGCCGGCGGAGTCGTCCTCGCCGCGGGGACGGCGGCCACGGCCACCACGGCGGCGGCGCTTGCGACCGGCACCAGTGCCGTCGTCCGCCGTGTCGTCGGGGGTCTGGTCGAGGCTGTCGTCCGTGCTGTCGTCCGTGCTGTCCGCGTCGTCGACCGCGGGGTCCACGGCCCGGTTCTCGGCGTCGGCGTCGCGGCGGGTCGCCGGCGTCGGCGCGACGTCCGCCGCAGCCGTACCCGACGCGGCCGGAGCGTCGTCGTCGTGGGCGACCGGGGGGCCGGCCGGCGCGGAAGCCCGACGGCGGCGACGCGGGGGTGCCGCGGTGGGGTCGGGCGCCTGGAAGAGCAGGGGCACCGCCGCAACCGGCGGTGCTGCGACCTCGGGCTCGACGACCTCGGGCTCGGTGATCTCGGCGCCGGTGACCTCGGGCTCGACGACCTCGGGCTCGGTGACCTCGGGCTCGGTGACCGCGGGTGCTGCGGCAGCCCGCTTGCGCGGCGTCCGCTTGCGGGCTGCCCGGGGGGCGGTGTCCGTGACCTCGGCAGGCGTCTCGGCGGCCGGCTCGACGACGATCGCCTCGTCCACCGTCGGCTCGACGGGGGCCGCGACCGTCACGGCGGGTGCGGACGCCTTGCGCGGCGCACGCTTGCGGGCGGCCTTCTTGACCGGCGCCGTCTTGGCGGCGGGCTCGCTCGGCTCGGCGGACCCGCTCGGCTCGGTGGGGGCCTGACCGGCGGGCGTCTGCTCGGCGACCGCCCCGGGCGCTTCATCCGTCGCGACGGGGGGTCCGGCCGGACGGGACGCGGCCCGACGACGGGGTCGGCGAGCCGGGGCGGCCGTCGTGGCGTCGTCCTCGTTCTCGCTGGGGGTGGTGCTGGTGATGTCGGTCATCCGGGGGTCTCCCGTCGGCTCCGGGCGCCGTCCACACCCTGCCGGCGCCGCGCGGAGCGGTCGCGTTCGTCGTGCCGCGGGTCGCGGTCACGACGGAAGTCGTGGTGTTGCGCCGTGCGACCAGCCCCCCGTTCGGGGGTGCGCGGTCGGCCTCAGGCGCCGCCGGCGGGCTCCGCGACGGCCAGGGGATCGGCCACCGCACCGGCTGCTCCGAGTGGCCCCTGGGCCAGCCTGGTCACCTGGGGGGGTGACGGCGGCACCAGATCGGCCACCACGCGCAGCGCGGTGAGCACGTCGTCGGGGCGTACGGCGGGTGTGGTGTGCCGCACGACCGCTCGCAGTATCGCACAATCGCCCGACAGCGCCTGTGCGGCGCGCCCGGCGTCGCTGCGGGACCGGCCGGGCTCGGCGTGGGGGTCGAGCACCTCGGCCAGCACGATCGGTCCACGGGCGTCGAATCGTCGCACGCCGGTCTTCATCAGCCGCTCGACCGTGACCTCCTCACGCGCCAGCAGGGCCTTCAGCGCCACCGCCAGCTCGTCGGGCCGGACGCCGGGCAGCACGATCTCCCAGTCGCTGGCCTCGAGCCGGTCGGCCAGGGCACCCGGCTGCGCCTCGACGACCTCGAGCACGTCCAGACCGGGCGGCAGCGAGCTGTCCAGGGCCGCCCGCAGCGCCTGCGGGTCGACCCGTGACGCGACGGACAGCTCGACGTACTCGGCCTCGCTGGCGGTGCCGGTGGGTGCGGCGTTCGCGTACGACACCTTGGGGTGCGGGGTGAAGCCGGCCGAGTACGCCATCGGCACCGCTGAGCGACGCAGCGCCCGCTCCAGCGCGCGCTGGAAGTCGCGGTGGCTGGAGAACCGCAGCCGGCCGCGCTTGGCGTAGCGCAGCCGCAGCTTCTGGACGGCGGGGGGTGGGGGCGGGCCGTCCGGCGTACGGGCCATGGGGTGGCGTCGCCGAGGTCAGGTCGCGAGCAGGCGCTTGGCCGGCGCGCCGAGCACCGTCACCGGAAGCAGCGTCTTGCCCGTGGGGCCGACCTGGATCTCGGTGCCGAGCTGCGGGCAGACGCCGCAGTCGAAGCACGGGGTCCAGCGGCAGTCCTCGACCTCGACGTCCGCGAGCGCGTCCTGCCAGTCCTCCCAGAGCCAGTCCTTGTCCAGACCCGAGTCCAGGTGGTCCCAGGGAAGCACCTCGGTGAACTCGCGCTCGCGGGTGGTGTACCAGGCGACGTCGACCGGCAGGTCGGCGAGCGACTGATCGGCGGCGTTCATCCAGCGGTCGTAGGAGAAGTGCTCGCCCCAGCCGTCGAAGCGGCCGCCGTCGCGCCACACCTGCTCGATGACCCGACCGACCCGTCGGTCACCGCGCGAGAGCAGTCCCTCGACGATTCCCGGCTTGCCGTCGTGGTACCGGAACCCGATGGCCCGCCCGTACTTCTTGTCGCCGCGGATGACGTCGCGCAGCTTGGCGAGGCGGGCGTCGGTCTCGGCGGCGCCGAGCTGGGCGGCCCACTGGAACGGGGTGTGCGGCTTGGGCACGAACCCGCCGATGCTGACGGTGCACCGGATGTCGTTGCTGCCGCTGACCTCGCGGCCCTTGGCGATCACGTGCGCCGCCATCTCGGCGATCTGCAGCACGTCCTCGTCGGTCTCGGTCGGCAGGCCGCACATGAAGTACAGCTTCACCTGCCGCCAGCCGTTCGAGTACGCCGCCGCGACGGTGCGGATCAGGTCGTCCTCGCTGACCATCTTGTTGATGACCCGGCGCAACCGCTCGCTGCCACCCTCGGGCGCGAAGGTCAGGCCGGACCGGCGTCCGCCGCGGGACAGCTCGTTGGCCAGGTCGATGTTGAACGCGTCGACGCGGGTCGACGGCAGCGACAGCCCGGTGTTGGTGCCCTCGTAGCGGTCGGCCAGCCCCTTGGCGAGGTCGCCGATCTCGGAGTGGTCGGCGCTCGAGAGGCTGAGCAGCCCGACCTCCTCGAAACCCGTTGCGGCCAGGCCCTTCTCGATCATCTCGCCGATGCCGGTGATGCTGCGCTCGCGCACCGGTCGGGTGATCATGCCGGCCTGGCAGAACCGGCAGCCGCGGGTGCAGCCGCGGAAGATCTCGACGCTCATCCGCTCGTGGACGGTCTCGGCCAGGGGCACCAGTGGTGTCTTGGGGTAGGGCCACTCGTCCAGGTCCATGACGGTGTGCTTGCTGACGCGCCACGGGACGCCGGACCGGTTGGGTGCCACCCGCTGGATGCGCCCGTCCGGCAGGTAGTCGACGTCGTAGAACGCGGGGACGTACACGCCGCCGGTGCGCGCGAGCCGCATCAGCAGCTCGTCGCGGCCGCCGGGGCGACCCTCGCCCTTCCACGCCTTGATGATGTCGCTGATCATCAGCACGGCCTGCTCGCCGTCGCCGACGACGGCGGCGTCGATGAACGTGGCGATCGGCTCGGGGTTGAACGCGGCGTGGCCGCCGGCGAGGACGATCGGGTCGTCGATCGAGCGGTCGGCCGCGTGCATCGGGATGCCCGCGAGGTCCAGTGCCGTGAGCATGTTCGTGTAGCCGAGCTCGGTCGAGAACGACAGGCCCAGGACGTCGAACGCCCCGACCGGCCGGTGCGCGTCGACGGTGAACTGCGACACCCCGTGCTCGCGCATCAGGGCCTCGAGGTCGGGCCACACCGCGTAGGTGCGCTCGGCCAGCACGTCGAGCCGCTCGTTCAGCACCTCGTACAGGATCATCGTGCCCTGGTTCGGCACCCCGACCTCGTAGGCGTCGGGGTACATCAGCGCCCATCGGACGTCGACCTCGTCCCAGTCCTTGACCGTCGAGTTCAGCTCGCCGCCGACGTACTGGATGGGCTTGGTCACCCGGGCGAGCAGGGGCTCGAGGGCGGGGAACAGGGACTCGACGGGCATGGTGGCTGGCCTTCCGTTCGAGAGGGGACGCCGCCAGCCTAACCCCGGGTGCGCAGGTGGTCGCGAACCGTCGCGGCTGCGGTCGGGCTGATGAGCACCCCCGTCGAGGTGAGGACTCGAGATGATCACGTTCCGTGGGTCAGGTCGTGCCTCCCGCGGTCAGCAGACCTCGGGAGGCACGAGGTGGGCGCGGGAGGACACCCGAGCGACGCCGGGGCCGGTCCCGAGCCTCAGCCCAGGCCGGGGAACCAGATCGCGATCTCGCGGGCGGCCGACTCGGGCGAGTCCGAGCCGTGAACGAGGTTCTGCTGCACCGTGCTGCCCCAGTCGCGGCCGAGGTCACCGCGCACCGTGCCCGGCGCAGCACCGGTCGGGTCGGTGGCTCCAGCCAGCGACCGCCAGCCCTCGATGCATCGCTCGCCCTCGACGACGGCGGCCGCGACCGGGCCGGACATCATGAACTCGACGAGCGGCTCGTAGAACGGCTTGCCCTCGTGCTCGGCGTAGTGCTCGGCGAGCAGCTCACGGGCGGGCACCCGCAGGTCCAGCGCCACGAGGGTGTAGCCCTTGGCCTCGACGCGGCGCAGCACCTCGCCGACCAGGCCCCGGCGGACGCCGTCCGGCTTGACGAGCACGAGGGAGCGTTCGGTCACGGCAGGGCCCTTCGTTCGACGGTGGGAGCGCTCAGACTAGGGCGTGGACGTCGGTGACCCGGCTCGCGCGGCCCGGCTGGCCGTGAGCGCGTCGGCCCGGCTGCCCTGGACCAGCGCCACCACCCACAGCCCCGCGAACACCAGCCCGAGGAACAGCATGACCGGCAACCACAGGGCCGTGGCGACCAGCAGCAGCTGCACCACCCACCCGAGCAGGTAGCCGACGCGCGAGCGCAGCAGCCCGGCCGACACGACGCACAGCGCGGCCAGCACCGCGCCCGCGGCCAGGACGTGCCCCCGGCTGACGTCGGCGAGGTCCTTGGCGACCAGCGTCGCGAACCCCACCACCAGGGCCTCGCCCACCAGCACCATCAGGGCGAACAGGCGGCGGTAGGAGCGGGCCGGCCGGGCCGGCGTCGGGGTGCTCACGAGGCACCCAGCAGCGTGCGCACCTCGGCGGCCATGGTGACCGACCCCGTCGCGAGGACGCCGGCTCCGACCTCGCCGTCCTGCTCGGCCAGGGTGACGGCCAGGTCGAGCGCGTCGGGCAGCGAGCGGGCCACGTGCACGCGGTCCTCACCGAACACGTCCCGCGCGGTGGCGGCGAGGTCGTCCGGGTCGGTGGCGCGCGGGGACGTCGTCCGGGTCACGACGATCTCGTCGAGCACCGGCTCGAGGGCCTCCAGGATGCCGGCGGCATCCTTGTCGAGCAGCACGCCGACCACGCCGACCAGGCGCCGGAACGAGAACGCCTCGCTCACCGCCTCGGCCACGACGACGGCGCCGGCGGGGTTGTGCGCGGCATCCACGACCACGGTCGGGCTGGTGCGCACGACCTCGAGGCGGCCGGGCGAGGTCATCGCCGCCACCGCCTCACGCACCAGGTCGAGGTCGAGCGGCTGCTCGCCCCCACCGAAGAACGCCTCGACCGCCGCCAGCGCGCACGCCAGGTTGTGGGCCTGGTGCGCTCCGTGCAGCGGCAGGAACAGGTCGGCGTAGTCGCCGCCGAGGCCGCGCAGGGTCACGACCTGGCCGCCCACCGCGACCTCGCGCTCCAGCACCCCGAACTGCTGGCCCTCGACCAGCGCGGTCGCCCCCACCGCGGTGATCCGCTCGCCGAGCACGGCGGACGCCTCGGGCGGCTGCAGGGCGATGACCGCAGCGGCGCCGTCCTTGATGATCCCCGCCTTCTCGGCGGCGATCGCGTCGACGGTGTGGCCCAGCAGGCGCTCGTGGTCGATGCCGATGGGCGTGACCACGGCGACCTGGCCGTCGGCGACGTTGGTCGAGTCCCAGGTGCCACCGAGGCCGACCTCGACGACGGCGACGTCGACGGGGGCGTCGGCGAAGGCGGAGAACGCCATCGCGGTGAGCACCTGGAAGTAGTTGATCAGCGGCTCACCCGCGGCCCGCGCTCGGTCGTCGACGATGGCGAGGTACGGCGCGACGTCGTCCCAGGCGGCGACGAACCGCTCGGCGTCGACCGGCTCGCCGTCGAAGGCGATCCGCTCGCGCACGTCGACCAGGTGCGGGCTGGTGAACCGGCCGGTGCGCAGCCCCAGCTCGCGCAGCAGCCGCTCGATCATCCGCGCGGTGCTGGTCTTGCCGTTGGTGCCGGTCACGTGCACCACCGGGAAGGCGCGCTGCGGCTGGCCCATCAGGTCCATCAGCTCGGCCATCGCCTCGAGCGAGGGGTCGACGTCGTTCTCGGGGGCTCGGCCGAGCACCAGCTGCTCGACCTCGCGCAGCCGCACGACCAGGGCGTCGTCGGTCATGACGCCTTCTCGACGCGCACCCGGACGGCGAAGCCGTCGCCCACCGTGGCCTCGCTGACACCCTCACCGGGCGCCAGGTGCGCGAGGTCACCGGACAGCCCGGCCTGCACCGCGAGGGTCTCGGTGAGCAGCTGCGCCTGATGCTCCACCAGCGCCTCCCAGACCGGTGGGTCAGCCACCACCGTCAGCCTGATCCGGTCGCTGACGTGCAGCCCGGCCTCGCGCCGGGCCTGCTGCACGGCGCGGACGACGTCGCGCACCAGCCCGATCGCCTCGAGCTCGGGCGTGACCGCGGTGTCCAGAACCACGAAACCCTCGCGCGGCAACGTGCCCACCGCCCGGCGCTCGTCGGGGGCACCGCCCTCGACGACGGTGTCCAGCTGGTACTCGCCGTCGGCGAGCTCGACCCCGCCGGCGGTCACGGTGCCGTCCGCGGCGAGCTGCCAGTCGCCGTCCTTGCTGGCCCGGATGACGGCCTGGACGGCCTTGCCGAGCCGCGGCCCGGCGGCGCGCGCGTTGACGGTCAGCCGCTCGCGCACGCCGAAGTCGCCGGCGTCGGCGAGACCGAGCAGCCGCACCTCGCGGACGTTGACCTCGTCGGCCACCAACGCCGCGAAACCTTGCAGCGCAGCGGCTTCGGCGCTGACGACCGTGACCGACTCGAGCGGCAGCCGCACCCGCAGGCCCTCGGCCTTGCGCAGCGCGAGCACCGCCGAGCAGACGTCGCGGGCGCGGTCCATGGCGGTGACCAGCTCCGGGTCGTCCGGCAGGTCGGTGGCGTCCGGCCAGTCGGTCAGGTGCACGCTGCGCCCGCCGGTGAGGCCGCGCCAGACCTCCTCGGTCGTCAGCGGCAGCAGCGGCGCGGCGACGCGGGTCAGCACCTCGAGCGCGGTGTAGAGGGTGTCGAACGCGGCGGTGTCGTCCTCGCCCCAGAACCGCTCGCGAGAGCGGCGGATGTACCAGTTGGTCAGCACGTCCAGGAAGTCGCGCACCGACGCGCAGGCGGCGCTGACGTCGTACGCGTCGAGCTGGGCCTGCACGCCGCCCACGCACCCGCGCAGCTTGGCCAGCAGGTAGCGGTCCAGGACGTCGGTGGACGCCGTCGACCACTGCGCCTCGTAGCCCTTGCCGCCGTCGAAAGCGTTGGCGTACAACGAGAAGAAGTACCAGGCGTTCCAGAGCGGGATCAGCACCTGGCGGACGCCGTCACGGATCCCCCGCTCGGTGACGACCAGGTTGCCCCCGCGCAGCACCGGCGAGCTCATCAGGAACCAGCGCATGGCGTCCGAACCGTCGCGGTAGAACACCTCGCGGACGTCGGGGTAGTTGCGCAGGCTCTTGCTCATCTTGCGGCCGTCGTC
>JBBQGB010000073.1:0-14490 GCA_038322575.1 Actinomycetales bacterium
CGCGATCAGCGGCTCGAGCAGGGTGCGGGCGTCGAACAGCGCCTCGAAGTGCTGCCAGTTGGGGATCAGGTGGCGGCGCACCATCTCGGCGGACGACGGGCCCCAGTCGGCGAGGACGAAGTAGCCGCCGTTGCGGCCGCGGCGCACCTCGAGGTAGCCGGTGTCGGTGAGGGTCCGCAGCGCGTCGCGCACCGTCGAGCGCGACACGCCGAGCATCGGCGCCAGGTCGCGCTCGCTCGGCAGCCGCTGCCCGGGCACGTACACGCCGAGCGCCACCGCGGTCACCAACCGGTCGACCACCTGGTCGCCGACGTGCCGCGAGATGATCGGCTCACCCAGCGGGTCCGACGTCCCGGTGTCGACGCTGGCGAGGACGTCGAGGTCGAGGTCGCCCGGGCGGCCGGTCACGGTGTCGCCACCGGGCTCGTGGCCAAAGCCGCGGCGGCGTCCGGCTGCTCGGCGCTGAACCTGCTGTGCAGGAACCGGGCCAGGGTGCGGGCGCCGTCGACGATGCTGGCCAGCTCGACCGACTCGTCCACCCCGTGGATGTCGTGGGCGACCGCCCCGAAGCACAGGGCGGGCACACCGAAGTCGTTGAGGTAGGTGCGGGCGTCGGTGGTGCTGCCCATCGAGAACGTGCGGGGCGGTGCGCCGTGCGCGTCGCGGTGCGCCTCGCTCATGGCGGCGACGAGCGGGTGGTCGGCGGCGAGCTCGTACCCCTGGGCGCGCAGCCCGGTGGCGACGACGGTCGCCGGCGCGGGGCAGTCCGGGTCGGCGTCGGTGATCGCCCGGACGGCGGCCCGCACCTCGGTCTCGGCCCGCGCCGGGGTCCAGGCCCGGGGGAACCCGACGCGCAGCCGGAAGGTCGCCGACGCGGGGACGCTGGAGTGCCAGTCCCCCGCCGAGACACCGCCCACGTTGAGGTTGTACGGGCTGCGCACCTGGGCCAGGCCCACGTCGGGATCGGCGTCCGCCAGGGTGTCGCACCAGTGCCGCAGGCCTGCGACGACCCGCATGCCGAGGTCGACCGGGTTGGCACCCAGGTCGGCGGACTCGGCGTGCGCCGCGGTGCCGCGCACCTCGACGTCGACCCACAGCACGCCGACCCCACCGAGCAGCAGGCCGAGGTCGGTGGGCTCGAGCAGCACGACGGCGTCGGCCAGCACCCCCTGGCGCGCCGCCCACAGCGCCCCGTTGCCGGTGCACTCTTCCTCGATCACGGCGAGGAACCCCAGGCGCCGGTGGGCGAACAGGTCGGGCTCGACGTCGCGCAGGGCGCGCAGCGCCAGCGCGCCGATCGCGAAGCCGCCCTTCATGTCGCCGGCGCCGCGGCCGTACAGCCGACCGTCGCGCCTGGTCGGGGTGAAGGGTGAGGACGCCCACAGGTGCGGGGTGCCGGCCGGGACGACGTCCATGTGGCCGTTCAGCAGCAGCGAGAGCGGGCCGGCGCCCGGCGTCGTCCCCAGCACCTGGTAGCGGTCGTCGCCGGGCGGCAGCGGCTGGCTCACCCCGGCGCGCTCGTCGTCGACCGGGCCAGCCGGGAACGGCAGCCGCTCGACGTCCAGGCCCAGGTCGAGCAGCTCGCGGGCGAAGACCTCGAGCGCCGCCTGCTCGCTGCCCACCACGCTGGGCGCGGCGACCAGGTCGGCGAGCAGCGCGAACGCGTGCTCCGCGTGGCGCACGATCGCCCGGTCGAGCTCGGTGAGCACAGCACTCCTGAGGTATGAGGTCCAGTCCTTAGACCATTTGTAGTCTGACGGGTCCGGCCCCCCACCGCAAGGGGTCCGCCGACGTGGACGCGTCCGGCCGCCGCGGTACCGTCGCGGCCACGCGCGGCCGGTCGGCCGCCCGGGTCAGCGGGAGGGACGACGATGCCGGCGGACGAGGGACGGGTGGCCGTCACCGGTGGTGAGGTCTGGTGGCAGAAGGTCGCGGGCGGCAGCGGTGTCCCGCTGCTGCTGCTGCACGGTGGGCCCGGCGCCTCGAGCCTGGGCTCGGTGCAGACCCTCGCCCACGTGCCGCAGGACCGCCCGGTCTACCTCTACGACCAGCTGGGGTCGGGACGCTCGGACCGCCCGCACGACGACGCGTTGTGGACCGTCGAGCGGTTCGTCGACGAGCTGGCGCAGGTGCGCGCCGCCCTCGGGCTGGAGCAGGTGCACCTGCTCGGTCACTCGTGGGGGTCGATGCTCGCCACGTCCTACCTGCTGACCCGACCCGAGGGCGTGGCCTCGGTCGTCCTGTCCAGCCCGTGCCTGGACGCGCGGCGCTGGGCGTCCGACCAGCTGACCTGGTTGGCCCAGATGCCGGACGACGTGCAGCGGACCATCGCGCTGGCCGAGGCGGACGGCAGCACCGACTCCGCGGCCTACCTCGACGCGACGCTGCAGTTCTACCGCCGACACCTGTGCCGCCTGGACCCCTGGCCGGCGTACGTCGAGGAGGGTGTCGCCGACATCAACCACGAGGTGTACGGCCACATGTGGGGCGCCTCGGAGTTCACCGTCAGCGGCACGCTGCAGGACTTCGACGTGACCGGTCGGCTGGCCGAGCTGCGGCTGCCCGCGCTGTTCGTCTGCGGCGAGTACGACGAGGCGCGTCCCGAGACCGTTCGCGAGCAGGCGGCGCTGCTGCCGGGCGCGCAGCTCGCGGTCATCGACGGGGCCTCGCACATGACCAACGTCGAGGCGCCGGACGCCTACTGGCGCACCGTCCGTGAGTTCCTGGCGGGCACCGGGGCCTGAGCCGCGGGCCGAGCTCACACCACCCGGGCCGGCCCCTGGACGCTGACGCCCACCAGGTCGCCCGGGCTGGGTGCGGTGGCGCCGTCGACGCGCGCGACCACGTCGACGTCCTCGCCGGGGTGGGTCGCGAGGCGCAGCCGGACCGACGCGTCGTGCCCGTGGTAGGCGACGTCCAGCACGCGTCCCACCAGCCGCGCGCCCTGCGAGCGGCCGAGGCGCAGCTGCTCGGGGCGGATCATGACCGACGCCGCCCCGGGGGTCGCCGGCCCCTGGACGCCGACCAGCCCGAGCGCGCAGGTGGCCGCGCCGTCCGCGACCATCGCGGGCAGCATGACGGCCTCGCCGACGAACTCGGCCACCGCCCGGTCGACCGGCGCCTGGTAGATCTGGCGCGGCGTCCCCACCTGGGCGATCCGCCCGCCGCGCATCAGCGCGACCTGGTCGGCGAGCGAGAGCGCCTCGTCCTGGTCGTGGGTGACCAGGACGGCGGTCGCGCCGGTGGCCCGCAGCGCCTGCAGCACCGCGCGCCCGGTGTCGGCCCGCAGCCCGGAGTCCAACGAGGAGAACGGCTCGTCCAGCAGCACGACGGCCGGGTCGGGGGCGAGGGCGCGGGCCACGGCGACCCGCTGCTGCTGGCCGCCGGACAGCTCGTGCGGGTAGCGGGTGGCGAGCGCGGGGCTCAGGCCGAGCAGCTCGAGCAGGTCGGCGACCCGGTCACCGGACCGCCGCCGCGCGCGGGCCAGACCGAAGGCGATGTTGGCGGCGACGTCCAGGTGCGGGAACAGCGCGCCCTCCTGGGGCACGTACCCGACACGCCGCCGGGCCGTCGGACGCGACGACGTCGCGTCGGCCACCAGCTCACCGCCGAGGTGGATCGTGCCCGCGTCGGGCGCCAGGAACCCGGCGATCAGCCGCAGCAGGGTGGTCTTGCCGCACCCCGACGGCCCGAGGACGGCGGTGGTGCTGGACGCCGCGACGTCCAGGTCGACGCCGGTGAGCACCCGGTGCTCGCCGAACGACAGGGCGAGCCCACGGATCGCGACGGACGTCATGCGCGCGCGGACCTCCGGGCCTGGCGGGTGAGCAGGTACGTCGCGGGGATCGAGACCAGGATCATCAGCGCGGCGTACGGGGCGGCCTCACCGTAGGCCACGCTGCTGCTGCTGCTCCAGAACGCGGTCGCGAGGGTGCGGGTGCCGATCGGCGACAGCAGCAGGGTCGCGGTCAGCTCGGTGCTCGCGGCGATGAACACCAGCGCCGCACCCGAGGCCAGCCCGGGGGCGATCAGCGGCAGGGTGACCCGCCGGAAGGTCTGCAGCGGGCTGGTGCCGAGCGAGGCCGAGACGTCGTCGAGCAGGCTCGGGGCCTGGGCCAGCGCGGCCCGGGCGCTGACGACCCCGCGCGGCAGGAACATGATCACGTACGCCGTCACCAGCAGCGCGGTGGTCTGGTACGCCGGCTGCACCCACCGGATCGCGACGGTGACCAGCGCGAGCGCGACCACGATCCCCGGCAGGGCGTTGGCCGTGTAGGTGCCCCGCTCGAGCAGGACGGTCGCCAGCCGCGGGTGGCGGACGGCGAGGTAGGCCACCGGCAGGGCGGCGAGCACCGTCACGGCGGCCGCACCGGCGCCCAGGCCCAGCGTCGTGGCCGTGGCCGACGCCAGCGCGGCGACCGGGAAGGACGTCGAGCTGCCGGTCGCCAGCCAGTACCCCAGGCTGGCGACCGGCACGCCCAGGGACAGCACGGTCAGTGCCGTCGTCGCGGCCAGGGCGGGGGCGGTCCAGCGTTGCAGCCGGTGCCGGACGGTCGCCCGGGTGGCCCCGCTGCCGACCTTGGCGAGCCGGCGGTCACCGCGGGCGCGTTGCTCGCCGACCAGCAGCAGCAGGCACAGCAGCACCAGGACAGCAGCGAGCGCCGTGGCCGCCGGCCCGTTGAACGAGGACCGGTACTGGTCGTAGATGGCGGTCGTGAACGTCGGGAACCGCAGCATCTGCAGCGCCCCGAACTCGGCGAGCAGGTGCAGGCTGACCAGCAGCGAGCCGCCGAGCAGGGCGGGTCGCAGCTGCGGCAGGACGACCCGCCGCAGCACCCGAACGCGACCCAGCCCCAGCGATGCGGCGGTCTCCTCCAGCGCCGGGTCCAGGCCGCGCAGCGTCGCCGCCACCGGCAGGAACACCAGCGGGAAGTAGGACAGCGTGCAGATCAGCACAGCCCCGCCGTACCCCTCGACCCGCGCGGTCAGTGACACCCACCCGTAGCTGTTGACGAACGCCGGGACCGCGAGCGGGGCCACGAGCAGCGCCGTCCAGACCCGGCGTCCGGGCAGGTCGGTGCGCTCGACCAGCCAGGCGGCCGCCGTACCGATCACGGCCGAGGCCACGACGGCCCCCAGCACGAGGCGGACGGTGTTGGCGAGCAGCTCGCCCACCCGGGGACGCAGCAGCAGCCGACGGGCCTCGTCCCACCCGGTGCCCACCGTCGAGGCGGCGACGAAGGCCAGCGGCACCAGGGCGAGCAGCACCACGAGCCCCGCGAGCGCCACGGCCAGGGGGGGCAGTGCCGTCAGCGGGGCTCGGGCCGGCCGTCGGGTCGTCGTCGCGGTCAGAGCAGGCCCGCTCGCTGCATCAGGTCGACGACCTCGGGGGCGTTCAGCTGGGCGATGTCGACGGTAGGTGCGTCGAGCTGGTCGAGCGGCTTGAGCCCATCGGCGGACGCCGTCCCGGTGCCGACCGCGTACTCCATGGCGGAGCTGTCGGCCAGCACCTGCTGCCCCTGCGGGCCGTTGAGGTAGGCGACGAGCTGCTGGGCGGCGGCCTGCTTCGTGCTCGACTTCAGGACGCCGGCGCCCGAGACGCCGACGAAGGCGCCGGGGTCCTGCTTGCCGAAGTACTGCAGGGCGACGTTCTCGCTGTTGGCGCCGGACTCGGCCCGGTCCTTGAACCAGTAGTAGTGGTAGAGGACGCCGCCCTCGATCTCACCGGAGTTCACGGCCTTCAGGACCGCCCCGTTGCCCTCGTAGATCTTGGCGTTGTCCTTGACTCCCTTGAGCCACGCGGACGTCGCGGCCTCACCCTTGAGCGCGAGGACGGCGCTGACGATCGCCTGGAAGTCGGCGCCCCCAGCCGAGACCCCGAACCGGCCCTTCCACTGCGGCTGGGCCAGGTCGAGCAGCGACGCGGGCAGGCCGTCGGTCTTCAGCTCCTGGGTGTTGTACGCAAACACGGTCGAGCGGGCCGCGAACCCCACCCAGGTGCGGTCCGATGGCACGTAGCGCGGCGCCACCTGGGCCAGGGCCGGCGCGGCGACCGGGGCGAACAGGCCCTTGCGTGCCACCAGCGTCATCGAGGGTGAGTTCTCGGTGACGAACACGTCGGCGGGCGAGGCCGCGCCCTCCTGCACCAGCTGGTTGGCGAGCTCGGTGTCGTCACCACTGCGCATCTGGACGTCGATCCCGGTGCGCTTGGTGAAGTCGGCGACCATGAGCTTCATCAGGTCCTCGTGCTGGGCGTTGTACAGGGTCAGCGTCGGGGCGTCCTGCGACGCCGACGACGTGCTCGACCCCCCGCACCCGGTGAGCAGGCCGAGGGCGGCGACGGCCGCCACGACAGTGGTCCAACGGGTGGTGCGGCGCATGGGTGACTCGCTCCTTCGATCGACTGGTGAGGTAAGCCTACCCTTACTTGCCCCCGCACTCGGCACCGGTGGCCGCAGTGCGCGGTCGGACCTCGGGACAGCGGTCGACCGCATACCCCCAGGGGTACTTGCCATGCCATCGACGGACGGTTACCGTCGGGCCATGGACCTCGCCCTGATGACCGAGCCCGGCTTCGACGGGGCCGAGAGCCTCGTGACGCAGGGTCGCGCGCAGCTGCAGGCGGCGGTGGGCTGATGTCCGCCGTATCCGTCACGCACGACGGCGGCGACCGGTTCAGCATCGCGATCCGCGGTCACGTCCTGCACGTCGACCAGCCCGAGTCGGACGGCGGGACGGACACCGCCCCGACGCCCACCGAGCTCTTCGTCGCCAGCCTGGCTGCCTGCGTGGCGTTCTACGCCCGCCGGTACCTGCAGCGACACGGTCTGCCCGAGGACGGCCTCGCTGTCACCGCGCAGGCCGAGATGGGCGCCCAGCCCGCTCGCGTCGCGGCCGTGACCGTCCTGATCACGCTGCCACCTGGGGTGCCCGAGGCCCGACGCGAGGCCCTGCTCACGGTCGCCTCGCACTGCACGGTCCACAACACCCTCACTGCCGGCCCCGACGTCCGGGTGCAGCTCGCCCCCTGAGGATGGACGCGACGGTGACCGTTCAGCCTGCTGGCTTGGCGACCGTCAGCAGGACGACGGAGTCCTCGACGGCGTGCAACGCGTGGCGTGAGTCCGGGATGACCATCAGGTCACCCGGCGACCCGTTCCACCGGTCGTCCCCGGCCACCAGGGTCACCCGGCCGTGCAGGACCTGCAGGGTGGCTTCGCCCGGGCTCGCGTGCTCGTCCAGGTGGCTGCCCGCCCGCAGGGCGATCATGGTCTGGCGCAGCACGTGCTCGTGCCCGCCGTACACGGTGTGGGCGCTGCGGCCGCTCGAGGACGCCGACGCCTTCTCCAGGTGCTGCCGGATCAGCGCGGTCAGCGACTGCTTCTGCATGCCTGCTCCTCTCGGTGGTTCTCCTGGACCTGGGACGACGCGGGACGAGGTCAGCCGACCCGGTCCCAGCCGCGGCGCGGCGTGTGGCTGCCCAGCTGGGCGTCGTCGCGGCTGCGGTAGACGATGTAGGGCCGGGTGAGGTATCCCAGCGGCGCGCTGAAGACGTGGACGAGGCGGGTGAAGGGCCACAGCGCGAACAGCCCGAACGCGACGAGCGCGTGCAGCTGGAACCCGAGCGGGGCCCTGGCCATCAGGTCGGCGTCGGGGTGCAGCGCGAGGAACGAGCGGAACCAGACCGAGACGCCCTGGCGGTAGTTGTACTCGCCGCCGATCGTCATGATCGACCCCGCGATCGTGTTCCACATACCCAGCACGATGACCACCGCCAGGAACGCGTACATGACCTTGTCCATCCGCGTCGTGGCGGAGAAGACCGGGCCCGTGGTGCGCCGGCGGTAGATGAGGACGGCCATGCCCGCGACCGTCATCAGGCCGGCGGGCAGGCCCCCGCCGATGGCCACCACGTGGTAGGCCCGCTCGCTGATGCCGACCGCGTCGGTCCACGACTGCGGCAGGAGCAGACCGATCACGTGACCGCCGACCACGCCGAGCATCCCGAAGTGGAACAGCGGGCTGCCGATGCGCAGCAGCCGGTTCTCGTACAGCTGGGACGACCGGGTGGTCCAGCCGAACTTGTCGTACCGGTAGCGCCACAGGTGGCCGACGAGGAACGTGGCCAGGCACAGGTAGGGGACGACGACGAAGAGGAACTCGTTCATGCGCGGGCTCCCGGGAACGACGGCATGGGCAACCGGATGGACCCCGCCACGGCGGTTGCCGCACCGGGGCTGAACTGGGGGTTGGCGAAAGGAGCGAGCCCGACCTCCTCCTCGGGCGGGCCCTCGGCGGCGAGACGACGCACAGCGTCGCGCTCCTCCCCGCGCAGGGGCGGCAACGTGGACGTGACTGCGTCGACCAGGCCGGCCCAGGGCGAACCCATGTCGCGCAACGACAGTCGCAGCAGCTCGAGTCCCGCGCGGTGGTCGAGCATCAGGTCGCGGCCCAGGTCCTGGTCGCCGGTCGCCGCGAACTCCAGGACGACGCACAGGTGGTCGGGCAGCTCGGCGGCGTGCAGCTCGAACCCGGCACGCAGGTAGGTCTGCTTGAAGCGCAGCAGGGCCATCCCGCGCTTGCGGGTGTCGCCGTGGGCGAAGTAGGTGAGGAACAGGTTGCAGCGTCGACGCGTGTCGAACGTCTCGACGTAGTCGGCCTGGAGCCGGGCCAGCGGCGTCGACTCCAGGTGCGCCAGGAAGGTCCGGATCGAGTCCCCCATCGCGCTGGGCACTTCGCGCGAGAGCGACCGCAGCAGGTCCACCCGGGCGAGCAGCGGCTCGTCGGGGTAGTCCAGCAGCAGCGACACCGACTG
This sequence comes from Actinomycetales bacterium, assembly GCA_038322575.1. Taxonomy (GTDB): domain Bacteria; phylum Actinomycetota; class Actinomycetes; order Actinomycetales; family Angustibacteraceae; genus JACMOY01. Next base: position 8,816 of record JBBQGB010000073.1, read on the forward strand.
CCACACGACCGTCAGCTGGTCGGGGGGAAGAGTGGGCTTCGGTCGCCGGCCGCTCACGAGTCGGACCCCCTGTGCGGGAACAGGCCTGGCGGCGAGCCCTTCCCGTCCCAGTTCAGCAGGTTGACCCGCGAGCTCTTGCGGTCGGGGCCGGTGAGCGAGTCGGCGGTCTGCCGGTCCTGCAGCATCTGGAAGTTCTCGACCGCGATCGGTGTCGGGGCGCCAGAGCCCTCACCGAACTTCTCGTTCTGACCCCCGCCGTACTCCGAGACCGAGCACTCGGTGGCCAGCTCCTCCAGTGAGTGCGCCTGCTCGGCGTGCGCGGGCGGGATGACGTAGCGCTCGTCGTACTTGGCGATCGCGAGCAGCCGGTACATGTCGTACATGTGCTCCTCGCTCATGCCGACCGCCGCCGGGATCGACGCGTCGGGATCGCGACCCAGGTTGATGTCGCGCATGTAGCAGCGCATCGCCGCGAGCTTCTTGAGCACCGCGTCGACGGGTGCCACGTCACCGGCGGTGAAGAGCTCGGCGAGGTACTCGATCGGGATGCGCAGCGCATCGATCGCGGCGAACAGGTTGCCCGTGTCCTCGGCGTCTTCACCCGTCTCGGCGACCACGTCGACCACCGGTGACAGCGGCGGGATGTACCAGACCATCGGCATCGTCCGGTACTCCGGGTGCAGCGGCAGCGCGACCTTGTAGGTGTTGATCAGCGCGTAGATGGGCGACCGCTGGGCGGCGTCGATCCAGTCGCGGGCTATGCCGGCCTGCTCCGCCTCGCGGACCACCTCGGGGTCCGACGGGTCGAGGAAGACGTCGCGCTGCGCCTCGTACAGGCCCTGGTCGTCCGTGGTGGACGCGGCCTCGAGCACCTTGTCGGCGTCGTAGAGCATGAGGCCGATGTAGCGCAGCCGGCCGACACAGGTCTCGGAGCAGACGGTGGGCAGACCGACCTCGATGCGCGGGAAGCAGAAGGTGCACTTCTCGGCCTTGCCGGTGCGGTGGTTGAAGTAGATCTTCTTGTAGGGGCAACCCGAGACGCACATCCGCCACCCGCGGCACCTGTCCTGGTCGACCAGGACGATCCCGTCCTCGGCGCGCTTGTAGATCGCGCCGCTCGGGCAGGATGCGGCGCACGAGGGGTTCAGGCAGTGCTCGCAGATCCGCGGGAGGTAGAACATGAACGTCTGCTCGAACTCGAACTTCACCTTGTCGGCGATCTTCTTCAGCATCGGATCGCGGTGGGCCGTGGCCGTCGACCCGCCGAGGTCGTCGTCCCAGTTCGCTGACCACTCGATCTTCATGTTCTTGCCCGAGATCAGGGACTTCGGGCGCGCGACCGGGGTGTGCTCCTGGGCCGGAGCGTCGGTCAGGGTGGCGTAGTCGTAGGTCCACGGCTCGTAGTACTCGCCGATCGAGGGCAGCTTGGGGTTGGAGAAGATCGTGAGGAGCTTCTTGAACCGGCCGCCGGCCCGTAGCGTCAGCCGGCCGCGCTTGCCGAGCTTCCAGCCGCCCTGCCACTTCTCCTGGTCCTCGTAGGTCCTGGGGTACCCCAGACCGGGCCGGGTCTCGACGTTGTTGAACCAGATGTACTCGGTGCCGGACCGGTTGGTCCACGCCTGCTTGCAGGTCACAGAGCAGGTGTGGCACCCGATGCACTTGTCGAGGTTCATGACCATCGCCATCTGCGCCATGACCTTCATCAGCAGCTCACGTCCATCAGTAGGTCACGTCTTGGCTGCGCTTGCGGATGATGGTGACCTCGTCACGTTGGTTTCCGGTGGGACCGAGGTAGTTGAACGCGAACGTCAGCTGGGCGTACCCGCCGATCAGGTGCGAGGGCTTGACCAGCAGCCGGGTGAGCGAGTTGTGGATGCCACCGCGCTTGCCGGACGTCTCGGCCAGCGGGACGTCGATCAGCCGGTCCTGCGCGTGGTACATGTACACCGTGCCCTCGGGCATCCGATGCGACACGATCGCGCGCGCCACCACGACGCCGTTGCGGTTCACCGCCTCGATCCAGTCGTTGTCGACGATGCCCACCTTGGCGGCGTCCCGGTCGCTCATCCAGATGTTCTGGCCGCCGCGCGAGAGCGAGAGCATGAAGAGGTTGTCCTGATACTCCGAGTGGATCGACCACTTGTTGTGCGGGGTGAGGTAGCGGACCGTCAGTCCCTCGACCTCGCCGGCCGACCCGTCGGACAGGGTCCCGAGCGCGGGCTCGGCGAACAGGGCCGCCATGTTCAGCGGCGGCCGATAGACCGGAAGGCCCTCGCCGAGCTCGGTCATCCAGTCGTGGTCGAGGTAGAAGTGCATCCGTCCGGTCAAGGTGTGCCAGGGCTTCTTGCGCTCGACGTTGATCGTGAACGGCGAGTAGCGGCGTCCACCCGTCTCGGATCCCGACCACTCCGGTGAGGTGATGACCGGGACCGGTGGCCCCTGGGTGTCGGCGAAGGTGATCTGCTTGCCCTCGTGCTCGGCCGCGAGGTCGGCGAGTCGCACGCCGGTGCGCTTCTCGAGGGTCCTGAACCCCTGCGTCGCCAGGTGCCCGTTGGTGGTGCCGGACATCGCCAGGATCGCCTCGCACACGTGCACGTCCCGCCGCAGGGACGGCCGGCCGTCAGCGACCCCGCCGCGCACGGCCCCGTTCTTGGCGCGCAGGTAGTCGACCTGGGCGCTCAGCTCGAACGTGACGCCCTTGGTGGTCGCGCCGAGGGTGTCGACGAGTGGTCCGAGCGCGTTCATCTTCTCGGCCACCGCGCCGTAGTCGCGCTCGACCTCGACCAGCTTGGGCATCGTGACCCCCGGCACGGGCTCGCACTCGCCCTTCTTCCAGTCGCGGACGACGCCGTGCGGGTTGGCCATCGCGTCCGGGGTGTCGTGCGTCAGGGCGACGGCGACGACGTCCTTGCGCACGCCGAGGTGGGTGGCGGCCAGCTCGCTGAACTTCTCGGCGATCGTCTGCCAGGCGTCCCAGTCGGTGCGGGTCTGCCACGGGGGCGCGATGGCCGGGTTGAACGAGTGCACGAACGGGTGCATGTCCGTGGTGTTCAGGTCGTGCTTCTCGTACCAGGTGGCGGCGGGCAGCACGACGTCGGAGAAGATCGTGGTGCTGGTCTGCCGGAAGTCGATCGTCATCAGCAGGTCGAGCTTGCCCTCGGGTGCCTCGTCCCTCCACCGCACGTCGACCGGCCGCTTGCCCTCCGGCGTCTCGCTGGCGCGCACCGACGAGTCGGTGCCCAGCAGGTGCTTGAGGAAGTACTCGTTGCCCTTGCCGGAGGAGCCGAGCAGGTTGGCCCGCCAGATGGACAGGATCCGCGGGTAGTTCCCGGGCGCGTCCGGATCCTCGCCCGCGAAGTCGAGGTCACCGCTCTTGAGCTGCTCGACGACGTACTCCCCCACCGGTCTACCGGCCGCGGCCGCGTCGTCGCACAGGTCGAGCGGGTTGCGGTCGAACGTGGGATACGACGGCATCCAGCCCATCCGGGCGCTCTGGGCGATGACGTCGGCCGTCGACTTGCCGGCGAGCTGCCCCTTGCCGGTCGTGGCCGACAACGTGTCGGCGCCGAACTGGTCGTAGCGGAACTGGTCGGTGTGCAGGTACCAGAACGCGGTCTGGATCATGTTGCGCGGCGGCCGGTTCCAGTCCAGCGCGTTGGCGATCTGGGTGTAGCCGGTGATCGGGCGCACCTTCTCCTGGCCGACGTAGTGGGCCCACCCGCCGCCGTTGACACCCTGGCAGCCGGTGAGGTTGGTCAGGGTGAGAAAGGCGCGGTAGATCGTGTCGGAGTGGAACCAGTGGTTGGTGCCGGCCCCCATGACGATCATCGAGCGGCCCTTCGAGTCCTCGGCGTTCTGGGCGAACTCGCGCCCGATCCGGGCCGCGGTGGCCGCGGGCACGCCGGTGATCGTCTCCTGCCAGGCCGGGGTGTACGGCGACTGCGCGTCGTCGTACCCGCTCGCCCACGCGCCGGGCAGTCCGGGACGACCCACGCCGTACTGCGCCATCAGCAGGTCGAACACGGTCGTCACGAGGTGACCGTCGACGCGACGCACCGGCACCCCGCGCGGCAGGTCGGCGGCAGCGCCGTCCGGGGTGTCGAAGCGCGGCATCCGGACGACGACCGACTCGGTGGCCGTGTCGAGCAGGGACAGGACGGGGTCGACATCGCCCAGCTCGAGGTTCCACCGGCCCACGCCCGCCTCGCCGAACCGATGGCCCAGCGAGCCGTTCGGAACCACCGGCTCACCGGTCCGCGCGTCGACGAGCACGGTCTTGAACGCGGCGTTCTCGTCGCCCGCACGGTCGGCGAGGTCGGCGGCGGTGAGGAACTTGCCGGCGGTGTACTCCCCGTCGCCGGCGTCGTCCAGGCGCACCAGGTGGGGCAGGTCGGTGTAGGTCTTGACGTAGTGCGTGAAGTACGGCGTCGTGCGGTCGACGAAGAACTCCTTCAGCACGACGTGACCCATGGCCATCGCGAGCGCCGCGTCGGTGCCCGGCTTGGCCGCCAGCCACTCGTCGGCGAACTTGACGTTGTCGGCGTAGTCGGGGGCGACCGCGATGACCTTCTGGCCGCGGTAGCGCGCCTCGGTCATCCAGTGGGCGTCGGGGGTCCGGGTCACGGGCAGGTTGGAGCCCCACATGATGAGGTACCCGGCGTTCCACCAGTCGCCGGACTCGGGGACGTCGGTCTGGTCGCCGAAGACCTGCGGTGAGGCCACCGGCAGGTCGGCGTACCAGTCGTAGAAGCTGAGCATCGAGCCGCCGACGAGGTTGACGAACCGCGCCCCCGAGGCGTGCGACACCATCGACATGGCGGGGATCGGTGAGAACCCGGCGACGCGGTCCGGCCCGTACTTCTTGATCGTGTGCACGTGCGCTGCGGCGAGGATCTCGCAGGCCTCGTCCCACGTGGCCCGCACCAACCCGCCCTTGCCCCGGGCGGACTTGTACGCCTTGGCCCGCCGCGGGTTCTCGACGATGTGCTCCCACGCCCGCACCGGGTCGCCGTCGTGCTGGGCCTTGGCCTCGCGGAACATCTGCAGCAGGACGCCCCGGACGTACGGGTAGCGCACCCGTGTCGGCGAGTACGTGTACCAGGAGAAGGCCGCCCCCCGGGGGCAGCCACGGGGCTCGTACTCGGGCGAGTCGGGTCCGACCGACGGGTAGTCGGTCTGCTGGGTCTCCCAGGTGATGATCCCGTCCTTGACGTAGACCTTCCACGAGCAGGAGCCGGTGCAGTTGACCCCGTGGGTGGAGCGGACGACCCTGTCGTGGCTCCAGCGGTCGCGGTAGAAGTCGTCGGCCTCGCGCCCACCGGTCTTCGACAGCGTGCGCAGGTCGGCCGAGACGGTGCCGCGGGTGAAGAAGCGTCGGGTGCGGACGAGCGCGTCGCTGACGAAGCCGTCCATCCCGGGCTCGGAGGTGCGCTTGTCCGGCGGTGGGGTCAACGAGCTTCCTGTCCCTGGGCGGCGGTGCCGACGGAGGTGCCGGCGGAGGTGCCGGCGGAGGTGCGACGGACGACCGTGACGGTCAGCAGCAGGGCCAGCGCAGCGGTGGCGCTCAGCATCCACAGCCCGATCGCGTACGAGGCGGTGTGGCCGTACACGTAGCCCATGATCAGCGGCGGGGCGAAACCGCCGAGACCGCCTGCGGCACCGACCAGACCGGTCAC
>JBBQGB010000074.1:0-14266 GCA_038322575.1 Actinomycetales bacterium
TCTGGCAGCGACCGACCACCCACCCCGGTGCCTGGCCGTTGCTGGTCCTCGGTGTCCTGCAGCTCGTGCTCGGCCTCGCGTGGCTGGTGCAGCTCAACCGTCGCCGGCTCGCCCGCCGCGGACCTGGGGTGCGGGCGTGACACGCCGGGGCACGCTGGTGCTGCTGGGTTCCGCCCTGCTCGGCGTCCCGCTGGCCGGTTGTGCCGGTGCGCCCGTCGTCGACCCCGCAGCCCTGGTCGTACCGACGACGCAGCCGCCGGCGGTCCTTCCGGAGCAGGCCCAGCAGGTCCGTGACGAGGTCGCCGGGCGGCTCGAGGCCGCCCGGCGCGGTACCGACCCTGCCCTCCTCGAGCAGGCAGCCGTCGGCCCGGCCGCGGACCTGGAGAGGCTGCGGGCGCAGGTCGACGAACCCCAGCCGGACGCCGAGACCTTGGACCCCGTCGCCGCCGCCGTGCTCGTCGCCCCCCGCACCGACACCTGGCCCCGCTGGTTCGCCGTCGTCGCCGACCCGCCGACCGACGACGAGCTGCCCGCCCTGGAGCTCTACGACTCAGCCGACGTACGCAGCCCCTACCGGCTGTGGGGACGGATGACGCTGCTGCCCGGGGTCGCCCTGCCCGCCTTCCCCGACCCGGAGCTGGGCGCGGTCGCGCTCGCGGACGGCACCGGCCCGGACCTGGCGTCGGAGGACGGCGGGGACGGCGGGGACGGCGGGGACGGCGGGGACGGCGGGCAGTCCGGCGAGGAGCTGTTGGGCGTTCTGGACGACCTGTCCGGGCGCTACGCGTCGGTGCTCGCCGACGGAGACGCCAGCCCGGCGGCCGCCGAGTTCGAGCCCGACGCCTTCGTCGAGGGCGTGCTGGCGCGGGTCGAGGCGGAGCGGGCCGCGGTCACAGGTGTGGCTGAGACCACGGTGACCCACACGCCCTACGGTGACGGTGAGGTGCTCTACGCCGTGGAGGGCGTCGGCGGTGACGTCCTGGCGGTGACCGCCGTCGAGACCGTCACGACCATGACCGTCCTCCCGGGCGCGGGCGTGCTCCAGCCGGACGCTGAGGTGCGCGCGGCTGCGGGAATCGAGGAGACCGACCGCACGTTGACCACACGGTCCGTCGCCGCTCTGGCGTTCGTCGTACCGGCCGAGCGCGGAGCCATCCGGCTCGTGGCCGTCGGTGAGGGTCTCGTGGCGGCCGAGGCATCATGACGAGAGGATCACCACCATGACCCAGCCCCTGTCCGGTCCGAGCCTGCGAGGCGCCGTCGACCTGGCCGCCCTCGCCCCCCCCGCCGCCCCCGCGCCCCAGCCAGGCGCTGCCCCGCCCCCGTCGGGTGCGGGCGGTGTCGTCGTCGACGTCTCGGAGGCGGACTTCGACGCCATCCTGCAGCAGTCGCTGACGGTCCCCGTCGTCGTCGACCTGTGGGCCGAGTGGTGCGGTCCGTGCAAGCAGCTCAGCCCGGTGCTCGAGCGGCTCGCGGTCGAGTACGGCGGACGGTTCCTGCTGGCCAAGGTCGACGTCGACGCCAACCCGCGCCTCGGCCAGGTGTTCCAGGCGCAGTCGATCCCGATGGTCGTCGCCGTCGTCAAGGGTCAGCCGGTGCCGCTGTTCCAGGGCGCGGTCCCCGAGCAGCAGGTGCGCGCGTTCCTGGACGAGCTGCTCAAGGTGGCCGGCGCCAACGGGGTCACCGGGGTGCTCGCGGGCGACGCCGCGACGTCCGAGCCGGTCGACGACGTCGAGCCGCCGCTGCCCCCGCTGCACCAGGAGGCGTTCGACGCGATCGAGCGCGACGACCTGCCCGCGGCGGCCGCGGCATACCAGAAGGCGCTGGCGCACAGCCCCGCCGACGAGCTCGCGATCGCGGGCCTGGCCCAGGTGCAGCTGCTGCTGCGCACCGAGGGCGTCGACCCCGCCGCGGCGCGGGCTTCTGCGGCGGCCGCGCCCCAGGACCCCGCCGCCCAGACGCTCGTCGCCGACCTCGACGTCCTCGGCGGCCACGTCGAGGACGCCTTCACCCGCCTGGTCGACACCGTCCGGGTGACCGCGGGCGAGGAGCGCAACGCCGTCCGCGCCCACCTGGTCGAGCTGTTCGCCATCGTCGGCCCGCAGGACGAGCGCGTCGCCAAGGCCCGTCGGGCCCTCACCGCCGCCCTCTACTAGCCCTTGGACTGGCGCCCCGTCGTCCAGCACTTGCTGCGCTAACTGACGCGCGCCCCGCGGAGCGGGCGGCGAGTAGTGCAGCAAGTGCCGGGGGTGAGGGGGAGAGGCCGGCGGGTCAGGGGAGGTCGGGGCGGCCGTCGCGCAGGACCAGGGTGGGGCCGGGCAGCCGGCCGGACGCGAAGGCGGCCATCCCGGCGAGCAGCCGGGTCGACAGGCGCGGCCCGCACCGGCGCACCAGCTCGCGGTCGGCCCAGTGGGCGGCGAGGATCTCGCCGTCGGGGAAGGTGAGCTGGTCGAGCAGGTCGTCGTCGTGCACGCCGCCGTCGAAGAGCACGCAGACGATGTCCGGATGATCGCCAGCGGCGGCGCAGGCGTCCACGACGAGCAGGTCACCGACCGGCAGCGCGACGCCGAGCTCCTCGAGCACCTCGCGGCGGGCACCCTGCGCCAGGCCCTCGTCGGCCTCGACCAGCCCGCCGGGCACCTCCCAGTGGGTCTTGTACGACGTCTGGACGACGAGCACCCGGCCGCGCCGGTTGCGCGCCAGCACCCCCGTGGCGACCCGCTTGGCCGCCAGCCCGGCCCGGACCGCCCGCCAGCGCAGCTCGACCTCGTCGTCGACCAGGTCACCGGCCAGCAGGGCGAACACCGCCAGGTCGCGGCGTACCCCGCCGAGCGTCTCGTACCCGCGCAGGACGCCCTCGGGCCGCAGTCCGCAGGCCAGGGCCGTCGCCCGGGACGCCGCGTTCTCGGGCTCGACCATCGCCTGCACCCGCGCCAGTCCCAGGTCGGTGAAGCACCACCGCAGGACCCGGCGGACGGCGGCCCGCGCGTGGCCGCGCCGCCGGAACGGGGCGTAGACCCCCCACGACAGGTGCGCGACGCCGTCACCGTGCAGGTGCACCTGCACCTGCCCCACCACCGGACCACCCACCTGACCGGCCGCGTCCGGCCCGGACGCCGGCGCGACCGTGAGCGCGAAGCTCGCCACCCGGTCGCCGGCCCACTGCTCGCGCCGGGCCGCGAGGTCGGCGGCCGTGTTGGGCGGTCCGGCCTCGGGCAGCCACCGCGCCAGCTCGGCGTCGGCGAGCCCGTCGACCAGGACGAGGTCGGCGTCCCGCCACGGTCGCAGCGTGAGGTCGGCGGCGGTCAGCGTGGGCTGGTCGGCGGGCAGGACCCGGGCGGTCACGAGCCCAGCGCGGCGCTGACGACCTCGCGGGCGGCCTGCTGCACCTGGGCCAGGTGGTCCGGGCCGCGGAAGGACTCGGCGTAGATCTTGTAGACGTCCTCGGTGCCCGAGGGCCGGGCGGCGAACCACGCCGACTCGGTGGTCACCTTGAGCCCGCCGATGGCGGCACCGTTGCCGGGGGCGGAGGTCAGCTTGCCGGTGATCGGCTCGCCGGCCAGCTCGGTGGCGGTGACGGCGTCCGGCGTGAGCCGGCCCAGCCGGGCCTTCTGGTCGCGGTCGGCGGGGGCGTCGACGCGCGCGTAGGCCGGCGCCCCGAAGCGCGAGGTGAGGTCGGCGTACCGCTGGCTGGGTGAGGTGCCGGTGACGGCCTGGATCTCGCAGGCCAGCAGCGCCAGCAGGATCCCGTCCTTGTCGGTGGTCCACACCGAGCCGTCGCGACGCAGGAACGAGGCGCCGGCGCTCTCCTCGCCGCCGAAGGCGACCGACCCGTCCAGCAGCCCCGGCACGAACCACTTGAACCCGACCGGCACCTCGACCAGCCGCCGGTCCAGCGACGTCGCGACCCGGTCGATCATCGACGACGACACCAGCGTCTTGCCGATCGCGGCGTCGGCCCCCCAGCCCGTCCGCGCGGCGTACAGGTACTCGATCGCGACGGCCAGGAAGTGGTTGGGGTTCATCAGGCCGCCGTCGGGGGTGACGATGCCGTGCCGGTCGCTGTCGGCGTCGTTGCCGGTGGCGATGTCGTAGCCGGCACCGGCGTCCATCTTGGCCAGCAGCGAGGCCATCGCGGACGGCGACGAGCAGTCCATCCGGATCTTGCCGTCCCAGTCCAGGGTCATGAACCGCCAGGTGGCGTCGACCAGCGGGTTGACGACCGTCAGGTCGAGCCGGTGGGTCTCGGCGATCGCCCCCCAGTAGTCGACGCTCGCACCACCGAGCGGGTCGGCGCCGATCCGCACCCCGGCGTCGCGGACGGCGTCCAGGTCGAGCACCGTCGGCAGGTCGGCGACGTAGGTGGTCATGAAGTCGTAGCGGGACGTCGTCGCCGCGGCGAGCGCCCGGGCGAGCGGCACGCGGCGCACCCCCTGCAGGTCGGCCCGCAGCAGCGCGTTGGCGCGGTCGGCGACCCAGCCGGTCGCGTCCGAGTCTGCCGGCCCGCCGTGCGGCGGGTTGTACTTGAAGCCGCCGTCGCGAGGCGGGTTGTGCGAGGGGGTGACGACGATGCCGTCGGCCAGGCCGCTCGTGCGGCCCCGGTTGTGCCGCAGGATCGCGTGCGACACCGCGGGGGTGGGCGTGTAGCGGTCGGCCGAGTCGACCAGCACGGTGACGTCGTTGGCGGCCAGCACCTCCAGCGCGGTGACCCAGGCCGGCTCGCTGAGCCCGTGCGTGTCGCGACCGATGAACAGCGGCCCGTCGGTGCCCTGCGCCGAGCGGTAGTCGCAGATCGCCTGGGTGATCGCCAGGATGTGCGGCTCGTTGAAGGCACCGGCCAGGCTGGACCCGCGGTGCCCCGAGGTGCCGAAGGCCACCTGCTGCGCGGGGTCGTCCAGGTCGGGGACGCCGGTGTAGTAGGCCGTGACCAGGTGGGCGAGGTCGACGAGGTCGGAGGGGGCGGCGGGCTGGCCGGCGCGGGGATCGCTCATGGGCCCATCTTGGCCGGTGTCGTGTCCAGCTGCGAGATCGTCGTGCCGAGCACCGCGCTGGCGGCCAGCCCGAGGGTCGAGCCGAGCAGGCGCAGGTCGAGCTGGTCGGATCGGCCGTACAGCTCGAGCAGGGCCCCGCGGCCACCGTCGGTGCATCCGACGGCCAGCACGTAGCGCTTGCCCATGGCCTCGAGCACCTCGCGCTCGGCCGGCTCGGTGGTCGGGTCGGCCGCGTCGACGCAGAACCACCCGCCCGCGCGGATCGCGTGGGCCGACCAGGGGTAGGCGTCCAGGTCGAACGGGTGGTCGGTGAACAGGTCGGACGCCGCCTCGTGCGGGGGCCGGCCGACCCGCATGCCCATGGACGAGACCAGCAGCAGGCTCGGCGTGACGGTGAGGTCGACCGAGCTGACCGTCCAGTGGTCGAGGTCGAACGGCTCGAGCAGCTGCTCGCCCAGCCACTCGAGGCGACCGCGCGCCGAGGTCGGCGCCTCATGCAGGTTCTGGGCCAGCAGGCGCACGGCGTCCGCCACGGCCTGACGGACGTCGGTGGCCAGCATGGTGGCGGCGGCGGGGGCGCGGTCCGAGGCCCGGCGCCGGCGCCGGGTCGCGGTCGCGGCCTCGAGGTCCGAGGCCACGACGAGCAGCGCCCCGCGGCGCTTGGCGGCGTACTGGGCGCCGTCGGCGATCGCGAGCGCGTCGCGGGCCGACGTCCCGGGCGGCACCGCCGCGACCCCGCAGCTGATCCGGATCGCGTCCGGTCTCAGCGCGGCGGCCGCCGCCTCGACCAGCGAGATGGCCGCGGTGCGCGCGGCCCCGGGCAGGACGACGGCGAACTCGTCGCCGCCCAGCCGGACGACGAGCGCACCGGGGACCCCGCTCGCGGCCTCGGCCAGCGCGTCGGCCACCGCGACGATCACCCGGTCACCGGCCTCGTGGCCCTGCTCGTCGTTGACCACCTTGAGCCCGTCGACGTCGCAGACGACCATCGTGGCGCCGGGGCCGGCGCCACGCAGCAGGTCGGTCAGGCCGTCGTCGACCATCCGCCGGTTGCCGAGGCCGGTGAGGGGGTCCTCGAAGGCCAGCCGGCCCATCGTCTGCAGCCGCTCGGCGATGGCGATCATCGGGGCGATCGCCTCGGCCACCCGGGTCGCCTTGGCCATCGCGTCGCCCGCGAGCGGGCCGGAGTCCTTGGTGGCCCACACCACACCCCAGACCCGCCCGTCCAGGTGCACGGGCACGCTGAGCGCGGCCAGGTGGCCGTGCCGCGCGAGCAGGTCGGCACCGACGGGCGACAGGTCCGGGTCCTCGCGGTCGTAGCTGACGCCGATGCCCCGGCCGAGGTCGAGCACCTCCTCGTGGGTGGACAGGTCGAACACCTCGTCCTGCGGGAACCGCACCTCGCTGGGCGAGAGCGCTCCGACGTTGACGACGGTGCGCACCAGCCCGCGGTCACGCTCCCAGCGTGAGAGCGACACCGACGCCGCTCCCAGGCGCTCGAGGGCGTACTCGGCGGGGACGGCCAGCAGCTCCTCGTAGCGGGCTCGGGGCATCTGCAGCAGGCGCAGCAGGGCCAGGTCCTCGGGGCGAGGGCCGGACTCCTCTGCGCTCACTGCCAAGCACCCTTCGCTGGGCGACTCTGGACCACGCTGCGGGCCCTACGTCGAAGGCTGCGCCTCGGGCCGCAACCACACGGCCCCCAGCGGGGGAACGCTGAGCGTGGCCGACGCAGGGAGGCCGTGCCACGGCTGGTCGCCGGCCTCGATGCCGCCGAAGCTGCCCACCCCCGACCCGCCGTACTCGTGCGCGTCGGTGTTGAGCACCTCCTGCCACCGTCCCGCCGAGGGTAGCCCGATCCGGTACCCGTGGTGGGCCGACCCGGAGAAGTTCACCACGCAGGCGAGGACGTCGTCCGGCCCGCCGCCACCGAAGCGCAGGAACGAGAAGACGTTTCCCGCGGCGTCGTTGGCGTCGATCCAGCGAAAGCCCTCGGGGGTGAGGTCCTGGCGCCACAGGGCGGTGCTGTCGGTGTAGATCCGGTTGAGGTCGCGCACGAGGTCGAGCACCCCTCGGTGGGCCGGCTGGTCGAGCAGCCACCAGTCCAGGCCGCGCGAGTCCGCCCACTCGGCCTCCTGGCCGAACTCCGAACCCATGAACAGCAGCTGCTTGCCGGGGTGGGCCCACATCAGGGCGAGGAACGCCCGCAGCGTTGCCAGCTGCTGCCAGCGGTCGCCGGGCATCTTGCGCAGCAGCGACCCCTTGCCGTGCACGACCTCGTCGTGGCTGATCGGCAGGACGAAGTTCTCGGTCCAGGCGTACATCAGCGCGAAGGTCATCTGGTGGTGGTGGAACTGGCGGTGCACCGGCTCGTGCGCGACGTAGTCGAGCGAGTCGTGCATCCAGCCCATGTTCCACTTCAGGCCGAAGCCCAGCCCCCCGAGGTGGGTCGGCCGGGTCACGCCGGGCCACGCCGTCGACTCCTCGGCGATCATCACGACGCCCGGGACGCGCTTGTAGACGGTGGCGTTGGTCTCCTGCAGGAACTGCACCGCGTCCAGGTTCTCGCGCCCGCCGTACTGGTTGGGCAGCCACTCACCCTCCTTGCGCGAGTAGTCCAGGTACAGCATCGAGGCCACGGCGTCGACGCGCAGGCCGTCGACGTGGAACTCCTCGCACCAGTAGAGGGCGTTGGCCACCAGGAAGTTCTTGACCTGCGGCCGGCCCAGGTCGAACACGTGGGTGCCCCAGTCGGGCTGGTCGCCGCGGCGCGGGTCGGGGTGCTCGTACAGGGCCTGGCCGTCGAACCGGGCCAGCGCGAAGGCGTCCTTCGGGAAGTGCGCCGGCACCCAGTCCAGGATCACGCCGATGCCCGCGGCGTGCAGCGCGTCCACCAGGTGGCGGAACTCGTCCGGCGAGCCGAAGCGCGCGGTCGGGGCGAAGTACCCCGTGACCTGGTACCCCCACGACGGGCCGTAGGGGTGCTCCATCACCGGCATCAGCTCGACGTGGGTGAACCCCAGCTCGACCACGTAGTCGACCAGCTGCTCGGCGAGCTCGAGGTAGGACAGCCCCTCGCGCCACGAGCCCAGGTGCACCTCGTAGGTGCTCATCGGGCCCTCGTGCGGGTCGCCCTGGGCGCGGGCGGCCAGCCAGGCGTCGTCGGTCCACGAGTAGCTGCTCTCGGTGACGACCGACGCCGTGGACGGCGGCACCTCGGCGGCGCGGGCCATCGGGTCTGCCTTGAGCCGGCGCCCGCCGTCCGAGCCGAGGATCTCGAACTTGTACCGGGTGCCCACGCCGACGTCCGGGACGAACAGCTCCCACACGCCGGTCGAGCCCAGGGCCCGCATCGGGTGGGCGGCGCCGTCCCAGTGGTTGAAGTCGCCCACCAGGCGGATGCCACGCGCGTGCGGGGCCCACACCGCGAACGAGGTCCCGGTGACCTCACCCATGACGCCGGGGTAGCGCCGCACGTGGGCGCCGAGGACGGTCCACAGCTGCTCGTGGCGGCCCTCGCCGATCAGGTGCAGGTCGACCTCGCCCACGGTGGGCAGGAAGCGGTAGGGGTCGTCGACCGGGAAGGTCGAGCGGCTCTCGGGGTTGCCGTCCGGGCCGTCGTAGGTGACGTCGAGGCGGTAGTCGGTGACGTCGGTGCCCGGCACGACCGCGACGAAGACGCCCTCGTGCTCGTGCTCGAGCGGGACGCGCGTGCCGTCCGCGAGCACCGCGACGACCTCGCGGGCGTGCGGGCGCAGCGCCCGCAGGGTGAGGGAGCCGTCGTGCGGGTGGAGGCCGAGGATCCCGTGCGGGTCGCCGTGCGACCCGCCGACCAGGGCGTCGAGGTCGGCGACGGCGACGGGCAGGGGGGTGGGGTGGGTCGGCTGCGGGGGAGTGCTCACCGTGGTCACCTGGTTCTGGTCGGGGATGTCGCTGACGTCGCGCAGCAGCCGGTCGACCGCCGTCATGGGGATGGGCAGCCAGTCGGGCCGGTTGCGGCTCTCGTAGACCACCTCGTACAGCGCCTTGTCGAGCTCGAGCGCGCGCAGCAGCACCGCGTCCTCGCGCGGGTCGCGACCACTGACCCCGCCGTAGCCCTCGCAGAACGCCGCGCGGGCACGGGCGGCCCACTCGAGCGAGGCGCCCGCCGAGCGGGGGTCGGCGACGAGCAGCTGGCCCGCGGCGTAGTCGAACGAGCGCAGCATGCCCGCGACGTCGCGCAGCACCAGGTCGGGTGCGCTGCGCTCGGCCAACGGCCGCAGCGGCTCGCCCTCGAAGTCCAGCAGCACCCACCCCCGGCCGGGGACGTCGAGCACCTGACCGAGGTGGTAGTCGCCGTGGATGCGTTGCAGGGCGGGAGGTTCGGTGACGTCCGCCACCGCCGACAGGGCCACGCGGGCGGCCGCCTCGTAGGCGGCCAGCGCCGGCGCGGACTGCAGGGCCCAGTCAAGCCGGGCGGTCAGGGCCTCGGCGAGCTCGCGGACGCCGTCCGCCCCGATCGGGCGCCGGCCCATCGCGGTGGCCAGCGTCCGGTGCACGCGGGCGGTCTGCGCGCCGAGCTCGCGGGCGCGGTCGGCGAAGTCCTCACCGGCGGCCAGCGCGGCCGTCGCCACCCGCCAGGCGTCGCGGGTGCCGGGCAGGAACTCCTGGACGAGCGCCAGGTGGCCGTGGGCGGCGCTGGACCCGCCCTGCCACGTGCCCTCGACCCAGCCGACGGTGGCCGGTACGGCGGTCGACCCGGCCGCCGCCAGGGCGGCCTGGACGACGACGTCGGGGTTCTCGCCTTCGGCGACGACCCGGAACACCTTGCAGATCAACGGCTCTGGGCCGTCGATGACGATGGAGGTGTTGGACTGCTCACCGTCCATCACCCGCGCCGAGCCGGTCGGTGCGGGGACGACGGCCCCGGGCTGACGCACGCCGAGCAACCGCACGTCGGCGTCGCCGACGGACGCACCGGTCGAGACCAGCCGCAGCAGCACGTCGGCGAACGCCGGGTCGTGCGGGCCGTCGTACGCGTACCAGGTCGTCCCGTCCGGCTCGGCCACGGTCGCGATCAGCGCACCGGCTGACGCCGGCTGCTCGGCCGGGCGCAGCACCACCGGCACCTGGTAGGTCTCGGTCGGGGTCGACGTCCCGTCGTACGAGACGCCGACCAGGTGCACCCGGACGACGTGGGACGGGGTCCGCTCGACGTCGACGGCGGTGTCGGCGACGACCGTCGCCGCCCGGCCCTTGCCGGCGAACCAGCGCTGGCGCGGCAGCCAGCCCTGCCACATCGCCAGCCGGTCGCTCACGTGGTGCTCCCGTCCGCGGTCAGCCGCAGCCAGAAGAAGTCGCGCGTACCGAGCGAGATCGGCAGGACGCCGTCGCCGGGCACGGGGTGGAACCCGCTGCCGCCGAACAGGTCGGCCAGCCCGTAGCCGCCGTGGTCGGGCAGCTGCAGCCGCGCCGCCTGCGGCGTCTGCGACAGGTTGTTGACGCACAGCACCGTCTCGGGCACCTCGCCGGCGTCGACGTCGGTGTCGAGCACGCGCAGGAACGCGAGCACGGCGTCGTTGTCGGTGCGCACGTGCACGTAGCGACCGAGGCCGAAGACCGGGTGCCGCTTGCGGATCGCCAGCATCCCGCGGGTCCAGTGCAGCAGGGAAGACCGGGAGGCGAGCTGGGCCTCGACGTTCGCGGTGGCGTAGTGGTGCACCAGCGACTGGATGGTGGGCAGGTAGAGCTTGCCGGGGTCGGCGCTGGAGAAACCCGCGTTGCGGTCCGGCGTCCACTGCATCGGGGTGCGCACCGAGTCGCGGTCGGGCAGCCAGATGTTGTCGCCCATGCCGATCTCGTCGCCGTAGTACAGGCACGGGCTGCCGGGCAGCGAGAGCAGCAGCGCGTTGATCAGCTCGATCTCGGCGCGCGAGTTGTCGAGCAGCGTCGCCAGTCGGCGCCGGATGCCGATGTTCGCGCGCATCCGCGCGTCGGGGGCGTACCACCCGTACATCGCCGCCCGCTCCTCGGTGGTGACCATCTCGAGGGTCAGCTCGTCGTGGTTGCGCAGGAACGTGCCCCACTGGCCGTGCGAGGGCAGGTCGGGGGTGTCGGCGAGGATCTCGGCGATCGGCAGCGCCGACTCCTCGCGCATGGCGTAGTACAGCCGCGGCATCACGGGGAAGTGGAACGCCATGTGGCACTCGGGCTCGGCGTCGGTGCCGAAGTAGTCGACGACGTCCTGGGGCCACTGGTTGGCCTCGGCCAGCATGATCCGGCCGGGGAACTCGGTGTCGACCATGGCGCGCAGCCGGCGCAGGAAGTCGTGCGTCGCCGGCAGGTTCTCGCAGTTGGTGCCCTCCTCCTCGAACAGGTAGGGGATCGCGTCCAGCCGGAACCCGTCGATGCCGAGCTTCATCCAGAACCGGACGACGTCGAACATCGCCTCCTGCACGGCGGGGTTCTCGAAGTTCAGGTCGGGCTGATGGCCGAAGAACCGGTGCCAGAAGTACTGACGCCGCACCGGGTCGAACGTCCAGTTGCTGGTCTCGGTGTCGACGAAGATGATCCGCGCGTCCTGGTACCCCTGGTCGCTGTCGGACCACACGTAGAAGTCGCCGTAGGGGCCCGTCGGGTCGGAGCGGCTGGCCTGGAACCACGGGTGCTGGTCGCTGGTGTGGTTCATCACCAGGTCGACGATCACCCGAAGGCCACGGGCGTGGGCCTGGGACACCAGCTCGGTGAAGTCGGGCATGGTGCCGAACTCGGGCAGGACCGAGCAGTAGTCCGAGACGTCGTAGCCGCCGTCGCGCAGCGGTGAGGCGTAGAACGGCGGCAGCCACAGGCAGTCGACGCCGAGCCACTGCAGGTAGTCCAGCCGACCGATCAGCCCGGTGATGTCGCCGGACCCCGAGCCGTTGGAGTCGTCGAAGGCGCGGATCAGGACCTCGTAGAAGACGGCCTTCTTGTGCCAGTTCGGGTCGTGCCGCAGACCCGGCGTGCTGAGGTTGAGGCCCTCCATCGCTAGGCCCCTCTCACGTGGACGATGTGGGCGGGTTCGACGTGCGGGTCCAGCCGCACGAACACGTGCTCACCCCAGTGCCACTCGTTTCCCGTCACCAGGTCGTGCGCCACGAACGAGGTGCCCCAGGGCAGGCCGAGCGCGGGCAGGTCGAGGTGGACGGTCGTGGCCCGCACGCCGTGCGGGTCGAGGTTGACGACGACGATCAGCAGGTCGGGGCGGCCGGTCGGCGACTGAGCCGCTGTGAGCCGCCGGCTGTAGGCGATGATCGAGTCGTCGTCGGTCGGGTGGAACACGATGTTGCGCAGGCGCTGCAGCGCCGGGTGGTCGCGCCTGATCTGGTTCAGCCGCGTCAGCCAGGGCGCGATGCTGCGTCCCTCGCGCTCGGCGCCGGCCCAGTCACGGGCCTTGAACTCGTACTTCTCGTTGTCGATCTGCTCCTCGACGCCGGGCCGCGCGACGTTCTCGACCAGCTCGTACCCCGAGTAGATCCCCCAGGTCGGGGCCATCGTCGCGGCCAGCGCAGCCCGCAGCCGAAAGGCCGGGCGCCCGCCGTACTGCAGCGTCGGGGTGAGGATGTCGTGCGTCGTCGGCCAGAAGCTGGGGCGCATGTAGTCGGCGCTGTCGCCGGACAGCTCTGTGAGGTACTCGGTGAGCTCGGCCTTGGTGTTGCGCCAGGTGAAGTACGTGTACGACTGGTGGAACCCGACCTTGGCCAGGGTGTGCATCATCGCCGGCCGGGTGAACGCCTCGGCGAGGAACACCACCTCGGGTTGGCGCGCCGCGACCTGGGCGATCAGCCACTCCCAGAACTGCACCGGCTTGGTGTGCGGGTTGTCGACCCGGAACAGCGTGACCCCGTGCTCGGCCCAGAGCAGGACCACGCGCAGCACCTCGGCGTAGATCCCCGCGGGGTCGTTGTCGAAGTTCACCGGGTAGATGTCCTGGTACTTCTTGGGCGGGTTCTCGGCGTAGGCGATGGTGCCGTCGGACTTGGTCGTGAACCACTCGGGGTGCGCGGTGACCCACGGGTGGTCGGGGGAGCACTGCAGCGCGAGGTCGAGCGCGACCTCCAGGCCGAGGCGCCGGGCCTCGGCGACGAACGCGTCGAAGTCCGCGAAGGTGCCGAGGGTGGGCTCGATGGCGTCGTGACCGCCGTCGGTCGACCCGATCGCGTACGGCGACCCCGGGTCCTGCGGCCGCGGGTCCAGGGTGTTGTTGCGGCCCTTGCGGTTCGTCGTCCCGATCGGGTGGATCGGCGTCAGGTAGGCGACGTCGAAACCCATGGCCGCGATGCCCTCCAGCCGCCGGGCTGCGGTGCGCAGCGTCCCGCTCGTCCAGGTGTCGCTGCGCTCGTCGTACGTCGCGCCCTCCGACCGTGGGAAGAACTCGTACCAGGCGCCGACCAGGGCCCGCTCGCGCTGCACGCGCAGGGGCAGCTCGGCGCTCGGGCTGACCATCTCGCGCACCGGGACCGCGGCGAGGGCCGAGTGGACCGCGGCCGACGTCCCGGCCGCCAGCCGCGCCTGCGCCGGCCGGGCCGTGTCGCGCAGGCCCACCACGGCCTCGGCCAGGACGCGCTCGTGCGCGGCCGACCGGCCCGGCGCGGCACCCGCGGACTCCAGCAGCAGGGCGCCCTCGGCGAGCATCAGCTCGGTGTCGACGTCGGCGGCGACCTTCAGGACGGCGTCGTGCGCCCAGGTGCTGTAGGGGTCGGACCACCCCTCGACGCGGAAGGTCCACTCGCCCTCGGCGTCCGGCACCAGGTCGGCGCCCCACAGGTCCAGCCCCGGCTCGAGGCAGGTCATCTGCACGGGCGCCCGCTCGGCGCCGTCCGGCCCGGTGAGCACCGCCGTCGCGCTGACGGCGTCGTGGCCCTCGCGGAAGACGGTGGCCCGCACCGGGACCGCCTCACCGACGACGCACCGAGCAGGCCACCGACCGGAGTCGACGACGGGGGACAGGGCCAGGACGGGGATGCGACCGATCACCGCAGGGACGCTACCGACTGCGGGGTGCCCGGCGCACACCAGCGCCACCGGGACGCGCGCCGGGGAGTGCAAGATCTTGCACAGCATGCAAGAGGCCAGCCGGAGCGACCACCGGAGGTGACCGGGGCCACTACGATCATGAGCGTGAGAGCGATCCGACGCTTCAGCGTCCGCACCGTCCTGCCCGCGCCCATCGCCGCTCTCGGCGAGCTCGCGAGCAACCTGCGCTGGTCGTGGCACCCCCCGACCCACGACCTGTTCTCGGGTCTGGACCCCCAGCTGTG
>JBBQGB010000075.1:0-14042 GCA_038322575.1 Actinomycetales bacterium
CGCCGACCGGGCGCGCATCTCACCGTGGTCACGGGCGCCGCGACCCTGGCCGGGGAGCCCGGCGGGTCGTCGCTGGACTGGGGCGGCGTCGTCTCCGGGGAGACCACCCGCAGATTGGCGTGCGACGCCACGATCACCCCGGTCACCGTCGGGCCGCTCGGTCAGGTGCTGGACGTCGGACGACGCACCCGCACCGTCAGCGCCGCCATGTGGGCGGCCCTGATGGTGCGCGACGCCGGATGCGCGTTCCCCGGCTGCGACACCCCGACGTCCCGCTGCGACGCGCACCACGTGGTGCACTGGGCCGACGGCGGCCCCACCTCCCTGACGAACCTGGTCCTGCTGTGTCGTTACCACCACCAACGGGTCATCCATGACGACCAGCACCACGACCGATGGTCAGTCCGGCTCGACGAACCCACCGGACGGCCGGTGTTCGACCCACCCATCTGGACCCGACGACGCGGGACACCCCTGCCACCCCTCTGGTCGCCCGACGGGTGAACCCCCACCACCGGGGCAACGGCGCGTCACCCTTGACGCGCCGTTGCCCCAATCACGAGCGCGACCCTGCGGGCCCGGCGTCCGGCATCGGCCCTGCGCTTCGGAACACACCGCTCGAACCGCTACCGTCGCTGCGCATGAGCGGACGCAGCGTGCTGGTGACCGGCGGCAACCGGGGGATCGGGCTGGCGATCGCCGCCGCGTTCTTGGCGGCCGGCGACAAGGTGGCCATCACCAGCCGCTCGGGCGAGCTGCCGGGTGAGCTGGACGGCGCGATCGCCGTCCGCTGCGACGTCACCGACACCGCCTCGGTCGACGCGGCGTTCACCGAGGTCGAGGCCCAGCACGGGCCGGTCGAGGTGCTGGTGGCCAACGCGGGCATCACCAAGGACACCCTGCTGATGCGGATGAGCGACGACGACTTCACCCACGTCCTCGACACCAACCTCACCGGCGCCTTCCGCTGCGCCCGCCGCGCCAGCAAGGGCATGATGCGGCTGCGGCGCGGACGGATCGTGCTGATCTCGAGCGTCGTCGGGCTCTACGGCTCGCCGGGCCAGGCCAACTACGCGGCGAGCAAGGCCGGCCTGGTGGGCCTCGCGCGCTCGATCACCCGTGAGCTCGGCGGCCGGGGCATCACGGCGAACGTCGTGGCGCCGGGGTTCGTCGAGACCGACATGACGGCGTCGCTGCCCGAGGCGCAGCAGGCGGCCTACAGGCTCGCGATCCCGGCCGGGCGCTTCGCCAGCGCGGCCGAGGTCGCCGGCGTGGTGCGGTTCGTGGCCAGTGACGAGGCGGCGTACATCAGCGGGGCGGTCGTCCCGGTGGACGGTGGACTAGGGATGGGGCACTGACATGGGTCTGCTCGAGGGCAAGCGGCTGCTGGTCACCGGCGTGCTGATGGACTCGTCCATCGCGTTCCACGTCGCGCGGCTGGCGCAGGACGAGGGCGCGCAGGTGGTGCTGACCTCGTTCG
This sequence comes from Actinomycetales bacterium, assembly GCA_038322575.1. GTDB lineage: Bacteria > Actinomycetota > Actinomycetes > Actinomycetales > Angustibacteraceae > JACMOY01. The sequence continues at coordinate 1,481 of JBBQGB010000075.1, forward strand.
GGCGCACCATGAAGATCACCCAGACGATCGCCAAGCGGCTGCCGAAGCCGGCCCCGGTCATCGAGCTCGACGTGCAGGACACCGCCCACCTCGACACCCTTGCCGAGCGGCTGCGCGAGCACGTCGACGGACTGGACGGCGTGCTGCACTCGATCGGCTTCGCCCCCAAGGGGGCGTTCGACTTCATGACCGCGCCGTGGGAGGACGTCGCCACCGCCGTGCACGTGTCGGCTTACTCGCTCAAGGCGTTGGCGGTCGCAGCGCTGCCGCTGATGGCACCCGGCAGCAGCGTCGTGGGCCTGACCTTCGACGCGAAGTTCGCCTGGCCGGTCTACGACTGGATGGGCGTGGCGAAGGCCGCGTTCGAGTCGACCTCGCGGTACTGCGCGCGCGAGCTGGGGCCGAAGGGGATCCGCTGCAACCTGGTCGCGGCGGGCCCCGTGCGCACCACCGCCGCCAAGAGCATCCCCGGCTTCGAAGCGTTCGAGCAGGTGTGGGACACCCGGGCGCCCCTTGGCTGGGACGTCAAGGACGCCGAGCCCGCCGCCCGCGCCTGCGTGGCCCTGATGTCGGACTGGTTCCCCGCGACCACCGGTGAGATCGTGCACGTCGATGGCGGCGTGCACGCCATGGGGCAGTAGGGGTCTGACCGGTCAGCGCAGTCGGGCCAGCACGGCGCGCGCGTACGCCTGCTCGACGTCGGTGTCGTCGTACCGCACCAGCACCTCGTCCTCCGCCGCCACGACGGCGTACCCGTCGGGCGACCGCTCGAGCCGCACGAAGCCCTCGCCGAGCAGGTCGCGCAGCTGGCTCTCGCGAGGCAGCCACACGACCGCCCCCTGCTCGATGCTGTCGAGGGCCCACTCGGTGGTGCCGTTGAAGCCGATGACGGTGCCCGAGCGGAAGTGGTGCACGTCGATGGCCATGTCGCTGATGACGAACACGTCCTGGTCCATGTCGCGGTCAGGCACGACGAAGCGGTCGCCCGGTGCCGGCGTCCAGTTGAGCCCCGCCACGCGCAGGGCCCTCGCGAGCTCGACCGAGATCATCGCCCCAGTCTGCAGGGACCCGGGCACGACGTCGCGCCGGCGGGTCAGCGCACCAGCACCGAGGCGGTGGCGGTCACGTCCTCCTGGCCGTGGACGCACGACAGCGTCGTCACGGTGACGCTGACGACGTAGGTGCCGGGGGCCGCGAACGCGTGCGTCATCAGCTTCGACCCGGCCGAGGGGTTCTTCTCGCTGTCGCGGCAGTCGCTGACCTTCATGCCGCCCAGTCCGCCGTCGCCGAAGTCCTCGACCGTCCCCACCAGCCCGCCGTGCGCGTCGACGAACCGCACGGTGAGCGTGACCGGCTGCCCCACCACGGCCCGCACGGTCGGCGGCTCCAGCCGCACGGCCAGCCCGCCTTCCGCCGCCGGCAGCAGGGGCGCCGGGGTCGTCGGGCCGGCCGACGGCGTGGGACCCGTCGTCGCCTCGAGCTTGACCCCCTCGACCTGGACGGGAGCCCGCGAGCAGCCGGCGAGGACGGCGGCGCCGACCGCCACGGCGCCGAAGGCGCGCCGGACGCGGGTCGTGATCACGGGCCGACGGTAGTGCTCGCGCCGCGGCGCGGCGGGCAGCTGGCCGCGATTGCCTCCACCCGCCTCATCGACATGACCCTGCGTGAGTCCGGCTCGACGTCCGGTGATCGCCACTAGTCTCCGCGTCATGCCCGGCACCAGCCTGGTCGAGCTTCGCCTGCTCGACGGACCCAACCTGTACTTCACCCGCGCCGCCACCAAGCTGGTGCTCGACATCGGGGCGCTGAGCGACCTGGACACCGCGGACGCCGGCACCCTGGCGGCCGCCGTGGGTCTGACGCGGGTGCGACCCGGCGACCCGGGGTCGGCCCATCGCCAGCGGTTCGCGATGCGTCTGGTGGCCCGGCTGGTGCGCCGGGTGGCCCTCGGCGCCGGCACGGCCCGCCTCGGCCTGCGGGTGCGCACCGGGTCGGGCCTGCGCGAGGTGGTCGTCGCCTACCCCTGGCGCCACCACGACCGGGCCGTGGCGCTCGGGCAGGCGGTCGCGCAGTGCCTCGACGCGTGCCTGCAGGACACCGGGGGTGACCCGCCGACGGCGGCCGTGGTCGACGAGCGGCTGGCGGCGGCCTCGGCCGCGGTCCGCGCCGCGCCCGCCGGTCGCCGTCCGAGCGCGGTGCGGTCGCGCGTGCCCGTGGCGTCGGTGACCGGCACCAACGGCAAGACCACGACCACCCGGCTGCTGGCGCACATCGCGATGACCGCGGGCCTGCGCACGGGATGGTCGAGCACCGACGGCGTCGTCGTCCAGGGCGAGGTGGTCGAACCGGGCGACTACAGCGGCCCCGCGGGGGCGCGCGCCGTCCTGGACGCCCCCGGGGTGCAGTGCGCGGTGCTCGAGACGGCGCGCGGCGGGCTTCTGCTGCGGGGGATGGGCGTCGTCGCCAACGACGTCTCGGTCGTCACGAACGTCAGCGCCGACCACCTGGGGATGCAGGGGATCGACACCGTCGACCAGCTCGCCGAGGTCAAGGCGATCATCACCCGCGTCACCTCAGCGAGCGGCTGGTGCGTGCTGAACGGGGACGACCCGCGGGTGCTCGCGATGCTCGCCGGTACCCCCGCCCGGCCGTGGGTGTTCAGCCTGCACCCCGACTCACCCGCTCTGCGCACGGCCCTGGACGCCGGCGGGCGGGCGATCACGGTGCTCGACGGCCAGGTGGTGGTGCTGCGCCCGGACGGCGACCCCGACCGGCTCGTCGACGTCCTCGACCTGCCGATCGCCCTGTGCGGGCTCTCACGGCACAACCTGGCCAACGCGCTGGCCGCTGCCGCAGCCGCCCTCGGCCTGGGTCTGGAGCGCGAGGCGGTGGTCGAGGGTCTGCGCACGTTCAGCCCCGACGTCCGGCTCAACCCGGGGCGGCTGAACGTGTGGTCGCTGCCCGTGCCGGGCGGGACGGTCACGGTGGTCGTCGACCTGGCCCACAACGAGGCGGGGCTCGAGGCGCTGCTGGACGTCTGCGAGGGGCTGCGCGCCCCGGGGTCGTTGGTGCGCCTCGGTCTCGGCACCGCGGGCGACCGGTCCGACGACCTGCTGACCGCGCTCGGCGAGATCGCCGGACGCCGCAGCGACCAGGTCGTGATCGTGCACAAGGAGCACTACCTGCGCGGCCGCACGCTGGACGACATGCAGGCCCAGCTGGCCACCGGGCTCGCGCGGGTCGGGGTGGCCGACGTCCCGGCGTACGCCGACGAGCTGTCGGGCCTGCACGCACTGGCCGCGGGCGCCGGGGCTGGTGACGTCGTCGCGGTGATGTGCCACGCCGACCGCGAGCTGCTCGACGACTGGCTGCACCGGCACGGTGGGACGCAGGACGGTCCGGACCAGGTACGCGCCAAGGTCGTGGCAGCCCGCGGGCAGCACCCGCTGGAGCAGCGGATCGCCGACCTGCACCGGGCCGCGCCGGTCGACCGCCAGCGGCTGCTCCTGGCGCTGCTGGACGCCGACCCCGACGACCCGCGCCTGATGTACGAGTGGGCCAGTGCCCTGGATGCCGACGGACTGACGGCGCAGGCGGTGCCGGCGTACCGCGCCGCCCTGCGCGACGGGCTGCGCGAGCCGCACCGGCACCATGCGCTGATCGGCCTCGGGTCGAGCCTGCGGCTGCTCGGTCGTCCGGCCGAGGCGGTGTCGGTGCTCACCCAGGTCGCGGCGGAGCGGCCCGAGAGCGTTGCTGCGCAGGCGTTCCTGGCGCTCGCATTGCTGGAGTCGGGCCACGGCGACCAGGCGGTGCGACTGCTGGTCGAGTCGCTCGTGGCGCACGCGGGCGCCGACGACGACCGCGCCTACGCGCCCGCCCTGCTGGGGTACGCCGGCGAGCTGCCGGCGGCCCCGACCTGAGCGACGTCCCCGGTGCGGCTCAGACGGCGCCCGCGTCGGCGGCCGACCCGGTCTCGGCGGCGTCCAGCGTCAGCACGTGGGGGTTGAGGTCGGGGTCACCGACGACGTCGCCGGTGTGAGCGCCGGCCTGCGCCTGCCGGCTGATCACCTCGAGCTCGGCCAGGACCCCGGCGTGCTTGTCGGCGCACAGCACCACCAGGTCACCCGCGTTGGCACGCGCCATCACGTGGCGCACCGCCGCCAGCTCGTCGGTGACGATCTCGACCTGCTTGCAGCGCGCCCCCTCGTTCATCCGCGCGTGCAGCCCCTCGGCGACCAGCGCCGCCGTGGCCCCCGGCTCACGACGGCGTAGGTTCGCGTCCTCGCGGACGATGACCACGTCGAACACATCCGCGGCGACCTCACCGAGCTCGCGCACGTCCTCGTCCCGCCGGTCGCCGGCCGCCCCGATCATCCCGATGCGCGACGGCCTGCCGAGGTCGGCGGTGACGGACTGCCGGGCCGAGTACCGCTCGACGAAGTCGCCCAGGGCCCGCATGCCTGCAGGGTTGTGGCAGTAGTCGACGACGACCTCGACGCCCAGCACCGGCAGCAGGTTCATCCGGCCCGGCGACAGGTAGTACGACGTGGTGAACGTGCGCAGCCCCTGCCGGATGTCGTGCAGGGGAGCGCCCGCGGCGAAGGCCGCGCCCGCGGCGGCCATCGCGTTCGCGACGTTCATCAGCGCGGCGCCACCGAAGGTCGCGGGCAGCAGGTGGGTCCAGGCCAGCTGCATCGACCGTCGGCCGTGCCGGATCACGATCATGTCGCCCTTGTCGCTGGTGTCGAGCACGACCGCCTTGCCACCGCGCCGGCAGTGCTCGTCGATCAGGTCGCGCTCGGGGGTTCCGGGGCCGCGCAGCGAGAACCAGACGACCTCGCCCGAGCAGCGCCGGCGCATCTCGCGCACCAGCTTGTCGTCGGCGTTCAGCACCGCGTGCCCGTTGCGGGGCACCGCCTCGACGACGACGGCCTTGACCGCCGCGAGCTGCTCGAGGGTGTCGATGCCGCGCATGCCGAGGTGGTCGGGTGCGACGTTGGTGACGACGGCGACGTCGGCCCGGTCGAAGCCCAGCCCCTCGCGCAGGATCCCCCCGCGGGCCACCTCGAAGACGGCGAAGTCCACGCGCGGGTTCTGCAGCACCATGCGCGCGGACTTGGGCCCCGAGGCGTCGGCCTTGATGACCAGGCGCTCGTCGATCACCACGCCGTCGGTGCTGGTCATGCCGACCTTGTGCCCCAACCCCTTGAAGACGTGGGCGATCATCCGCGAGGTCGTCGTCTTGCCGTTCGTACCAGTGACCGCGACGATCGGCACCCGCGCCGCGGCGCCCGGCGGGAACAGCAGGTCGACCACCGGCTTGGCGATGTACTGCGGCTCACCGACCGTGGGGTGGGTGTGCATGCGAAAGCCCGGAGCCGCGTTCACCTCGCAGATCGCGCCCCCGGTCTCGCGCACGGGCTGGGCGATGTCGGGGCAGATGAAGTCGATGCCCGCGACGTCCAGGCCGATGACGCGGGCGGCTTCCTCGGCGATCTCGACGTTGTCGGGGTGGGCCTCGAAGGTGCGGTCGACCGAGATGCCGCCGGTCGACATGTTGCCGGTGAGCGCGAGCTTGACCATCTCACCGGCCGAGGGCACCTCGTGCATCTCGAATCCCTGCTGCCGCACCAGGTCGACGGCCACGTCGTCGACGCTGATCCGGGTCAGGACCTTCTCGTGCCCCACCCCGCGGCGGGGGTCGGCGTTGGTCGCCTCGACCAGCTCGGTGACCGACCGCACGCCGTCGCCCACCACGTGCGCCGGCACCCGCTCGGCGATCGCCTGCATGCGGCCGCCGATGATCAGGCAGCGGTAGTCCCGGCCGAGGATCAGCGACTCGACCACCACCCAGCCGCGCCGCGACTGCTCCTGGGCGACGTCGAAGGCGGCGCGGACGTCGTCCGCCGACCGCAGGTCCAGGCAGACACCGCGGCCGTGGTTGCCGTCCAGCGGCTTGACCACGACGGGGTAGCCCATCCGGTCGGCCACCCGGACGGCGTCCTCGACGGTGCGCACGCTCTGCGTGCCCGGCACCGGCAGGCCGGCCGACGCGAGCAACGTGCTGGTCAGCTCCTTGTCGCCGGCGATGTCGACCGCCAGGGCGCTGGTGCCCGAGGTCATCGTGGCCCGGATGCGCTGCTGGTGGACGCCCTGGCCGAGCTGCACCAGGGACTGCTCGTTCAGCCGGATCCACGGGATGTCGCGGCTGACGGCCTCCTCGACGATGGCGGCGGTGCTGGGCCCGAACGCCGTCCGCTCGGCGCGGCGCAGGAACAGGTCGAGCTCGGCGTCGAAGTCGAAGTCCGGCTCGGCCTGCACCAGGTGGTTGACCAGCCGCACCGACAGCCGTGCCGCGGCGAGGGCGACCCGCTCGTCGACGTACCCGAAGACCACGTTGTAGACCCCGGGGCGGCCCTTGACGCCGCGGGTCTTGCCGCGGCGGATGTCGTGCCCGGCCTCCTGCTGCAGCTGCAGCGCGACGTGCTCGGCGACGTGCCCGAGCCAGGTGCCCTCGCGCATCCGCTCGATGAACCCGCCGCGGTGCCCGCGCGAGCAGGTGTGCCGCTCGATCCGCGGCAGCAGCGCCACCAGGGCGTCGGTGAACCCGGGCAGCTCGCTGGTGGGGAACCGCTCGAGCGAGCCGAGGTCGACGACCAGGTGCACCGACACGTCGTACGACCAGATGTTGGGGCCCCGGTAGACGTGCGTCTCGAGGATGGTGAGGTCCGGTGAGGGTCCGGGCTCGGTCATCGGGCTCTCCAGTCAGTGGGTGGTCAGCGCTCGGGCTGGCCGAGGGCGCGCAGGACGGGCGGGTCGTCGTGGCGCACCCGGGTGGCGCGTGTCGCCTCGTCGCGGTCCTGGTGCGAGACGGCGACGGTCGCGTCGCGGCGCCGCTGGACGAACCCCAGCAGGCGTCGGGTGGTGAGGTCGAAGCGCACGCCGCTGGGCAGGGCGTGGACGACGGCACCGGACACCAGCAGCGGCGCGCCCTGCCGCGCCTCGTGGGCGTCGGACAGCGCCTGCGAGGCGTCGACCAGGAACACGCCCCCCGATCCCACGACCTCGAGCAGGTGCCCGTCGGTGATCAGCGCGGCGGTGTCCTCGTCGACACCCATGCCCAGCAGGGACGGCGACTGGGCCACCAGCGACAGCAGCCGCCCGTAGCGGCCGCGCTGGTCGAAGTGCTGGTCGACCACGACGTCGGGCAGCAGGCCGAGCCCGGCGGACAGCTGGCTGGAGCGCTGCCGTGGGGTCACGCCCTCGTCGCCCATCGAGATCATGTGCGAGCTGACGATGCTGGCGCCGGCCGACGTCCCCGCGACGACGCAGCCGCGCTCGTAGGCCTGGTGGATCGCGCGGCCCACCGGGGTGCCGGTGAGCACCTGGGACAGCTTCAGCTGGTTGCCGCCGGTCATGAACACGCCCGTGGCGCGCTCGAGCGGCCCGACCAGCGCCGGGTCGTCGCCGTGCCGGCGGTCCGCCGGTGCGACGGCGGTGACCGAGCTCACGCCGAGGCGCCCGAACACCTCGGTGTACATCGCGACCATCTGGCCGGGGACGCTGGACGCGGTCGGCACGACGACGACGCGCGCGTCCGCGCCGCCGGCCAGGCGGACGAAACGCCGCAGCACCCGCGACCGGCCCACCTTGTCCTCGGCCCCGCCGATCACCATCAGGCGTCGGGTCGGTGTCGGGGGCATCGCCCGAGCCTAGTCGCGCCGCGGTGCCGTGCTCGCCGCGTTCGGACGGGCGACACTGTGTCCCATGACCTCACCGCCCCGCCGGCTCGTCGTGGTACGGCACGCCAAGTCCGACCGGCACCAGCCGCAGGACGTCGCCGACCACGACCGGCCGCTGTCGGCCCGCGGGCGCCGGGATGCCCCCGCTCTCGGCCGATGGCTGGCCGCCGAGACCGGCGCACCCGACCTGGTCCTGTGCTCCACGGCGCTGCGCGCCACCCAGACCTGGCTGCTCGCCAGCGCGGCGTTCGACCAGGCGCCGGCCGTGACCGAGCGGGCCGAGCTATACGCCGCCTCGCCCGGCACCGAGCTCGCGGTCGTGCGGTCGGTGGCGGACGACGTCCGCCTGCTCGTGGTGGTCGGGCACGAGCCGGTGCAGTCGACGTTGACCCTGGCCCTGGCCGGTCCGAGCAGCAGCGCGTCGGCCCTGACCGGGCTGGCCGCAGGGTTCTCGACGAGCGCCGTCGCCGTGCTCGAGGTCGACGGCCCGTGGGACGACCTGCAGCCGCACAGCACGCGGCTGACGCGGTTCGCCGTCCCCCGTGGGTGAGCGGTGGCGGGCGCCGGGGCCGCCGCCGGCGCTGCAGCCTGGTGACCGCGGGGGCACCCTGCTCCGTTCGGACCGTAGTGGGGCGCCCCCGCGACAACCGGGTGGCGGAGTGATCGCACCCAGGGTGGGTCGCCGTACTCCGTACGTCGGATCGCCGGCTCAGGGCGCCGGCGCGGCCACGTCCGCGGGGCCGGCATCGGGGTCGGCGGCGTCGGCCTCCTCGACCTCCTCGCGCGGGATGCCGATCAGGTACAGCACCGCGTCGAGGTAGGGGACCGTCACCGAGGTGTCGGCCTGCGCGCGCACCACCGGCTTGGCGTTGAACGCGATGCCGAGTCCGGCGGCGTCCAACATGTCGAGGTCGTTCGCGCCGTCACCGATCGCGATGGTGCGTGAGAGCGCGATCCCCTCGTCGCGGGCGAACCGGCGCAGCGCCTCGGCCTTGCCCGCGCGGTCGACGATGGCGCCGAGCACCCGGCCGGTCAGGACGCCGTCACGCACCTCGAGCCGGTTCGCCTCGGCGTGCTCGATGCCGAGCAGGTCAGCGAGCGGACGCACGATCTCGATGAACCCGCCCGAGACCAGCCCGACCGTGAACCCCAGGCGCTTGAGGGTGCGCACCAGGGTGCGGGCCCCGGGGGTCAGGCGCACCTGCGCGCGCACCTCGTCCAGCACGGACGCCGGCAGGCCGGCCAGCAGCGCCACCCGCTCGTGCAGGCTGTCGGCGAAGTCCAGCTCACCTCGCATGGCGCGGTCGGTGACGTCGGCGACCTCGGCCTTGCGGCCGGCGTGGGCGGCGATCAGCTCGATGACCTCGTCCTGGATCAGGGTCGAGTCGACGTCCATGACGACCAGACGACGACCCCGGCGGGCCAGTCCGGCCGGCGACACGGCGACGTCGACCCCGCGCGCGGCGGCGACCGCCGACAGCACCCGGCGCAGACCGCTCACGTCCGCACCGGACACGTCGATCTCGATCGTTGTCACGGGCCAGCGCGAGATCCGGCGGATGCGGTCGATGTTGCCGCCGTGCTCGGCGATCGACTCGGCGATGGCCGACAGGGCCACCGGCGTGATCGGCGACCCCAGGACCGTTACGTGCAGCCGACCACCTCGACGAGCAGCGTTGTCACCAAAACCCTTGCGGCACCTGACCTTCATGCCCAGCGACTCGCCCGCGCGGGTGACGTCGGCGGCGACGCCGACCGGGTCGCCGGCGACCGTCAGCAGCACCGCGAGGGTCAGGTGCGACCGCACGACGACCTGCTCGACGTCCAGCACGGTGAGGTCTCGACCGGCGACCGCCGCAAAGAGGACGGCGCTGACCCCGGGCCGGTCCGGGCCGGTCAGCGTCACCAGGAGCGTGGGCTCCTGGGTGGGCGGTGCGGGGACGTCGGGCACGCCTCCGGGGCCAGCTCAGGCGTTCTTGGCGGCGCGGAACTGCAGCCAGTCCTGCACGGGGGCGAGGTCGTAGTCGGGTCCGTTGAGCCCGATGGTGAACAGCCGCACACCCAGGTCGTAGAGCTGGTCACCGGTGGCGTCGGGCCCGACCTCGACCCCCACGGACCGTTCGATCTCGGCGGGGTCGCGACCCTCGGTCGCGCACCACTCGTCCAGGATCCGCACCTTCCGCTCGACCACCTCGGGGTCGCCGAAGCCGTGCCAGACGTCGGCGTGCTTGGCCACCAGGCGCAGCGTCTTCTTCTCGCCGCCACCGCCGATCAGCACCGGGACGTCGCGGGTCGGCGCCGGGTTGCCCACGGACAGCCGCTTCTCGATGCGCGGCAGCGCCTCGCCGAGATCGGCCAGACGCGACCCGGCCGTACCGAACTCGTAGCCGAACTCGTCGTAGTCCTTCTCGCACCACCCGGCGCCGATGCCGAGGATCAGCCGCCCACCGCTCATGTGGTCGACGGTGCGGGCCATGTCGGCCAGCAGCTCGGGGTTGCGGTAGCTGTTGCAGGTGACGAGGGCGCCGATCTCGACCTGCGACGTGGCCTCGGCCCAGGCACCCAGCATCGTCCAGCACTCGAAGTGCTTGCCGTCAGGGTCGCCGTACAGCGGGAAGAAGTGGTCCCAGTTGAAGACGACGTCGACGCCGAGCTCCTCGGCCGCCGCGACGGCGCGGCGGATGTCGGCGTACTCGGCGTGCTGCGGGTGGATCTGCACGCCGACGCGCACGGGGCGGGCGTCCTGGTGGTGGCTCATGAGGAGATCAGCTGGCCCTTTCCGATGACGACGAGCCCGGACTCGGTGACGGTCAGACCGCGGGCGCGGTCCTCGTCGGGATCCATCCCCACCCGGGCGTTGTCGGGGATGACGACGTTCTTGTCGATGATCGCTCGTCGGACGACGGCGTGCCGGCCGATCTGCACGTTGTCGAGGATGACGCTGTCGGTCACCGACGACCACGAGTGCGCGTAGACACCAGGCGAGAGAACGGAGTTCTCGACGGTCGCGCCGCTGACCACGACGCCGGGCGAGACGCTGCTGTTCACGGCGTGCCCGATCCGGCCGTGCCAGCCGTGCACGAACTTGGCCGGTGGGAGCGGGCCGTAGTCCGTGTAGAGCGGCCAGTCGTAGTTGTAGAGGTTGAAGACGGGCAGCACCGAGATGAGGTCCATGTGCGCCTCGTAGTAGGCGTCCAGCGTCCCGACGTCGCGCCAGTAGTCCCGGTCGCGGTCGGTCGACCCGGCGACGTCGTTGTCGCGGAAGTCGTAGACGCCTGCCTGCCCGCGGTCGACGAAGTCCGGGATGATGTCCCCACCCATGTCGTGGTTCGACCCCTCGCGGTCGGCGTCGCGGGTGACGGCGTCGACCAGGGCGTCGGTGTCGAAGACGTAGTTGCCCATCGAGGCGAGGATCTCGTGCGGCGCGTCCGGCAGGCCCGCGGGGTCGGTCGGCTTCTCGAGGAACGCCCGGATCCGGCGCGGGTCGGTCGGTTCGACGTCGATGACCCCGAACTGGTCGGCGAGCGAGATCGGCTGGCGGATCGCCGCGACGGTGGCTCCCGCAGCGGTCTCGATGTGCTGGTCGAGCATCTGCGCGAAGTCCATGCGGTAGATGTTGTCGGCGCCGACGACGACCACGTGGTCGGGCCGCTCGTCGTGCACGAGGTTCAGGCTCTGGAAGATCGCGTCGGCGCTGCCCGAGTACCACCGCTTGCCCACCCGCTGCTGGGCGGGCACCGGCGCCACGTAGTTGCCCAGCATGTTCGACATCCGCCACGTCTTGGAGATGTGCCGGTCCAGGCTGTGCGACTTGTACTGCGTCAGGACGACGATCTTCAGGTAGCCCGAGTTGACGACGTTCGACAGCGCGAAGTCGATCAGCCGGTAGATACCGCCGAACGGGACGGCGGGTTTGGCGCGGTCGGCGGTCAGCGGCAGCAGGCGCTTGCCCTCGCCGCCGGCCAGGACGATGGCGAGCACCTTGGGGTTGCGCAGGCGACCAGGCATGGCCCGACCCTAGGGGCAGCGCCTCGCCGAAGCGAGGGGTGTCTGCGCGCGGTCGTTCGCACTAGGTTGCCCTGGTGCGCATCGATCTGCTGACCAAGGAGTACCCCCCGGACGTGTACGGCGGCGCCGGGGTGCACGTCGCCGAGCTGGTGCGCGCGCTGCGCTCGCGGGCGGGGCTCGACGTCCGGGTGCGCTGCTTCGGGTCACCGCGCGACGAGGCGGGCACCACGGCGTACGCCGACCCCGCCGATCTCGCCGACGCCAACGCCGCGCTGCGCACCATCGGTGTCGACCTGCCGATGGCCGGGGACTGCGGCGGGGCGGACGTCGTCCACTCGCACACCTGGTACGCGAACCTGGGTGGTTACCTGGCGAGCCTGCTGCACGGCGCGCCCCACGTGGTGACCGCGCACAGCCTGGAACCGTTGCGGCCGTGGAAGGCTGAGCAGCTCGGCGGCGGGTACGCCCTGTCGTCGTGGGTCGAGCGGACCGCGTACGAGGCCGCTGCCGCCGTCATCGCGGTCAGCGCGGGGATGCGCGCCGACGTCCTGCGCAGCTACCCGGGCGTCGACCCCGCACGGGTGCACGTGGTGCACAACGGGATCGACACCCGGCTGTGGTCGCGGCGCGAGCGCCCGGACGCCGTCCGCGCGCTCGGCGTCGACCCCGACCGGCGCAGCGTGGTCTTCGTCGGGCGGATCACCCGGCAGAAGGGCCTGCCGTACTTCCTGCGCGCCGTCGCCGCGCTCGACCCCGATGTCCAGATCGTGCTGTGCGCGGGCGCCCCCGACACCGCCGAGATCATGGCCGAG
>JBBQGB010000076.1:0-13983 GCA_038322575.1 Actinomycetales bacterium
CTCGGGCAGCTCGTAGGCCTTGGCCCGGTAGACCCGACCGAGGTTGGTGAAGAACAGCAGCCAGTGGTGGGTGGTCGTGGTGAAGAAGTGCTCGACCAGGTCGTCGCCGCGCAGCTGGGCGCCGCGCACACCCTTGCCGCCGCGCCGCTGCGAGCGGTAGGCGTCGACCCGGGTGCGCTTGGCGTAGCCGCCGGTCGTGACGGTGACGACGACCTCCTCGCGGGCGATGAAGTCCTCGGCGGACATGTCGCCTTCGAAGGGGCGGATCTGGGTGCGCCGCTCGTCGCCGTACTTGTCGACGATCTCGCCGAGCTCCTCGCCGACGATCTCGCGCTGGCGGGCGTCGCTGGCCAGGATCGCCTCGTACTCGGCGATCTCGACCTCGATCTTGGCCAGGTTGTCGACGATCTTCTGCCGCTCCAGGGCCGCGAGCGCGCGCAGCTGCATGTTCAGGATCGCCGAGGCCTGCAGCTCGTCGACGTCCAGCAGCGCGATCAGGCCGCCGCGGGCATCCTCGACCGTCGCGGACGCGCGGATCAGGGCGATCACCTCGTCGAGCGCGTCCAGCGCCTTGACGTACCCGCGCAGGATGTGAGCCCGGGCGTTGGCCTCGCGCAGCCGGTAGCGGGTGCGCCGCTGGATGACCTCGATCTGGTGGTCGACCCAGTACCGGATGAAGCCGTCCAGCGGCAGGGTGCGCGGCACGCCGTCGACCAGGGCGAGCATGTTGGCGCTGAAGTTGTCCTGCAGCTGGGTGTGCTTGTAGAGGTTGTTCAGCACGACCTTGGCGACGGCGTCACGCTTGAGCACGATCACCAGGCGCTGGCCGGTGCGGCTGCTGGACTCGTCGCGGACGTCGGCGATGCCGCCGATCTTGCCGTCGCGCACCAGGTCGGCGATCTTCAGGGCGAGATTGTCAGGGTTGACCTGGTAGGGCAGCTCGGTGATCACCAGGCACTGCCGGTTCTGGATCTCCTCGACCTCGACCACCGCGCGCATCGTGATCGAGCCGCGGCCGGTGCGGTACGCGTCCTCGATCCCGCGCCTGCCCAGGATCAGCGCCCCGGTGGGGAAGTCCGGCCCCTGCACGCGGGTGAGCAGCGCCTCGAGCAGCTGCTCGCGGTCGGCCTGCGGGTTCTGCAGGAACCACTGGACGCCGGCGGCGACCTCGCGCAGGTTGTGCGGCGGGATGTTGGTGGCCATGCCGACGGCGATGCCGTTGCTGCCGTTGACCAGCAGGTTGGGGAACCGGCTGGGCAGCAGCAGCGGCTCCTGCGTCTTGCCGTCGTAGTTGGGCTGGAAGTCGACGGTCTCCTCGTCGATGTCGCGCACCATCTCCATGGCCAGCGGCGCCATCCGGCACTCGGTGTACCGCATCGCGGCGGCGGGGTCGTTGCCCGGCGAGCCGAAGTTGCCCTGCCCGTCCACCAGCGGGTAGCGCAGCGACCACGGCTGGGCCAGGCGCACGAGGGTGTCGTAGATCGAGGAGTCACCGTGCGGGTGGTACTGCCCCATCACGTCGCCGACGACGCGGCTGCACTTGTTGTGCCCGCGGTCGGGCCGGTAACCGCCGTCGTACATCGCGTACAGCACCCGGCGGTGCACCGGCTTGAGACCGTCGCGCACGTCCGGCAGCGCCCGACCCACGATGACGCTCATCGCGTAGTCGAGGTAGGACCGCTGCATCTCGACCTGCAGGTCGACGGACTCGATGCGGTCGGTGATGGGGGGCGGGGGCAGGTCGGTCACGGGTGTCCTTCGTCAGTGCGGGAGCGGGCCGAGGTGGGCGCCGGCTCAGATGTCGAGGAAGCGGACGTCCTTGGCGTTGCGCTGGATGAACGAGCGACGCGACTCGACGTCCTCACCCATCAGGACGGCGAACGCCTCGTCGGCCGCGGCGGCGTCCTCGAGCGTCACCTGCAGCAGCACCCGGTGGTCGGGGTCCATCGTGGTCTCCCACAGCTCCTGGGCGTTCATCTCGCCCAGGCCCTTGTAGCGCTGGACGCCGTTGTCCTTGGGCAGCTTGCGCCCGGCGGCCAGCCCGGCGGCCGCGACGGCGTCGCGCTCGCGGTCGGAGTACACGAAGTCGTGCGTGCCCTGGCTCCACTTCAGCCGGTACAGCGGGGGCTGGGCGAGGTAAATGAAGCCGCCGTCGACCAGCGGCCGCATGAACCGGAAGATCAGGGTGAGCAGCAGGGTGCGGATGTGCTGGCCGTCGACGTCCGCGTCGGCCATCAGCACGATCTTGTGGTACCTCAGCTTGGCCAGGTCGAACTCCTCGCCGATGCCGCAGCCGAACGCCGAGATCAGCGCCTGCACCTCGGTGTTGGCCAGCACCCGGTCGATCCGCGCCTTCTCGACGTTGAGGATCTTGCCGCGGATCGGCAGGATCGCCTGGGTCATCGGGTTGCGACCGCCCTTGGCCGAGCCGCCGGCCGAGTCGCCCTCGACGATGAAGATCTCGCAGCGCACCGGGTCGTTGAGCTGGCAGTCGCTGAGCTTGCCGGGCAGCGACGAGGACTCGAGCAGGCCCTTGCGCCGGGTGGCGTCGCGCGCCTTGCGGGCCGCCATCCGGGCCGCTGAGGCCTGGATCGACTTGCGGATCACCTCGCGGGCCTCGCCCGGGTGGCGCTCGAGCCAGTCGCCGAGCGAGTCGGTCACGACCCGCTGGACGAACCCCTTGGCCTCGGTGTTGCCCAGCTTGGTCTTGGTCTGGCCCTCGAACTGCGGCTCGCCGAGCTTGATCGAGACGACGGCGGTCAGGCCCTCGCGGATGTCCTCACCCGACAGGTTGTCGTCCTTCTACTTCAGGTGCCCCTTCTCGCGCGCGTACCGGTTGATCAGCGTGGTCAGCGCCGCGCGAAACCCCTCTTCGTGCGTGCCACCCTCGTGGGTGTTGATCGTGTTGGCGTAGGTGTGGACGCTGTCGGAGTAGGCGCCGGTCCACTGCATCGCGACCTCGAGCGACAGGTGCCGCGTGGTGTCCTCGGACTCGAACGCGATGACCTCGGGGTGCACGACCTCAGCGCGCTTGCTGGCGTTCAGGTGCCTGACGTAGTCGACCAGGCCGCCGTCGTAGCGGAACTCGACGTAGCGCGAGGCCGCGTCGGTGTCGACGTCGATCGCCGCCGTCGAGTCGACGTCGTCGGTCGCGTCGACCTGGGCGTGCCCCTCGCGCAGGTCGTGCAGGGTCAGCGTCAGGCCCTTGTTGAGGAACGCCATCTGCTGGAACCGGGCGCGCAGCGTCTCGAAGTCGAACTCGACCGTCTCGAAGATCTGGTCGTTGGCCCAGAAGGTCACGGTGGTGCCGGTCAGGTCGCTGGCCTCACCCTGGGCCAGGGGCGCCTGCGGGACGCCGTCGGCGTAGCTCTGGCGCCAAACGTGCCCGCGCTGGCGCACCTCGACGTCCAGGCGGGTCGACAACGCGTTGACCACCGAGATCCCGACGCCGTGCAGGCCGCCCGAGACCGCGTAGCCGCCGCCGCCGAACTTGCCGCCGGCGTGCAGCACCGTCAGCACGACCTCGACGGCGGGCCGGTTCTCGCCGGGCATCAGGTCGGTGGGGATGCCACGGCCGTCGTCGACGACCTTGACCCCACCGTCGGCCAGCAGCGAGATGTCGATCCGCGTCGCGTGCCCGGCCAACGCCTCGTCCACCGAGTTGTCGACCACCTCGTTGACCAGGTGGTGCAGGCCCCGCGAGCCGGTGGAGCCGATGTACATGCCGGGGCGCTTGCGCACCGCGTCCAGACCCTCGAGCACCTGGATCGCGCTGGCGTCGTACGCCGGGGCGTCGGCCAGGCTCGGCACCTGCCCGCCCTGCAGCGGCACCAGGTCGTCGCGCTCGGTGGCACCGGTGGTGTCGGGCTGCTCGCTGGGATCGGGCACGAGAGGCTGGTCTCCTTTGTCCACGCGCGACTCGACCAGGTAGGGCGGTCGCGGGATACCCCGCAGTCTACCTGCTCACGCCGACGGCCAACGGCTTCGGCGGGGCCAGGAGTGGTGTTCTCTCGCGCCTGGACCCCCATTGCGCGTCCGATCGGGGGGCAGCCGGACTCCCCCCAAGCGGGCGAACCCTCCCAGGGCCCTACCGACCCCAGCGCGGTGGCGCCTCACCGTCGGCGGAAGATCCGTTTTGCCGTTCTCTTGCTATTCAATCCCGCTTGGTGCACTCTCAATGGATTCCGTAAGCGCTTCCAATGATGAAGGCGACCACGTGAGCAGCGCAGCACCCCGGCCACCCGCCGCGACCATCTACTCGGTCGCGGAGGCTGCCGGCGTCTCGATCGCCTCGGTCTCACGGGCGCTGCAGGGCTCCTCGGAGGTGTCGGAGCGCACCCGGGCCAAGGTGCTGGCTGCCGCGGCGAGGTTGAACTACGTCCCGCTCGCCGCGGCGCGCAGCCTGGCGGTCCGTCACCACGAGGCGTTCGCCCTGGTGCTCCCGGAGCTGGACGGTCCCTACTTCGCCGAGCTGATGATGGGTTTCGAGGCCCGGGCCAGCGAGCTGGGCCACAGCGTCGTGCTGCTGATGACCGCAGGCAAGCCCGACCTGGAGCGCGCGGTGCGCCAGACGGCCACCCGCGTGGACGGGCTGGCCGTCCTCGGCTCGGGCACCACCGGCCGAGCGGTCGCGGCGCTCGGCTCCGCCAAGCCGGTCCTGTTCATCGCCGGCGACGACACGGGGGATGTCGAGGGGATCCGCGCCGAGAACCTGAACAGCGCGCTCGACCTCACGAGCCACCTGATCGAGCACGGCCGCCGACGGCTGGTGTTCGTGGGTGACCCCGGCTCCGCCCCCGACGTCCGGGACCGGTACGACGGGTTCACCCAGGCGCACCGGTCCCTCGGCCGCGCTCCTGCCCCGCCCGTGCGAGTCGGGCTGCGCGAGCGGGACGGCGTGCGGTTCGCCGAGACGCTGCTCGCCGGCGACCACGCAGAGCACGCCGACGCCATCGTCTGCGCCAACGACGAGCTCGCCCTCGCGATCATGGACCGCCTGATCGCTGCCGGCCGTCGCATCCCCGCGGACATCGCGGTGGTCGGGTGGGACGACGTCATGGCGGCGCGCTACGTGCGGCCGGGACTGACCACGGTCCGCCAGCCGGTGCGGCGGCTCGGCGAGCTCGCCGCCGCCCGACTGCACGGCCTGCTGCGCGGCACCCCCGCCGAGGACAGCCTGCACGTCCTGCCGACCGAGCTGGTGCTGCGCGGTTCGTGCGGCTGCCCCGAACCCCCACCCCCCGCCTGGCCGTGACCTCGCGACCCACGCGCGTGATCAACCCGACCCGACCGCCCGATGAAAGAGAGCTCAGATGAAGCGCACCACCGTTGTGACGACCGCAGTACTGACCAGTGCCCTGGCCCTGACCGCCTGCGGTCGCACCGACGCCGGCGGCAGTGCCGCAGCCACCGCGAAGGCGATCAGCACCGGCAAGGCGACCGGCACCATCACCGTCTGGGCCATGGGTGCCGAGGGTGAGAAGCTGCCCGCCCTGGTCAAGGACTACGAGGCCGCGAACCCCGGTGCCAAGGTGAAGGTCACCGCCATCCCCTGGGACGCAGCGCACGACAAGTTCACGACTGCGATCACGGCAGGCAAGACGCCGGACGCCGCGATGGTCGGCACAACCTGGATGGGGGAGTTCGCCGGCCTGCAGGCGCTTGACCCCACGCCCAGCTCGATCGACAGGGCCGCGTACTTCTCCGGGGCCCAGAAGACCACTGAGGTCAACGGCACGTCGTACGGCATCCCCTGGTACGTCGAGACACGCCTGGTGTACTACCGCAAGGACCTGGCAGCAAAGGCGGGCTTCGCCACGCCACCGACCGACTGGCCCGGGCTCAAGGCGATGGCCAAGGCGATGCAGGACAAGGCCGGCGCCAAGTACGGCATCGGGCTGCAGCCGGGTGCCACCGGGTCGTGGCAGACCGTGCTGCCCTTCGCCTGGTCCAACGGCACCGACGTCACCAAGGACGGCGGCAAGGCCTACAGCTTCGACACTCCCGAGATGGTCGAGGCCGTCAAGTACTACCAGAGCTTCTTCACCGAGGGCATCGCCGACAAGGCTCCGCCGGAGGGCCAGACCGAGGCCACCTTCGTCGACGGGTCCGTCCCGATGTTCATCTCCGGCCCGTGGATGATGAGCGCCGTCGAGAAGGTCGGCGGTGCCGACTTCAAGGCCAAGTACGGCGTCATGCAGATGCCGGCGAAGAAGACGTCCTCCTCCTTCGTGGGCGGCTCGAACTTCGTCGTGTTCAAGGACAGCCCTGCGCGCGACGACGCCTGGAAGTTCATCAAGTACCTCTCCGATGCCAAGACCCAGACCGCCTGGTACCAGCAGTCGGCTGACCTCCCGTCGGTCGCGTCCGCCTGGACCGACCCGGCCCTCGCAGGCGACCCGAAGCTGGCAGAGTTCGGCACGCAGCTGAAGACGGCTGTCGCGCCGCCCTCCTTCGCGACCTGGGAGCAGGTCGCGGCGCAGTTCGACTCCGAGATGGAGAAGGTCACCAAGACCGGCGCCGACCCGGCTGCGGCACTGAAGACGGTGCAGGGCCAGGCCGACTCGATCGGCAGCGGCAGCTGACATGAGCACCGCGACCCACGGTCCACGTCTGACCGCCGCGACGCCTCACGGCGGGCGTCGCGGCGGTGGCGGTGGCCGGCAGAGCCGGGCGGCGTGGGTGCTGGCGCTGCCGTTCTGCCTGCTGTTCCTCACGTTCACGGCCTGGCCCGTCGTCCAGTCGCTGTTCATGAGCCTGACCGACACCAAGCAGCGTGACCTGCGAACCCCCTACTCGGTCAACCTGGTGGGCCTGCACAACTACGTCACCGCGCTGACCGACCAGACCTTCCTGAGGGCGGCTCGCAACACGGGGTACTTCGTCCTGGTGGGGGTGCCGCTGACGCTCATGGTGGCCCTGGCAGCGGCGGTGGCTCTCGACCGCGGCATCACCCGGTTCCGTTCGGTTTTCCGCCTGGGGTTCTACGCCCCCGTGATCACCTCGATCGTCGCCGTGGCCGTGGTCTGGCGGTTCTTGCTGCGCCCTGACTCCGGACTGGTCAACGTCGTCCTGGGCTGGGTCGGGATCCAGGGTCCGAACTGGCTGGGATCCACCGCCTGGGCCATGCCCTCGCTCATCGTCATGGCGACCTGGCGCAACTTCGGGACGGCGATGATCATCTTCCTGGCCGGACTGCAGGCGGTGCCCTGGATGCTGCACGAGGCGGCGTCCATCGACGGGGCGAACGCCTGGCAACGCTTCCGGCACATCACGTTGCCGCTGCTGCGACCCACGATCCTCTTCGTGTCCGTCACGACCGGGATCGGGTACCTGCAGTTCTTCGAGGAACCGTTCGTCATGACCAAGGGCGGCCCTCTCGACAGCACCATCTCGCTGTCGATGTACACCTACAAGCAGTTCGGCTTCGGCAACTACGGACTCGCCTCCGCGATGAGCTACCTGATCTTCGTCGTCATCGCCGTGGTCACCGCGATCCAGTTCCGTCTCCTTCGTGACAAGACCTGAGGTGGCCGCGATGCTGACCCAACCCGTGCGCCCTCCGGTCCTGGACGGGCACGACAAGGACACCACTGCGCCAGGGGGGCCGCGCGTCGGCCGCATCTCGGCGTCCAGGGTCCTGCTGTACGGCGTCCTGACGGTCGCGCTCGCGGCTGTCGCGGCACCGTTCGTGTGGATGGTGCTGGGCAGCGTGAAGTCCGAGGGCGAGCTGCGTCGGGTGCCCCCGACCTGGTGGCCCGAGGCGGCCTCGCTCGACAGCTACACCCAGCTGTTCTCCCGGCTGGACTTCGGCACCTACTTCATGAACTCGATCCTGGTAGCCGTGGCGGTGACCGCCGGCAACCTGCTGTTCTGCTCGATGCTCGGCTACGCCCTGGCGATGCTCGACTTCGCCGGCAAGCGTGCGGTCTTCGCCACGGTGATGGCGACGCTGATGGTGCCGGGGGTCGTGACCTTCGTCCCGTTGTTCGTGCTGGTGGCCAACGCCGGGCTGATCGACAGCCTGCCCGGACTGATCCTGCCCTTCCTGGTCAGCCCGTTCGGGGTCTTCCTGATGCGCCAGTTCATCCTCGGGCTGCCGCGGGACCTGCTGGACGCCGGGCGCGTCGACGGGGCGGGCGAGCTGAAGATCTTCATCCGGATCATCCTGCCGCTGTGCGGGCCCGCCCTGGCGACGCTGGGGATCCTGACCTTCCTCGGCAGCTGGAACAGCTTCCTGTGGCCACTGGTCGTGGCCCAGACCGAGCAGCACTACACCCTGCCGGTCGCCCTGGCCCTGTACTCCACCGGCCAGAACAGCACCAACTACGGGTTGCTGCTCGCGGGCGCGACCGTCGTGGTGCTGCCCGTCCTCGCGGTGTTCATGGTCTTCCAGCGCCGCTTCATCGAGGGCATCGCCACCACCGGCATCAAGTGAGTTCACCTTCTGCGATCGGAGCACGCATGTCGACCACCGTCACCCCGTCAGACCCGGCACCGGACTCAGCACAGCGCACGGCACCGGGGTCAGCGCTCTCGCGCCGCCGGCTGCTGCTCGGCTCCATCGCCGCAACCGCAGCCGGTGGGCTCGTCCTGGCACCCGCACCGGCCACGGCTGTCACCCGTCGCGCTGCAGGCACGGACGGCTTCGACGAACGGCAGGTGCGCCGCTGGGCGGCCGACACCTGGGTGTCGATGGTCGCGATGACCGACGAGCGCACCGGCCTGCCCGCCGACAACATCACCGGCGACCTGGCGGCCGGTGGTCGAAGCGGCTACACGTCACCGACCAACATCGGCGGGTACCTCTGGAGCGCGATCGTCGCTCGCGACCTGGGGTTCATCACGCCCGGCGAGTGCACCCGCAGGCTGCGCCAGACCTTGCAGACGCTGCTGCGCATGGGCCACCACGAACCCAGCGGCATGTACTACAACTGGTACGACGAGACCTCGGGTGCGGTGCTGACCACCTGGCCCACCAGCGGCGACCGCGTCTACCCGTTCGTCTCCAGCGTCGACAACGGCTGGCTCGGAGCCGCGCTGATGGTGGTCCGCTCGGCCGACCCGGGCTCACGGCCCCTGGCGCAGCAGGTCTTCGACCGGATGCGGTGGGACGCCTTCTACGACCCGCAGGCCTCGCGTCCGGGTGGCCTGCTGCACGGCGGCTTCTACGACGCCCCACCGGCGGACGTGAACGGTACGTACCTCGGCAACCACATCGGGATCGGGCCCGACGTCTGGTTGACCCGGCACCACTACGACACCGCGGTGTCCGAGACGCGCATCACGGCCTACATCGGCATCGCCGCGGGACAGATCCCGGCACAGCAGTACTTCGCCACCTGGCGCACGTTCCCGTCGACCTGTGACTGGTCCTGGCAGGAGGCTCAGCCGGTCGGAGTCACCCGGACGCATCTGGGCATCGAGGTCTTCGAGGGGGCCTACCCGTACCGGGGGATGCACGTCGTCCCGGGCTGGGGCGGCAGCATGTTCGAGGAGCTGATGCCCGACGTCTTCGTCCCCGAGGCGGCCTGGGCGCCGCAGTCGTGGGGGCTCAACCACCCGCTGCACGTGCGCGCCCAGCGTGAGCACGGGCTGGACGAGGCCGGGTACGGGTACTGGGGGTTCTCACCGTCCAGCGACCCGTTCGGCGGATACCGCGAGTACGGCGTCGACGCCCTCGGGCTCAACCCGGTCGGGTACCTGTCGGACCGGGAGAACACCAACTACGACGCCGGTTTCGGTGACTGCCGACCCGGGGCCAACGCCGACCCGACCTATGGCGACGGGGTCGTGACACCCCACGCGTCGTTCCTCGCGATGATGCACGAACCGGACGCGGCGTACGACAACCTGCGGCGCATCCAGCGCGACCTCGGCGCCTACGGTCGCGGTGGCTTCTTCGACGCGGTCGCGACCCGGTCCGGGACGATCGCCCGGCGTCACCTCTCGCTGGACCAGGCCATGATCCTCGGGGCGGTGGGCAACGTGATCGGCGACGACGTCGTGCGCCGAGCCTTCGCGACCCGCGACGTCGAGCGGGTGCTGCGTCCCATCCTGGCGATGGAGCAGTTCGGGGCCGGTCTGCGCGCAGGATGACTGCCGACACGAGGACGACGAGGACGACGACCCGGACCACCGCTGACGGAGTCGAGTACCGGGACCTGAACGGCAACGGACGGATGGACCCCTTCGAGGACCCTCGTCTGCCCGTTGCCGACCGGGTCGCCGACCTGATGTCTCGGCTGTCGTTGGCCGAGAAGGCCGGGTTGATGTTCCACACGGTGATCGAGGCCGGCTCCGACGGGTCCCTGGTGGAGTCCGCCGGCGCGATCAGCAAGTCATCCACCACCGACGTCCTGACGCGACGGCAGCTGAGCCACTTCAACGTGCACGTGCTCAGCGACCCGCGCATGGCGGCCCGGTGGAACAACGCCGTGCAGGCGGTCGCCGAGCAGAACCCGCACGGCATACCGGTGACGATCTCGACCGACCCCCGCCACGGGTTCGTCGAGAACGTGGGCGTCTCGTTCGCCGCCGGGATGTTCTCGCAGTGGCCCGAGCCGCTCGGCCTGGCGGCGCTGCGCGACGTCGAGGCCGTCCGGCGCTTCGCCGACATCGCCCGCCAGGAGTACGTGTCCGTCGGTCTGCGCGCTGCCCTGCACCCGACGCTCGACCTGGCGACCGAACCCCGGTGGGCTCGGGCGGCGGGCACCTTCGGTCAGGACCCCACCCTGGTCACCGAGCTGGGCGTCGCGTACCTGGACGGCCTGCAGCAGGCTCGGCTCGGGCCGGGCAGCGTCGCCTGCACGACCAAGCACTTCCCCGGCGGCGGCCCGCAGAAGGACGGCGAGGACGCGCACTTCCCCTACGGCCGTGAGCAGGTCTACCCCGGTGGACGGTTCGCCGACCACCTGGCTCCGTTCCCGGCCGCCATCGAGGCCGGGACCAGCGCGATGATGCCCTACTACGGCATGCCCGTGGGTCTGGTCGTCGACGGCGAGCCGGTTCGCGAGGTCGGGTTCGCCTTCAGCTCGGCCATCATCACCGACCTGCTGCGCGGCACGCTGGGTTACACCGGTGTCGTGCTCACCGACTGGGAGCTGATCAACGACAACCACGTCGGGGATCAGGTGCTGCCCGCCCGCGCCTGGGGGGTCGAGCACCTCGATGCGCACGCCCGGATGGAGCTGCTGCTGCAGGCCGGCGCCGACCAGTTCGGCGGCGAGGAGTGCACGGACGTCCTGCTCGACCTGGTGGCGCAGGGCCGGGTCAGCGAGCTGCGAGTCGACGAGTCGGCCGCCCGCCTGCTCACCGTGAAGTTCCAGCTCGGACTCTTCGACGACCCCTACG
Source organism: Actinomycetales bacterium (assembly GCA_038322575.1). GTDB lineage: Bacteria > Actinomycetota > Actinomycetes > Actinomycetales > Angustibacteraceae > JACMOY01. The sequence goes on from JBBQGB010000076.1 coordinate 11,353, forward strand.
TCGACGAGGACCTCGCCGTGGCCACGGCCGGTCGTGCCGACTTCCGGCACGAGGGTCACCTGGCGCAGGCGCGCTCGGTGACCGTCCTGGTCAACGCCTCGACCGCGCGGGGACCGGTGCTCCCGCTGGCGGGGGCCCAGCGGTACTACCTCGAGGGAGTGGACCCAGCCGTGGTGACCGACCTGGGTGGGACGGTCGTCAGCGACGCGGCCCAGGCCGACGTCGCCGTTGTCCGGCTGAAGGCGCCCTTTGAACCACGCTCGGACCTGTTCCTGGAGTCCTGGTTCCACCAGGGCTCGCTGGAGTTCGCACCGGGGCTGGTGGTGCGGATGGCCAGGATCGCTGCGCAGGTGCCGCTGGTGATCGACGTGACCGTGGACCGACCGGCGGTGCTCACCCCGCTGGCCGAGGTGGTCAGCGCCCTGGTCGTGACGTACGGATCGAGCGACCGGGCCCTGTTCGACGCGCTGACCGGGGCGATCGGGCCACGAGGCCGCCTGCCCTTCGACATCCCTCGGTCGATGGCCGACGTCCGCGCGCACGGGGAGGACGTCGTCGGCCTGCCCGATCCGCTGTACCGGTTCGGCGACGGTCTCGAGCTCGACGCCTGACATCGTCCACCGTCGTCCACACCCTGTGGACGACGACGGTGGACAACCTGCGTGGCCGCTCAGCCGTAGGTGTCGCGCGGCCCTCGGCCGCTGACGCGGTACCCGCCGCGACGCCAGGACGGCGACGCCGGGCCGGCCACGCTCACCTGGTCGACCACGCCCTCACCGAGCTCCTCGGCCAGCCGGCGCAGCAGGGTCGGCACGAGCAGGCGCACCTGGGTGGCCCACGCGGTCGAGTCGGCCCGCACCCGCAGGACGCCGTCCTCGAACGACTCGGGCTCGCAGTGCCGCGCCACCTCGGCGCCGACGACGCTGGGCCACCGCCCGATCGCCCCGCCGACCGCGACGTCGACGTCCCAGCCGCGCTCGCTCACCAGCCGCGCCAGGCCCACGGCCAGACCCTGCGGGTCGCGCTCGTCGGCGGCCGAGCCCGACACCTGCGGCGCCGGCAGCGGCACCCGGCGCTTGACCTTCGACCCCGGGCGCAGCCCGCGCGCGAGCGCGACGGCCCGGGCCCGCATCAGGGCCGTGCGGGCGGCAAGCTCAGCGCGCTGCGGCTCGTCGTCCGGCGCGGGCCCGGCGTCCGGCTCATCGGACACCGGTCACCTCGCCGCCCATGACGTCGACCCGCGCTCCCACCAGCGCCTCGGGGACGTCCTGCGGCACGGCGGCGGTCACCAGCACCTGCTCGGCGCCGCTGACGAGCGCGGCCAGGCGCTCGCGGCGCCCGACGTCCAGCTCGGCGAACACGTCGTCCAGCACGAGCACGGGGTCGCCGCCGCCCTCGTGCCGCAGCAGCTCGTAGGACGCCAGCCGCAGCGCCAGCGCGTACGACCACGACTCGCCGTGGCTGGCGTACCCCTTGGCCGGCAGGTCGCCCAGTGCGAGCACCAGGTCGTCGCGGTGCGGGCCGACCAGGCACACCCCGCGGTCGAGCTCCTGCGGGCGCATCCGCCCGGCGGCCTCGAGCAGTCGCGCCTGCAGCAGCTCGCGGCCGCCGGACGGCGCGTCGCGGACGGCGTCGACCAGGTCGTCGCCGAGCGAGCTCTTGTAGGCGATGACGGCATCCCCCTGCTTGTCGCTGACCTGCGCGTACGCCGCGGCGACCGGCGCGCTCAGGTCGTCGACCAGCCGCAACCGGCCGGCGAGCAGCTCGGCCCCCGCGTTGGCCAGGTGGGTGTCCCACACGTCCAGGGTCCGCACGTCGCCCGAGCCCCGCCGGATCGCCGACCCGGCGGACTTCAGCAGCGCCGTCCGCTGTTTGAGCACGCGGTCGTAGTCGGCGCGGACACCGGCGAACCGCGGGGAGCGGGCGCTGAGCAGGTCGTCCAGGAACCGTCGCCGCTCACCGGGGTCACCCTTGACCAAGGCGAGGTCCTCGGGGGCGAACAGCACGGTGCGCAGCAGCCCGACCACCTCGCGGGCGCGGGGGACCGGGCCGCGGTTGATCCGCGCGCGGTTGGCGCGCCCGGCCGTGATCTCGATCTCGACCAGCGTCGAGCGGCCGTCGCGCACCACCGCGGCCCGTACGATCGCCCGCTCGGCCCCCGACCGCACCAGGGGCGCGTCGGTCGACACGCGGTGGCTGGTCAAGGTGGCGACGTAGCCGATGGCCTCGACCAGGTTGGTCTTGCCCTGGCCGTTGGGCCCCACCAGTGCCGTGACCCCGGGCCCCAGCGCCAGCTCGACCCCGGCGTAGCTGCGGAAGTCGCTCAGCGACAGGTGGGCGACGTGCACGGCTCAGCTGGTCGAGCCGGTGCCGGACGACGGCCCCGCGGTGACCGCCTCGGCAGCCGTGGTCGCGTGGCCGCCGAACTGGTTGCGCAGCGCCGAGACGGCCTTCATGGCCAGCGACTCGTCCTGTTGGCTCACGAACCGGGCGAACAGCGCCGCAGAGATGACCGGCGCGGCGACGCCGTGGTTGACGGCCTCGAGCACGGTCCACCGCCCTTCACCCGAGTCGGCGGCGACGCCCCGGATGGCCTCGAAGCCCGGGTCGGCCTTGTTGGCGGCGACGAGC
>JBBQGB010000077.1:0-13902 GCA_038322575.1 Actinomycetales bacterium
TCTTCGACCCACCCCTCTGGACCGGCCGACGCGGCGTGCCCCTGCCACCCCTGTGGTCACCCGACGGGTGAACCCACGGGTGAACTTCCATGATCGGGGCAACGGGGCGTCAAGCCGGACGCGCCGTTGCCCCGATCAGCCGACGACGACCTCAGACGTCACGCTGCCGATTGCGCCGATCCGCCGCGCGCAGCACCGACCTCTCGACCGATGCGCGCGCCGTCGACGGGACCGTCGGCGGTGCAGGTCGGCTCAGCCCACCAGGACCTGCTCGCGTCGCACCGGCAGCGGGGGTGCGATCCGGTGCACGACCACCACGAGCGCGGCGACGACGGCGACGGCCGTGCCGGCGATCAGCGCCGCGCCGCCCCCGTAGGCGAGCAGCAGCCCTGCGCGGTCGAGGTCGCCCGGCAGCGCGTCGGCCGTGAGGTACGTCGCGACCCCACCTGCTGCCAGCAGGGTCACCGCGACCCCGCCGAGGAGCGTCCCGACGATCGGGTGGCCGCGCCGGGCGGCGTGCTCGTCCGGTGCGGGGTCGTCCCAAGCAGGCGGCGGCTGCGCGACCACGACGATCGCTCCCAACCCCGCGGCCCAGGCGCCGACGACGAGCGCCGCGGCGACGGCGTCGCTGGGCCGGTGGTAGCCCGCCGACAGGGTCGCCACACCGGTGGCGGCGCCGTACGCCGCGCCCACGACGGCGACGGTGCCGCGCAACCGCGCCGGGGCGACCAGCAGCGCCGCCGCCGCCACCGACATCGCGACCGTGGTGTGGCCGCTGGGCAGCGTGTTGCCGGTCATGCCCTCGGTGACGATCCCGAGGTCGGGACGCTGCAGCACGGTGTACTTCAGCAGCTGGGTCGTGACGTTGCTGCCGACCACGGTGCCCACGGCCACCAGCGCCAGCACGATCCGGCGACGCAGCAGCGCGACGCCGCCGGCGACCAGGCCGGCGGCAGCCAGCGCGCCCGTCGAGACGACGTCCAGCACCGTGTGCAACGGCTCGATGATGCGGCTGCGGCCGATCTGGGCGCCCTCGAAGGCGGCGCTGTCCACCAGCTGGCCCCGCACCGTGAGGACGAACACGTGGTCGACGGCCAGCACCAGCACGGCGCACCCCGCGGCCACGAGCAGCAGCCACAGGGCGGCGCGCTGGCGGTCCTGCTCGAGCGAGGTGGGCACGTCCCATGCAAACACATCGAGGTGGGCCTGGGGCCCGTCACGACCGCGGCGTGAGCAACCCCTGGCGCAGCTTCGCGGTGAGCACCCGGGTCGCGGCGGCGTCCACCGTCGCCCGGAACGCCGGATCCGACCGGGCTCGGGCGAGCAGGGCGCGCTGCATGGCCGGCACGACGGTGGGGTCCACGGTGAGGACGACGTCGCCACCCGCCGCCACGAACCGCACCGCGCGCCGCCCGGCCGGCACCGAGGCGACCTGGCGGGCGCGGCCGAGGTCGTCCGAGATGACCACCCCGTCGAACCCCAGGTCGCCGCGCAGGACCTGGCCGATCAGCACCGCCGAGAACGCGGCCGGTTGCGCAGGGTCGATGAGCGCGTACGTGGCGGTCGACATCATCACGAACGGCACGCCGGCGTCGATCGCCCTGGCGAACGGCGCGAGCGCGGGGTCACGCCGGGTCGTCGTGCGGTCGGTGACCCCGCTGGTGACGTCGGTGTTGGCCCGCACCCTGCCCAGGCCCGGGAAGTGCTTCACCGTCGCGGCCACACCGGCCGCGCGCAGCCCCGCGTCGAAGGCGAGCACGTGGTCGCCGACGTCGTCGGGCGTCGACCCGAGCTGACGGCCGAACCGGCCGATCGGCGGGTTGCGTGCCGCGGTGCCGGGCGGCACGGTGTCGGCGACCGGCGCGAGGTCGAGGTCGACCCCGGCCGCGCGCAGCTCGCCGCCCCACTGCGCAGCCCGCCTGCGCAGGGTCCCCGGTGACCAGCGGCCTTGCACCACACCGCTCGGGATGGTGCTGAAACCGTCGCTGCGCAGCACCTGCACAGCACCGCCCTCTTGGTCGGTCGCGACGAACGGGGGTACGCCCCCGGTTGCCGACCGGGTGGCCAGGGCGCGGACGCCGGCGCTGACCCGGGCGGTCGCGGCGACCCCCGCCGAGCTGCGACCGGTGAGCATGACGTTGCCGACGTGGTACCGGGTCACGGCACTTCGGGTGGCCCGGCCCACCCCGGTCGCGGCACCACCGACCATCAGCAGCTGGCCGACCCGCTGCTCGAGCGTCATCGCCCGCAGCGTGGCCGCCACGGGGTCGGTCACGGGGTCGGGCGGTGTCGGCGTCGGTGTCGGCGTCGATGACGGCTTCGGCGTCGGTGCGGGTGCCGACGCGGTCGCCGTGGGCGTGGGCGTCAGGGGGGCGGTCGGTGGCGCGGTGGACGGCGGCGGGGTCGTCCGGGTCGCGGGGGGCGCCGCCGTCGAGCAGGCCGCCAGCGTCGCGACGAGCCCGGCCGTCACGGCCACCCGGCGCAGCCGCCGCGTCACCGCGTGCCCAGCCACAGGCCCAGGCCGCCGGCGGCCACGGTCAGCACCAGCGAGCCCACGGCGTTGCCGGCAGCCGCGGCGTACCGGCGCAGCTGCAGCAGGCGCACGGTCTCGACGCTGGCTGTGCTGAACGTGGTGTACCCGCCGCAGAACCCGGTGCCGAGGACCGTGCGCACCAGCCCGGCCGCGCCGTCAGACACCAGCAGGCCGGTGAGCACGCCGAGCAGCAGCGAGCCGGTGACGTTGATCACGACGGTCGACCACGGGAACGCGGTGACCCAGCGCGAGCGGGTGGCGCCGTCGACGGCGAACCGCGCGGCGGCCCCCAGCCCGCCGGCAGCGGCCACCAGCAGGGCGGTGCCGAGCCCACTCACCGGCGCACCACGACCGCGAGACCCACGCCGACCGCGGTCGCGACCAGCCCGGCCACGACCGACACCGACCCGTAGGTCAGCGCCAGCGAGACGCGGTCGTTGCGCAGCAGCAGGTCGACCTCGAGCGCCAGGGTGCTGTACGTCGTCAACCCGCCGCAGAAGCCGGTGCCCACGAGCAACCGCAGCACCTGGCGTCGGCCGCGGTCGGCCCCGCGGCGGGCGAGCGCCTCGAGCAGCAGGCCCAGCACCAGTGAGCCGGCCAGGTTGACGACCAGGGTGGCGACCGGCCACCCGCCGGCAGCGGTGGGCGCGACCCGGGAGACCAGGTACCGCACCAGCGAGCCGATCGATCCGCCGAGGGTCACCACCGCCATGAGCAGCGGTTGACCGTGCAGCGGTCGCGTGGTGCCGACCTCGCCCACCTCGCCCCCTACACGTCGGGGCCCCGACTGCCCGGGCGCGAGCCTAACCGACCCCGTCGGGGTGGACGACGTCCCGCACGCCCAGCACCGCGAGCCCGCTCGCGCGCGCGATGGCCTGCTCCGCGGCCGTCACGGGCCCGGTGACCTGCGCGACCCCCGAGTCCACCCGCACCTGCCACGCGGACCGCCCGATGGAGGCGTAGGCCTGCGCCAGGTCCGCGGCGATCGCCTCGTCGCCGCGCGACAGCGCCCGCACGACGTCGCTGCGGCTGAGCACACCGACCAGGGCGCCGGCGTCCACGACGGGGACGCTCTTCCAGCCGTGCGCCAGCATCGCCTCGGCCACCTCGCGGACGTCGGCGCCGGGGCGGGTGAGGTACGGCTCGGCGGTCATCAGGTCGCGGACGACGCGCGCGACCACGGGCGTTGACGTGGACGCGATCGGGCGAAGGTGGGCGCGCGGGTCGCCGGACAGCACGTGCCGCAGGACGTCCGCCTCGCTGAGGATGCCGACGACGCGGCCGTCGACGCCCGCCTCACCCTCGACGACCGGCAGGCTGGTGATGCGGTGGGTGCTGAGCAGCCGCATCGCCTCGTCGACGGCGGCCCCGGCGCTCACCGACCGCACGGACGTCGACATGACCTCGCGCACCAGCACGGCCGACTCCTCACCTTGATGACACGGGCCCCCAGCGTGCACCACGCGAGCGGGCCGGTCACGGGCCGAAGGTCCCGCCGGCCGCCCGGCGCACCCGGGACCTATGCCCCTGTCCCGGGCCCCTGCGGCCCGACAGCCTGGTCGCCGCACCCCGACCCGAGGAGACCCGTGAACGCGCTCGACCTGGCCCGGTGGCAGTTCGGCATCATCACGATCTACCACTTCATGTTCGTCCCGCTGACGATCGGCCTGGCCCCGCTGGTCGCGATCATGCAGACCGTCTGGCTGCGCACCGGCGATGATCGGTGGCTGCGGCTCACCAAGTTCTTCGGCAAGCTGTTCCTGATCAACTTCGCGATCGGCGTCGTCACCGGGATCGTGCAGGAGTTCCAGTTCGGCATGAACTGGAGCGAGTACTCGCGCTTCGTCGGCGACGTCTTCGGCGCACCGCTGGCGATCGAGGGCCTGGCCGCGTTCTTCATCGAGTCCACGTTCCTCGGCCTGTGGATCTTCGGCTGGGACCGCCTGCCGCGCCGGGTGCACCTCGCGACGATCTGGCTGGCTGCGCTCGGCACCTGGTTGTCGGCGTACTTCATCCTCGCGGCCAACTCGTTCATGCAGCACCCCGTCGGCGTCCGCTACAACGCCGAGCGCGGCCGCGCCGAGCTGACGAGCATCTGGAAGCTGCTGACCAACAACACCGCGCTGGCCACGTTCCCCCACACCGTGGCCGGCGCGCTCGTCGTCGCCGGCACCTTCGTCGCCGCGATCTCGACCTGGTGGGCGGTGCGGGCCCACGGCCGTGGCGACCTGCAGGTGGCCGACACGTTCCGCTCCGCGATCCGCCTCGGCCTGGTGGCCCTGGTCGTCGGCGGCGTCGCGGTCGCCGTCTCGGGTGACGCCCAGGCCAAGCTGATGTTCAAGCAGCAACCGATGAAGATGGCTGCCGCAGAGGCGCTGTGCCACACCGAGACCGGTGCGGGGTTCAGCCTGATCGCGGTCGGTGACGTGCAGAACCGTTGCGACGTCAGGCAGTTGACGATCCCGCGCCTCACCTCCTACCTCGCCGACGGTGACCTGAACTCCACCCTCAAGGGGGTCGACGAGCTGCAGACCGAGTACGTCGCGAAGTACGGCCCGGGCAACTACAAGCCCATGCTGCCCGTGACGTACTGGTCGTTCCGGCTGATGATCGGGTTCGGTGCGGTCAGTGCGCTGCTGGCCCTGGCCGGCCTGTGGTTCACCCGACGCGGCCGCCTGCCCACCAACCCGCGCCTCGGTCGTCTCGCCCTGTGGGCGGTTCCTGCGCCGTTCCTGGCCAACGCGTTCGGCTGGATCTTCACCGAGATGGGCCGCCAGCCGTGGGCGGTGGCACCCAACCCGAGCGGGGTCGACGGCGTCCGGATGCTGGTGCGCGACGGAGTCTCGAAGGTCGGCGCCGGCTACGTGATCACCTCGCTGGCCTCCTTCGCCGTCATGTACGGCGTCCTCGCGGTCGTCTGGTTCGGCCTGATGCGCCGCTACGCCGCCGAGGGACTGCCCGAGGTCGCCGCGCCCGAGCGACGCACGACGGACGACGAGCGCCCGCTCTCGTTCGCCTACTGACCGGAGGCTGATGTGGATCTCACGACCGTCTGGTTCATCCTGATCGGCCTGCTGTGGACCGGGTACCTGGTGCTCGAGGGCTTCGACTTCGGTGTCGGCATGCTGCTGCCCGTGCTCAGCCGCGGGGGCGACGACGTCGACCGCGAGAGCCAGCGTCGGGTCATGCTCAACACGATCGGCCCGGTGTGGGACGGCAACGAGGTGTGGCTGCTGGTGGCCGGCGGCGCGACCTTCGCCGCGTTCCCCGAGTGGTACGCCACGCTGTTCTCCGGCTTCTACCTGCCGCTGCTGCTGATCCTGCTCGCGCTGATCGCCCGCGGGGTCGCGTTCGAGTACCGCGGCAAGGTGAACGACGCCGTGTGGCGGGCCCGCTGGGACCGCGCGATCGTCGTCGGGTCGGCGCTGCCCGCCCTCCTGTGGGGGGTGGCGTTCGCGAACATCGTGCGAGGCGTCCCCATCGACGCCGACCACCAGTTCACCGGCACCCTGCTCACGCTGGTCAACCCCTACGGCCTGCTCGGTGGTCTCACGACGCTGACCCTGTTCCTGCTGCACGGCGCAGTGTTCATCTCGCTGAAGACCGACGGGCCGATCCGGCTGCGCGCCCGGGTGCTGTCCGCCCGGCTCGCACCGGTGACGCTCGTCGTGGCCGGCACGTTCGCGGTCTGGACCCAGCTCGCGCACGGCGCCGGCTGGACCTGGGCGGCGGTCCTCGTCGCCGCAGCGGCTCTGGTCGCCGCCGTCGCCGCCACCCGCGAGGGCCGCGAGGGCGTCGCGTTCGTCCTGACCAGCGTCACCATCGTCAGCGCGGTCGTGCTGCTGTTCGGCAGCCTGTTCCCCGACGTCATGCCCTCCAGCACCGACGTCGCGAACAGCCTGACGACGGCGAACGCGTCGTCCACGCCCTACACCCTGAAGGTCATGACGTGGGTCGCCGTCGGGCTCACGCCGTTCGTCGTCCTCTACCAGGGGTGGTCGTACTGGGTGTTCCGGCAGCGGATCAGCACCACCCACCTGCCCGCGGCGAGCGGCCTGTCGGCGTTCGCCGGCCCCCGCTGAGGCGCCCGTGCGGCCTCTGGACCCGCGGCTGGTGCGCGAGGTGCGCCCGGCCCGGCGCTACGTCCTGCTCACCGGCGCCACCGGCTCGGCCCTCGGCGCGCTCGTCGTCGCGCAGGCCTACCTGCTCGCCGACGTCATCGCGACCGTGTTCGCCGGGGGCGACGTCGCCACCCGCCGGCCGCAGGTCGCCGCGCTGATCGGCTGCGTGGCGGCCCGCGTCGTGCTGACGTGGGTGCAGGAACGGTACGGCGACCGCGCGGCCACGGCGGTCATCGCCGACCTGCGCCTGCGGGTGCTGGCGCACGCGGTCGCGCTGGGCCCGTCGTACCTGCGCTCGGCCGCGCGCACCGAGGTCGTCACGCTGACGACCGTGGGGCTGGAGAACCTGCGGCCCTACCTCGCGCGCTACCTGCCCCAGCTGCTGCTCGCCGCGGTCGTGACCCCCGCCCTGCTCGTCGTCGTGGCCGTCAACGACCCCCTGTCGGCCGGCGTCATCGCGCTCACGCTGCCGCTGGTGCCGCTGTTCATGGCGCTGGTGGGGTGGATGACGCAGACCAGCTCGGCCCGCGGGCTGGTGTCGATGCAGCGCCTGGGCGCCCAGGTGATCGACCTGCTGGCCGGGCTGCCGACCTTGGTTGCGCTGGGCCGCGAGCGCGGACCGGCGGCGCGCGTGCGGGCGCTCGGCGAGGCCCACCGGCACGCGACCAACCGGACGCTGCGCAGCGCGTTCCTGTCCTCGCTGGTGCTCGAGCTGCTGACCACGCTGTCGGTGGCGCTGGTGGCCGTCGGCGTCGGGTTGCGGCTGCTGTCTGGCTCGCTCGACCTGCGCACCGCGCTCGTGGTGCTCGTCCTCGCTCCCGAGGTCTACCTCCCGCTGCGGCAGGTGGGCACCCAGTTCCACGCCAGCACCGACGGCCTGGCCGCGGTCGACCAGGCGTTCGCCGTCCTGGCGCGGCCGCTGCCGGCGTCCGGCACGCTGCCCGCACCGGACCTGCGGACGTCGACCGTCGAGCTGGCCGGCGTCGCCGTCCGGCACGAGGGACGCGACCGCCTCGCTCCGGACCGCGCGAGCCTGACCCTGCGGCCGGGCACCGTGACGGCCCTCACCGGCCCCAGCGGCTGCGGCAAGACGACGCTGGCCGAGGTGGTCCTGGGGCTGCGGACGCCTGACACCGGTGACGTCGAGATCGTCGACGCCGCGGGACGACGCACCCGGCTCGCCGACGTCGACCGCGCCTCGTGGCTCGACCAGGTGGCCTGGCTGGGCCAGCACCCGGTGCTCGCACCGGGCACCGTCCGCGAGAACGTCCTCGACCTCGCCGGCCCGACCAGCGAGGCGCGGCTCGACGCCGCGGCGCGGCTGTCCGGGCTCGCAGACGTCGTCGCCGGGCTGCCGCTGGGCTGGCGCACCCCGCTGGGCGCGGGTGGCGTGGGGCTGTCCGGCGGCCAGCGTCAGCGGCTCGCCCTCACCCGGGTGCTGCTCACCGACGCGCCCCTGGTGGTGCTGGACGAGCCGAGCGCCCACCTGGACGCCGACAGCGAGCGGGTGGTGCTCGACGCCGTCCGCGCGCTGCGCCGGCAGCGACGCACCGTCCTGGTCATCGCGCACCGCCCCGCCGTGGCGGCACTGGCGGACGACGTGGTCGACCTGTCCCCCGTCCCGGTCGGTGCGCCGTGAGCGCGCTCGGCCGCACGCTGGGCCTGCTGGCGCCGTCCCGGGCGCGGATGGCGGCCGCCGTGGCGTTCGGCTCGCTCGCTCTGGGCAGCGCGGTCGCCCTGACGGCGCTGTCGGCGTGGCTGATCTCGCGAGCCGCCCAGCACCCCTCGATCGTCGCGCTGTCCCTGGCGGTCGTGGGCGTGCGGGCGCTCGGCATCGCGCGCGGCACGTTCCGCTACCTCGAGCGACTGGCATCCCACGATGTCGCCCTGCGCGTCACGGCCCGCCTGCGCGAGCGGCTCTACGTCAGCCTCGCCGCGGGCGACCGCACGGTGGTCTCGGGTCTGCGGCACGGTGACCTGCTCGCCCGGGTGGGCCCCGACAGCGACCTGGTGGGCGACGTGCTGGTGCGCGGGCTGCTGCCGTTCGCCGTCGCAGCGGTCGTCTGCGCCGGCGCCGTCACCCTGGTGGCGACGCTGCTGCCGCTCGCCGGGCTCGTCCTGGCCGGCTGCCTGCTCGTCGCCGCGACCCTGTCACCGTGGCTGGCCGGGGTCGCGGCGCGACGCGCCCACCGGGTCGCGGACGAGACCTCCGGACGCACCACCGCGCTGGCCCTCGAGCTGCTCGACCACGCGACCGAGCTCACGGTGGCCGGACAGGTCAGTCAGCGACTGGAAGCGCTGCGGCACAATGAGATCACGCGGTCGAACGCGTTGGACGACGCAGCTCGGCCGGGTGCGTGGGCGGCCGGCACCTCGAGCGCAGCGACGGGAGCGGCCCTGGTGGGCTGCCTCGTCGTCGGCGCGACGTCGGTGCACGCGGGCTCGGTGTCGCCGGTGATGCTCGCGGTCGTCGTCCTGACGCCGCTCGCCATGGTCGAGGTCGTGGCGTCGCTACCAGGCGCTGCGTCCGCGATCGCTCGCGCAAGTGCTGCGGCCCAACGGCTGTGGCCCCTGCTGACGGCACCTGCCATCGCGACCACGGGGTCGGCGTCCACCGGCATGCCGGACGACGCCGCCGGGCTGACCGCGCGTGGCCTCGCCTGCGGGTGGCCCCGACGCCCACCCGTCGTCGTCGGCCTCGACCTCGACGTGGTGCCCGGGCGGGTGCTGGTGATCACCGGGCCCAGCGGCTGCGGCAAGTCGACGCTGCTGCTCACGCTGGCCGGGCTGCTGCCGCCGGTCACCGGGCGGGTGCACCTGGGTGACAGCGCGCTGGACGACCTCGACCCGCACTCGGTGCGGCGCGTCGTCACCTTCACCGCCGAGGACGCCCACCTGTTCACCACGACGCTGCGCGAGAACCTGCTCGTCGCGCGCGGTGACGCGACCGACGGCGAGCTCGAGACGGCGCTCGACCAGGTGGGCCTGCGCGCCTGGCGCTCGGGTCTGTCGCTGGGGCTGGACACGATGCTCGAACCCGGTGTGGTCTCGGGCGGTGAGCGCCGCCGGTTGCTGCTGGCCCGGGCGCTGGTCGTCGGCAGCCGGGTGCTGCTGCTCGACGAGCCGGCCGAGCACCTCGACGCCGCCTCCGCCACCGCGCTGATGGCCGAGCTCGAGCGGCTCGCGGTGTCGACCGGTGTCGCGGTCGCGGTGGTCACCCACCAGCCCGCACCGACCAGCGGCGGCACCCTGCACCTGGGCGCCGACCCGCGCTCACCAACCGTCCCGGGCGGCACGACCCCAGACCCGCTCGAGGTCGAGGTCGGGGTCCGACAGCAGCTCGACCTCGAAGGCCGCGGTGTCCGGGGCCTCGAGGTGGCCGCGGTTCAGGTCGCGCGTGCTGCGCACGGTCAGGGCTGACCCCAGGCCCAGAGGTGCCGCGGCGCACAGCTCGCGCAGCCGCGAACCGTTCAGCGCCAACGGTTCTCGGACGTCAACCTGGTAGCGGCAGCGGGCCAGCACCGGCCGGGCGGGGTCGCCGACGTGCACCCGCGGGTCGCCCAGCAGTGGCGCGAGCGGCCGCTCGCGCGACAGCCAGACGCCCGCGTCCGTGTCGCGCAGCAGCGACGAGACCGTGAGCAGCAGGGCAGCATCGGTCCACCCGTCGTCGTGCAGGCGCACGACCACGTCGGGCTGCGGCCACAGCAGGCCGTGGCCGCGCGCGGCCGGGTCGGTGATGAACGGCGCCGTCGCCAGGCCCTCGACGTTCTTCACCGCGACGTGGTCCTCGCTGCGGCCGGCGAAGTCGTGGCCGTCGTGCCAGGCGACCGCGTCCGGCACGTGCCGGAAGTCGGACCCGGCGAGCCAGCACCGGTTGGCCAGCTCCCAGTCCTCGCCGCCGTACTCGGTGAACGACTCCTCGAAGCCGCCGACCCGCTCGAACAGGCTGCGTGGCACGGCCAGCACCGCGCCGATCACGAACCGGTAGCCGTCGTCGCCGACGGTCGCGAGGTTGTCGGTGCGGGAGTAGGCGTCCGCGAGCCACTGCGGCGCGGGGTGCTCCTGCGGGCCGGGCGCGGTGCCGAGCAGCCAGTCGCGCAGCCGGGGCGCAGACCACCCGTCCAGGTCGACGTGCCGCCGGCGACCGACGGCCAGCACCTGACCGGCGCCGACGGCCTGCACCATCGCGGCGACGTACCCGCGGTCGGGCACCGTGTCGCCGTCCAGGAAGCACAGCAGGTCGCCACCACCGGCGGCCGCCCCGAGGTTGCGGGCCGCGGCGGCGCGGAAGCCGAGGTCCGGCTGGCGCACCAGCGACGTGCGGTACGGGCGCTCGCCCAGCTCGGGCGCCACGGGCGACCCGTCGTCGGCGACCACGACCTCGAGCCGGTGCGCCGGCCAGGTCTGCAGCTCGAGCGCCGCGAGCACCAGGTCGAGGCGCTGCTGGGCGTCGAAGTACGGGACGACGACGCACACGCGGGTCACGCCAGCACCTCGGCGTACCGGCGCGCCACCTCGGCGGTGCTCGGCCCGAGCGGCGTCCCCGGGGCCAGCCAGGTGGACGCCGGGTCAGCCACGGCCCGCCGCAACGCCGCCGGCAGATCGTCGTAGACGGTCAGGGCTCCCGGCAGCCTGCGCTCCAGCTCGTCGACGTAGCGGCTGCGCGGCACCAGCGGCCGCCGCCCCGCCGCGAGCCAGGAGCCGATCGAGCCGGACGCCGACACGTGCCGGTGGGCGGCGACCGGTACGGCGACCTCGCGCAGCCGCCGCACCAGCTCGGCGTCGGGCAGGTACCCGGTGACGCACCATCGCCGGCCGAGCTCACCGGCTCGGCCGGCGAGCTCGTCGAGCAGGTCCTCGTGACCGTCCGAGGCGCGGCCGAGCACCAGGACGCCGACGTCCGGGGGGAGGGTGCGCAGGGCCTCGAGCACCTCGCGGTGCCCCTTGCCGGGGTAGACGAACCCCAGCAGGCCGACGTCCGGCGTCCGGCCGGGTCGGGCGCCGGGCGCCGGTGGCTCGGCGTCGATCGGCAGCGGCACCACGACGACGTCGGGGCCCGGGCCGGGCCCGAGGCAGTCGGCGAGCAGGGCCCGCTCGTGCTCGCTGCTGACGAGGACGACCCGGCTGGCGCGGGCGACGGCGGCGTAGCAGGCCGCCCGCCGCGGCATCGACCCCGGTCCGTCGGAGGCCTGCGGCAGGTCGTGCAGCGTGACGCTGAGCGCCGTCACCCCGGCCAGCGAGGTGAGCACCGCCTGCGCCTGCTCCGGTGAGCGCCCGTAGAGCCGGTCGGTGACGTGGGCGTGGGTGCGCCCACCGGCCACCTGGGCGCCCAGCGCGCCCAGGTCGTCGGGCCCGACCGCGGTGGGCACCCGGACGACGTCCGCGCCGCGGGCCAGCGCCAGCGCGAGCCGGGTGACCCCGTGCTCGGCGGGCCCCACGACCAGGTGTCGCGGTCCGCTCACGTCACCAGGCCGAGCAGCGCCATCGTCTCGCCGTGCCGCTCGAGCCCGGCCGGGACGACCTGCGGGTGCTCGGCGTAGAACCGCAGCTGGGCCTCGCGCACGGCAGCGTCCTCGACGACCTGACCACCCACCCGCCAGTCGGCCCGCGCGGCCGCGACGTCCAGGCCCAGCGCCTCGAGCACCTCGGCGGGCAGCGGGGTGTGCACGCTGTCGAGCAGCGTCCGGCCGGGGTCGGGCACCTCGACGTCGTGCCCGAGGCGGGCGAGCACGCGGTGGGCCAGCCCCCGCAGCACCTCGTTGCCGGGGTGGTTGACGGTGTGGACGGCGCCGGCGCCCGCGGGGACGAGCAGGTCGCTGACGGCCACCGCGCCGTGCCGCTGCTCTCTGCGCGCCAGCTCGTCGACGGACGACCGGGCCACCTCTCGCACGGCCGACGACTGGACGGCGGCACCGGGCCGGGTGCCCGTCGCGGCCTGGGCCAGGGTGCGCAGGTCGTGGTACGGGACGTCGGGCGGGTCGCCGACCCCCGCCGCCCGGACGATCGCCTGGAAGGGGAACAGCCCGGCGTACCGGATCGCCGGGATCACGACGACCACCGCGCCCCGAGCCAGCCGGTCGGCGACCTGGGCTGTGCCGAGCGGCAGGTCGCGGTAGTCGGCGCGCACCGGCTGGGTCACGAGCACCGTGGCGGCGGCCAGGACGCGGTCCAGGTGCGGCAGGTCGTCGGCCACCAGCTCGTGCACCGGCGGCACCCGGACCGTGCGGTGCTCGCCCACGCCGGCCAGCAGCACGCGCAGCGCCTCGGCCTGGCAGTTGCCGTGCACGAGCAGCACGGGCCGGCCGTCGTGCGGCAGCGGCCGCAGCCCGTAGAACTCGCCGTAGTGCTCTCGCCGGCCCTGGTCGGGGCTCGTCCGCACAGGCGCCACCATGCTCGCGACCCTAGCCGCGGCGGGCCGGCGCCACCTGCTGGACCGGCATCGGCGAAGATCAACATGACGGGGGGGCCCACCCGTGCTGTCATGGATGCGGACCCGGGCAGGCCCGGACAACTCGACCGGGGAGGGTCATGATGCTGCGACATGCCCCGTGGCTGCCGCGTGACCCGTTCGAGCAGGGCCCGCCGACGCAGCTGCTGCCGATCGCGCCGCGGATGCGGGTGGCGCTGATCGCCCCGTCGCGGCACCCGATCCGCGAGCCGTTCGCGGGGGGCCTGGAGGCCCACGTGCACGACCTGGCGGGCGCCCTGCGAGCACGCGGCCACACCGTCTCGCTGTTCGCGGCCCAGGGCTCGGACCACGCCGACCCCCGCCACGTGTTCACCGCGGGCGGCTGGGACCCCACCGCGCTGGCCGCCACCGACCCCTCGATGCCGGGCCGCGACTTCCTCAGCGACCACCACGAGCACCTGCGGCTGATGCTGGCGCTGGCCGGTCCGCTGGGACGCGACTTCGACGTCGTCCACAACCACTCGCTGCACCACCTGCCGGTCGCCATGGCGCCCTCGCTGTCGGTGCCGATGCTGACCACGCTGCACACCCCGCCGACTCCGTGGCTGGAGTCCGCGGTCGCGATCGGCGGTGGGCACGGCACCGCGTTCGCCAGCGTCAGCGCCCACACGGCACGTCAGTGGGCCGGCACCCTCGCCATCGCGCCGCACGTCGTGCCCAACGGCGTCGACCTGCGCCGCTGGCCGCGCGGACCCGGCGGCGGCGACCTGCTGTGGTCGGGGCGCCTGGTCAGCGAGAAGGCGCCGCACCTGGCGATCGAGGCTGCTCGCCGGGCCGGA
>JBBQGB010000078.1:0-13445 GCA_038322575.1 Actinomycetales bacterium
CGAGGCCGCCGACTACGTCGTCCGGCACGGCGGTGACCCCGCCGACGTCGTCCGGACGCCGGCCGGCACCCGGGCCGCCACCGCCGCCCTGGTCGACGCCGCGCTCGAGCACCTGCGCGTCGAGCCAGGCAGGATGGGGGCATGAGCCAGCCGAGCGCGGACCAGCAGGGCGAGAGCGGGCGCTTCGTCGTCGTCACCCAGGACGGCATGGGCGTCGCACCGAACCACCCCGACGGCGACGCCGACGTCGAGCGCAACCCCGCCGAGCTGGTCGAGCAGCCGGCCAAGGTGATGCGGATCGGCGCCATGATCAAGCAGCTGCTCGAGGAGGTGCGCTCGGCGCCGCTGGACGAGGCCGGCCGGGCCCGGCTGGCCCAGATCCACGAGCGCTCGCTGGTCGAGCTCGAGCAGGGCCTGGCGCCCGAGCTGGTCGACGAACTGCGCCGGATCGCGCTGCCGTTCGACGACGCCGCCACCCCCTCGGACGCCGAGCTGCGGATCGCCCAGGCCCAGCTCGTGGGCTGGCTCGAGGGGCTGTTCCACGGCATCCAGACCGCGCTGTTCGCCCAGCAGATGGCCGCCCGGACCCAGCTGGAGCAGATGCGTCATGCCCTGCCGCCGGGGCAGGGCATGCCCCAGGGGCCAACGCCGCCGGGCCAGCAGCCGCACAGCACGGGCCAGTACCTGTAGGCGTGGTGTCGACCCGCTGGTGGTCGCGCCGATCCCCGGCGGCCGTCGGTCACGACCTGGGGGACGGCGTGTGGCGCGCCGCCGCCGACCGGCTGGACCGGGCGCTGCGTAGCTACGAGCGGGTGGCCGGCGCGGTCCCCGCCGGCGCCGGCCGCGACGGGCTCGAGTCCGCCTTCGCGCTGCTCGCGGCAGCCGTCGTCGACGGTCGCGCGGCGTGCGCGGCGGCTCAGGCGGTCGCACCGAGCAGCGGGCTGGACGTGCCGTCCGGCCCGGACGGCGCGCACGCGGACCTGCACCACCGCCTCACCCGGCTCGGCGCCGAGGTCGCCGCCGCCGCCGAGGGCGCCGCCATGGTCCGCGCCGGTGACGCAACGGCGCTGGCCCGGGTGGGCACCCGGGCCGCCCGGGCCCGCGACGAGGCCGCCGCGGTGCGTGCTCTCGCGCTCAGCACGGTGCAGCCGTGACCGGGCTCCTGGCCTCGTGCCCGTGCGGCACCGGCGAACCCTACGCCGCCTGCTGCGGCCCGGTGCACGACGGCGAGCCGGCCACCACGGCAGAGCGGCTGATGCGCTCGCGCTACTCGGCGTACGCCCTGGGCCGCACCGAGCACGTCGCGCGCACCTGGCACCCGCGCACCCGACCGGACGACCTCGCACCCTCCGCCGGCCTCACCTGGACCGGCCTGCGCGTGCTGCACGTCGACGCGGGCGACCCCGACGACGACCACGGGACGGTCGAGTTCGAGGCGGGGTTCGTGGGGCCGGACGGCGCGGGCACGCTGCACGAGACCAGCCGCTTCGAGCGCCGTCGCGACCGCTGGGTGTACGTCGACGGCCAGGTGCTCGAGTGAGCGCCCGGTTCGAGGAGCTCGCCTGGGCCCCGACGCCGATGGGTGCGATCAGCCTGCGTCGCCGGGTCGAGCCGACGCTGCTCGTCGACGTCTACGAGGTCAAGCTCGGCGACGAGTTCCTGATGTCCAGCCTGTTCACGGTCGCCGAGGTCGAGCTCGCCCACCGCGGTCTGGCCGACACCCCCGGCACCGACCTGGACGTCGTCGTGGGCGGCCTCGGCCTCGGCTGCACCGCCCGCGCGGCGCTGCTCGACCCGCGGGTGCGGTCGATGATCGTGGTCGAGGCGCTGCCCGACGTCATCGACTGGCACCAGCGCGGGCTCGTGCCCGGGGCGGTCGAGCTCACCGCCGACCCCCGCACGCGGTACGTGAACGGGGACTTCTTCGCGATGGCGGCCGGCGACGGCTTCGACCCGCACCAGGGCGAGCGGCGGTTCGACGCGGTGCTGCTGGACGTCGACCACTCGCCTCGCCAGGTGCTGCACCCCAGCCACGCGGACTTCTACACCGACGCGGGCCTGCGCCGCCTCACCCGGTTCCTGCGCCCCGGCGGGGTCTTCGCCCTGTGGGCCGACGGCGACCCGGACGCCGAGTTCCTCTCCGTGCTCGCCGGGGTCTTCGACCGGGCCCGCGCCGACGAGGTGCGGTTCGCGAACTTCCTCACCGGCGGGACGTCGGCCAGCACCGTCTACGTCGCGAGCTGACCCGACGCGGCGATCGCGGCGATCGCCGCCAACGTCGCCGGGATGCCGGCGTGGGCCGCCCTCGTGCGGTCCTCGACCTGGGCCGGCGCGTCGGCGCCGTACTTCTCGGCGAACATCGCCAGGCCCGCGGGCAGGAACTGCCACGACTCGGTCAGCTCGGTGCCGCCGTCCGCGGGGACGAGGGTGAACGCCCAGCGCACGAACGCCCCGCCGACGACGAACGCGAACTGCTGCCCGGGATCGGCCACGACCACCTGCGAGCGGGTCTGCCAGGTGCGGCCGGGCACCTCGTTGCGCCCGGTGAACCAGGCGCCGACGCGCGGCCCGTCCCCCTCGTCCCACCAGCACTCGCGGCAGATCGGGCTCCACTCGCCGGTGCGGGTCACGTCCGACACCAGGTCGTACACCTGCTGCGGCGTGGCCGCGACGACGACGGACCCGACGTACGTCAGCTCGTCCGCGCTCACCGCTTCACCCGCCGGCTGCCGCCGTGCCGGTCGGTGACGAGATCGGCGTCGCTCATGGCCCCACCCTAGGCAGCCCGGACCTCACGGCCGCGAGGGTCACGTCCCGTAGTGACGTCGTGCCTCCCGCGTGCTGCTGGACAGGGGAAGCACGACCGGACCCCGGGACGTGAGCTGCTCATCCCGTCGGTGCGGGGTGGACGCGAGCGACCGGCCGCCCGAGGTCTCGGGCGGCCGGTCGGTGACGCGTCAGCTCAGGACCTCAGGGGGTCACGGTGGTGACCCGGGTGGCCCAGTTGGCGAGCAGGGTGCGCGTGCCACCGCAGGTCGTGTCCGCCTGGAAGGTGGCGAGCGTGCAGCTGCTCTCGATGTACTCGCTGGCCACGAGCACCTGGTTGCCGACGACCGTGGCGGCGCCGTAGTCGCCCCACCGCGGGCGGTTGTAGAGGAAGGCCCGGTACCCGCTGAAGTCGTCATCAGGTGTCTTGCCCTCGGCCGAGACCGCGACCGACGTCGGCGTGACGGTGCTGTTCAGGCTGACGTAGGCCGCGCTCGGGTAGTGGTCGTCGCCGGTCAGCGTCACGCCCATGACGGCCCTGCCCGCGTCGGTGACTGCCAGAGCGGGGTAGCTGATGTCGTTGCCCGGCACCACCAGCGTCGCGGTCTTGACCGGCGCGGGCGCGCCCGGCGTCAGCACGTAGTAGGCCACACCGGCCCGCACCGTGCCGCCGACGTCGACCGCCGTGTCGAGCGCGCCCCACAGCTTGCCGCCGGAGTAGGCGGTCTGCAGCATCCGGGTGTCCCCGCTGTCGAAGGCGATCTCACGCTCCTTGAACCGGTTGGGCGTGCCCAGCACCGACTTGGCGCAGGCGGTGACGTTCAGGCACTCCCCCAGCGGGAACGGGCCCGGCTTCTGGGTCGAGGCCGGCGGCACGGCGTACGCCGGCACCGCGGCGTCCGCGTACGTGAGCGTCAGGTCGGGGCTGGCGGTGCCCAGGGTCTTCGTGCCGGTGAGGGTCCAGGTGCGGACCGCGGTGGATCGTCCGGACGCCTCGAAGGCGGCGTCGGAGGACAGGAAGTACATCGTGCCGCTGGCCGGGTAGGACGCCACGGAGGCCGACTTCGCCGGTGCCAGGGTGAACCCCCGGTTGCTGGCCGCGTCGCCGTCGAAGCCGGTCGACAGCCGGGTGGACGCGACGGACTGCGTGCCGGCCAGGCCGGCCTTGGCGATCAGGTCCTGCTTGGCGATCGCGAACACCTGGGCGCCGTTGAAGGCAGAGCCGAGCGTCGAGAACTCGTTGCTCGTGATGAACAGGCCCTCGCGGTTGGTGGCCAGGTGGGGGTAGTCGCTGAAGCAGGGGCACTGGAACGCCGCGGGAGCGTCGGTGTGGCTGGTGTCGATCGAGAAGACCGACCAGGTGCCGAGGGCGGTGCCCACGGGTGACATGGCGATGTCGACCGCCGAGGGCCCGGTCGGGCTGCCCGCCGAGTCCGAGGTCAGGTCGTAGACGGTGAGGAAGAACCGGCCGGTTCCCGGGTCGTAGATGCAGCTCGGGTCGCCCACCTGGTGCGGGCTGGCGACACCGGTCGTCCGGTTGAACTCGCTGTCGTCGAACAGGAACCGGTTCATCGACATCAATGACTGACGCGCATCACCGCTGTAGACCGCGATCGCGTTGTTGACCGACTCGACGACCTGCCCGTTCGGCGCGGCACACAGTGCCTGGTCGGGCGGCGTGAGCGTGAACTGGTTGCCGCCGTCCGCGGTGCGCTGGTCGTACTGGGTAATACCCAGCAGCGACGTGGCGCCCGCCGCCCCCGTCGTGCGCAGCGAGGTGCCGGTGATCCCCGTCAGCGTGGTCGTGGTGTGTCGCGCGATGGACCGGTTGCTGCCGTTGGCGACGCGGTTGGCGGTGATGGTCAGGTCGTCCCCGGACGGCGGCCGCAGCTCGCCGGTGCCCGCCCCGTTCACCAGCGTCGCGTGCCCGATCAGGCGCGCTGCCGGCCCGCGGGTGGAGTGCGTGCCGGCGCTGCCCGCCGCCGGTGCGGCCTGGGCGCTGCCGGAGGGGATGAGGGTTGCGGCGGCCAGCACGGCCGCTGCAGCGCACGCCCCCCAGGAAGATCGGCGCATGGTGGTGTCCCCGTCTGTCGTGGTGGTGTTCCGCTCGCATGCTGGCCCGGTTCGCCGCCCAGGGGAAGAGGCCGCCTGCAGCCTTTGCCAGCCCATGACCAGGGCCGCCCGCTGTGCCGAAGTCCGGACGGACCGGCCCCTGTCATGACATGGTCGGGGTCGTCGGGGGACGCGCCCGCGACACGGGGGGACACCACATGAGCATGAGACGACCGATGGCCGCCGCGATCCTGCCCGCTGCGGCACTGCTGCTGGTGAGCGCCGCATCGGCGCACGCCGCCACGCCGCGGCCACGTGCCTTCGCGACGTGCGCTGCCATGAACGCGGTCTTCCCGCACGGGGTCGGACGCACCGGGGCGCACGACAAGACCTCCACGGGGCACCCGGTCACGAGCTTCCTGGTCAGCTCGAAGACCTACGCCCTCAACGACGGGCGGGTGCGGCCCAGCCAGTACGACCTCGACCGGGACAACGACGGGGTGGCCTGCGAGAAGCGCTGACCCCGGCGGACCGCCCGACGTCCGGCTCTGCCAGCATCGGCGCGTGACGACGATCCTGCTGCTGGGCAGCGGCGAGCTCGGCCGCGAGGTCGCGATCGAGGCCGCCCGCCTCGGCGTGCGGGTGGTCGCGGCCGACAGCTACGACGGTGCGCCGGCGATGCTGGTGACGCCGCACCGTCGTGTGCTGGCGATGACCGACCCCGCCGCCCTGCGCGCGCTGGTCGAGGAGGTGCGGCCCGACCTGATCGTGCCCGAGGTCGAGGCCCTGGCCACCGACGAGCTGCTCGCCCTGGAGGCAGAGGGCTTCCGGGTCGTCCCCACCGCGCGGGCGGCCCGGCTGACCATGGACCGCGAGGGGATCCGTCGGTTGGCCGCCGAGCAGCTGGGCCTGCCCACCTCGCCGTACCGGTTCGCGTCGACCGAGGCCGAGTTCGTCGACGCCGTCGCGCAGGTCGGCCGGCCGTGCGTCGTCAAGCCGGTGATGAGCAGCAGCGGCAAGGGTCAGTCGGTGGTGCGCACCGAGGACGACGTCGCCCCGGCCTGGGCCCACGCCCGCGACAACGCCCGGGTGAAGGGCCAGCCGGTGATCGTCGAGGGGTTCGTCGACTTCGCGTACGAGGTCACGCTGCTGACGGTGCGGCACGTCGGCGGTGTCACGGTGTGCCCGCCGGTCGGGCACGTCCAGGTCGACGGTGACTACCGCGAGTCCTGGCAGCCGCACCCGATGAGCGAGGTCGCGCTCGCGCGCGGCACCGCGGTCGCCGAGACGGTCGTCGACGCCCTGGGCGGCCACGGCCTGTTCGGCGTCGAGCTGTTCGTGACCGCGGACGACCAGGTGCTGTTCAGCGAGGTCTCGCCGCGACCGCACGACACCGGCATGGTGACGATGGTCAGCCAGGCCACCAGCGAGTTCGCGCTGCACGTGCGCGCGATCCTGGGCCTGCCCGTGCGCGCCGACGACGTCGCGGTGTCGCGGCCCAGCGCCTCGGCCGTGGTGCTCGGCACCGCGACGGGCGTGCCGACGTACGGCGGCACCGCCGACGCGCTCGCCGTGCCCACCGCGCAGGTGCGGATCTTCGGCAAGCCCACCTCGCACCCCGGACGCCGGCTCGCCGTCGCGCTCGCGCAGGGCGACACCCTCGACCAGGCGCGTGAGCGGGCGCGCGCCGCGGCCGCGGCCGTCACCGTCGACGTCACGGGTTGACCTGCGACGATGGGCCGGTGCTCGTCGGCCAGCAGTCCCGTGACGTCTCCGTTCCGCCCACCGTCCTTCGCCTGGCGGGTAGTCGAACGTTGGACCTGCTGTGGCACAACGAGATCGGCGGCCTGACCTACCTCGTCGGCGACGACCTGGTCGTCAAGTGGTCGCCTCCGGCCGTCGACCTGTCGGCAGAGGCCGAGCGCCTGGCCTGGGCCCGGGCGTCCGTCACCGTGCCCGAGGTCGTCGACGCGGGCGCGGACGACGACGGCAGCTGGCTCGTCACCCGGCGGCTGCCCGGCCAGAACGCCGTCGCGCCGCGCTGGGTGGCCGAGCCGGCCACCGCCGTCCGGGCCGTCGGCGAGGGACTTCGGGCGCTGCACGACCGGCTGCCGGTCGAGTCGTGCCCGTACAGCTGGTCGGTCACCGACCGCCTCGCTGAGGTCGCCGACCCCACCGCCCGCCGGCGGTTGCGCGACGCGCCGGCCGTCGACGAGCTGGTGGTCTGCCACGGCGACGCCTGCGCCCCCAACACCCTGGTCGCGGACGACGGCACCTGGGCCGCGCACGTCGACCTCGGCTCGCTCGGGCTGGCCGACCGGTGGGCCGACCTCGCGGTCGCCACCTGGAGCACCGTGTGGAACTACGGCCCGGGGTGGGAGGGCGCGCTGCTGGACGCCTACGGGGTCGACCCCGATCCGGGGCGGACGGCGTACTACCGCGACCTGTGGGAGGCCGGCCCGTGAGCGTGCTGGTGCTGGCCTCGCTGAACGCCGACCTGGTCGTGGCCGTCGCCGCCCGACCGGCCGGCGGCGAGACGGTGCTGGGCGGTGACCTGGTCGTCCACCCCGGGGGCAAGGGCGCCAACCAGGCCGCCGCCGCCGCGCTCGCGGGGGCCCGGGTGCGCGTCGTCGGTCGGGTCGGTGACGACGCCCAAGGCACGCTGCTGCGCACGGCCCTGGCGTCGGTCGGGGCCGACGTGAGCGGGGTCGTGACGACGGCGGGCGCGGCGACCGGCGTCGCGCTGATCACCGTGACCCCGGACGGCGAGAACTCGATCGTGGTCGCGTCGGGGGCCAACGCGCACGTGACCCCGGGTGACGTCGGCGCGGTCACCGACGACGTCGTCGTCACCCAGCTCGAGCTGGCGATGCCCGCCGTCGACGAGCTGGCCCGCCGCTGCGTCGAGGGCGGCCGCCGGCTGGTGCTGAACGCGGCGCCGCCGCGCCACGACCTGCCGGCGGCCCTGCTGGGGGCCTGCGACCCGCTCGTCGTCAACGCCCACGAGGCCGCCGCACTCACCGGCACGTCGGTGGCCGCCACGGTCGAGGACGCCGTGCTGGCTGCTGCGGCGTTGCGGCGCAGGGGTTGTCGCAGCGTCGTCCTCACCCTCGGCGCGGCCGGTGCCGTCGTGCTGGACGGCGAGGGTTGCTGGCACGTCGCGGCCCCTCCGGTGGCCGAGGTCGTCGACACGACCGGCGCGGGTGACTGCCTCGTCGGCACCCTCGCCGCCCGCCTGGACGCCGGCGACGACCTGGCCACGGCCGCCGCCGACGCGGTGCGCACCGCGACGCTGGCCGTGCTGACCGCGGGCGCGCAGCCGTCCTACGTCCCGCGCAGACGGGCGCTCGCCGTCCCCGCGGTCGCGCCGCGACGGCTGTGGGCGGCGGACGGAACCGACGCGGCACCCGGGACGTCGAACCCGCCATGACCGACCTTGCCCACCTCGACCACTTCACCGTCAAGCAGCGGATCACGGTGCTGGCCAACCGCTACGAGATCCGCGCCGCCGACGGGGGCCCGGTGCTGGCGATGGCCCAGCAGAAGCGGTTCGCGTTCAAGGAGCAGGTGACCTTCTTCGCCGACGAGGCGCAGCGCGTGCCGGTGTTCGGGTTCAAGGCCCGCCGGCGCATCGACCTGGGAGCGACGTACGACGTGACCGACGCCGACGGGGCGCCGATCGGGTGGTTCCGCAAGAAGGCCGGCGCCTCGCTGCTGCGCTCGACGTGGGAGCTGAGCGCCGGCGACGCGAGCACCGTCACGGGCCGCGAGCGCAGCCAGAACGTGGCCATCGCCCGGCGGCTGTGGGAGCTCGCGCCCGTCGTCAGCGACCTGCCGTCGCCGTTCGTCTTCCACTTCGACTTCACCGACGACGCCGGCCAGGTGCTGATGTCGTCGGTGCGCCGGCGCACCCTGCGCGACACCTACGACGTCACCGTCCCCGGCGGGCGGGTCGACGGCCGGGTGGCCGCCGCCATGGCCGTCGCCCTGGACGCGCTGCAGTCGCGCTGACTCAGCCGAGCAGACGCTCGAGCACCTGGGCGACGCCGTCCTGCGCCAACGACGGGGCGGTGTGGTCGGCCGCGTCGATGGCGTCAGCGTGACCGTCGGCCATGGCGTACCCCCGGCCGGCCCAGCGCAGCATCTCGATGTCGTTGGGCATGTCGCCGAAGGCGACGACGTCCGCCTGCGCGACGCCGCGCGAGGCGGCCAGCTCGGCCAGGCTGACCGCCTTGCTGACCCCGAGCCGCGACACCTCGATCAGGCAGTCGCGCGGGTTGGAGTGGGTCGGGCTCGCGATGCCCGCGAGCGCTGCTCGGGCGACGTCGAGCATCGCATCGCCAGAGCTGGACTCGTTGCGGCACAACAACTTCACCACGTCGTCACCAGCGACGAGCTCGGCCAGGGTCATCGGCGGGCGGGCGTCCAGCGCGTCGTACCTGGCGACGTACGCCGGCTCGCGACCGAATCCGTCCAGCGTCTCGACCGCGAACGTCGCACCGGGGCTGGCGGCGGTCAGCCGGGCGGCGACGTCCAGCACCACCTCACCGGTCATGGTGCTCGAGCTGAGGACGCGCTCGGCCGCGAGGTCGTAGACGACCGCGCCGTTGCCGCAGATCGCGGTGCCGCTGTGGCCGGTCTGCTCGACGACCTGCCCCAGCCAGCGTGGTGGTCGCCCGGTGACGTAGACGACGTCGACCCCGGCCTCGGCGCAGGCCGCGAACGCCTTCAGGGTGCGCGCCGAGATCGTGCCGTCGGCGCGGACGACCGTGCCGTCGAGGTCGGTCGCCACCAGGCGCATCAGGCCAACCGGCGTTCGGCGGTGAGGTCGCTCGGCGTGTCACCGGTGTTGACCGTGTCGCTGGGCTCGATCAGCAGCACCTCGGCGCCGTCCGCCGAGAACGGCTGGTGGGGCACCCCCCGCGGGACGACGTGCAGCTGGCCGGGCCCGAGGGTGACGTTCCCGTCGTCCAGCCGGATCGTCAGCGAGCCGCTGATCACCAGGAACACCTCGTCGGTGTCCGGGTGGCTGTGCCGGGTGAACTCCCCGAGCGTCCTGACCACCCGCAGGTCGTAGTCGTTCAGCGTCGCCACCGTGAGCGGCGACCACGGCGCCGTGATCGTCGACAGGACGGCGGCGAGGTCCACGGGCTGGGGCACCACCCGATCCTGCCACGAGGGCGGCGCCGGTCACCCGACTCCCCCGTCGAGGTCTAGCGAGGCAGCCGGCGGACCGGTGCGACGGCCGCCCGGGCGGACGTCGGGCCGGGGGCCGACGCGGGGACGCGGGGGCAGGCGGGGGTGATGGTGCGCCCGAGCAGCCACGCGTCGAGCGCGGCGACCGGGACGGGCCTGCTCAGGTGGTAGCCCTGCGCGACGTCGCACCCGAACGCGCGCAACGCGGCCAGCGCCTGCTCGGTCTCGACACCCTCGGCGACGATCGTCAGTCCGAGGTTGTGGCCGAGGTCGACGATGCTGTGCACGATGAGGCTGTTGCTGCGGTCCTCGGTCATGGTCAGCACGAAGGCCTTGTCGATCTTGAGCTCGTCGACGGGCAGGGTCTTCAGCTGGCCCAGGCTGGTGTACCCGGCGCCGAAGTCGTCGATGCTGATGCGCACCCCCAGGCCGGCGAGCTGCTCGAGCAGCTGCTGGGCCCGGGCCGGCTCGGTCATCAGGGCGGACTCGGTGACCTCGAGCTCGAGCAGCGCGGCCGGGACGTCGTGGGCGGCGAGCAGCTCGGCCACGTGGGTGGGCAGGGTCTCGTCCAGCAGGTTGCGGGCCGAGAGGTTGACCGACACCGCCAGCGCGCGCCCGGCGTCCGCCCAGACGCGGGCCTGGGTGATCGCGGCGTCCAGGACGTAGCGGGTGAGCGGGCCGATCAGGCCGGTGTGCTCGGCGAGCGGGATGAACGTGTCGGGGAACAGCAGCCCGCGCTCGGGGTGCTGCCAGCGCACGAGAGCCTCGGCGCTGACGACGTCACCGGTGCTGATGCTGAGCTTGGGCTGGAAGTGCAGCACGAGCTCGCCGCGGTCCAGCGCCCTGCGCAGGTCACCGTGCAGCGCCAGCTTGGCCGGCGAGTGCCCGTCGGCCGTCGGGTCGTAGGCGAACACCCCGACCTGCTGGGTCTTGGCGATGTACATGGCGATGTCGGCCCGCTGCAGCAGCACGGTCGCGTCCTCACCGTGCTCGCCCGAGCGGACGACCCCGATGCTGGCCTCGACGTCGAGGTCGACCCCCTCCACCTGGAACGGCCTCTCCAGCGCTTCGCGCAGCTTGCCCGCGACGGTGAGCGCGTCGTCGACCGAGTGCACCTCCGGCAGGAGCACGGCGAACTCGTCCCCACCGAGCCGGGCCACCGTGTCGACGTCGCGCAGCACGCTGGCCATGCGGGGTCCGACCTGGCGCAGCAGCTCGTCGCCGTAGTGGTGTCCGAAAGTGTCGTTGATCTCCTTGAACCGGTCCAGGTCGGTGAGCAGCAGGCCGGTGGAGGTTCCCGTCCTCGTGTCGGCGCGCAGGGCCTGGCTGAACCGGTCGGCCAGCAGCGTGCGGTTCGGTAGGCCGGTCAGGGCGTCGTGCAGCGAGTCGTGCAGCGCCTGGGACCGCTCGACGTCGAGCTGGCGACGGTGCCCGCGCGTGAACGAGGCGAGCAGCGCGGCGAGGCCGAGCCCGGCCAGGAAGACCAGCGGGGTGAGCCGCGCAGTCATGGACTCCAGACGCTGCAACCGGGACAGCTCGGTCAGCGCACCGTCGTGCTCGGTCTTCGCCGCACCCAGGACCGCCGTCTCGATCGCTCCGAAGGACGGGTCGACCTCGTCGCCGTCGATCTTCAGCGCGGCGACGGTGTCCCCCCGGTCGGTCGCGCGGAACAGCCGGTCGATCGCCACGAGGTAGTCACGGTGCTGGGCCAGGGTCGCGTCGACGAAGGCCCGGTCGTTCGCATCACCGTCACGCCGCACCCTGCCCAGCGCGGCGACGAACTGGTCGGCCACCGCGTCGTACCTCGCCTGCACCTCAGGCCCCGGCTCGAGACGGTACTTGCGCTCCAGGGACTCCTCGCCCCCGACGGCGCTGGCTGCGTCGGCGTAGTCGTCGGACAACCCACTGGCCATGACCGCCCGCGCCGAGGCCTGGCTGGTGGCCTGCGAGGACCACACCGCGAAGAGGCTGACGGCGAGCAGCACCAGGACCAGCCCCGCACCGGCCAGCCGGCTGCGCCGGGCGACCCGCAGGTCCGTGCCGACGCGCAGACCCGTGGGCGCGTCCGATGGCGGCGCTGCCAGGGTGTCGAGGGTCACGGTGGTCCTTGTCGAGAGACGGCAGGTGTCTGACGACGGGCGTCGCCTGATACCTCTCGGCACCTCGGGGATGAAGTTGAGTCGGCGAACGGCTGCGCGGGAGCCGTCGCGTCAAGGGCGGCGGGTGAGCTCGGCCGGCAGCACACCGGCCGCGAGGACGGCGTCGCGCCAGGGCCGCACCAGCTCGACCAGGCGGGTCGTGCCCGCCTCACCCAGGTGGGCCCAGCCGGGCAGCGCGGCCAGACCGGTCTGGGCCTCGACCGCCGCCCGCAGGGCCGTGCCGTCCGCGGTGAGGTCGGGCGAGTCGGCCTGCAGCAGGCCGCGGTCGCGCAGCCGCTGCTCGCCGGCGGCCCACTCCTCGTCGCTCCAGCCGCGGGTCGAGCGCAGGAACGGGGTCGTGCCGCTGGTCGCGCCGCCGGTGACCAGCGCCTCGACCGGATCCAGACCCGCGTGCACCAGGGCCGCGACGTGCCCGTCGCCCCGGTGCTCGCGCAGCAGGGACGCGGCGTGCCACAGCCGCAGCAGCGGGTCGTCCGGCAGCGGCAGGCTGGCGTGCCCGGCGTACAGGGGTCGGCCGGCGAGCGAGAGCCCGGCGCAGGCGCTCAGGGCCAGCTCGGTGGCCTCGGCCAGCTCGGCGGGGTCGATGTCGCCGAGGACGCGGTGCAGCGTCGCGGTCACGCCCTCGTGCCGCGCGGCCAGCACCTGCGCCGGGCTGGCGACCGCCCACGCCGCGGGCAGCGCCGCACCGACCAGCGCCGGTGAGAAGACGTAGAAGGTGGCGACCGTGACCTCGGCCGGCACCGGGCCCATCGGCGCGGACCGGGCGGCGAAGTAGGCGAGCGAGGGCCGCAGGCCCAGGGCCTTGTAGCGCTCGCGCGGCTCGGGGGCGAAGTAACCGGTGACGTGCAGCACGTCCAGCGCCGACCACGCCCGCCGGGCCGCTTTGGCCAGCGGGGACATCTCGATCACGACGCCTCCCGCGTGCCCGGCCGCCCCACGGATCCGACCAGCCCCTCCAGCAGCACGGCCAGCCCGTCGTCCTCGACGGTGCCGCACACCTCGCCGGCTGCGGCCACGACGTCCGGCGAGGACTGGCCCATCGCCACCGACCGGCCGGCCCAGGCGAACATCTCGACGTCGTTGCGGCCGTCGCCGACGGCGAGGACGTCGGACGCCGGCACGCCGAGCTCACGCGCGGCGATCGCCAGGCCGTGCGCCTTGCTCACACCCTCGGGCGCGATGTCGAGCCACGCCGTCCACCCCACCGCGTAGCTGCCACCGTGCAGGCCGAGCCGCTCGATCAGCGCCAGGAAGTCCTCGGGGGTGTGCTCG
>JBBQGB010000079.1:0-13350 GCA_038322575.1 Actinomycetales bacterium
GTGCGGCAGACCCGGTCACGCAGGCGGATGAACTCGGCCAGCGCCGGTGGGAAGCACCGGGACCGGGAGTCCATCGACACCAGCCCCCCGGTGGTGGGGTTCGCGTACAACCGGCGCAGCTGCACAGCGGCGTCCAGACCGGCGCCGGCCAGCTGACGGGCGAGGCCCGCGGGCACCACCCCGTACCCCTGGACCAGAGCCGCGTCGTCGTTGCCGTCGGTGGGCTCGGGCCCTGGCCGAGCAGGACCTCGTCGGAGACCACCACGTTCACCGTCACCGGAACCCGCGGCAGCCCGCCGTCGGGTTGGCCGAGCAGGCGGGTGGCCAGGGTGTCGGCCATCACCTGACCCCGACCCCGCTCATCACCCGCAGCGCGGGCGCTGTCAGCAACCCGGGTCAGCTCGGCGAACACCCCCACCCCGGTCACCACCGGCAGCAGCGCCGTCAGGTAGGTCATGCAGTCCGGTGCCGGGCGAAGCGACACCGACCGCTCGGACTCGGCGTGTCGGCGGCGGGCGACGACCGAGGCGGGGTCGAGCCGGTAGGCGCGGCGGCGCAGCTCACCGACCAGCTCACGCTCACCCCACCGGCTCCACGTCGAAGCGCCGAGGTCACCGAGCTCCTGCTCGACCTCGGCCCGGTGCTCCCGAGACAGGCACGCCGTCTCACGGGCCACCACGGTGGCCCGCCACTCACTGACCAACCCCGACCGCAGCGCGCCCAGGGTGCACGGCAGCTCACGGGTCAGCACCCGGGCCAGACCCAGGTGCCGCTCACCCCGGTGGTGGGACTCCCGGCGCGCCAGCGCCACCTGCAACCCCACTCCCAGACCCTGCCGGTCGGCGGGCACACCGGCGGCGGCCTGCGCGGCGCACTGCGAGGAGTCCAGCGCCGCCGTAGCCACCACCTGGGCCGCCTCGACCCGGCACTTCAGGACCTCCAGCTCGCCCAACAGACCCACCAGCTCGACGTCGGGCACCCCACGGGCGTCGAAGCGGCCCACATCGTCACCGAGAAGGGCGACCCGCGCGCGCAGTGCCTGGGTCGCTTCGGTGCTGACGTTCTCGTACACGTGTTCGATTATAGTCCAAGCCACGGCCCCGCGCAAGACCCTCAACCGTCGCCGGCCGAGTCCCTGGTGCAGACCTCAGCCAGCTCGCGCCGCTCGGCTAGATCGCCGACGTCCGCGTGACGGTGGCCGAGCCGAGCACCCGCGTGCCGTCGTACAGCACCACCGCCTGACCGGCGGCCACCCCGCGCACCGGCTGATCCAGCCGCACCTCGACCTGCCCGTCCCCGAGGTGGTCGACCCGGGCCGGCACGGGGGCGGCGTGCGCGCGCACCTGGGCGAGCACCGACGTGGGCCCGGTCGGTAGGCCGGCGCACCAGCGGGCCCGGTCGCCCCACAGCACCCGCATGTCCAGGGCCTGGGCCGGGCCGACCACCACGGTGCGCGAGACCGGCTCGATGGAGAGCACGTACCGGGGCCTCCCGTCTGAAGAGGGCCGGCCTATCCGCAGACCCTTGCGCTGGCCCACGGTGTAGCCGTAGGTGCCGCCGTGGCTGCCGACCAGCGCCCCGTCCTGGTCGCGGACCGGCCCGGGCCGCGAGCCGAGCCGCTGCTCGAGCCAGCCGCGGGTGTCGCCGTCGGCGATGAAGCAGACGTCGTAGCTGTCCGGCTTGTCGGCGACGGCGAGCCCGCGGTCGTGGGCCTCGGCGCGCACGTCGGACTTGACCGCGTCCCCGAGGGGGAACATCGCCCGGGCCAGCTGGTCGGACGTCAGCACACCGAGGACGTAGGACTGGTCCTTGTTCGGGTCGGCCGCGCGGTGCAGCCGGGGGCCGTCCGGCGCCGCCTCGATGCGGGCGTAGTGGCCGGTGGCCAGCGCGTCGAACCCCAGCGCGACCGCCCGGTCGAGCAGGGCGGTGAACTTGACCCGCTCGTTGCAGCGCAGGCACGGGTTGGGCGTGCGGCCCGCCTCGTACTCGGCCACGAAGTCCTCGACCACGTCCTCGCGAAAGCGCTGCGACAGGTCCCAGACGTAGAAGGGGATGCCCAGCACGTCGGCGGCCCGGCGCGCGTCGTGCGCGTCCTCGGCGGTGCAGCAGCCGCGGGCCCCGGTGCGCAGGGTGGCCGGCTGGGCCGACAGCGCGAGGTGCACCCCGACGACGTCGTGGCCGGCGTCGACCACGCGCGCCGCGGCGACGGCGCTGTCGACACCGCCGCTCATCGCCGCGAGCACCCTCATCGGCTGATCAGCCGACCCGGCTGGCCACGCCCGCGCCGCGGGCCCGCGCGACCGCCGCGGGCAGGACGGCGAGCGCGGCGTCGACGTCCGCGCGGGTCGTGCTGTGGCCCAGCGACAGGCGCAGCGAGCCGCGCAGCTCGGGATCGGGCACCCCCATCGCGAGCAGCACGTGGCTGGGCTGCGGCACCCCCGCCTGGCACGCCGACCCGGTCGAGCACTCGACGCCCTGGGCGTCGAGCAGGTAGAGCAGCGAGTCGCCCTCGCAGCCGGTGAAGCCCAGGTTCGCGTTGCCGGGCAGCCGCCCGCCCGGCGTCGGGTCACCGTGCAGGACGACGTCCGGCACCTGCGCGCGGACACCCTCGACCAGGGCGTCCCGCAGCCGGGTCACCCGCTGGGCCTCGGTGTCCAGGTCGGCCACCGCCACGTCGGTGGCGACGGCGAAGCCGCGGACGGCGGGGCCGTCCAGGGTGCCGCTGCGCACCTGGCGCTCCTGACCGCCCCCGTGCAGCAGCGGCGTCAGGGCCGCCCCGCGGACCGCCACCAGCGCGCCCACGCCGAGCGGGCCGCCGAGCTTGTGCCCGGTGAAGGTCAGCAGGTCGACGCCGCAGGCGGCGAAGTCGACCGGCACGTGACCGACGGCCTGCACCGCGTCGGTGTGCACCGGGATGCCGTGCTCGTGCGCCAGCGCAGCGATCTGGGCCACCGGCTGGATCGTGCCCACCTCGTTGTTGGCCCACATCACGCTGACCATCGCCACGGACGCCGGGTCGGCCTCGATCTCGGCGCGCAGCGCGTCCAGGTCGACCCGCCCCCAGCGGTCGACCGGGAGCCACACGGCCTGCGCCCCGGCGTGCTCGGCCAGCCACTGCACCGAGTCGAGCACCGCGTGGTGCTCGACCGCGCTGACCAGGATCCGGCGGCGGCGGTCGTCCGCCTCCAGGCGCGCGGCGAAGGTGCCCTTCACGGCCAGGTTGTCGGACTCGGTGCCGCCGGCGGTCAGGACCACCTCGCTGGGCCTGGCGCCGACCGCGGCGGCGATCAGCTCGCGCGACTCCTCGACGACGCGGCGGGCGCGCCGACCGGAGGTGTGCAGCGACGAGGCGTTGCCGACGACCCCGAGCTCGGCGCTCATCGCCGCGATGGCCGCGGGCAGCATCGGCGTGGTCGCCGCGTGGTCGAGGTAGACGGCCTGCGGGTGCGACGTCACGGGGTCGAGTGTAGGCAGGCCCCTCAGCCCTTGGACTTCTCGATCGCGTCGGTGGCCTGCGGCAGCACCGCGAACAGGTCGCCGACGACCCCGAAGTCGACCAGCTCGAAGATCGGCGCCTCGTCGTCCTTGTTGACCGCGACGATCGTCTTGGCTGTCTGCATGCCGGCCCGGTGCTGGATCGCCCCCGAGATCCCGTTGGCGACGTACAGCTGCGGCGAGACGGTCTTGCCGGTCTGCCCGACCTGGTTGGCGTGCGGGTACCAGCCCGCGTCCACGGCGGCGCGCGAGGCGCCCACCGCCGCCCCGACGGCGTCCGCGAACGCCTCGACCGCGGCGAAGTCGCCACCGGTGCCGCGCCCGCCCGAGACGACGATCGCGGCCTCGGTCAGCTCGGGGCGACCCGACCTGGCCCGCGGCGTGGTCGCGGTGATCGTGACGGCCTTGGCGGCGTCCGAGATGACCGGCTCGAACAGCTCGTCCGCGGCGGCGCCGGCCGCCTCGACCGGGGTGGCCGAGTTGGGCTTGACGGTGATGATCGGCGTGCCCGTCGTGACGCGGGCGCGCACGGTGTACGACCCGGCGAACACCGACTGCGTGGTGGTCAGGTCGTCACCGACCTCGACGGCGTCGGTGATCAGACCCGACCCGGTCTTGATCGCCAGGCGCGCGGCGACCTCCTTGCCCTCGGCGCTGCTGGCGATGAGCACGGCCGTGGGGGCGGTGCGCTCGACCAGCTGGGCCAGCGCCTCGGCGGTCGGCGCCACCAGGTGGTCGGTGACCTCGGCCGACTCGATCCGGTAGACCTTGGCCGCACCGAACCGGGCGAGGACCTCGCGCGCCGCGTCGAACCCGGCACCGACGAACACCGCGGACGGCTCGCCGATCCGCCCCGCGATCGTCAGCATCTCGGTGGTGGTCTTGCGCACGACCCCGTCGACGTGGTCGACCAGGACCAGGACCTCGCTCATGCGGTTCTCCTCTGCAGGGCTTCTCGGTGGGGCACCGTCGGTGGACTGCGGGCCCGGTCAGACCAGCTTGTGGCCGACGAGGTAGTCGGCGAGCCGCAGCCCGCCGTCGCCCTCGTCCTTGACGACCTCGCCGGCCGCGCGCGGCGGCCGGGCGGTGACGGTCTCGACGGCCGTCCAGGCCGCGCCCAGGCCGACCTGCGCGGGGTCGATGCCGAGGTCGGCGATCCCCCAGGTGGCCACGGGCTTCTTCTTCGCCGACATGATCCCCTTGAACGAGGGGTAGCGCGGCTCGTTGATCTGGTCGGTGACGCTGACCAAGGCCGGCAGCGAGGACGTGATCGTCTGGGTCGAGGCGTCGCCGTCGCGGCGGATCGTCACGACCGAGCCGTCGACGGCGAGCTCGGACGCGTAGGTCACCTGCGGCAGCCCGAGGCGCTCGGCGAGCATCGCGGGCACCACGCTCATCACCGCGTCCGTCGAGGCCATGCCGGTGAGCACGAGGTCGACGGACGTCGTCTCGCCGATCTTGGCGACCGCCTTCGCGAGCACCAGCGAGGTCGCGATGGCGTCCGAGCCGGCGATCGCCTCGTCGCTGACGTGGACCCCCGCGTGCGCGCCCATCTGCAGGGCCTTCTTGATCGCGTCCGCCGCGCCCGCCGGGCCGACGGTCAGCACGGTGACCTCGCCCTCACCTGCTTCGACGATCTTCAGCGCCTCCTCGACGGCGTACTCGTCGAGCTCGGACAGCCGGCCCTCGACGCCCTCGCGGTCGGTGGTGCTGTCACCGGCCTCGAAGCCGCGATCGCCCTGGGCGTCGGGGACGTACTTCACGCAGACCACGATGTTCACGTCGTTCTCCTCAGCTGGACCTGACGCAAGGTTACCCGCCGGTAACCGCTGCCCGCGACGCACCTGGCGCGAACCGCCTCGCCGACGGGGCTCACCGGCCGGTGAACCGGGCCTTGCCCGGGCCGTGCTCAACGAACGATGCCATCCCGCTGGCCCGGTCGTCGGTGGCGAACAGGCCGGCGAACTGCAGCCGCTCGAGCTGCAGCCCGGTCTCGAGGTCGACGTCCAGCCCGCGGTCGATGGCCTCCTTGGCCGCGCGCAGCGCGAGGGCCGGGCCGCCGACGTACCGGCCGACCAGCTCCAGCGCCGCACTGAGCACCTGGTCGGCGGGCACGACCCGGTCGACCAGGCCGATCGCGAGCGCCTCGGCGGCCTCGACGAAGCGGCCGGAGAAGATCAGGTCCTTGGCCCGGGCCGGGCCCACCAGCCGGGCCAGCCGCTGGGTGCCGCCGGCGCCGGGGATGATGCCGAGCAGGATCTCGGGCTGGCCGACCTTGGCGTTCTCGCCGCACACCCGGAAGTCGCAGGCCAGCGCCAGCTCGAGGCCACCGCCGAGGGCGTACCCGGTGATCGCCGCGACCGTCGGCTTGGGCACCCGCGCGAGCTCGGTGAACGAGGCCTGCAGCAGCCCTGAGCGGTGCACCATGTCGGCGTAGGACATGGTCTGCATGGCCTTGATGTCGGCGCCGGCGGCGAAGACCTTCTCGCCGCCGTAGACCACGACGGCGGCGACGTCGTCCCGCTGGCCCGCCTCGAGCGCCACCTCGCGCAGCTGGTCCTGCATCGCGGCGTCCAGCGCGTTCATCGGCGGCCGGGTCAGGCGGATGGTGCCGATGCCGTCGGCGACCTGCAGCTGCACCCAGCGCTCGGCGGTGTCAGCCACGGTCGCCCCCGGCGGCCGCGGCGTCGTCCGGCGCCTCGCCGGTGATCTGGGCCAGGGCCTCGTGCCACAGGTTGACCGCCGTCAGCACCAGCTCGAGCGAGGTGCCGACGATGGACTTCAGCGGGGTGGCGGTCGTGACGACGTGCTCGGCGCTGGCGACCAGGATGTCGCCGCCGAGGGTGGTCTTGGCCACCGAGAGCCGGCCGGTCACCGAGTTGCAGGCGCGCAGGCGGGCCAGCTCGTCGCCGGCGACGTCCTCGTCCAGGCGCCACTGGCCGAAGACCCGCAGGATCGTGACCGCGCCCTCGGTGCACCGCAGGTACAGCTGCTGGCCCTGCACCTTGACGGCCACGTCGCCGTCGCCGTCGATGTCGGGCCGGTAGCCCTCGTCCATCAGGACGTCGAGCACGCGGCCCCGCAGGGGGTGCTCGTCGGTGGGTGGCGGGAAGTCCGGCAGTGCCGTCGGATCGGTCATGCCCCAACGGTAGTCGCCCGACGGCGCCCTGCGGCCGTGCGTCAGACTGGCCGGCGTGATGACGGCCGCCGACCGCACCGTGGACCAGCCGCCCCCCCTGGGGGTCACCCTGCGCGGGGGCGGCGCCGACGTCGCGGTGTACGCCGGGCACGCCGACGCCGTCGAGCTGTGCCTGGTCGACGGCGAGGGGCCGGACCGGGCCGAGCGGCGGATCACGCTGACCCAGCGCACCCACGGCGTCCACCACGGGCACGTCCCCGGCATGGCGGCCGGCCAGCGGTACGGCCTGCGGGTGCACGGCGCCTGGGACCCGGGCACGGGCCTTCGGTACAACCCCTCCAAGCTGCTCGTCGACCCCTACGCCCGTGGGTTGGCCGGCGAGGTCACCTGGCGCCCGGAGGTGTTCGGGCACGTGGTCGGCGCCACCCTGCACGGCGACGCCGAGCTGCGCGACGACCGCGACTCCGCGCCGTACGTGCCGCTCTCGGTGGTGCTCGGCGACGACTTCGACTGGGGTGCCGACGCGGCCCCGCGGCGGCCCTGGTCGCAGACGGTCGTCTACGAGGCCAACGTGCGCGGGCTCACCCGCACCCTGCCCGGCGTGCCCGGGCACCTGCGCGGCACGTACGCCGGGCTGGCCCACCCGGCGAGCATCGCCCACCTCGTCGACCTCGGCGTCACCGCGGTCGAGCTGCTGCCGGTGCACGCGTTCACCCACGAGCCGGCGCTGGTGCGTCGCGGCCTGGTGAACTACTGGGGGTACAACACCCTGGGCTTCTTCGCGCCGCACGCCGGGTACGCCGCGGCGCACGACCCCGCCGGCGTGCTGGCCGAGGTCAAGACGATGGTGCGCGACCTGCACGCCGCGGGGCTCGAGGTGATCCTGGACGTCGTCTACAACCACACCTGCGAGCAGGGGCGCGACGGCGCGACGCTGTCGTGGCGCGGGCTGGACAACCGCGCCTACTACCGCCTGGACGGTCAGGGCCGCGACGTCGACGTCACCGGCTGCGGCAACACGCTGGACTTCCGCCACCCCCGGGTCGTGCAGCAGGCCCTGGACTCGCTGCGCTACTGGGTCGAGCAGGTGCACGTGGACGGGTTCCGCTTCGACCTGGCCACCGCGCTGGCCCGCGGCCGCGACGACGGCTACGACCCCGACCACCCCTTCCTGGTGGCGCTGCGCTGCGACCCCGTGCTCTCGCGCGTCAAGCTGGTCGTCGAGCCGTGGGACGTCGGCGCGCACGGGTGGCGCACCGGCCAGTTCCCCCCGCCGCTGGCCGAGTGGAACGACCGGTTCCGCGACGCGGTCCGCACGTTCTGGCTCGCCGACGCCGCCCGCGAGCGGCGCGGCGAGACCGGCCACGGGGTGCGCGAGCTCGCCACCCGCCTGACCGGCTCGCAGGACCTGTTCGGCCGGCGCGACCGCGGCCCGCTCGCGTCGGTGAACTTCGTCGCGGCCCACGACGGCTTCACCCTCGCCGACGCCACGGCGTACGAGCACAAGCACAACCTCGGCAACGGCGAGGGCAACCGCGACGGGCACGGCGACAACCGCACGACCAACCACGGCGTCGAGGGGTCGACCGACGACGCCGCGGTGCTGGCCGCGCGGCGGCGCTCGATCCGCAACCTGCTCGGCACGGTGCTGCTGTCGACCGGCGTCCCGATGATCACCGCGGGCGACGAGATGGGCCGCACCCAGCGGGGCAACAACAACGCGTACTGCCGCGACGACGAGGTGTCGTGGGTCGACTGGGACCTCGCCGACTGGCAGCGCGACCTGCTGGCGACGACGTCCCACCTGGTGCGCCTGCGCCGTGAGCACCCGGTGCTGTGCCAGACCGGCTTCTTCTCGGGCCGACCGCGGCACGCCGACGGCACGACCGACCTGGCCTGGTTCGCCGGCGACGGGACCCTGATGGACGAGGAGCGCTGGAGCGACCCCTCGACCCGCACGCTGCTCGCGCTCGTGGACGGCGCCGTCGGCGGCGACGGTGACCTCGAGCCGGACGCGGGCCTGCTGATCGTCGTGCACGGAGGGGCCGCGTGGGTGCGCGTGGTCCTGCCGACCGCCCCGTGGGCCGGTGCCTACCGGCTGCTGTGGGACAGCGCCGACGAGCGCCCGCAGGAAGGCGGGTGGGGGTCGCCCACCACGCTGGCGGTCAGCGCTGGCTCGATGCAGGTGCTGCAGGTGCGTCGCCCCGGGCCGTGAGCGCGCCCACCGTGCGGTCGCGGCCCGCGCTCTTGGCGGCGTAGAGCGCCTGGTCGGCGCGGGTCATCAGCTGCTGCGCCGTCTCGACGCCGTCCCACGTCGCGGCACCGGCCGAGCAGGTGGTCGGTCCCGGCATGCTCGTACGGACCCGGTCGACGGCGGCCACGGCGTCCGCGCCGGACGCGCAGTCGGCCAGCATGACGGCGAACTCCTCACCGCCCCAGCGGGCGATCACGTCCTCGCCCCGCACCGTCGCGCCGGCGACCGAGGCGAAGGTGCGCAGCACCGCGTCGCCCGCGGCGTGACCCTGCGAGTCGTTGAAGGCCTTGAAGTGGTCGACGTCCACCAGCGCCACCGTCAGCGGAGCCCCGGTGCGCCGGGCGGCGGCCATGGCCGCGGCCAGTCGCTCGTCCCACGCCCGGCGGTTGGCCAACCCGGTGAGCGGGTCGGTGGCCGCCATGGACTCCAGGGTGCGGATCATCGACTCGCGCTGCAGGGCGAGCGCGGCCTCGTCGACGAGCACCCGGACCGAGCGGGCGGCCTGGTCGTCCAGATCGGCGACGCGGTGGGGCCAGGCGACGACGAGCACGGCCAGCACCTGCCCCGCCACCGACACCGGCTGCCACATCAGCGACCGTCCGCCGATGACGCCCAGCATCTTCGGCGAGACCAGCGGGTGCTCGTCCGGGTCGGCCACGAACAGTGGCTGACCGGTGCGCCACACGTGCTCGGCGCCGGTGGCCGTGGCCGTCCGCAGCCGCTTGCCGGCCAGCGGCTGCGCCCCGGCCTGGGCGCTGAACACCAGGTGGTGTGGGCCTTCGCGCTCGAGCAGCAGCGCGCACAGCGCCCCCGCGACCTCCTGGGCCGCTGTGACCAGCGCCGAGCGCACGTCCTGCCCCGAGTGCATCCGGCGCACGACCTCGGCGATGGTCGCGACGTCCTGCTGGGCCTTGGCGAGCTTGCCGGCGGCCGCCACCTCGTGCGTCACGTCCCACATGTGCCCCACCGTCCACGCCAGCCCGTCCGCGCCGACCATCGTGGTGCCGGTCACGTCGATCCACCGCGCCTCGCCGGTGGGCCGCAGGATCCGCTTGCGCACCCGGCGCACCATCGGCTCGCCGTCCACCAGCTGGGCGCGCGCGACCAGGTGGTCGTCGTCGGGATGGGTGTAGTCGACCGAGGTCCGCCCGACGACGTCGGCCGGGTCGCGTCCGAGGATCACCCCCATCGCCTCGTTCACCGCGACGAACACGCCCCGGTGGTCGGCCATCCCCACGCCCATCGGGCTGTGGTCGAACAGGTTGCGGTAGCGCAGCTCGGAGTCGGCGAGGGCCGCCTGCGAGCGGGCCAGCGTCTGCACCTGGTCCTGCAGCCGCCCCTCGGCCAGCCGGCGCGCCCGGTGCAGCCCGAGGGCCAGGCCACCCACGACGGCCAGGGCCACGGCGACCCGCAGCCCGATTCCTGTCGGCAGGCGGGTGAGCGCGGCGACGGCGCCGCCACCCACACCCACCGCCGTCCAGCGCCGCACGAAACCGGTGCCGCGCCCGAGGCCGCCCACGACGACCAGTGCCGCCATCAGCCCCAGCGAGCTCTGCGACGTCCGCGCGCTCACCAGGGCCACGACGGCCATCCCGACGCCGATGCCCGCCATCAGGTCGCACTGGCCGGGCCCGATGCCGCCGGGCCGGCGGCGGGTCAGCGCCGCCAGGGCGAGCACGACCAGGCCCACGACCGCCGAGAGCCCGGCCGCCGCCGGCTGGGCTCCCCCGGTCAGGGTGAGCAGGTAGGCCGGACCCAGCAGCACCAGGACCGCGCCGAGCGTCAGCAGACCCCGGACAGCGGTTCGCGGCACGGGTCGGTCGTCGGGCACAGGTGCCGATCGGCAGGTCCGGCGCCGGACCTGAGGCCGGCGCGGGCTCAGGCGTTGGCGACCAGCCCGAGCTCGGCGGACGTCGCCAGGCCCGCGTGGGCGGGCAGGACGCGCACCGTGTAGCCGAACGCCCCCGTCCGCGAGAGCCGCAGGTCGCCCTCGAACCGGTGGCGACCACCCTCGTAGGCCTCGGCGTGCACGAGGTCGACCGACTCGGTGTCGGCGAGCTCGTCGGTGTCCGACACGCGGCCGTGCACGACCTGCACCCGCACGTCGCCCGGGGCCAGGCCGTCCAGCGACACGAACGCGCGCACCGAGAGCACGTCACCGACCTGCGGTGCGTCGCTGACGCCCGAGGACTCCACGTGGTCGACGCGGACGGCGGGCCAGGCGTCGCGCAACCGGCCCTTCCACGCGGCCAGGTCGCGGGCCCCGGGGTAGCCGGCGCTGTTCAGCCCCCACCCGGCCCGGGCGGCCGGGGTGTAGAGCTGCTCGACGTAGTCGGAGACCATCCGGCTGGCCAGCACCTTCGGCCCGAGCGTCTGCAGGGTGTGGCTGACCATCTCGAGCCAGCGACCGGGCAGCCCGGCCTCGTCGCGGTCGTAGAAGCGCGGGGCCACCTGACCCTCGATCAGGTCGTACAGCGCCGCCGCCTCGAGGTCGTCGCGGTGCTCGGGGTCCTCGACGCCGTCGGCGGTGGGGATCGCCCAGCCGTTCTCGCCGTCGAACCACTCGTCCCACCAGCCGTCCAGGATCGACAGGTTCAGCCCGCCGTTCAGCGCGGACTTCATGCCCGACGTCCCGCACGCCTCGAACGGGCGCAGCGGGTTGTTCAGCCACACGTCGCAGCCGGGGTAGAGGTACTGCGCCATGGCGATGTCGTAGTTGGGCAGGAAGAGGATCCGGTGCCGCACCGCAGGGTCGTCGGCGAACCGCACCATCTGCTGGATCAGGGACTTGCCCTTGTCGTCGGCGGGGTGGGACTTGCCGGCGATGATCAGCTGGACGGGGCGGGTGGGGTGCAGCAGCAGGGCCTTGAGCCGGTCGGGGTCGCGCAGCATCAGCGTCAGGCGCTTGTACGTCGGCACCCGGCGGGCGAAGCCGATGGTCAGGACGTCCGGGTCGAGCACCGACTCGGTCCAGCCCAGCTCGGCCTTGCTGGCGCCGCGCTTGAGCCAGGACGAGCGCAACCGCCGGCGCGCCTCGAGCACCAGCTGCTCGCGCATCTGCCGCCGCACCGCCCACACGGCGTCGACCGGCGCCTGGGCGACCTGGCCCCAGGCCGCCTTCTCGTCAAGGGCGTCCGTGCCCCGGTGGGTGTCGACCAGCTCGAGCATCCGCCGGTCGACCCAGGTGGGGGCGTGCACGCCGTTGGTGATCGAGGCGATCGGCACCTCGCGGTCGTCGAAGCCCGGCCACAGGCCGTCGAACATGTGCCGGCTGACCTCGCCGTGCAGCTGCGACACGGCGTTCGCGCGCTGGCCGAGGCGCAGGCCCATGACCGCCATGTTGAAGATGCCGGCCTCGCCGCCGGGGTAGTCCTCGGCACCCAGCGCCATGATCTGCTCGACCGACACGCCATCGACCGCGTTGTCACCGCCGAGGTAGGTGCGGATCTGGTCCGCGCCGAACCGGTCGATGCCGGCGGGCACGGGCGTGTGCGTGGTGAACACCGTCGCGGCGCGCACCGCCTCGAGCGACTCGGCGAAGGTCATGCCCTCGCCCTGCACCAGCTCGCGGATGCGCTCGACGCCCATCAGGCCGGCGTGGCCCTCGTTGCAGTGGTAGACGTCCGGCACCGGCGCGCCCGACAGCCGCGACC
Organism: Actinomycetales bacterium; assembly: GCA_038322575.1. Taxonomy (GTDB): domain Bacteria; phylum Actinomycetota; class Actinomycetes; order Actinomycetales; family Angustibacteraceae; genus JACMOY01. The sequence continues at coordinate 12,542 of JBBQGB010000079.1, forward strand.
ACAGCCGCAGCGCGCGCACCCCCCCGATGCCCAGCAGCATCTCCTGCTGCAGCCGGTGGTCGCCACTGCCGCCGTACAGCCGGTCGGTGATCGTGCGGGCGCCCTCGTCGTTGGCCTCGACGTCGGAGTCCAGCAGCAGCAGCGGCACCCGGCCGACCTGGGCGCGCCAGACGTGGGCCACCAGCCGGCGTCCGCCGGGCAGCCCCACGACGACCTCGGACGGCGACCCGTCGGCCTCGCGCAGCAGCGCGAGCGGCAGGTCGTCGGGGTCCAGCACCGGGTAGTTCTCCTGCTGCCAGCCCTCGCGCGAGAGCGACTGCTTGAAGTAGCCGGTCTTGTAGAACAGGCCGACGCCGACGATCGGGGCGCCGAGGTCGGACGCGGCCTTGAGGTGGTCACCGGCCAGGATGCCGAGGCCGCCGGAGTACTGCGGCAGCACCGCCGTGATGCCGAACTCGGCCGAGAAGTAGGCGATCGAGCGCGGCACGCCGGCCTCGCCCTGCTCCTGCGCGTACGTCTGGTACCAGCGCGGCTGCTCGAGGTAGCGCCGCAGGTCCGCGGACAGCGCCTCGACGCGGTCCACGAACGCCGGGTCCGCCGCGAGGCCGGCGAGCTGCGCGCTGGACAACGCGCCGAGCAGGGCGACCGGGTCGTAGCGCACCCGCTTCCACAGCTGGGGGTCCAGACCCGAGAACAGGTCGTGGGTCGGGGGGTGCCACGACCAGCGCAGGTTGCTCGCGAGCTCGCCGAGAGCGGCGATGGGCGCGGGCAGGACGGTGCGGACGCTGAAGCGTCGGATCGCTCTCACG
>JBBQGB010000080.1:0-13249 GCA_038322575.1 Actinomycetales bacterium
GGCTCAGGGCGTGAAGGCGGCGCGACCGGCGTCGGCGACCCGGTGGTCGTCCTCGACCGAGCCGGCGCTGACCCCCACGCCGCCGGCGACCTCACCGGAGGCGTCGCGCAGCAGCACCCCGCCGCCGAAGACCGCGAGCCGGCCACCGGACGTCGACTCGATGCCGAACAGCGGCTGCCCCGGCTGGACGAGGGGCGCGACGTCGCGGGTGTCGGACTGGAACAGCACCGCGGTCAGCGCCTTCTGCTGGGCGATGTCCTCACCGATGAGCTTGGTGCCGTCCATCGCGGCGAACGCCACCAGGCGCCCGCGGTCGTCCACCACGGCGATGTTCATCGGCTGCCCGACCGCCACAGCCTCGGCCCTGCACGCCTCGACGATGGTCAGTGCCTGGTCCAGCGTGATGTTCCTGCCCATGAGTTCCTCCCCTTGTCGAACCGGACGGCCGGCCTCCCCGGCCGTCGAAGCCGCTGCCCCGTCAGAAGACCCGGACCGCGACCTCGGCCGGCGCCCCGAGCAGGGCGTCGATCTCGTCGTCCAGCTTCACCAGCGTGAGCGAGGCACCCGCCATGTCCAGCGACGTGCAGTACTCGTTGACGTAGCTGCGCTTGACGGTGATGCCCTGCTCGGTCAGCTTCTGGTGGGCGCGGCGGTAGAGGATGTAGAGCTCGCTGATCGGGGTGCCGCCCAGGCCGTTGATCATCAGCGCGACGTTGTCACCGGAGCTGTACGGCAGGTCGGTGACGACGGCCTCGAGCAGCTCGTCGACGATCGCGTCCGCGTTGGTCATCTTCTTGCGCTCGCGGCCGGGCTCGCCGTGGATGCCGACGCCCATCTCGATCTCGTCCTCGCCGAGCTCGAACAGGGTCGACCCCTTGGCGGGCGGGGTGCACGAGGTGAGGGCGACGCCCATCGTGCGGGTCACGTCGTTGACCTTGTTGCCGATGCGCAGCAGCTCGTCGATGTCGGCGCCCTGCTCGGACGCCGCGCCGACGGCCTTGATCACGAAGAAGTTGCCCGCCACACCGCGGCGGCCCACGGTGTAGAGCGAGTCCTTGACCGCGACGTCGTCGTTGATCGTCAGGATCTCGACCCGGATCCCCTCGGACTCGGCCATCTCCTTGCCCATGTCGAACGCCATCCGGTCACCGGTGTAGTTGTTCACCAGCAGCAGCACGCCCTTGGGCGAGGCGAGCCTCTTCGTCGTCTCGTAGACGTAGTCCATGGGCGGGGCGGCGAACACGTCACCGGGGCAGGCGGCGTCCAGCATGCCCTTGCCGACGATCATCACGTGGGCCGGCTCGTGCCCCGACCCCGAGCCCTGGACGATCGACACCTTGTCCTCGCGCGGGGAGTCCGCGCGCATCAGCAGGTTGTACTCGGGCAGGTAGCGCAGGGTGTCGGGGTTGGCCAGCGCGATCCCCTCGAGCATCTCGGGCACGAACTGCTGCGGGTCGTTGACGAACTTCTTCATGACGCTCCTTCGGTTGTCCATGCCTGGTTGATCCGCTCGACGATCACGGCCACGCCCATCGCACCGGCGTCGACCGAACCCCTGCTGCGCTCGCCCGTGTAGGACGCGCGACCTCTCTTGGCGACCAGCTCGCTCGTGGCCTCGGCCGACGCGCGGGCGGTCGTCGCCGCCGTCGCGAGCACCGTCGCGTGGTCGGCGCCGGCGGCGAGCTCGCGCTCGATCGCGTCGGTCATCGGCACCAGCGCGTCCAGCAGCGTCTTGTCGCCGACGTCGGACTGGCCGCGGGCCTTGATGCCGTCGGTGGCGGCACGCAGCATCGCCACGACCTGCTCGCCGCTCAGCTCGTCGACCGCGCCGGCGGTGATGCCGGCCTTCAGGAACGCCGTGCCCCAGATCGGGCCCGAGGTGCCGCCGATGCGGGAGGTGACGATCATCCCGACCTTCTTCAGGAACGTCCCGACGTCGGTGCGGTCGATGTCGTCCCAGCCCTCGAGCACCTTCTCGAAGCCGCGGGCCAGCGAGTAGCCGAAGTCACCGTCACCCACGACGGCGTCCAGGTCACCGAAGTACTTCTCGTTGTCGACGGCCGTCTGGGCGATCGTGCGGACGACGAGCTCGACCTGCTGCATCGCTGTGTCGCTCACTGCGTACCTCCATCTGCGGGGGGCGGGGACGTGCGGGGCGCCAGGCACGCCCGCAGGTCGTCCAGGGTCAGGTGGTCGCCGGGGTGCACCGGGACGCGGTCGGCGAGCACCTCGACCGGTGGCCGGTCGGGGTCACCCAGCTCGGACACCACGAGCACCGCCTCGTCGAAGGCCTCGCCGCGGGTGTACCCGTTGACCGTCACCAGGCAGGGCAACCCGGCGCGGGTGGCGGCCAGCAGGCCGTTGCGCGAGTCCTCGACGACGAGGGTGTCCGCCGGGTCCAGGCCCAGCTCGCGCGCGGCGAGCAGGTAGATCGCCGGGTCGGGCTTCTTCGCGGGGACGACGTCGCCGGCGAAGATCGGCACCTGCCGCGCCCGCTCGGCCCCGATCGCGTGCTCGAGGACGGCGCGCACCGACTCCAGCGCGGACGTCGACGCGACGGCCACGGTCCAGCCGTCGTCCAGCGCCGCACCGATCAGCCGGGCCACGCCGGGGCGCGCGGGGATCCCCCCGTCGGTCACGAGCTGCCTGAAGTGCGCCGTCTTGCGGCGGTGCCAGGTGGCCAGCAGCTCCTGGCGCTGCTCGGGTAAGTCCGGGATCGCCGCCGCGCGCACGAACTCTGGGTCGGCGAACAGGCTCGCCATGCGCTCCTTGCCGCCCCCGATCCGCAGCCGCTCGGCGTACTCGTCCTCGTCCCAGTGGGCAGGCAGCCCGAGCTCGTCGAACGTCGCGTTGAACGCCGGCAGGTGGCCGTGGCGCTCGGTGTCGGCCAGCACGCCGTCGCAGTCGAAGACCAGAGCCGTCACCAGGCACGACCCGAGCTGCCGAACATCCGCATGTGGTGCTGCGCCATGTCCATCACGGCCGCGCGCTGGTGGGTGAACAGCGAGGGCGGGTCCCACTTGCCCTTCTCCTCGGTGGCGCGCAGGAACTCCAGGCTCGACTTCATGTAGCGCTCCTTCAACGCCGTCGAGATGTTGACCTTCGCGCAGCCGCGGGCGATCAGGTCCTGGAACTGCTCCTGCGACATCCCGGTCCCGCCGTGCAGCGCCATCGGCACACCGGTCGCCTCGACCAGGTCGGTCACCCTCTGGTGGTCCAGCACCGGCGCCGAGGTGTACTGCCCGTGGGCGTTGCCGATCGCGGGGGCGAACAGGTCGACGCCGGTGCGCTCGATGAAGTCGACGGCCACCTCCAGGCTCTGCTGGGCGGACGCCTCGTCGCTGCCGATGCCGTCCTCGACGCCCTGGATGCCCTCGATCTCACCCTCGACGTGCGCACCGCGGCGGCGTGCCTCGGCGACGACCTCGGTGGTCTGGCGCAGGTTCTCGGCGACGTCGAGCTCGTGGGCGTCGAACAGCACCGAGTTCCAGCCGCCCTCGAGGCAGTCGGTGATGACCGCCCGCTCGGGGCAGTGGTCCAGGTGCAGGGTCACCGGCACCGGCACCTCGCGCGCCAGCAGCTCGAAGATCCCGAACAGCGTGGCGCGCCCGTACATCCGCACGGTCTTGACCGACGTCTGCACGATCACCGGCGACTTCTCCTCGACCGCGGCGGCGAGGACCGCCTCGATGCTGAGGTCGTTGAGGATGTTGAACGCGGGCACGCCGTACCGGTCGGCGAACGCGCGGTCGAGCATCTCCTTCATCGACACGACGGGCACCGGGGGTCTCCTCGGGATCGCACCCGACCGGGCGGTCAGGGGGTCTGCGGGTCAGTCAAACCCGTGCCGCAGTCGGGGGCATGGGGAGATTCCCCCATCTGCGTCCGATTTCGGGAGCCAGCCGCGGTCGATGGCGTGGACCACCGCGCCGGTGCGGCTGGCGGCGCCGGTCTTGCGCAGCACCGCCCCGACGTGCTTCTCCACCGTCCGCGGCGAGATGACCAGCACCGCGGCGACCTGCCGGTCGGTGAGCCCGTCGGCCAGCAGCACGAGCGTCTGCTGCTCGCGTGCGGTGAGTGGCGAGTGCCGCTCGGGCGGGACGGCGGGGGCCGGCGTCCTCTCGCGTCCGGCGGCGGCCGGCTCGGCCACCACCGTCACCCGTGGCCCGCCCGCGAAGGCGTGGTCGCGGATCAGGTGCGCCAGCGAGGGGTCGCTCGCGCCGGCCGAGACGATGCCCGCCGCGGCGACCTGCGTGAGGGTCTCGAGCTCGTCGACCTCGGCGGCGGTGAACTGCCGGCTGCGGCCGGCGAAGGCGACATGGGCGCCGATGACGTCGCCGCGCCACCAGATGGGGACGGCGGCGACCGCGCCGCGGTTGGCCCGGTGGGCCGCCGGCAGGTGGCCACCCGACACGGCGCTGTAGCGCGCGAGGACGACCGGTGCGCGGTGCGCCACCACCTGGCCGGTGATGCCCTCGTCCAGCGGGAAGGTCTGCCCGAGCTGGCAGAAGGCGCCGCGCTCGGCCATCTTCACGTAGCGGCCGCGCTGGGCGTCGACCAGCGAGATGCTGCCGGCGCCGACGTCCAGCAGCCGGCCGCTGTGCGCCAGCAGGCGGCGCAGCAGCGGTGCCAGCCGGGGGTCGCCGTACAGGTCGGTGGCGACGGGGCCCAGCTGCAGTCCGGTGCGCGCAGGCGTCGCACACCCCCCGCCGCCGTTGGCCATGGCCCGACCCTAGGCCGGGGTCTGGCCCACGGCAACGGATGGCGCTGTCGTACCGCCACACCGGCGGGCAGACGTCGGCCGCGGGCGACGGACCCGTGCTCGGGACGGCGTCGGACGGTCAGTTGCGCCTGTCGGTGTGGCGGCAGGTCAGCGCAGCGGGACCCGGGCGAGGACGCCGGCCACCAGCTGGGGCAGCACCGACAGCGCGACGCAGCCGCCGGCGCTCAGCGCCAGGGCCATCCGGTGGGCGACCGGGGTGGTGCCGGTCGTCGAGGAAGCCTCACCCGGCGCGACCAGCGCCGCGGCCCAGCGCAGGTAGACCGCGACCCCGAGCACCACGTTGAGGACGGCGACGGCCACCAGCCCGTACGCGTTCACCCCGACCACGGGCGCGATGGCGACGATCTTGGCCACCACCCCCATCACCCCGGGGGGCAGGCCGGCCAGGCACAGCAGCGCGAAGCCCAGCACCAGCGCCAGGGCCGGACGTCGGCGCCACAGCCCCGAGTAGGCGGTCAGCGGGTGGCGGGCGCCGTCCGGGTGGGACTCGGCCACCCGCACCACGACGGCGAACGCGGCGAGGGTGGCGACGACGTACGCGAGCAGATACCCGACCGAGGCCGACACGGCGGAGGTGACGCGGGACGCCGTGACGGCGCCCGCGAGCGGCAGCACGACCCAGCCGGCCTGGGCGACAGTGGACCACGCGAGCAGCCGGACGGCGGTGCGCTGGCGCAGCGCGACGAGGTTGCCGACCGTCATGGTGACCGCCGCGAGCACACCGACGGGAGCCGCCCAGTCGCCGGCCCGCTCGGGCGCGCCGACTGCGAGCACCAGGACGACGGCGCTGAGCCCGGCGACCTTCGACACTGTCGACAGGAACGCGGCGACGGGCAGCGGGGCACCGGCGTAGGTGTCGGGGGTCCATAGGTGGAACGGCACCAGCGAGAGCTTGAACGCGGCGCCGGCCACGACCAGCGCGAGGCCGACCCCGTGCGCCGCGCGCAGGTCGCCGAGGGCGGTGGCCACCGGCTGACCGAGGTACAGCGACCCGGTCGAGGCGTAGACCATCGCGATGCCGAGGGCCAGCAGGCCGAACGAGACCACCGAGGTCATCAGCAGCTTGAGCCCTGCCTCGGCGCCGCGGCCGTCGCGCCGCAGCGCCACCAGTGCGACCAGCGGCAGCGACGCGGTCTCGAGCGCGACGGCGAGCGTGGCGTAGTCGCGGGCCGCGGCCAGGGCGCACGCCCCCGCCGTGGCGATCAGCACCAGCAGGTGCAGCTCGGTGCGCGGCAGCCGGTCGCGCAGCCCGACGGCGAGCAGCAGGCAGACCAGGGCGGCCGCCAGCACCACCGCCTGCAGCGAGAGGGTCAGCGACGAGACGACGTACGAGCAGCGGCCGGGCGCGCTGCAGAACGTCGAGGCGCCGCCCTGCGGGACGAGCAGCACCAGCCCGACCAGCAGCCCGGCCACGGCGATGGCGTCGACGAGGCGGGTACGGCGCGCACCGACCACCGCGTCGACGGCCAGCGCCAGCAGCGCCGCCACGGCGGGGCCGAGCACCGGGCCGATCGCGAGCCAGTCGACCCCCTGCACGCCGGGGCTCACACCGCCCCCCGCCCCAGGCCGAGCAGGTGCTGCACCGTGGGCTCGGTCAGCCGCAGCAGCAGCCACGGAACCAGGCCGAGGACGACGGTCAGCGCCACCAGCGGCAGCGTGACCGCCAGCTCGACCCCGGTGGCGTCACGGCCGACCGGCTGGTCGCTCTCGCCGTGCCAGACCGCCCGCAGCACCCGCAGCAGGTACGCCGCGGCCAACGCGGTGCCGACCACGGCGAGCACCGCGAGGGTCTTCCAGAAGACCCCGTCGCGCCACGAGCCGTAGACGGCGAGGATCTCGCCCCAGAACCCGGCGAGGCCGGGCAGCCCCAGCCCCGCGACGCACCCGAGCGCGAGCAGTCCCCCGAGGCGCGGCGACCGGTCGCGCAGGCCGCCCCCGATGTCGGCGAGCCGGGCGCTGGCGAACCGGTCCTTCAGCCCGCCCGCCACGACGAACAGCAGACCGGTGATCACCCCGTGCGCGACGTTGGCGAACAGCGCACCCTGCAGCCCCTGCGGGGTGCCGCTGGCGATGCCGAGCGCGACGAAACCCATGTGCGCCACCGACGAGAACGCCACCAGCCGCTTGAGGTCGCGCTCGACCAGGCAGGCCAGGCCTCCCCACAGGATGCCGACGACCCCGAGCACCGCGAGGGTGGGCGCGACCGCCGCGAACCCCTCGGGCACCACCGGGACGACGACCCGCACCAGCCCGTAGGTGCCCATCTTCAGCAGCACCCCAGCGAGCAGCACCGACCCGACGGTCGGGGCGGCGGTGTGGGCCGGCGCGAGCCAGGTGTGCAGCGGCCAGATCGGCACCTTGACGGCCAGCCCGCCCACCAGCAGGACCGCCGCGACGACCTGGGTCGTGCGGCCCATCCCCGCACCGTGCGCCGCGGTCAGCGCGACGATGTCGCTGCTCCCGGCCCGCAGGGTCACCAGCAGCAGCCCGGCGAGCATCACGGCCGAGCCGAGCGCGGTGTAGAGCACGAAGCGGGCGGCCGCGTCGTGCCGGACGCCAGGCTCGTGCGCGTCGCCCCACCAGCGGATCACCGCCCACATCGGCACGAGCACCACCTCGAACGCGACGAAGAACAGCAGCAGGTCCGAGGCCGTGAACGTCGCGAGCGCACCGCCCTCGACGACCAGCAGGCAGACCACCAGCGACCGCACCGAGCCCCCGGACGGCGCCTCGCGCGCGGTCAGCAGGGTGACGGCCAGGCCCAGCCCGGCGGTGAGCAGGACGAGCGGCGTGCTGACGCCGTCCAGCACCAGGTGCAGCCGGGCGCCGATCGCGGGGATCCACGGCGCGTCGAGCTCGAGCACCGGCGTGCCGGTCGACCACGGCCGCGCGGCGAGGGTCAGCAGCGCGACGCCGAGGGTCAGGGCGCTGGCGGCGACGCCGACCGAGGGCGCCAGGTGCTCGCCGACCGCGCGCGGCAGCAGCAGCAGCGCGAGGGCGGCGCCCAGCGGGACGGCGATCAGCAGGAGGAGCAGCAGGCTCATCGCAGCCCCACCCCGGCGACGGCGACGACGACCGCGCCGACCGCGACCCAGGTGAGGTAGCCGGTGGTGCCGCCGGTCTGGGTGCGGCGCAGCGCCCACCCCGCGCCGCGCGCCGACGCGGCCGCGCCGCGGACGTAGGCGTCGACCACGTCGCGGTCACCTGCCGCGACCAGCCGGGCCAGGGCCCGCACCGGCCGGACGACGGCCGCCCGGGTGGCCGCGTCGACGCCGAAGCCGGCCGCCATGGCGCCGCGCAGGCGGGGCGCCAGGGCCAGCACCGGGTCGGGCCGGGAGCGGGCCACCAGCGCCGTGGCGACCACGCCGATCAGCGACAGACCGGCAGCCACACCACCGGTGACGGCGGACAGGTGCACCGCACCAGGGACGACGGGCCCGAGCAGCAGCAGTCCGCCGAACGACGCCGGGACGGCGAGCAGCACCAGCGGCACAAGCATCGCGATCGGCACCGGCTCGACCACCTCGACCGCGGCCGGTCCACCGACACCCACCTCGGGCGGGCGCAGGTCGCCGTCCGCGGCCCGCTCGGCGCCGCCGTCCGCGCTGACCAGGGCGAGCTCGGCCGAACCCGCACCGGCGGGGACGACGAGCAGCCAGGTGCGCGTGGCGTAGACGGCCGTCACCAGCCCGGTCACCAGGCCGACGACGAGCACCAGCTGGCCGGTCCAGCCGCCGGCCTCCTCGGCGGCGCCGAGCACGGCCTCCTTGCTCCAGAAGCCCGACAGCGGGGGCAGCCCGGCCAGCGAGGCGAGCCCGACCGTGAACACCACGGTGACGAGGGGTGCTCGCCGCCACGAGCCGGCGAGCCCGGCGAGCGACGTGGTGTGCACCTGGTGCGCGAGCGCGCCGGCGGCCAGGAACAGCAGCGCCTTGAACCCCGCGTGCGAGAGCAGGTGCAGCACCGAGGGCGCCGAGCCCAGGTCGGCCGGGGTGACGGCGATGGCCGCCAGCAGGTACGCGACCTGGCTGATCGTCGACCACGCGAGCACCCGCTTGAGGTCGTCCTGGGCCAGGGCCGCGAGCGCGGCGCCGAGCATCGACACCGACGCGACGACGGCGAGGGTGGCGCGGGCGCCCGGCGCGGTCGCGACCAGCGGCAGCAGGCGCGCCAGCACGTACCCCCCGGCCGCCACCATGGTCGCCGCGTGGATCAGGGCCGAGACCGGCGTCGGGCCCTCCATCGCGTCGGGCAGCCAGGTGTGCAGGGGGAACTGCGCCGACTTGCCGACGACGCCCGCGACGAGCAGCAGGACGGCGGCGGTGCGCGTGGCGGGCGAGAGCCCGGCCAGGGTCTGGGCCTGCAGCAGCACCGTGATGCTCGTGGTCCCGGCGCCGGCCAGCAGGACGACGATGCCGAGGACGAACCCGACGTCCCCGACGCGGGTGGTGAGGAACGCCTTGACCGCCGCGCGCCGGGCCGCCTCGCGCTGGCTGTCGTGGCCGACGAGCAGGTAGGAGCACAGCCCCATGACCTCCCACCCCACCAGCAGCAGGAGCAGGTCGTCGGCCTGCACTACGAGCAGCATCGCGGCGGTGAACAGCGACACGGTCGCGGCGTACGCGCGGTAGCGCGGGTCGTGGTGCTGGTACGCGGTCGAGTAGACCTGCACGCACAGCGCGACGACGCCGACCATCACCGCGACGACGGCGCTGAGCCGGTCGGCGCGCAGGTCGAGGTTCACGACGCCGGCGCCGGTCGGCACGGGGCCGAGCAGGGTGATGCCGGTGGTGACTCCGCCGGCCGCGAGCTCGGCCAGGGCCGCCACCAGGGCGCCCGCGGTGCCGACGACGGCCACCGCGGCGGCGGCCCGGCGGGCGCCGCGCGGCACGAGCAGCCCGACCAGGGCCGCGAGCGCGGGCAGGACCACCACCAGTCGCGCGGTCACGGCACGTCCCGCCGCTCGGCCAGGGCGGTGGCGCCACGCAGGTCGACGTCGCCGCGGCGGCGGAACAGCAGCAGCACCACGGCCAGGGCCACGCCGACCTCGGCCGCAGCGACGGTCACCACGAACACGGTGAGCACCTGGCCCGAGTGCAGGGCGTCGCCGTACGCCGCGTCGAACGTCACCAGCAGCAGCGCGGCGGCGTTGAGCACCAGCTCGACCCCCACCAGCACCAGCACCGCGTTGCGCCGGGCGAGGACGCCGTAGACGCCGGTGCCGGCCAGCAGCGACGCGAGCAGCACGGGCAGCGCCAGGTGCATCAGTCGGCGTCCGGCTCGGGTGCGCCGGTGCGCTCCCGCGACAGGACGAGGGCGGCGACCAGGGCGGCGAGCAGCAGCAGCGAGAGCACCTCGAACGGCAGCACCCACGACCCGAACAGCGACCGGGCCAGGGGCTGGGACGCCGAGCGCGCGGCGTCGACGTCGACGACCCGGCCGCGCACCGCCGTCAGCAGGACCGCGCCGAGCAGCCCGGTCGTGCCCGCCGCGACGACGGCTGCGGCGACCCGCTGCTGCCACGGCGAGTCGAGGTCGGCCGAGCGGCCGATGGGGGCGCGGGTCAGCATCAGCGCGAACAGCACGAGGACGACGATCGCTCCGACGTAGACCAGCACCTGCACCAGCGCGACGACCTCGGCGCCCAGCACCAGGTAGCAGCCGGCCAGCGCGCCGAGGGCGGTGACCAGCCACAGTGCGGCGTGCACGACCTGGCGGCTGACCACCGCGAGCACCCCGGACGACGCGGCCACGACACCGAGCAGCGCGAACAGGACGTCGCGAGCGCTCACGCCGGCGCCGCTGGTGCGGCCGGCCGCCGGGGCGGCTTCTGCGCGGCCGCGACCTCCTTGGGGGTGGCCGCGGACGCGTCGGCCGCGACCGGCGGCGGCACGGTCGGCATCCACGCGCCCAGCCGGTCCTTGTCGTGCATCAGGTCGCGGATGTCGAGCTCGGCGTACTCGAACTCCGGCGACCAGTGCAGCGCGTCGAACGGGCAGACCTCGATGCAGATGCCGCAGTACATGCAGAGCGAGAAGTCGATGTCGAAGCGCTCGAGGACGTTGCGGGTGCGCTCGCGCCCGCCCTCGGCGGTGGCCGGCAGCGTCTCCTTGTGCGAGTCGATGTAGATGCACCAGTCGGGGCACTCGCGCGCGCAGAGCATGCAGACCGTGCAGTTCTCCTCGAGCAGCGCGATCACGCCGCGGCTGCGCGGCGGCAGGTCGGGGGCGACGTCCGGGTACTCGGCGGTGTGGCTGCGGTGGGCCAGCGTCTTGGCGGTGACGGCCATGCCCTTGAGCAGGCCGGGGACGATCGAGCTCACGACGCGATCCCGACGGCGACGACGGCGGTGAGCACGAGCTGGACGAGGGCGAGGGGCACGAGGACCTTCCAGGCGAGGGTCTGCAGCTGGTCCTCGCGCAGCCGCGGCCAGGCGACGCGCACCCAGATCACGAGCACCGAGACCAGCGCGGTCTTGAGCAGCATCCACCACGCGCCGTCCGGGCCCGGGCCGTGCCACCCACCGAGGAACAGCACGGTGGTCATGGCAGCGAGGACGACGATCCCGGCGTACTCGCTGAGCAGGAAGAACGCGAAGCGCAGCCCGGTGTACTCGGTGTACGGGCCGAACACGATCTCGGAGTCGGCGACGGGCATGTCGAACGGCGGCCGGGCGAGCTCGGCGACGCCCCCGACGAAGAAGCAGACCAGGGCCGGCAGCTGCCAGACCAGCCACCACGGCCGCCACGCCTCGCCGATGCCGGTGAGCGAGAGGGTGCCCGCCGCCATCGCGACGCTGCTCGCGCCCAGCACGACCGGCAGCTCGTACGACAGCAGCTGGGCGGCGGTGCGCAGCCCGCCGAGCAGGGCGTACTTGTTGGCGCTGCTCCAGCCGGCCATCAGGGTGCCGAGCACCGCGACGGCGCTGGCCGCCAGGACGAACAGCAGCCCGGCGTCCAGGTCGGCGCCGACCACACCGGGCGCGAGCGGGATCGCGACCATCGCCACCAGGTAGGGCACCAGCGCGATGCCCGGCGCGAGGCGGAAGACCCGACCGTCGGCGGCCGCGGGGGTGACGTCCTCCTTCTGCACGAACTTCACGCCGTCGGCCACCAGCTGGGCCCAGCCGTGGAACCCGCCGGCGTACATCGGGCCAAGGCGGCCCTGCATGTGGGCCATCACCTTGTGCTCGGCCTGGCCGACGGCCAGCGGCAGCACCAGGAACGCGGCCAGCACCGCGACGACGCGGACGACGAGGTCCAGGGCCTCAGGCATCGCGCGGGCCCCACGAGGCCTCGGGGACGCCGGGCGGCAGCGTCTTGCGCCGCGACGGTGAGGCGTGCGCGTCGCTCTCACCCGGCTCCTTGGCGCCCGGCCAGGCCTTGCTGGCGCGCGCGGCGAGGACGAACGACTTGCGCAGCGGTGTGCCCTCGAACCCGTCCGGCAGCAGCAGGGGCCGCAGCCCGCGACCGCTGCCGTCGTCGAAGCCGTCGAAACCCAGGCCGAACATCTCGTGCGTCTCGCGCTCGTGCCACGCGGCGCCGCGCCACACGCCGGTCGCGCTGTCCACCCGCAGGTCCGGCGCCGGCACCCGGGTGCGCAGCATCGCCCGCACCAGCCCGCCGCCACCACCGGACGTCGAGTCGACCAGGTGCGCGACGACGTCCAGCCCGGCCGGGTCGGCGTCCAGCTGGTCGACCGCCGACAGCCAGTCGAACAGGTCGAGCCCGAGATGGTCGCGCGCGACCAGAAGGGCGTCGAGCCAGCGGTCGGGTGCGACGTCCAGGCAGACCGTGCCGTTCGCGTCGCTGCCACCGACCTCGGCGTCGTCGCCCATCGCCGCGGCCATCCGCAGCGCGACGTCGTCCGGGTCGCCGATCGCGGTCATGCGGGCAGCACCGGACCGCCGTCGCTCGCCGCCACCAGCGGGCGCACGACCTGGGCGGCGCCGACCGGACGGGCCCGGCGGGCCGCGATCGACGCACCGCTGACCGACTCGGCGGCGATCTTCTCCTGCAGCTTCAGGATCCCGTGCAGCAGCGCCTCGGGCCGCGGCGGGCAGCCGGGGACGTACACGTCGACGGGGATGATCTGGTCGACGCCCTTGGTGACGCAGTAGGAGTCCCAGTACGGGCCGCCGGAGTTGCTGCACGCGCCGAACGAGACGACGTACTTGGGCTCGGGCATCTGCTCGTACAACCGCTTGATCGCCGGCGCCATCTTGTCGGTGACCGTGCCCGAGACGATCATCAGGTCGGCCTGGCGCGGCCCCGGCGCGAACGGGATCACCCCGAGCCGGATGAAGTCGTGCCGGGCCATCGACGCCGCGATGAACTCGATCGCGCAGCACGCCAAGCCGAAGTTGAAGACCCACAGGCTGTAGCGGCGGCCCCAGTTCAGCACCAGCCGCAACGGGCGCGGCGCCGTCTCGGCGAGCGCTCCGACGCGAGGTGCGGGCAGGTCGAC
>JBBQGB010000081.1:0-12818 GCA_038322575.1 Actinomycetales bacterium
CGCGACTCCCCCCGCGTGCGCCGCAGCCACGCCGGCGGCTGCTCGCGCGTGTCCCCGATCCCCAGCCGCCGCTGCAGCGCCGGCGGCAGGGGCTCGGGACGACGCACTCGGCTCATCCCCGCAGTCTGCCCGCCCCCACCCAGCACGTGCTGAAGCACGTGCCAACTGCGCCCGGAATCAGCGCACTTAGTGAAGCAAGTGCCGTTGCGCAGGCGGGCTTGGTGTCAAGTAGTGACGCAAGTGCGGGGTTGGGGGCTGGGTCGGGGCGCGCGGTCAGAAGCGGCGGAGGAGCAGCTGCTCGGCGATCTGGACGGCGTTCAGCGCCGCGCCCTTGCGCAGGTTGTCGCCGACGACGAACAGCGAGAGCCCACGGCCGTCGCGGACGGCGGGGTCGGTGCGGATCCGGCCGACGTACGACGGGTCGCGGCCGGCCGCGGCCAGCGGGTTCGGGACGTCGGCCAGCTCGACACCCTCGGCGTCGGCCAGGAGCGCCGTGGCCTCGGCGGGCGACAGCGGCCGGACGAACTCGGCGTGGATCGTGAGGCTGTGCCCGGTGAACACCGGGACCCGCACGCAGGTGCCGGCCACCAGCAGGTCCGGGATGTGCAGGATCTTGCGGCTCTCGTTCCGCAGCTTCTGCTCCTCGTCGGTCTCGCCGCTGCCGTCGTCGACGATCGAGCCCGCGAGCGGCACGACGTTGAACGCGATCGGCACGGCGTAGACCTTGGCCGCGGGCAGGTCGACGGCCCGGCCGTCCAGCGCCAGCCCGGCTGCGCCGTCCGCCACCGCACGCACCTGGCCGTCGAGCTCGTCGACGCCCTTGCCGCCCGACCCCGACACCGCCTGGTACGTCGAGACGTAGATCCGCACCAGGCCGGCCGCGGTGTGCAGCGGGGCCAGGACCGGCATCGCCGCCATGGTGGTGCAGTTCGGATTCGCGACGATGCCGAGCGGGGTGTCGTCGAGGTCGGCGGCGTTGACCTCACTGACCACCAGCGGCACCTGCGGGTGCATCCGCCAGGCCGAGGAGTTGTCGACGACGATCGCGCCCGCGGCGGCGGCCCGGGGGGCGAGCTCGAGCGAGGCGCCCTTGCCGTTGCTGAACAGCGCGATGTCGATCCCGGCCAGGTCGGCGGTGGCCGAGTCCTCGACGACGACCTCGCCGTCCAACCACGGCAGCGTCGACCCCGCCGAGCGCGCCGAGGCCAGGAAGCGGACGTCGTCCAGGGGGAAGGCCCGCTGCGCCAGCAGGGTGCGCATGACGCCACCCACCTGGCCGGTCGCTCCGAACACACCGATCCGCATGGGTCCCAGGGTAGCCAGCCGGCATCGAGCATGCTGGGCCCATGACCAGCCGCGAGTCCTTCACGTTCACCCCCGACCAGGGCGTGCCGCCGGGGGTGGCGCCGTTCTCGCACGTCACGAAGTTCGGCGAGCTGCTCTTCGTCACCGGGCAGATGCCCACGTCGCCGGCCGACGGCGCCCTGGTGGACGGCGGGGTGCTGGCCCAGGCCGAGCAGGTGCGCCAGAACCTGCTGTCGTGCCTGCGCCCGTTCGGCGCCACGCTGGACGACGCGCTGATGGTGCGCGTCTACCTCACCGAGTTCGACCGCGACTTCGCTGCGTTCAACGAGGTCTACCGCACCTGGTTCACCACGGCCCTGCCGAGCCGCACCTGCGTGGGCACCAACGGCCTGGCCGCCGGCGCCGACATCGAGATCGACCTGGTCGTCGGGGTGCCCCGGGTTGGCGGCACTGACCGTAGCGAGTAGTTGCCCAAAGCTCTCGAGAATCGTTGCGCCAGAACGGGTCTGAGGCCCAATGGCTGTCGGTGGTGGCCGCTAGCGTGTGAGACATGGACAGCACCGGGGCACTGAGCGAGGCGCTGGTCGCCGTGCGCGAGGCGGTGACCGGGTTGCAGTCCGAGGACCTGCACGGTGTGGACTCCGGCTCGCTGCTTACCGACGTCGCGGACCTGCGGCGCCTGGCGGACCAAGTCGAGGGTGAGTGGTTGCGGCGGGTCGGTGAGGTCCACGCCCGCGGCGCCGCCGATGTCGTGGGTGCGGGGTCGACGAAGGCGTTTCTGCGTGGAACGTGCCTGGTGTCCCCATCTGAGGCATCGAGGGCTGTGGCCACCGCCAGCGCACTGCGGACCACCTGCGCGGCCACGGCTGAGGCAGTGGCCGCTGGGACGATCGGGATCGGGCAGGCCCATGTGATCGCCAAGGTCATCACCGACCTGCCCAGCGCCCTGCCCGAGGACGTCCGGCTCGCGGGTGAGGCGACCCTGGTCGAGCACGCACGAGTGCTGGACCCAGCGCAGCTGGCCCGCGCGGGCCGGTACTTCGCGTCCCGGGTCGACCCCCACGGGGTCGCCAGGGACGAGGCCGAGCAGCGGGAGCGGTCCGGGATCACCTTTGCCTCCACCCTGTACGGGGCGGGGATCGCCCGCGGTGACCTGGACCCCGAGTCGTTGGCGGTGATCTGCGCGGCGCTCGAACCCCTGTCCGTCCCACGGCCGCCGACCCCGGACGGGCTGATCGACGGCCGCACGGCGGCCCGACGCCGGCTGGACGCCCTGGTGGAAGTGAGCCGCCACTACCTGGACTGCCAACAACCCGCCGACGTCCGCCGCCCCGGTGCGCACCTCACCGTGGTCACGGGCGCCGCGACCCTGGCCGGGGAGCCCGGCGGGTCGTCGCTGGACTGGGGCGGGGTCATCTCCGGTGAGACCACCCGGCGCCTAGCCTGCGACGCCACGATCACCCCGGTCACCGTCGGGCCGGTAGGCCAAGTGCTGGACGCCGGACGACGCACCCGCACCGTGAGCGCCGCCATGTGGGCTGCCCTGATGGTCCGCGACGCCGGATGCGCGTTCCCCGGCTGCGACACCCCGACGTCCCGCTGCGACGCGCACCACGTCGTGCACTGGGCCGACGGCGGCCCCACCAGCCTGGCCAACCTGGTGCTGCTGTGCCGGTACCACCACCAACGCGTCCTGCACGACGACCAGCACCACGACCGATGGTCAGTCCGGATCGACGAACCCACCGGCCGACCCGTCTTTCACCCACCCATCTGGACCCGAAGACGCGGCACACCCCTGCCACCCCTGTGGCAACCCGACGGGTGAAACGTGACGATCGGGGCTCAGAAGCCCAGGCGCTGCAGCTGCTTGGGGTCGCGCTGCCAGTCCTTGGCGACCTTGACGTGCAGGTCGAGGTAGATCTTCTGGCCGAGCAGCGCCTCGATGCCGCGCCGGGCGTTGGTGCCGACCTCCTTGAGCCGCGCACCGCCGCGGCCGATGACGATCGCCTTCTGGCTCGGCCGCTCGACGAAAAGGTTGACCCGGATCTCGAGCAGCGGGTCGTGCTCGGGACGGTCCTCGCGCGGGGTCATCTCGTCGACCACGACCGCCAGGCTGTGCGGCAGCTCGTCGCGCACGCCCTCGAGCGCTGCCTCGCGGATCAGCTCGGCGATCATCACGGCCTCGGGCTCGTCGGTGAGCTCGCCACCGGGGTACAGCGCCGGCCCAGGCGGCAGGTGGCTGACGAGCAGGTCGGCGACGACGTCCACCTGGTCGCCCTTGACGGCGGACGTCGGGACGATGTCGTCCCAGTCGCCGAGCGCGTCGAGGTCCAGCAGGTGACGGGTGAGGCGTTCGCGGTCGACCCGGTCGGACTTGGTGGCGATCGCGACGACGGGGGTGCCGCGTCCGCCACGGCGCACCTGGGCGAGCTCCTGGGCGATGAACCGGTCGCCGGGGCCGACCTTCTCTTCGGCGGGCAGGCAGAACCCGATCACGTCGACCTCGGTGAGCGTGTCGCGCACGACCGTGTTGAGGCGCTGGCCGAGCAGGGTGCGGGGGCGGTGCAGCCCCGGGGTGTCGACCAGCACCAGCTGGGCGTCGGGCCGGTTGACGATGCCGCGGATGGCGTGCCGCGTCGTCTGCGGCTTGCTCGAGGTGATGGCCACCTTCTCGCCCACCAGCGCGTTGGTCAGGGTCGACTTGCCGACGTTGGGCCGCCCGACGATGCACGCGAACCCCGATCGGTGCGTGGGGGTGGTCGGGGGCTGCTGGCTCATGGCTGCATCGTCCCACTCGGCACCCGGCCTGGCGCCGCGCCCGCGCGTCCTGCAGACTCCGAGCACCGACAGGTGCGCTGCGACGAAGGAGCCACGATGCCCAACCTGAGCCTGAACCTGACCCGTTCGGCTGCGGCCCACCCCGAACAGGTCGCGATCCGCGCCGACGAGTACGAGCTCACCTACGCCGGCCTGGACGAAGCCACCGCGCGGGTAGCCGCCGCGCTGCGCGAGAAGGGCGTCGAGGTCGGCGACCGCGTCGCGGTCATGCTGCCCAACGTGCCGGCCTTCGCGATCCTGTACTTCGCGATCCTGCGGGCCGGGGGCGTAGCCGTGCCGATGAACCCGCTGCTGAAGGCGCGCGAGGTCGAGTTCTACCTCACCGACTCCGGGGCCCGGCTGATCTTCGTGGCCGCGGCGTCGGTCGACGAGGTCACCAAGGGGGCCGAGCCCGCGGGCGCCGAGGTGGTCGTGGTCACCGGTGACGCCGCCGAGCTGATCGAGGGTCGCGAGCCGCTCGCCGACGTGGTCGAGCGGGCGGACGACGACACCGCGGTGATCCTGTACACCTCGGGCACGACCGGCCGGCCCAAGGGCGCTGAGCTGACGCACCACAACCTGGCCCGCAACGCCACGGTCACCGCCGAGACGCTCGTCCAGCTCGGCCCCGACGACGTCGTGATGGGGTGCCTGCCGCTGTTCCACGTGTTCGGCCAGACCTGCGGGCTGAACGCCGCCGTCGCCACCGGCGCGACGCTGACCCTGCTGGCCCGTTTCGACCCCAAGGCGGCGCTGGAGGTGATCCAGCGCGACCACGTGACGGTCTTCGAGGGCGTGCCGACGATGTACGGCGCGATCCTGCACCTGCGCGAGCGCGAGCAGTACGACACCTCGTCGCTGCGCACCTGCATCAGCGGCGGGTCGGCCATGCCGGTCGAGATCATGCACGCGTTCGAGAAGGCCTTCGGCACGATCGTCCTCGAGGGGTACGGCCTGTCCGAGACCTCGCCAGTGGCCTCGTTCAACCACCCCGACCGCGAGCGCAAGGCGGGCTCGATCGGCATCCCGATCCTCGGCGTCCAGATGCGGCTGGTCGACGACGAGGGCGCCCAGGTCGAGGCGGGCAAGCCCGGCGAGATCGCCGTCCGCGGGCACAACGTGATGAAGGGCTACTGGGGTCGCCCGGACGAGACCGCGGACTCGATGAAGGACGGGTGGTTCGTCACCGGCGACATCGCCACCGTGGACGAGGACGGCTACTACTTCATCGTCGACCGCAAGAAGGACGTCATCATCCGCGGCGGCATGAACGTCTACCCCCGCGAGGTCGAGGAGGTGCTGTTCGAGCACCCCGCCGTCGCCGAGGCCGCGGTCGTCGGCATCGCGCACGACACGATGGGTGAGGAGATCGGTGCCGCGGTGGCCCTCAAGCCGGGCGCCACGGCCACCCCGGAGGAGCTCAGCGCCTTCGTCAAGACCCGCCTGGCGGCGTACAAGTACCCGCGCCGGGTGTGGATCGTCGACGCCCTGCCCAAGGGCCCGACCGGCAAGATCCTGCGCCGGTCGGTCGAGCCCCCGGTCGAGGCGTGACGTCCGCGCCGACGACGGACGACGCCTGGTCGGCGCCGGACGCGGGCGGCCCGCTCGACCTGCTGCTCAGTGACGCGGCCCTGGGCCCGTTGCGGCGGCTGAACCCCGGGCGGTCCGGCGTGCGCCTGGCCCGCAGCCTCGCGCGCCGCCCGGACGTCGTCGGCGCCCAGGCGGCGACGCTGGCCCACGAGCTGGCGCAGGTCGCGCGCGGGCACTCGACGCTGACGCCAGCGCCCAGGGACCGCCGGTTCACCGACCCCGCGTGGTCGCGCAACCCGCTGCTGCGTCGCTCGCTGCAGGCGTACCTCGCGGCCTCCACCGCGGCGACCGAGGTCGTCGACGCGGCCGAGCTCGACTGGGCGGACGCCGAGAAGGTGCGCTTCGTGGTCGACAACCTCGTCGCGGCCCTCGCACCCAGCAACAACCCCGTCCTGAACCCGTTGGCGTGGAAGGCATTCATCGACACCGGCGGCGCCAACGTGGTCAACGGCGTCGCCCACCTCGTCAAGGACCTCGCCAGCAAGCCTCGGGTGCCGGCGATGGTCGAGGGCGACGCGTTCGAGGTCGGCCGCACGATCGCGGTCACGCCCGGGGCCGTCGTCCTGCGCACACCGGTGTTCGAGCTGATCCAGTACCGCCCCCAGACCCCGCGCGTGCGCCGCACCCCGCTGCTGATCGTCCCGCCGATGATCAACAAGTACTACGTCATCGACCTGGCACCCGAGCGCTCGTTGGTCGAGCACCTGGTGCGCCAGGGGCAGCAGGTGTTCGTCATGTCGTGGCGCAACCCCGACGAGCGGCACCGCGACTGGAACCTGGACACCTACGGCCAGGCCGTCCTGGACGCCATGGACGCGACCGAGAGCATCTGCCGCGTCGACTCGACCCACCTGCTCTCGCTGTGCTCGGGCGGGATCATGGCCTCGATGCTGGTCGCGCACCTGGCCGCCACGGGTGGCTTGCACCGGGTGGCGTCGTTCGCCGCCGGGGTGACCGTGCTCGACCAGGGCCGCGCCGGGCTGACGTCGGCCGCGATGGACCCGGCCACCGCCAAGGCCGCCGTCGACGCGTCGGCCGCCCGCGGCTACCTCGACGGCCGCGCCCTCGCCGAGGTGTTCGCCTGGTTGCGCCCCGGCGACCTGATCTGGAACTACTGGGTCAACAACTACCTGCAGGGCAACAAGCCCCCGGCCTTCGACGTGCTGTTCTGGAACGCCGACACCACCCGGATGCCCGCCGCCCTGCACCGGCAGTTCATCGAGATGGCCCTGGCCAACAGCCTCACCGTCCCGGGGTCGGCCACGATGCTCGGGACGCCGGTCGACCTGTCGCACGTCGACGTGGACTCCTACGTCATCGCCGGCGTCGCCGACCACATCTGCCCCTGGCAGTCCTGCTACGCGACGACCCAGCTGCTCGGCGGGACGACCCGCTTCGTCCTGTCCACCGCAGGTCACATCGCCTCGCTGGTCAACCCCCCGACCAACGCCAAGGCCACCTACCGCACGCACCCGTCCAACCCGGCCGACCCGGAGCGGTTCCTGCGCGAGGCCGACACGGTGCAGGGCACCTGGTGGGTCGACTACGCGGCGTGGCTCGAGCCGCGCAGCGGCGGTGACAGGGCCCGTCCCCGGGCGCTGGGCAACGCCCGGCACCGGGTCGGTGCGCCCGCGCCCGGCACGTACGTGTTCGACCGGTGAGCGCCCGCGACGAGGTCACCCGCACGGTGGCGCTGCACGGGTTCGAGATCCGGGTGCGGGTGCGGCCGGGCGCCCCGGGCCGCACCCCGCTGCTGCTGTGCTGCGGGATCGGGGCCGGCTTCGAGGCGTTCACCCCGTTCGTCGACGCCCTCGACCCCGACATCGGGGTGATCCGGTTCGACGTCCCCGGCGCGGGCGCCTCGCCCCCCGGCGCGCTGCCGATCGGGTTCCCCGGCAACGCGTTCCTGGCCTCGAGGCTGATCAGCGCCCTCGGCCACCGTCGGGTCGACGTCCTCGGGCTGTCGTGGGGCGGTGGGCTGGCCCAGCAGCTCGCGCTGCAGCACCGGGGCCGGGTGCGGCGGCTGGTGCTGGTCAGCACCGGCACCGGCATGACCATGGTGCCCGGGCGGCCCCAGGTGCTCCTCAGGATGATGACGCCACGGCGGTTCCGCGACGTCGAGTACGCCGCGTCGCTGGCCGGCACGCTGTACGGCGGCAGCTCGCGCACCCGCCCGGGTGAGGTGCGCCGCGTCCTCGGTGACAGCACCCGGGTGGGGTCGCAGCGCGGCTACGCCCACCAGCTGCTGGCGATCGCCTGCTGGAGCAGCCTGCCGGTGCTGCCGCTCATCAACACGCCCACCCTGGTGCTCAGCGGCGACGACGACCCGATCATCCCCCTGGTCAACGCCCGCGTGCTGCACCGGCTGATCCGCGGATCGCAGCTGCACGTCTACGACGGTGGTCACCTCACCCTCGTCACCGACACCGAGGTGCTGACCCCGGTGATCACCCGGTTCCTGCACCCCGACCTGGTCCAGACCCCCGCCACACCGAAGGAGCGCCCGTGACCGACCTCACCGCACCCGGCCCCGCGCCGTCCGCCGACTTCTACGACTTCACCGACCTGCTCGACGACGACGACCGCGCGTTCCTGGACCGGGTGCGGACGTTCATGCACGAACAGGTGCAGCCGGTGATCACCCACCACTGGTCGAGGGCGTCGTTCCCCCACGACCTGGTGCCGGCCTTCGCTGCACTGAAGACGTCGGGACTCGCCTACTCCGGCAACGGCTGCGGTGGCCGCAGCCCACTGCTGGACGGGATGGTCGCGATGGAGCTGGCCCGCGTCGACCCCTCGTTCGCCACCTTCAACGGCGTGCACGGCGGCCTGGCCATGGGCTCGGTCCACCTGTGCGGGTCCGAGGAGCAGAAGCAGCGGTGGCTGCCGGCGATGGCGCGCATGGACCTGATCGGCGCGTTCGGGCTGACCGAGCCGGACGTCGGGTCCGGGGCCTCGGGCGGCCTGGCGACGTCCGCGCGCCGTGACGGTGACGGCTGGGTGCTGGACGGGCAGAAGACCTGGATCGGCAACGCCACGTTCAGCGACCTCACCGTGATCTGGGCCCGCGACGTCGACGACAAGCAGGTCAAGGGTTTCGTCGTCGCCAACGACTCCCCCGGGTTCAGCACCGAGAAGATGGAGGACAAGATCGCGCTGCGCGTCGTGCAGAACGCGCGGATCACCCTGGACGGCGTGCGCGTGCCCGAGGCCGACCGGCTGCAGAACGCGAACTCGTTCTCCGACACCGCGAAGGTCCTCAAGCTGACTCGCGCCGGGGTCGCCTGGATGGCGATCGGGTGCGCGATGGGCGCCTACGACAACGCCCTGGCCTACTCGACGCAGCGCCAGCAGTTCGGCCGCCCGATCGCCGGTTTCCAGCTGGTGCAGGACCTGCTGGTGAAGATGCTCGGCAACATCACGTCGTCGATGGCGCTGTGCGTGCGGCTGGCCCAGCTGCAGGAGCGCGGCTCCTACCGCGACGAGCAGTCCGCGCTGGCCAAGGCGTTCTGCACGGTGCGCATGCGCGAGACGGTCGGTATGGCGCGCGAGCTCATGGGCGGCAACGGGATCCTGCTGGAGCACAACGTCGGGCGGTTCGTCGCCGACGCCGAGGCGATCTACTCCTACGAGGGCACGCGCGAGATCAACACGCTGATCGTCGGCAAGGCCATCACCGGGGTCAGCGCGTTCGTCTGACGGGTCGGTCAGCGGGCGTCGGCAGGGGGCGAGGCCGTCTCGGCGGGCTCTTGGTCGGTTCCGGCCGGGCCCGGCTCGGGCCGCACCAGGACGGTGGCGATCCGGTGGCGGCGCCCGGCCGGCCGCTCGGCCACCAGCTCGAGCCCGTCGACGACGGCGCGCGCGCCGGGGATCGGCACCCGGCCGAGCGCCTTCGCGAGCAGACCCCCGACCGTGTCGACGTCCTCGTCCTCGATCTGCAGGCCGAACAGCTCGCCGAGGTCGTCCAGGTGCAGGTTCGAGCGCACCCGCACCCGCCCGTCGTCCAGGCGCTCGACGGGGGTGTCCTCGCGGTCGTACTCGTCGGTGATCTCACCGACGATCTCCTCGATCACGTCCTCGATCGTGACCAGGCCTGCTGTGCCGCCGTACTCGTCGACGACCACCGCGACGTGCGACTGGTCGCGCTGCATCTCGCGCAGCAGGTCGTCGACCGGCTTGCTCTCGGGCACGAACGGCATCGGCCGCATCAGCGCGCGGACCGGCACCGCCCCGGCATCCGGGTCGGCGTTGAGCCGCCGGATGACGTCCTTGAGGTAGAGCAGGCCGACGACGTCGTCGACGTCGTTGCCGAGCACCGGGATCCGCGAGAAGCCCGACCGCAGGAACAGGGTCATCGCCTGCCGGCAGACCCGGTCGTCGTCGATCGAGACCATGTCGGTGCGCGGCACCATCACCTCACGGGCGAGCGTGTCACCGAGCTCGAAGACCGAGTGGATCATCTTGCGCTCCCCCGCCTCGATGAGCGCGGAGTCGCTGGCCATGTCGACCAGGTCGCGCAGCTCGCTCTCGCTCTCGAAGGGTCCGTCGCGAAAGCCCTTGCCGGGCGTCACGGCGTTGGTCAGGGCGATGAGCAGGCGGCTGAACGGGCCCAGTACCCGGCGCAGCCAGACCGTGGTGGGGGCCGCGGCCAGCGCCACGCGCGTGCTGTGCTGCGCGCCGAGCGTGCCCGGCGACACCCCGACGACCGCGAACGAGATGAGCGCCATGATCGCGATGGCGACGAGGAACGGCTGCCAGGTGCCCTCGACCCGGTCGACCACCGCGAGGGTGATCATCACGGCCACCGTCGACTCGGCGATGACCCGCAGGAACGAGAGCACCGACAGGCAGGCCGCGGTGTCTCCGACGACCTTGACCAGCGCCTTCGCGCCGGGGCGGCCCTCGTCGTGCAGCTCGTGGGCGCGCGAGCGCGACATCCGGGAGAAGGCGGCCTCCGCGGTGGAGATGAGGAAGGCGACGAGGGTGGCGAGCACCGCAGCGGTGACGAGTCCGGTCATGGGGCGTTCGGGCCGGTCAGGCGCTCGGACGGCCGCGAGTGGCGAGGAAGGTGAGCAGCAGCTGGCGCTGCAGCTCGAACATCTCCTTCTCCTCCTCGGCCTCCGCGTGGTCGTAGCCGAGCAGGTGCAGGAGGCCGTGCGTCGTGAGCAGCAGCAGCTCCTCCTCGGTCGCGTGGCCGGCCTCACGTGCCTGCCGCTCGGCGACGCTGGGGCACAGCACGATGTCGCCGAGCATGCCCTCCTGGGGCTCGGACCCCTCCCGGCCGGGGCGCAGCTCGTCCATCGGGAAGCTCATGACGTCGGTGGGCCCCTGCAGGTCCATCCACTGCAGGTGCAGGGTGGCCATCGCCGGCTCGTCGACGAGGCGCAGACACAGGTCGGCCTTGGGGTGCACCCGCATCTGGGCCATGACGTAGCGGGCACAGGCGACGAGCTCGAGCTCGTCGAGCGCGAACTCGGTCTCGTTGAGGACGTCGATGCTCACCGGCGCGGACCCTTGGGCTGCTTGTCGTCCCAGCGGCCGTAGGCGTCGACGATCGCGCCGACCAGGCGGTGCCGCACCACGTCGACGGCCGTCAGCTCGGCGAAGTGCACGTCGTCGAGGCCGACGAGGATGTCGCGCACGACCCGCAGGCCGCTGGCGCCGCTCGTGCCCCCGGGCAGGTCGATCTGGGTGACGTCGCCCGTGACGACCATCCTCGAGCCGAAGCCGAGCCGGGTGAGGAACATCTTCATCTGCTCGGGCGAGGTGTTCTGGGCCTCGTCGAGAATGATGAACGCGTCGTTGAGCGAGCGACCCCGCATGTACGCCAAGGGGGCGACCTCGATGGTGCCGGACGCCATCAGCCGCGGGATCGACTCGGGGTCGACCATGTCGTGCAGGGCGTCGTAGAGCGGGCGCAGGTAGGGGTCGATCTTGTCGTTGAGCGTGCCGGGCAGGAACCCGAGCCGCTCCCCCGCCTCGACCGCCGGCCGGGTCAGGATGATGCGGTTGACCTGCTTGGCCTGCAGCGCCGCGACCGCCTTGGCCATCGCCAGGTAGGTCTTGCCGGTGCCGGCCGGGCCGATGCCGAAGACGATGGTGTTGGCGTCGATCGCATCGACGTAGCGCTTCTGGCCCAGGGTCTTGGGCCGGATGGTGCGCCCGCGGTTGCTGACGATGTTCATCGTGAGCACGTCGGCGGGCCGCTCGACGGTCTGGGCGCGCAGCATCTGGATCGACCGCTCGACGGCGTCGCGGTTGAGCGGCTGGCCGGCCTCGATGACGTCGAGCAGCTCGTCGATCAGCCGCTCGACGAGTGCGACGTCGGCGCTGGGGCCGGAGACGTTGAACTCGTTGCCGCGCACGTGGATGCCGACGTGGGGGAACTGGCGCTCCATGGTGCGCAGCAGCTCGTCGCGCGGGCCGAGGAGGGTGACCATGTCGAGGTCGTCGGGGACGACGACCGTGTGCTGGCGGACGTGGGGATGCGTCTGCCCGGAGTCCGCGTCGGCGGCCCCGGGCTGGTCGGTATGGGCGTCAGTCATCGTGGGAGAAGTCTACGAGGCCGCGCCGACCCCGGGCACACGAGTTCGTGCCGATCACCCGGGTGGCCAGCTCAGGGTGCGTCCGCCGATGACGTGCAGGTGGGCGTGGAAGACGCTCTGCTGCGCGGCCTCCCCCGTGTTGGCGACGGTGCGGTAGCCCGGCAGGCCCTCGGCGGAGGCCACCTGCGCGGCGAGCTGCACGGCATCCGCCAGCTCGTCAGGGGATGCCGCGGCGAGACCGGCGAGGTCGGGCACGTGGCGGCGGGGCACGACCAGCACGTGGGTGGGGGCTGCGGGCTCGATGTCACGGAAGGCCAGGGAGTGCTCGGTCTCGGCGACGACGTCGGCGGGGATCTCCCCGGCGACGATGCGGCAGAAGAGGCAGGCCTCGCTCGTGGTGGCGCTCATGCCCCGAATCTAGCGGGACTTTCCTAGTTAGCTCGAGGCAGTCACGTAAACGTGCAGGTCAGGGCCGTGTTGGTGGTGGGCTGGGTGTATGACCTAAGTGCGTGGAGCCCATCGGGTGAGGGTGAAGACCTCGCTGAGCTGGTCTTGGGT
>JBBQGB010000082.1:0-12423 GCA_038322575.1 Actinomycetales bacterium
GCCCCGGCGTACGGCGGCCCGGTCGACGTCGAGCTGTGCACCCCCACCGGGGCCGCGCTGCTGGTGGGCATCGCGTCGGCGTACGGCCCGATGCCGCTGATGACGGTGGACGCCGTGGGGCTGGGCGCCGGCAGCCGGGTCCTGCCCGACCGCCTGGGTGCGCTGCGGCTGGTGCTGGGTGACGCAGCAGCGTCGAGCGCCGGTGAGGCTGTCGTCCTGGAGACCAACGTCGACGATCTCGACCCGCGGGTGTGGCCGCACGTGCTCAGCCGGCTGATGGCCGCGGGGGCCTCCGACGCGTGGCTGACCCCGATCCTGATGAAGAAGGGCCGCCCGGCGCACACGCTGCACGTGC
This sequence comes from Actinomycetales bacterium, assembly GCA_038322575.1. Taxonomy (GTDB): domain Bacteria; phylum Actinomycetota; class Actinomycetes; order Actinomycetales; family Angustibacteraceae; genus JACMOY01. Next base: position 356 of record JBBQGB010000082.1, read on the forward strand.
TGTCACCAGCCGACCCGCGCGTGCTCGCCCGGCTGCGCTCGGTGGTCTTCGCCGAGAGCAGCGCCATCGGGCTGCGTGAGCAGGTCGTCACCAAGACCGCCCTGCCGCGCACCGAGCGGGTCGTGGACGTCGGGGGCCGCCCGGTGCGGGTCAAGCTGGCCCACGACGGCGGGCGCGTCGTCAACGCCCAGCCCGAGCACGACGACGTGGCGCGCGTCGCCGACGAGCTCGGGCTGCCGGTCAAGGTGGTGCTGGCACGGGCGGTCGCCGCGGCTGGCAGCATGGTCGGCTCGCCCGACCCCCAGCGCTAGGACGTCATGGACCTCGCTGTCGCCCTGACCGCACTGCTGCTCATCGTCCCCGTCGAGCTGCCCGACAAGACCTTCGTCGCCACCCTGGTGCTCGCCACCCGCTACCGGCCGCTGCTGGTGTGGATCGGCGTCGGCCTGGCCTTCCTGGTGCAGACGCTCGTCGCGGTGACCGCCGGCGGGCTGATCGCCCGGCTGCCGCACCGCCCGGTGGTGGCCGTGGCCGCGCTGCTGTTCCTGATCGGCGGGGTGGTGCTGCTGCGCGGGGCCGGCAAGGCGGACGCCGCCGAGGCCGAGACCGAGGCCGAGTTCGAACAGAAGGTCAAGCCCGCCACCGGCGTCCGCGCCGTCGCCGCGAGCTTCGGCATCCTGTTCCTGGCCGAGTGGGGCGACCTGTCGCAGCTGCTCACCGCCGGCATGGTGGTGCGCACCAAGGACCCCGTGTCGGTCTTCGTCGGTGCGTGGGTGGGGCTGCTGCTGGTGTCGGCGCTGGGGGCCGTGCTCGGGCGGGCGCTGCTGAAGCGGATGCGGCTCTCGACGATCCAGCGGGTCGGCGGCGGGGTCTGCCTGCTGCTCGCCGCGCTAAGCGGACTGCAGGCGCTGGGCGTGGACCTGCCCGTCTGACCCCGGCTACGGCGTCCGGTCGCACTGTGTGACGTCGCGGCCCGCTTCGCCAGGCGGCGCCGCCGCGTCAACCAGGCGCAGGCGTGGTTGACGTGATCACGTCGGGGGCCGGGCCCCGGGGGTGGAGGCGGGCGAGCAGCACCAGGGCCAGCAGCGCCCCCACCGTGTCGGCGTTCTGGATCGCGCGGCCGAAGACGCGGACCGGGTAGTCGTCGGCCACCCAGGTGATGCCCCACCACGGCAGCCGGCACAGGAACCAGGCGGTGACGACGCCCGCACCCACGAGGCGACGCCGCGACCGGCCGTCGCCGACCAGCGCGGCGATCACCACGACCATCCAGGCGAAGTGGTGGATCCACGAGACCGGGGAGCACAGCAGCGCCACCAGGCCCATCGCCGCGACCTCACCCACCCGGTCGCCGGCCAGGTGCGCGCGGCGGGCCACCTGCAGCCCGAAGACGCCGACGAGCAGCGCCAGCACCAGCCACAGCACCGTGCCGCCGGTGCCGCCCGGGCCGAGGCGCAGCAGGAACCCGCGGATCGACTGGTTGGACGTGCCCATGTTCGGGCCGAGGCGGGTGGGGTCGGTGAGCGCGCCGCCCCAGAAGGCCAGCGAGTCCTCGGGCAGCACCAGGAACGAGCCGAGCGTCACCGCGACCGCCGCCGCGACGACGGTGACGGCGGTGCGCCACTGCCGCGACCACGCCAGGTGCAGCACGAACACCCCGGGCGTCAGCTTGACGGCGGTGGCCAGGCCGATCAGGGTGCCGCGGGCCCAGCGGGTGCGGGCCAGCGCGAGGTCGGCGACGCACGCCAGCACGATGAACGCGTTGACCTGCCCGAACCGGACGCCGTCGGCCACCGGGTGCAGCCACAGCATCGGCGCGCACACCACCGCACCGGCCAGCCAGCGCAGCGACCCGGCCCGCGCCAGCAGCCGCCGGAAGGCGATCAGCACCGTCGCGTACGTCGCCGCCACCTGCAGCACGGTCCACAGCCACCCGACCGCGGCGAACGGGAGCGCGGCCAGCGGCAGCGCCAGCAGGGCGGCGAACGGCGGGTAGGTGAACGGCAGCAGCTGCGGCGGCTCGGTCATCTGGTCGTAGATCGGCCGCCCGTAGACCACCGACCGGCCCGCCTCGCGGTAGACCTCGACGTCGACCTGCCATTGGTCGCCCGGCCAGGTCACCAGGTAGTGCCAGGCCACCGGCAGCTCGGCCAGGGCCAGCACGAGCACGACGAGCAGCACCTGGATGGCGGGCCGCACCGCCCGGCGTCCGGGCCGGGTCACCACCACGTCCCTCACCGCCTGCGCCACGCCCCCAGTGTGACCGACCGCCCCCGTAGCCTGTGCCGGTGCCGCGCCCCCTGCTGATCCTGCTGCTGGCGGTGGCGGCGCTGGCCGGCCTGGCCCCGGGCGCTGCGGCCGCCGGGCCCGCACCGTCGCCGGTCGTCGTCATCGGGGTCGCCGGGGTCCGCTGGTCGGACGTCGACGCCGGGCGGACGCCGGCCCTGGCCGCACTCGCCGCCGAGGGGGCGATCGGGGCGGTGGCCGTACGCAGCGTGCGCACCACGACCTGCCCGGTGGACGGCTGGCTCACGCTGTCGGCCGGACGCCGGGCCGCCGGGGCCCGCACGCCCAGCGCCCCCGAGCCGGGCAACGCCCCGTGCAGCCCGCTGCCGACGTCCGGCGCCACCGGCCCGGTTCCCGGTTGGGCCGGCTACGTCGCCGCGGCGCGGGCCGAGAGCTACGGCGCCACCCCGGGTCTGCTCGGCGACGCCCTCGCCCGCGCCGGCGTCTGCGCGAGCGCCGACGGCCCCGGCGCGGCCATCGCCCTGGCTCGCGCCGACGGCACCCCGCCGCTGAGCGGCAGCGACTGCCCGCTGACCGTGGTCGACGCCGGAGCGGTGCGCGACCCCGCCGACCGGCCGCTCGGCGACACCGGGCCGACCCCGGCTGCCCGGGCCACCCAGGTGGCGGCCGTCGACGCGCGGGTCGGGTCCGCACTCGCGGCGGCCCCGGCGTCCGCCCGGGTGATCGTGGTCTCGCTCGCGGACTCCGGCCGCACCCCCCACCTGCAGCTGCTGGCCGCCCGCGGGCCCGGCTTCGGCCCCGGCTGGGTGCGGTCGTCGTCCACCCGCCAGGCCGCGCTGGTGCAGCTGACCGACCTGACGCCGACCGTGCTGCGGCTGCTCGACCTGCCCGAACCGACCGCCCTCGTGGGGTCGCCGGTGCGCTCGCTGCCGGGGCCGGCGTCCGCGGGCGCCCGGCTCGAGAAGGTGCTCGACCTCGACCTGGCCGCGCGCTCGGTGGCCGCGCTGGTGCCGACGTTCTTCACCGGCCTGGTCGCCGCCCAGCTGCTGCTGTACGGCGGGGCCGCCGTCGCGCTGCGGCGCCGCTGGGCGTCCGGGCTCGCCCGCGACCGCGTGCTGACGCTGGTGCGGCGGGTGGCGCTGGTCTTCGCGGCCGTGCCGGTATCGACCTACCTCGCCAACACCGTGCCGTGGTGGCGCTCCGACCACCGGCTGCTGACGATCACGCTGGTCGTCGCAGCGTACGTCGCAGCCGTCTCGCTGGTGGCCCAGCTCGGCCCCTGGCGCCGACGCCCGCTCGGTGCATTTGGCGCCGTCGCGGGTCTGACCTCGCTGATCCTGGCCGCCGACGTGGTGACCGGCTCGAGGCTGCAGATCTCGAGCCTGATGGGCCTGCAGCCGGTGGTGGCCGGGCGGTTCTACGGCTTCTCGAACGTCACGTTCGCGCTGTTCGCCACCGGCGCGCTGCTGCTCGCCGTCGCCGTCGCCGACCCGCTCGTGGCCGCCGGACGCCGGCTCGTGGCCGCGGGGTGCGTCGCGGCGATCGGTGTGGTCGCCACGCTGCTGGACGTCGCGCCCGCGTGGGGCAGCGACTTCGGCGGCCCGCTGGCGCTGGTGCCGGCGTTCGCCGTCCTGACCCTGCTGGTGCTGGGGGTGCGCCTGTCGGTGGCCAAGGCGCTGGTGATCGGCGCCGCGACCGTGGCCCTGCTGACCGCCGTGTCGTTCGCCGACTGGCTGCGGCCGGCCGACGAGCGCACCCACCTGGGGCGGTTCGTGCAGTCGGCGATCGACGGCGGCGCGTGGCAGGTGGTGGCCCGCAAGGCCGAGCAGAACCTCACGATCCTGTTCAGCAGCGTGCTGTCGGTGCTGATCCCGGTCGGCGCGCTGTTCGTGGCCCTGGTGCTGATGCGGCCCTCGTCGTGGGGCGCGCGCGCCCTCGCGCTCGCCTACGACCGCAGCCCCACCCTGCGCCGGGGCCTGGCCTGCCTGCTCGTGCTGCTCGGCATCGGCTTCGCCGTCAACGACTCGGGGACGGCGATCCCCGCCATCGGGGCGATGCTGGCCATCCCGCTGGTGATCGCCGCCAGCATGCGGGCCCTGCAGGACGACGACTGAGCCGGCCCCTCACCGAGATGCCACGAACCGGTCACCCGCGGGACGTTCGGTGCCCCGTTCGTGGTGTCTCGGCGAGCCCCCGGCGTCGGGTCAGTCGTCCAGGGACGTCGGACCCGCGGACCGTCGGCGCTTGGCCAGCGTCAACGCGGCGACGGCGACCGCGGCTCCGACCGCGGCACCCGCGCCCGTCGAGGTGCTCACGTGACCGAGGGCGCGGACGGTGCCGATGACCAGCAGGACGAGCAGAGCGAGGTAGGGCAGCAGCCGGGCCCGCAGGACGTGCTGGCGTGAGGAGGCGTCGACGCCGAGTCTGAGGGCGTACAGGACCGTCGTCCACGAGACCGCGCCGGCGAGCAGGAACACGGCGAGGGCGTACGGCACCGCGTCCCGGCCGCCTACCCAGACCATGACCGTCGCCGCCAGCAGCATCAGCCAGATGGCCAGCTGCAGCCCGACCGCCGAGGCCTCGTTCCACACATCGCGCTGGCGCTCCTCGGCGTAGAAGGGGTTGCCCAGGTCGCCGACCGCGCGCGCCGAGCGCATCAGCCAGCTGGTGTCCTCGTGCGTGCGACTCATGTCGTCCTCGTCTCGTCGGGGGTGAGTTCGGGGGTGGTGCCGTCGGGGGTGTCGTCGGGCGCGAACAGGGCCGCGACGCTCGTGCCCAGCACGCGCGCGACGTCCAGGGCCAGGAAGACCGAGGGGGCGTAGTCGCCGGCCTCGACCGCGACGATCGTCTGGCGGGCCACGCCGACCCGGTCGGCCAACTCGGCCTGGGTCAGCCCGGCCCGTCGACGGGCTGCCCGCACGACGTTGGTGCGCCCGCTCGCCGACGTCCGTCCCATGCGCCCAGTGTCAGGTCTACCTGACTTCTGTGTCAAGTAGCCTGGACACCGGCCGTCGAGCGAGCACGACCAGCCACAGCAGCAGGGCGATCGCGAGCCACGGCGCGACCTCGCGCCGGTAGCCGAGGGTCAGGTCGTGCACCCGCGGGCTCATCCCGGCCACCCGACCCGGGACGTAGGCCAGGGCCAGGACGACGAGCCGCACCAGCAGCAGCACGTCCAGCCCCGCGGTGGCCAGCGCGAGTGGCGCCCACGGGAGCGCGTCGTACCAGGGCAGCGAGTACGGCGCGGCCAGGACGTACGCGCCACCGAGGATCACCGCGGCCCGAGCGGCGTCCGCGGTGACGTCCGAGCCGGCCGGCCGACGTCCGACCGCGCGGGCCAGCAGCAGCACCAGGACGACCGCCACCATCGGCCAGACCAGCAGCACCAGCCCGCGCGCGGCGTACGCGTCGACGAGCAGCCGCCACGGCGTCGCCAGCGAGACGAACCGGCGGGCCTGACCTAGCTGGTCGAACGCGTGCGGGCCGGCGACGACGTACGACGGCACCAGCACCACCGCGGCCCCCGCCAGCCCCAGCAGCAGCGGCCGCCAGCCAGACCTGTTGCGCCACAACGCGTACACGATGGCCGGAGCCAACAGCCCGAAGGTGAGCTTCACCCCGACCGATGCGCCGAGCAGCACCCCGGCGAGCAGCGGCCGCCGGCGCAGCAGCACCAGCGCGCCCAGCCCCAGCGCGGCGGCGAGCACGTCGACGTGCGCGCCGACGACCAGCAGGCCGAGCAGCACCGGGTTGAGCAGCCACAGCCAGGCGCCCCGCGACCGCCCGCGTCGGCGCAGCAGCACCCACACCGCGAGCCACGAGGCGAGGCAGACCAGCTGCCACAGCCAGACCGTGAGCCGCAGGCTGTCGCCGCCCACGAGGCTGGTCAGGGCCTGGACGCCGGTCGCCACCGGGCCGTACACGCTCGGTGTGCGGGTCCACGGGTCCTCGACGGCACTGGTCACCGGGTCGAGCCCACCGGCCCACGAGACCGGCGGCACGACGTACGGGTCACCGCCCTGCACCGCGATCCGTCCGTACGCCGCATAGCTGAGGTGGTCGGCCGAACCGAGCGGCGGGACCAGCACCGCAGCTGCCGCAACGCATCCAGCGGCGACCAGCCACGAGCGCGGCACGACCGCACCCCGGTGCGCTGCCCACAACCCGAGTGCCACAGCGGTTCCACCGGCCAGGTACGCGACGACGAGCAGCACCGTGACGAGTCCGGACGACGCGCCCACCCCGAGCGCGTACGGCGGCAGGGCGGTGGCCGGGCCCAGCGACGGCGACGCGGCGGACGGGCCCAGCGCCGACGTCCCGATCAGCAGCGCCGCCGAGAGCAGCGCGAGCACGCCCGCAACCCGTTGCAGCGCAACGCTCATCGGCGTCGAAGGCGCCTGGCGGCCAGGGCCAGCCACACGTCCCGGTACTGCGCCGCGCGATGCAGCTGGTCGCGCGGGTGGGTGCCCGTGACGCGGTGGTGCAGGTCGCAGGGCACCTCGACCACCCGGCGTCCGCTGCGCAGGACGTCGATGGTCAGGCCCACCTCGACCCCCCAGCCGTGGGCCAGCGGCTGGACGGCGGCGAACGCACCGGGAGTGAGGCAGCGCATGCCCGACAGCGGCTGCGTCGGCGTCCACCCCGTGGCGCGCTCGACGCCCTCGCGCGCCAGGCGGACGACGAACCCGCGGCCCCCGCCGGCCGTGGACTGCGGCGGCAGCACCGCGATCGTCATGTCCGCCTCGCCCCGCAGCACCGGCGTCACCAGGGCCGCGGTCGCGAGCGCCGAGTCCTGCAGGTCGGCGTCGACGAACAGCAGCGCGTCCGCGGCGACGTGGCGGGCGGCGTAGGCCACACCGGTCTGCATCGCGGCGCCCTTGCCGCGGTTGCGCGCATGCCGGGTGACCTCGGCGCCCGCCGCGCGGGCCACCTCGGCCGTGCCGTCGGTGCTGCCGTCGTCGACGACCACCACGAGAGCCACGGCCGGGATCTGCAGCGCCGCGCGCACCGTCGCGGCGATCCGGGCGGCCTCGTCCTTGGCCGGCACGATGACGGCGACCACGGGGCCGGTCACGGAGCCGCGGCGGGGGTCGGGCACGGCGCCGAGCCTAACCGCCGTCCGCCCGCCGGTCCCCGCGCCGAGCTCGGTGACGCGGCGGCCCGCTCTGTGACGCGGCGCCGCGGCGCGAAGCGGCACGCAGTGTGCTTGACGTGGTCACGTCGGACGACGGGTGCGCAGCGGGGGTCGCGCGAGTAGCGTTCGGGGATGGGGAGCGGGCTGGCGCCAGGACGCACGCACGGGGTCGACAGCGAGGTCGGCCGGCTGCGCACCGTGCTGCTGCACCGGCCCGGGCACGAGCTGAGCCGGCTCACCCCGCGCAACAACGACCGGCTGCTGTTCGACGGCATCCCGTGGGTCGAGCGCGCGCAGGCCGAGCACGACGGGTTCGCGGCGGCACTGGCCGACCGCGGGGTCGAGGTGCTGTACCTCGCCGACCTGCTGCGCCAGGCGCTGGCCGTGCCGGCGGCGCGCGAGCAGGCCTGCGCCCAGGTGCTCGACCAGCAGCACCTCGGCGACCGGTTGGCCGGGCGCACCGCCGACCTGCTGGCCGGCCTGGACGACGCCGAGCTGGCCGACGTCCTGATGGCGGGGCTGCGCCACGACGAGCTGAGCGCGGCCTACCCCGCCGCCCGGATCGGCGTGGTCTCGTCGATGGCCGCACCCGAGGACTTCGTCATCGAGCCGCTGCCCAACCTGCTGTTCACCCGCGACTCCAGCAGCTGGGTGCGCGACCACGTCGCCGTCACCAGCCTGGCGATGCCCGCGCGTCGGCGCGAGACCTCGCTGACCGCCGTCATCTACCGCCACCACCCGCGCTTCGAGGGCACGCCGCTGGCCTACGAGCCGGGCCTGGAGCACGTCGAGGGCGGCGACCTGCTGCTGCTGGCCCCCGGCGTCGTCGCCGTCGGCACCGGTGAGCGGACGACGCCCGCCGGGGTCGAGCGCCTGGCCCGGCGGCTGCTCGGTGGGGGCCTGGCCCATACGGTGCTCGCGGTGCCGATCGCCCAGGAGCGGGCGACCATGCACCTGGACACGGTGTGCACCATGGTCGACGTCGACGCGATCGTCATGTACCCCGCGGTCGCCGACAGCCTGACCGCGCTCGCCGTCACCCTCGTGGACGACGACCTCGCGGTGGCCGCGCCGCAGCCGTTCCTGCGGGCGGCGGCCACCGCGATGGGCATCGAGGAGCTGCGGGTGATCGACACCGGGCTCGACCCGGTGACGGCCGAGCGCGAGCAGTGGGATGACGGCAACAACACGCTGGCGATCGCCCCGCGGGTCGCGGTCGCGTACGAGCGCAACACCGAGACCAACGACCGGCTGGAGAAGGCCGGTATCGAGGTCATCGCGATCTCGGGCAGCGAGCTGGGCAGCGGGCGCGGTGGCCCCCGCTGCATGTCGTGCCCGATCGACCGCGACCCGCTGGGGGCTCAGGCCTCCTGACCGCTGATCGCGATGAACACCCCGGCGTTGCCGTTCGGGTTGAGCATGACGACGGGGGCGATGCACCGGGCCGGCACCGCGACCGTGGCCTGGATCTCGGCGTCCCCGGCGGTGCTGAACGGCACGCTGGCGGTCGTGGCGACGACGGCACCGTTGCAGGCCAGGCTCGCCGAGATCCTCGGCACCGGGTTCTTGCCCAGGGCCGGGATGACCAGCCCCTCGACCTCGACCTCGAGGTGACCGGCGGCGTCGACCCGGGCGCTGCCCTCGTCGAGCACCCAGGGCGCGCCGCCGGGCTTGGCGCCGAACACGACCGGGTCGCTGACCAGGCTGCCGGCGAGCGAGGACTTCAGCAGCAGGCCGTGACGGCCGGCTTCGTGGCCGTCGTCACCCCCCGAGGCGAGGGCTGACGAGGCGGGGACGACGGCCAGGGCGAGCAGGGCACCGGCGGCGAAGACCGCCGGACGTGAGGGTGAGTACATGGTGGGCTCGTCTCGATCGGGGGAGACCGGGCTCGGCTCCCTGTGCCCTCGACACGGAGCGCGGCCGGGTGCGGTTCACCCCGGCTGCTGGTCGTTCTTCGCGGCGCCCCAGCCGTGCCAGCGGTCGACCCGGATCCAGGCGCTGACCCGGCCGCGGTCGCGCACCCGGTAGGGCGCGCCGGTGTAGTGGGTCGCGATCCGGTCGATGTCGACCAGATCGGCGTCCTCGTCCATCGAGGTCACCGCGCCCTGCAGGCTGACGTGGGTGTACCAGTCGTCGGCGGCGAGCACCGTCAGGCTGACCCGGGGGTCGGTGCGCAGGTACTCCAGCCGCTTGCGGCCCTGGTCCATGTTGACCAGCAACCGCCCGCCCTCCCACAGGTACCAGGTGGCCACCGACACCGGCTGGCCGTCCTGACGGTTGCTGGTGATGACCGCGGGGTTGGGCTGGGCGAGCAGGGCGCTGACGCCGTCGGGCAGCGGGGGCGTGGGCATCGGCCCATCGTGCCGCACCCCGCGCCGTTCAGGCGGCCTGCGCGCGTGCGCGCCACCAGTCCACGGTCTCGCGCGCGGCCTGCTCCAGTGGGGTCGGCGACAGCCCGAGCAGGGCCTGGGTGCGCGCGGAGTCCATCACGAACGGCGCCGTGAACTGGTAGAGCGTCTCGTTCATCTCGTGCAGGATGCCGGGCAGCAACCCGCCGGCCCGCACCACCCAGGCGGGCACCACGCCGACCTTCGCCGGGACCCCCGCGGCCGCCGCGAACGCGTGCACCAGCTCGCGCTGGGTCAGCGCCGGCCCGGTGGGCGCGTGCAGCACGGCGCCGTGCAGGTCCGGGCGCGCCGCGGCCGCGACCATCGCCCGGGCCAGGTCCGGGACGTAGGTGAACGAGTGCGGGGTGTCCAAGCCCGCCATGACGCGCACCCGGCGTCCGGCCAGGATGGTCGGCACCATGCGCTCGCCCGCGTGCGCGTTCACCGCGTGGGGTCCGAAGAAGTCCGAGGCCACGACGCTGACCGTCGCGGTGGGTGAGGCCTGGCGGGCGGCGAGCAGCGCGGTGCGGACCCCCCGCTTGCCGCCCGTCGCGGTGCGCGGGCCGTCCTCGGTCATCACCGCGTCCGGCCGGGCGTAGGAGTACAGGCTCTCGGGGAAGACCACGACGGCGCCGGCGGCCGCCCGCAGCACGACCTGCTCGGTCGAGGGCAGCGTGTCCTGCCACGCCTGCACGGTGTAGGGCGCGTGCACGCAGTGGAAGACCGTGTGCGCGTCTGCGAGGGCCGCCCGCAGCGCACCCTCGTCGCTGACGTCGACCCGCACCCGCTCGACCAGCGGGTGCTGCGGGCCGGATCCCGAGCGGGTGAGCACGCGCACGCGGTGACCCGCCTGCGCGAGCTGGACGGCGACGGTGTGGCCGACGGGCCCCGCGCCGGTGACGACGTGCTGGGCGGACGCATCTGACATGGCTCCTCCTGGGGAAAGTGAGAGCGGTGCTCTCGAACAGCTCGATCGTGCAATCTCCCGACGACAAAGTCAAGAGCACTGCTCTCGGATGGTGCAGACTGCTGGGGTGACCACCGCCCGCGCCGCCCACCGCGCCCGGACCCTCGCCGACATCACCGCCATCGGGCGCGCGCACCTGAGCACGTACGGCGCCGCCGGGCTCTCGCTGCGGGCCGTGGCGCGCGACCTGGGCGTCGTGTCGTCGGCGGTGTACCGGTACGTGCCGAGCCGCGACGACCTGCTCACCCTGCTGGTCGTGGACGCCTACGCCGACCTCGGCGAGGCGGCCCGCGTGGCCGAGGCGGAGGTGCCCCGGGCCGACCACCTCGGCCGGTGGCGCGCGGTCACCCACGCGGTGCGCGCCTGGGCGCTGACCTCGCCGAGCAGCTACGGCCTGCTGTTCGGGACGCCCATCCCGGGGTACCGCGCCCCGGCCGAGCAGACCACCGGGCCGGGCACGATCGTCATCAGCCTGCTGCTGGCGATCGCCGCGGACGCGCAGGCGGCCGGCGCGGTGCCGTCGTCAGCGGGCGGCGGCGTCCCGGCGTCCGTGCGCCGCGACGCCGAGCGGGTGCGCGAGCAGTTCGGACTCGCCCTCGGCGACGACATGCTCACCGCGGCGCTGCTCGCGTGGGTCACGCTGTTTGGCGCGGTCAGCTTCGAGGTGTTCGGCCAGTACGGCCCCGACACCTTCTCGGACCCGGCCGCGGCCTTCGACGTCCTGGTCGACCTGACCGCCGGTGTGCTGGGCCTGACGCAGCCCGGCCCAACACCTCGTGGTGGGTCTGCGTCGTAGCGGGCGGGTCGTCGTCGGTCTCGAGGCGGGGTCTTGCCATCTATTCCAACGGGGGCTAGAATAGAACACGTGTACGAAACTCTACCTGAAGCACCATCGGCGCTACGGGCGCGGGTCGCCCGGCTCGGCGCCGAGCTGGGCACCCTGGACGCCGGGCGCCTGAACGACGGCGACCTGGTCGCGCTGCTGGGTGAGCTGGAGACGTTGAAGTGTCGGGTCGAGGGGGCGCAGGTCGTGGCTGCGGCGGCGTTGGACTCCTCGCAGCGGGCGGCCCAGGCCGCGGCGGGTGTGCCGGCTGCCCGGTGGGGGCTGGGCGTGGGGTTGCAGGTGGCGTTGGCGCGTCGGGAGTCCCACCACCGGGGTGAGCGGCACCTGGGTCTGGCGCGGGTGCTGACCCGTGAGCTGCCGTGCACCCTGAGGGCGCTGCGGGCGGGGTTGGTCAGTGAGTGGCGGGCGACCGTGGTGGCCCGTGAGACGGCGTGCTTGTCGCGGGAGCACCGCGCGGTGGTCGACCGTGAGCTCGGCTCCCAGCCGGAG
>JBBQGB010000083.1:0-12369 GCA_038322575.1 Actinomycetales bacterium
CGGATGGGTCCGGACGTAGGGTCGAAAGGTGACCCGTGCCACTCCGGACCCCACCACGCTCGGCGCGCTGCGGGCCAGCGGCTCGGTGCACAAGACCGTCAAGGCCGAGGTGCGCGACAACCTGCTGGACCGCCTCGCCGCCGGAGAAGACCCCTTCCCCGGCATCGTCGGCTTCGACGACACCGTCTTGCCCCAGGTCGAGCGCGCACTGCTCGCCGGTCATGACTTCGTCCTGCTGGGGGAGCGCGGCCAGGGCAAGACCCGGCTGATCCGCACCCTGGTCGGGCTGCTCGACGCCTGGACACCGGTGATCGCCGGTTGCGAGATCAACGACCACCCGTACGCCCCGGTGTGCGTGCCGTGCACCCGGCTGGTGGCCGATCACGGCGACGCGACCCCGGTGGCCTGGAAGTCGCGGGCCGACCGCTACGGCGAGAAGCTCGCCACCCCGGACACCAGCGTCGGCGACCTGATCGGTGACGTCGACCCGATCAAGGTCGCGGAGGGCCGAACCCTCGGCGACCCGGAGACCGTCCACTACGGGCTGGTCCCCCGGACCAACCGCGGCATCTTCAGCATCAACGAGTTGCCCGACCTCGCCGAGCGGATCCAGGTCGCGCTGCTCAACGTGCTCGAGGAGCGTGACATCCAGGTCCGCGGTTACACGCTGCGCCTGCCGTTGGACCTGCTGCTGGTCGCGAGCGCCAACCCCGAGGACTACACCAACCGCGGCCGGATCATCACCCCGCTCAAGGACCGGTTCGGCGCCGAGATCCGCACGCACTACCCCCTCGACCTGGACGTCGAGCTCGACCTCGTGCGCCAGGAGGCCGACCTGTGCGCGACCGTGCCCACGCACGTGCTGGAGGTCGTCGCCCGCTTCACCCGCGCCGTCCGCGAGTCCCCGGCCGTGGACGCCCGCTCGGGTGTCTCGGCCCGCTTCGCCGTCGCCGCCGCCGAGACGGTCGCCGCGTCGGCCCTGCGCCGGGCAGCGTTGCTGGACGAGCCCGAGCCGGTGGCCCGCGTGGGGGACGCCGAGTCGGTCGTCGGCACGCTGCGCGGCAAGGTCGAGTTCGAGAGCGGTCAGGAGGGCCGTGAGATCGAGGTGCTGGCCCACCTGCTGCGCACCGCCGTCGCCGACACGTTCCGGTCCCACCTCGCCGGACTGGACCTGTCCGGGTTCGTCGCGCTGGTGGCTGACGGCGAGAGCATCGAGACCGGTGAGCTGGTCAGCGCCGCCGAGGTGCTGCAGCAGGTCGGCAGCGTCGCGGGGCTCGCCAAGGTGCTCGACCGCCTCGGCCTGGGTGACGCGCCCACGCCCGGTGAGGCAGCCGCCGGGATCGAGCTGGTGCTCGAGGGGCTGCACCTGACCCGGCGGCTCGCGAAGGACACGACGGACGACGGCCGCACCGTCTACGGCGGCTAGAAGTGAAGCGGCGCAACAGGTACGGCGCGTGGCGCGGCGGGGCCGACCCGCTGGCGCCGCCGTTCGACGTCCGCGCCGCGGTCGACTCCGTGGGCGAGGAGGTGCTCGCCGGCGGCAGCCTGCGTGACGCGCTGCGCGACCTGCTGCGGCGCGGCCAGAACGGCGAGCGCGGCCTGGACGACCTGCACGAGCGGGCCCGGCGGATGCGCCGCGAGGCCATGCGGCGGGGCCGCCTGGACGGCGCCGTCACCCGGGCGCAGGCGCTGCTCGACCAGGCGCTGGCTGCCGAGCGGGACGAGCTGGGCCGGCGTGGGGACGACGAGGCGGCCTTCGCGCAGTCGAGGCTGGACGCGCTGCCGCGGTCGACCGCTCGCGCCGTGCAGGAGCTCAGCGACTACGACTGGGCGAGCGACCAGGCACGCGCCGACTACCAGAAGATCCTGGACGAGTTGCGCGAAGACGTTCTGCAGCAACGGTTCTCGGGCCTGAAGGACGCGCTGCAGGGCGCCGACCCGGCCCGCGACCCCCAGGCCGCAGCCCGGATGCAGCAGATGCTGGGCGACCTGAACGACCTGCTCGGCAAGCACGCCCGAGGCGAGGACACCGAGGACGCGTTCCGCGAGTTCATGCAGCAGCACGGCGACTTCTTCCCCGAGCAGCCGCAGGACGTCGACGAGCTCATCGACCAGCTGGCCCGGCAGGCGGCGGCGGGCGAGCGGCTGATGCGCTCGCTCTCGCCCGCCCAGCGCGACGAGCTCGCCCAGCTCATGGCGCAGGCGTTCGGCGACGCGGGCATCGCCGACCAGATGGCGGCGCTGAACGAGAACCTGCGGTCCCTGCGCCCGGACCTGCGGTGGACCTCCGGTGAGAAGGTGCGCGGCGACCAGCCGCTGGGCTACGGCGAGGCAACGGCGGCACTGTCCGAGGTGGCCGACCTGGACGACCTGCTCGAGCAGCTCGGCCAGGAGCACCCCGGCGCGACCCTGGACGACGTCGACGTCGAGGCCGTCGAGCGCCAGCTCGGTCGCGCGGCAGCGGACGACGTGCGCCGGCTGCAGGAGCTCGAGCGCGAGCTGAAGCGACAGGGGTGGGTCACCCGCGACGCCGAGGGCCTGACGCTCAGCCCGAAGGCGTTGCGGCGTCTGGGTTCCACCGCGCTGCGCAGCGTGTTCGCCCAGATCGAGTCCGGCCGCCGGGGTGCCCACGACCAGCACTCCGCCGGCGCAGCGGGCGAGGTGACCGGTGCCACACGGGCCTGGGAGTTCGGCGACGACCAGCCGCTGGACGTCGTGCGCACCGTCGGCAACGCCGTCCGCCGGTCGGTGGCGACGGGCGGCTCGGTGGCGCTGGCCGTCGAGGACTTCGAGGTCGTCGAGACCGAACGGCGCGCGTCGGCGGCGGTGGCGCTGTGCGTCGACCTGTCGTTCTCGATGGTGTCCGAGGGCCGGTGGGGCCCGATGAAGCAGACCGCGCTGGCGCTCTCGCACCTGGTCGAGACCCGGTTCCCGCAGGACGCCCTGCAGATCATCGGCTTCGGCCGCCACGCGCAGACGCTGAGTGTCACCGAGCTCGCCGGCGTCGAGCCGGACTACGTCCAGGGCACCAACCTGCAGCACGCCCTGCAGCTGGCCGGCCGGCACCTGCGTCGGCACAGCGACTCCGACCCGGTCGTGCTGGTGGTCACCGACGGCGAACCGACAGCGCACCTGGAGGACGGCGAGGCCGTGTTCTCGTGGCCCCCGATGCGCGAGACGGTGCAGGCGACCGTGGCCGAGGTCGACCACCTGACCCGCTACGGCGCGTCGCTCAACGTGTTCATGCTCGGCGAGGACCCCGGGCTGCGCCGGTTCGTCGACGCGATCGCCCGGCGCAGCGGCGGGCGGGTGCTGACGCCGTCCGCGGCTGACCTGGGCCAGTACGTCGTGCAGGACTACCTGCGGGCCCGCCGCGGGCGGCGCTGACCCACGCGCTGACTCAGGCTCCGGCGCGGACGCCGAGGCCGGACGCCAGCTGCGACAGGGCCTGCGAGCAGCCGGCCTCGACGTGCAGGTCCGCCAGGGGGTCGCCCCGGGTGGCGCCGCGGTTGACGATGACGACGGGCACGGCCAGCTCGCGGGCCCGGCGCACGAAGCGCAGCCCGGACTGCAGGGTCAGCGAGGATCCCACGACGAGCAGCGCGCCCGCCTGCGCCAGCATCGCGAAGCAGCGATCCACGCGCTCGCGCGGGACGCTCTCGCCGAAGAACACGACGTCGGGTTTGAGGGCGCCACCGCACACGGCGCAGGGCACCACGTGGAAGCCGCTGACGTCGCTCAGGACCGCGTCGCCGTCCGGGGCCAGCTCGACGAACCCACGGTCGGTGAAGCCGGGGTTGGCCTCGGCCAGGCGCCCGTCCAGCACGGCGCGGCTGCTGCGCTCACCGCAGCGCAGGCACAGGACCGCGTCGATGCGGCCGTGCAGGTCGACGACCCGTTCGCTGCCGGCCGCCTGGTGCAACCCGTCCACGTTCTGCGTGATCACCCCGGTCACCACACCCGCCGACTCCAGGTGCGCCACCGCGCGGTGCCCGTCGTTGGGTTTCGCGCCCCCCATCGTCTGCCACCCGAGGTGGCTGCGCGCCCAGTAGCGCTGCTGCGCGGCCACACCGGACACGAACTCCTGGTAGGTCATCGGCGCCCGCGGCGGCGAGTCCGGGCCGCGGTAGTCGGGGATCCCCGAGTCCGTCGACAGCCCCGCTCCCGAGAGCACCACCACCTCGCGACCGGCGAGCAGGTCCGCGGCGTCGGCGACGGAAGGGAGCTGATCCACCCGAGAATCCTAAGCCGGGGCTGAGCGACCGGCGAGGTCGTCCTCGATCCACCGGGCCAGCGGTGCGGGGTCGGGCAGCCGGCCCGCGTCAGCGCACACCCCGACGGTCACGGTGCCGGCGTAGCTCAGGACGCTGATGCCCACGGCGACGGCACCGGTCTGCGGGACGAAGAAGGTGATCCCCTCGACCCGTCGCCCGGCGAGGTCGACCGGCGTCCCGGGGCCGCGCACGTTGGTGACGACCGCGCTGGCCCGGGCGCCGAGCATCCGCACGGCCAGCGCCTGGGTGGCCACCGGCAGGGCGCCGAGGACGGTCAGCCCGGCGAACGTCGCGACCGCCTCGCTGCGGACCCGGCCGCGCCAGTCGCCTTGCCGCAGCGCGGCCACCCGCTGCGCGGGGTCCGGTTCGGCGGCCGGCAGGTCGACGAACACCAGCCCGAACCGGTTGCCCAGCGCCGGCCCGACGACGGCGCCCCGCGGCCGCAGGTCGACCGGCACCAGCGCGCGCAGGTCGACCGGGGCGTCGCCGCCGGCCACCAGCTGGCGGCGCAGCCCGGTGGTGACGGCGGCGAGCACGGCGTCGTTGACGGTGCCCGCCCCGCGGCGTACGACCGCGAGCGGGACGCCGGCGCCGCGGGCCACCACCTTGCGCGTGCCGAGCCGACCCCGCAGGTGGTGCCGCGGCTCGGGTGCCGTGAGCGGCACCCGCACCAGCGCCGTCACCAGGGCGATCGCCTGACGCAGGCCACGGAGGGTTGTGCGCGGCCCGGGCCGGGGCGCCGGTTCCGGGTCGGGGCCGCCACGGTCGACGGGGTCGGTCAGCGCGAGCAGCACCTGCACGAGCGCGCTGCCGTCGCCCACGCAGTGGTGCACCCGCACGACCAGTGCGGCGCCGCCGTCCCGGTCGGTGACCAGGTGCATCTGCCACGGCGGCCGGGTCCGGTCGAGGGGGCGCGCCATCAGGTCGGCCACGACCTGGTCGAGCACGACCTCGACCGGGCTCTCGACGGGCACCCGGGTCAGGTGCGCAGCCAGGTCGAAGTGCTCGTCCGACCGCCAGTGAAGCAGCGGCGACCACCCGTGTCGCCGCACCGGGATCCGGCGGAAGGCCGGGTGGGGCGCGACCAGCCGCTCGCCCAGCACCCGCAACAGGGCGTCGTCGTCCGGTGCCCCGTCCAGCACGAGCACGGCCGTGACCACCATGCGGTTCGTGGGGCGCTCCATGCCCAGCCACGCGGCGTCCTGCGGTGGCATCACGGACGTCGGCACCGGGCCATGGTGCACCCAGCCCGGACGTCGCACCCGTCAAGGTCCACCCCGCGCGTGCCGACGCACAGCGGGTGAACGAGGCTCTGCGCACCCTGCCATCGGTGGCGGACGACCTGCGCCGTGCCGCGCTCGGCCGGCTGCTGTCGCTGCTCTGCGACCAGCTCGGGCTCGCGACGGCCATCGTCCTCGACCCGGGTGGCCGCCCAGGCCCGGACGACGTCGCCGTGGGGACCAGCCTGGCGATGCCGCGGGTGTCAGCGGGCCTGATCCAGCGAGCCCGTGCCGGTGAGCTCGTCCTGGTCGCCGGCGGTCAGGGCGACACCGCGAACGACGGGCTCGGCGCCGACGGCACCACCGTCGTGGCCGCCGCCGTCCACGACGCGCAGGGGTCGGTGATCGGGGTCATCGTCGGTGCCGACCCGTTGCCGCACCGGGAGTTCGACGACCGTGACCGCGCCGCGCTGCGCGGCGTCGCCCACGTGGCCGGCCCGTTGGTGCAGGCCGGGCTCACCAGCCCGCCGGTCCTGGCCGCCCAGCAGCTCGCCGAGGTGGTCAGCGCCGCGCAGGACGTCGAGCAGCTGACCCGGCCGCTGCTCGAGGCGCTGCACCAGGTGAGCGGGATGGCGTCGACGTACCTCACCCGCGTCGAGCAGGACGAGCAGTCGATCCTCTACAGCCTGAACAGCCAGGCGCAGCGCGGGTTCGCGATCCCCGAGGGTGTGCACGTGCCCTGGGAGCAGAGCCTGTGCCGCCGGTCGCTGGCCGAGAACCGCCCCTTCGTCGATGACGTCCCGTCCGTCTGGCCCGAGAGCGAGGCGGCTGCGGCTCTGGGCATCCAGTCCTACGTGTCAGTGCCGGTGCGGCTCTCGTCCGGTGAGCTGTGGGGCACCCTGTGCGGCGCGGACGACGTCTCGCGTCCGCAGGCGGCGTCCCACCTGCCTCTGCTGGGCCTGTTCTCTCGGCTGATCGCGGCCGAGGTCGAGCGCTCCGCCGCCGTGCAGCAGGCGCAGGAGGAGGCTGCGCTCGCGCGCCGCCAGGCGCACACCGACCCCCTGACCGGCTGCGCCACCAGGGTCACCGTCGAGCCCTGGTTGCTCCAGGCCCTGGCCCGCCTCGGTCGCGAGGAGGTCGTCGCGACCCTGTTCGTCGACGTCGACGCGTTCAAGCTGGTCAACGACCGGCACGGGCACGCGACGGGCGACGCCGTGCTCGCCGCACTCGGCGACCGGCTGCGCTCGGTGGGCCGGGCGGACGACCTGGTCGCGCGGATCGGGGGCGACGAGTTCCTCGTCGCGGTGGTGCTGCCGCGCTCCAGCGTGGCGTCACTGACCCACCGGGTGCGCACGGCGGCCGACTTCGACCTCGACCACGCTGGTCACGCGATCTCGGTCCGCTGCTCGGTCGGCTGCGCCATCTCGGACGAGTCCTGCGACCCCACGACCCTGGTGGCCGTCGCGGACGTGGAGATGTACCGCGAGAAGGCGCTGCACGGCCGCTGACCCACCGGACGCGATCACCTCAGCTACGCCGCGTGCTGCTCCGTGACGCGGCGCCGCGTCACAGGGCGCCACTGCCCCCGGGGACCCTCGGGGTCGGTCAGCGCGTAAGGGTTGCCCAGCGTGGGCGAGCCGTGTGTCCGGAGGGGGACTTGAACCCCCACGCCCGTTAAGGGCACTAGCACCTCAAGCTAGCGCGTCTGCCATTCCGCCACCCGGACGAGTGGACCACGTGCAACCTGCAGGCGCCGTGATGCGACGTGAAGATTAGCACGCGGGCCGGTGCGTCCCGCACGGTCGACGGGGTCGCCCGGGCGGTTACCGTGGCCCGGTGACCAGCACCGAGAACGCCACCGACGTCCCCTCGACCACCGCCGTCGACGAGGTGGCCGAGCTGTGCCAGGGGCTCCTGCGCCTCGACACCAGCAACTACGGCGACGGCTCCGGGCCCGGCGAGCGCGCGGCGGCCGAGCACGTCATGGGACTGCTGCACGAGGTGGGCCTGTCACCCGAGCTGGTCGAGAGCGAGCCGGGCCGGGCCAGCGTCGTCGTCCGCGTCGAGGGCGACCCCGCGGGCACGGCCGACCGCGGTGCGCTGCTCGTGCACGGGCACCTGGACGTCGTGCCGGCCGACGCGGGGGACTGGCGGGTCGACCCGTTCGCGGGCGAGGAGGCCGACGGCTGCCTGTGGGGGCGCGGCGCGGTCGACATGAAGGACATGGACGCGATGATGCTCGCGGTGCTGCGCGACCTCGCCCGCAGCGGCCGGCGCCCCCCGCGCGACCTGGTGTTCGCGCTGTTCGCCGACGAGGAGGCCGGCGGCGTCAAGGGCAGCCACTGGGTCGTCGACCACCGCCGCGACCTGCTGGACGGCGTCACCGAGGCGATCAGCGAGGTCGGCGGCTACTCGGTCACCGTCGACGGCCGGGACGGCGACCCGGTGCGGATGTACCTGCTGCAGACCGCGGAGAAGGGCATCGCCTGGCTTCGCCTGGTCGCCCACGGCACCGCCGGGCACGGCTCGCAGATCAACACCGACAACGCCGTCACGCGGCTGGCGCAGGCCGTCGCGCGGATCGGCGCGCACGAGTGGCCGATCGACATCACCCCGACCGTGCGCCAGTTCCTGGACGGCGTCACCGAGGTGACCGGGGTCGAGTTCGACCCGAGCGACCCCGACCAGATCCTGTCGCGCCTCGGGACGGTCGCGCGGTTCGTGGGCGCCACGTTGCGCGACACCACGAACCCGACGCTGCTCAAGGCCGGCTACAAGCACAACGTCATCCCGCAGGTCGCCGAGGCGTTCGTCGACTGCCGGTTCCTGCCCGGCCACGAGGAGCTGGTGATGACGACGGTGCGCGGGCTCGCCGGGCCCGGCGTCGACGTCCAGGTGCACCACCGGGACATCTCGCTCGAGACCACCTTCGACGGCCGCCTCGTCGACGCGATGGTCGGCGCGCTCCACGCCGAGGACCCGGGCGCGCCGGTGCTGCCGTACTGCCTCTCGGGCGGCACCGACAACAAGGCCCTGAGCCGGATCGGCGTGCGCGGCTTCGGGTTCGCGCCGCTGCAGCTGCCCACCGACCTGGACTTTGCGGCCATGTTCCACGGCGTCGACGAGCGGGTGCCGGTCGAGGCGCTGCGCTTCGGCACCCGGGTGCTCGACCGGTTCCTGCGCACCTGCTGAGGACCGCGGGTCAGGCGGTGCGCTCCACCCGGATGATCCGCCGGCGCAGCCACACCTTGCGGGTCCCGCCGGTGAACAGCCGCACCCGCGCGAGCTCCCAGCGGCCGTACTCGGCGTGCTCGGTCAGCAGGGCCCGGACGTCGGCGCGCGACACGGCGCCGGGCAGCTGCAGCACGCGGTACTCGTACTCGACCATCAGCGGTGTCGTCGCCGTCCTGCTCGTCGCCTCGTGCTCATCGACCCCATTGTGCCCGAGCCGCTACGGTCGAGCCATGTCCACCGACCCGCGTGCCGCCCTGACCGCCCTGGTCGCCGCCCTCGAGCGGCACCTCGAGGCCGCCGCAGCCCGCCGCGGCGAGAACGACCCGGTCGTGCTCGGCGCCTACCGCGCCCTCGCCGACGCGTTCGAGGACTACGACGACGCGCTGCTGGACGCCTTCGACGAGGTCACCCCGCTCGAGGTCTTCCACGGCGACGAGGAGGAGTTCGACGAGGAGTTCGACGGCCCCGACGACGGGTCGGGCAGCTACACGGGCATGGACGACGAGGAGTACGAGGACGAGTCCGACGGCCCCGCGTCAGCGGGCCCGCCGTCCGACGCACCGGGCCCGGTGCGCGCCACCTGACCCGCCGTCAGCCGCGGGCCGCGTCGACCAGGCCGCGCAGGGCGGTCAGCTGCGCGTCGACGTCCCAGGCGAGGGTGGCGTCCCCGACGGTCAGCTCGGTCAGCGACCAGCCCGGCACCTCGCACGCCCGCCACCCGTGGGCGAGAGCGAGCTGGTCGTCGGTCATCACGCGGACGACCTGGTCGTCCAACCGCTCCGGCGTCGCGTCGACAAACACCCGGAAGGCGTTGGTGTGCGGCGGTCGTGGCAGCACCCGCACCCCGTCCATCGCGTCCAGACCGGCGGCCAGCTCGCGAGACCGCTCGAGGTACGCCGACATGCGCGGCAGCCGCTGCGCCAGCCCCAGCCGCGCGCCGACGGCGTACGGCAGCAGCGTGAAGAGCGTCCCGCCGTGCCGGGTCCGCCACCGGCGGGCCTGCGCGACCAGGTCGTCCGGGCCGGCCAGCACCGCGCCGGCCATCGATCCCAGGCCCTTGTAGAACGAGACGTACACCGAGTCGGCGAGAGCGGCGATCTCGGCGAGCGGGCGGTCGTAGAACGGCTGGCTCTCCCACAGCCGCGCCCCGTCCAGGTGCAGCGGCACCCCGCGCTCACGCGCCCGCCCGCTGAAGGCGACCAGCTCGTCCCACGTCGGCAGCAGGTAGCCCGCGTCGCGCAGCGGCAGCTCGAGGCTCACCGCAGCCAGCGGGCCGGTCAGGCCGTCCAGGTCGGCGACGGTCGGCTGGCGCGGCTCGTCCGTGAGGTGCTGCACCCGCAGCTGGTGCAGCTCGACGAGGGCGTCCAGCTCGTGCAGGACGAAGTGCGAGAGGCCGTGCACCGCCACCGCGTCGGACGGCGACCGCTCGGCCCACGAGCGCAGCGCCGCCTGCTGGGCCATCACCCCGCTGGGCATCAGGACGGCGGCCGGCTTGCCGAGCAGCTCGGCCACCTCGCGCTCCAGGACGCCCACCTCACCGCCGTCGCCGTACCGGTCGAGGTCGACCTCGGTGGCGCCGTCCGCCAGCTCGCGCAGCCACGCGGCCGGGCCGAGGTCACCGTGCCCGACCAGCCACCTGGTGCAGCCCCGGCGGGCCTGCGCGCGCCGGGCGGCGCGCTCGTCAGGCGTCATGCCGACACCTCGTCCAGCGCGTCGCGGATCTCGGGCGGCAGGTGCACCTCGTCGCTGGTGAGCGTGCCCCGCAGCTGGGCGGCGGTGCGCGCCCCGACGACCGGCGCCACGACCCCGGGCCGGTCTCGGACCCAGGCCAGCGCGACCTCGGCCGGCGAGCAGCCCAGGCCGTCGGCGGCGGTGACGACGGCGTCCACGATCCGTCGCGACCGCTCGTCCAGGTGCTGCTCGACGAAGGCCGCGAGGTGCGGTGAGGCGGCGCGCGAGTCGGCGGGCGTGCCGTGGCGGTACTTGCCGGTCAGCACCCCGCGACCCAGCGGTGACCACGCGAGCAGCCCCAGGCCCAGGGCCTGGGCGGCACCGACGACCTCGGACTCGGCCTGGCGCGCGAGCAGCGAGTACTCGACCTGGTGGGCCACCAGGGGAGTGGTGCCGCGCACCTGCGCGAGCGTGGCCGCCCGGGCGCTCTGCCAGCCGCCGTAGTTGCACACCCCGACGTAGCGCGAGCGGCCGGTCGACACCGCCCACTCCAGCGCCGAGAGGGTCTCGTCCAGCGGCACGTCGTCACTCCAGGCGTGCACCAGCCACAGGTCGACGTAGTCGGTGCCGAGGCGGGCGAGGGAGGTGTCGAGGGCCGCGAGCAGCGCCCGGCGCGAGGTGTCGACGGTGCCGGCTCGCGAACCCGCGCCGGGTCTGGACACCAGGCCCGCCTTGGTGCACAGGACGACGTCCTCGCGCGCCGCCAGCCCGGGCAGCAGACCCCCGATCAGCTCCTCGGCCATCCCGTCGCCGTAGCCGTCGGCGGTGTCGACCAGCGTGCCGCCCGCCTGCAGGAACGCGGCGAGCTGCTCGCGCGCCTCGTGCTCGTCGGTGTCACGGCCCCACGTCATCGTCCCGAGCGCGAGGCTGGACACCTGAAGACCCGAGGCGCCGACATACCGCTGCTCCATGGCGCCACGCTACCGGCGTCGGGTCGACCGGCCGTTACGCTCGCCCGCATGTCGCAGCAGACGCACGCGCCCGGCCGGTTGCGCCTGGGTCTGAACCTCGGTTACTGGGGCACCGGCGGTGACGGTGACAACCTGGCGCTGGCCCGCGAGGCCGACCGCCTCGGCTACTCGGTCGCCTGGGCCGCGGAGGCGTACGGCTCGGACGCCGTCACCGTGCTGTCGTGGGTGGCGGCGCAGACCACGCGCATCGACGTCGGCAGCGCGGTCCTGCAGATCCCGGCCCGCACCCCGGCGATGACGGCGATGACCGCGGCGACCCTGGATGCGTTGAGCGGCGGGCGTTTTCGCCTGGGGCTCGGTGTCTCTGGCCCGCAGGTCTCCGAGGGCTGGCACGGCGTGCGGTTCGACAAGCCGCTGGCCCGCACCCGCGAGTACTCCGACATCGTCAAGCTGGCGCTGTCCCGCCAGAAGGTGAAGTACGACGGCCAGCACTACGTCCTGCCGCTGCCCGACGGGCCCGGCAAGGCGCTGCAGCTGACCGTGCACCCGGTGCGCGAGCACATCCCGATGTACCTCGCAGCGGTCGGGCCGAAGAATCTCGAGCTGGCCGGCGAGCTGTTCGACGGCTGGCTGGCGATCTTCTACTCGCCGGACTTCGCCAAGGACCAGCTGGCCCAGATCGAGACGGGGCGGGCCAAGGTCGGCAAGACGATGGAGGGCTTCGACGTCGTCCCGACCGTGCCGATCGTCATCGGCGACGACCCGCGCGCCTGCGCCGACCCGATCCGCTGGTACGCCGCGCTCTACGTCGGCGGCATGGGCAGCCGCGACAAGAACTTCTACAACCAGCTCGCCTCGCGGATGGGCTACGAGGAGGCGGCCGGGAAGGTCCAGGACCTCTACCTCGACCGCCAGTACGACGAGGCCGCCGCCGCGGTGCCGTTCGAGTTCCTCGACGCCACCTCGCTGCTCGGCTCGAAGGAGCGCATTGCCGAGAAG
>JBBQGB010000084.1:0-12195 GCA_038322575.1 Actinomycetales bacterium
CAGCTCGACCGCACCAGGGCCGGGCCCGGTGCCGGTGAACAGGGCGTCGGCCAGTGCGGCGCGCCGGCCCGCGTCACCGGGGTTGACCGAGATCAGCGACCGCACCCACCGCCCCGGCGCCGACGCACCGGTGCCCGCACCCGCGGTGAACGGCAGACCCCGGGCGACGCCCTCGGCGATCACCGCCAGCTGCACCCCGGCCAGGGCTCGGGTGGCGACCTCGACCGCGACGATCAGCTCGGCAACCTCAGCGTCCGAGGCCTGCCACGGGCGCACCTGGCGCATCGTGGACACCGCAGCGGTCAGCGCGGTCAGCGCCTCACCCGGAGCAGTGTTATCGTCCACGTGTTCTATTCTAGAGACGGCCACCGACAGCCACCAGAGCCCTCACCACATCTGTGGACGAAGGATGGTGCCAGGTTGGCCAACTACCGGTCGCGCTCAGCCAGCCAGCGGATCGCGAGGGCGTAACCCGCGACGCCCATCCCGGCGACCACCGCCGTGGCGACCGGTGACACGTACGAGTGGCGGCGGAACTCCTCGCGGGCGTGGACGTTGCTGATGTGCAGCTCGACGAGCGGACCGGTCAGGCCGGCGCAGGCGTCGCGCAGGGCAACCGACGTGTGGGTCCACCCACCGGGGTTGAGGACGACGGCGACGCCAGCATCGGCGGCCTCGTGCAGCCAGCGCAGCATCTCGTGCTCGGCGTCGGTCTGACGCACCTCGACGTCGACCCCAGCGGCCGCGCCCGCAGCGACGCACAGGGCAGCCAGCTCGGCGTGCGTCGTCGTCCCGTAGACGTCGGGTTCGCGGGTGCCCAGCCGTCCCAGGTTGGGCCCGTTCAGCACCAGGATCCTCGTCATGGCAGCAGAGCCTCGCAGACCTCGATCAGCTCGGCGCGCAGCGCCTGGCCGCGAGTCGTGAAGTCACGCTGGGCGGTGACGTACTGCGCGCGGCCGGCTGCGGTCTCGACCCCAACGGGCTCGTATCCGAGCGACGACAGGTCGTACGGCGACGCCCGCATGTCGAGCTCGCGCACGTCGCGGGCCAGGAGGAAGCACCGGGCGGTCAGCGAGGAGGGGATCGCCGGCCCGAGCTTGTACGCGACCTTGTACAGGTCCATCGTCGCGTGCAGGCAGCCCGGCTGCTCCAGCTGCAGCTGGGTCGCCCGCGTGGGCTGCTCGGAGTTGAGCGGTCGGGCGGTCGGGGTGAAGAAGCGGAACGCGTCGAAGTGGCTGCAGCGCAACGGTTGCGACTCGACGACGTCGTCGGTCGCCTGCTGGCCCAGCCGCAGGGGCCAGTCCTCGTGCCGCTGCTGACCCGGCCCGAGCCGGTGCACCATCGCCCACTCGTGCAGGCCGAAGCAGCCCAGCTGCGGCGTCCGGTCGAAGGTGGCGCGCATCAGGTCGACCGAGTGTCGTACCGCATCACCCCGGTCGGCGACGAACGCGGCGACGTCCAGCGTCACACCCACGTCCCCGGCGACAGCAGCCCTGGTGTGCCAGCGCCACCCCGCGCGCTCGTCCGCCGCACCTCCCAGCAGCACCACACCGGCGCCGGGGTGCCAGCGCCGCAGCTGCGCGGGCTTGTGGGAGTAGTAGGTGAACAGGAAGTCGTCGACCGGGTGTGCCGCACCGGTCGCTGCGCGGGCACGGCGTCCCTGCGTCCACACGTCGACGCTCGCCTCGTGCGCCGCCCGCGCGCCCAGCCAGGTCACCTCGTCCAATGCGACGTGGTCGGGGACGGTGACGGGCACCGCTCCAGGGTAGGCGTGTCGTCACCTGGGTAGGGTGCGAGCCGTGCGCATCGCGAGGTACACCACTGGTCAGGACCCGACGTACGGCATCGTCACCGAGGACGAGAACGGTGCGGTGGTGATCGCCGAGGTGCAGGGAGACCCGCTGTACCAACCGATCACGTACACCGGCGTGCAGGTGCCGTTCGACGACGCGCGCCTGCTGGCGCCGGTGATCCCGCGCAGCAAGGTGGTCGGCATCGGCAAGAACTACGCCGACCACGTGGCCGAGATGGGTGGTGGCCAGCCACCGTCCGAGCCGTTGGTCTTCCTCAAGCCGAACACCTCGGTGGTCGGCCCGGGCGACCCGATCGTGCTGCCCCGCCAGTCGTCAAACGTGCACTACGAGGGCGAGCTCGCGGTCGTGATCGGCCGGATCTGCAAGGACGTCCCGCCCGAGCGCGTCCCTGAGGTCGTCTTCGGCTACACGTGCGCCAACGACGTCACCGCCAGGGACCTGCAGGCCAGCGACGCGCAGTGGTCACGGGCAAAGGGCTTCGACACGTTCTGCCCGCTCGGCCCCTGGATCGAGACCGAGCTCGACCACCGCGACCTGGCGCTGCGCACCCGGGTGGACGGCGAGACGGTGCAGGACAGCCGCACCAGCCTGCTGATCCACGACGTCGTGACGCTGGTGTCGTACGTGTCGAGCGTGTTCACGCTGCTGCCCGGCGACGTCATCCTCACCGGAACCCCCGCGGGGGTGGGTCGGATCGTCGCCGGGCAGCGGGTCGAGGTCGAGATCGAGGGCATCGGGACGCTCAGCAACCCGGTCGTGTCCCGGGACTGAGCCTCGCCAGGGCCCTACGGGCGCAGCGGCAGGCGGGTCACCGAGTACGTGGCCGTCGAAGGTGAGGCGACGCCGAACCGCGCGTTCACGGCGTACAGCGCGCCGTGGTTCACGGTCGCCGTCGAGGGGACGTCGAGCAGCGGCGAGCTGATGTCACCGCGGTTGGTGGCCTTCCAGCCGGTCGAGGTGCGGCGCAGGGTGAGCACCGTGACCGTCGAGGTGCCCGATCCCCGGACGTCGTACAGGGTTCCGCCGCGCAGCTCGAGGCCGTCACCGCTCACCAGCGGGTTGCCGCCGGTCACGGGAATCACGGTCGCCGCGCCGGTGCGCGTGTCGACGCTGAAGAGGCCACCAGCGGTGCTGTTGTTCAGGACGAGCTGACCGTCGGCGAGCCGGCGGATCCCGTTGGCACCCAGGCCTGCGGGGGTCGTCGCCGGCCAGGCGCCGGTCAGGGGCAGGTACGTCGGCGCGGCCGTCGTGGGTCGCCCGGCTGCCGTCAGCGCCACCCGGGTCAGTCGGTCCACCCGCGAGTCGGTCACCCAGACCGCCGTCCGGGTGACGACGAGGTCGTTCAGGAACGCCCCGCCCGGGACGTCGATCGCGCGCACGACCGCGCCGGTGCGGGCGTTCACAGCCCAGACCTTCGCGCCTGCGGCGTCGTTGCCGACCGCCCAGACCATGCCGGTGCGCGCGTCGTACTGCAGGCCGCGCAGCGAGCGGCCGACGGCGGCGGGCAGCAGGTACGCGCCCCGGCCGGTGCGCAGGTCGCCGCGCCAGATGGCGCCGTTGCCGACCGAGCCGGCGTAGAAGGTGGTGCCGGGGCCTGAGGTGATGCCCTCGGGCCGGAACCCGTCGGGCAGGGGCACGCTCCTGGGCGCGCAGCGGTGGTGCTCGGCGGCGCGCGGAGACGCCGAGGCGACGGGCGCGGCGGCCACGGCCGAGCCGCTGAGCAGGGTCAGGGCCAAGGCGGCACCGACGCCGGTGCGGCGGGTCGCGGTCAGCCGGGTTCTGGTGAGGTTCTTGGTGATGGGCATACACGATCTTGACCCGAGCGCGCCGCGAACGCCACCCCTGTGGCGCTCGGCAGCGGGGCGGTGCAGCGCGCACCCCTGGGCGTCGATACCGTCTGGGGCCGTGAGCCCAACCGGTCCGGTCCGCCTGCGCGTCGCCCCCTCGCCGACGGGTGACCCCCACGTCGGCACCGCGTACATGTCGCTGTTCAACCTGGCGTTCGTGCGCCAGGTCGGCGGCCAGTTCGTGCTGCGGATCGAGGACACCGACCGCGCGCGCTACCGCGACGACAGCGAGCAGCAGGTCTACGACACGCTGACCTGGCTGGGTCTGACCTGGGACGAGGGGCCCGACCGCGGCGGCCCCTACGCGCCGTACCGGCAGTCCGAGCGCCTGGACCACTACCGTCCGTACGCCGAGCGCCTGCTGGCCGAGGGCCACGCCTACCTGTGCTGGTGCACCCCTGAGCGGCTCGCGCAGATGCGCGAGGCCCAGCAGAAGGCGAAGCAGCCGACCGGTTACGACCGCCTGTGTCTGGGCAAGACCTTCGAGCAGCGCGCCGAGCTGCCCGGGTTCAGCGACCAGTCCGTCGTCCGCATGCTCATCCCGGACGACGCCCCGCTGGTGTTCCAGGACATCATCCGCGGCGAGGTGCGCGCCCCCCGCCCGGACGACCAGGTCATCCTCAAGGCGGACGGGTTCCCGACGTACCACCTGGCCGTCGTCGTGGACGACCACGAGATGGCGATCACCCACGTCGTCCGCGGCGAGGAGTGGATCAGCAGCACGCCCAAGCACGTCCTGCTGCACCAGTGGCTGGGCCTGCCCCTGCCGGCGTACGCGCACATGCCGTTGCTGCGCAACACCGACAAGTCCAAGATCAGCAAGCGCAAGAACCCCGCCGCCCGGCTGACCTGGTTCCGCGAGCAGGGCTACCTGCCCGAGGCGCTGCGCAACTTCCTCGCCCTGGTGGGCTACTCGATGCCCGACGGCCGTGAGGTCTTCTCGTTCGACGAGATGGTCGAGTCGTTCGACTGGCAGCGCGTCAACACCGTCGGGCCGGTCTTCGACCTCGACAAGCTGGCCTGGCTGAACGGCCACTACGTGCGCGCCCTGTCGGTCGACGACCTCGCCACCCGGGTCACCGACCACCTGGTGCTGTCCGGGGTGCTGCCCGCCGAGCCGACGGCGGCCCAGCGCGACCTGGTGCGCCAGGCCACACCCCTGGTGCAGGAGCGCATGCAGCTGCTGTCCGAGGCCGAGGGGATGCTGGCGTTTTTGTTCGTCGCCGACGCCGACCTGCAGGTCGCCGACGACGCGGCAGCGTCACTGCGCGAGGACGCGCCCGCGGCGCTGGACGCCTCCCTCACCGCGCTGCGCGGGGTCGACCAGTGGGTGGCCGCCGACATCGAGTCCGCGCTGCGCGCCGCACTGGTCGAGGGGCTCGGCCTCAAGCCCAAGGTGGCCTTCGGCCCGCTGCGGGTCGGGGTCACCGGACGTCGCATCTCGCCCCCGCTGTTCGAGTCCATGCAGATCCTCGGCCGCGACTCGTCCCTGGCCCGGCTGGGCGCACTGCGCGCGCGACTGGGCTGAGGGGTGCGCGCCGGGGTCGAGGCGGTGCTGCTCGACATCGACGACACGCTGGTCGACACCCGCGCGGGGTTCGCCGCGGGCATGCGTGCCGTCGCCGGCGTCTACCTCACCCACCTGGGCGACGACGGGCCAACCGCCGCGCTGGAGCACTGGGTCCGTGACCCCGGCGGCCACTTCGCGGCCTTCACCCGTGGCGAGGTCGGCTTCGAGGAGCAGCGCCGGGCGCGCGCCGAGCGTCTGCACCTCGACCTGGGTGCCGACGGGCTCGACGGGCCGGACTTCGCCCGCTGGAACCACACCTACGAGAACGGCTTCCGCGACGCCTGGGTCGCGCTGCCCGGCGCCCGCGAGCTCGTCACCGCGCTCGGCGCGACCACCCCCCGGGTGCCGTTCGGTGCGGTGACCAACGCGCAGGTGGACTACCAGCGCGACAAGCTCGACCGCACCGGCCTCGGCGCCCTGCCGGTGCTCGTGGGCACCGACACCCTCGGTGTCGGCAAGCCCGACCCACGGGTCTTCCACCACGCCTGCTCGCTGCTGGACGTCGACCCCCGGCGCACCGTGTACGTCGGCAACGACCTGGTCGTCGACGCGCAGGCTGCGGTGTCGGCCGGCCTGCTGGGGGTGTGGTTCGACCGTGGCCACGAGCCGGCGTCGGCGCCCAGCGGGATGCCCGTGCTGCGCAGCCTGGACGAGCTCGCCCGGTGGCTCGGCCTCAGCGACGGATTTGGGTGGTCGTCCGGGGCCCGCTAGTATCAGCGGTCGGGCCTCGCGTCGGCGCAATCCGGCTGAGGTACCCCCATGGGGTATGGTGTAATTGGCAGCACGACTGATTCTGGTTCAGTTAGTCTAGGTTCGAGTCCTGGTACCCCAGCGCGAGACCGCAGTCTCGCTTCCGGCAGCGACCGGAGCGCACGGCCCCGTTGTGTAGTGGCCTAGCACGCCGCCCTCTCAAGGCGGTAGCGCGGGTTCGAATCCCGTCGGGGCTACGTCGTGAGGCCCCCGTCCAGCGGACGGGGGCCTTCGCTGTCCCCAGCCCGCTCACGTGCTGCGGCGCAGCACCTCGGTCAGCTTGGCGGCCCCCGCCATCACCGACGCTGCGTGCAGGCGGCCGGGCTGGCGGGACAGCCGTTCGATCGGCCCCGAGATCGACACCGAGGCGACCACCCGCCCGGTCGGGCCGCGCACCGGGGCGGACACCGACGCGACACCCGCCTCGCGCTCGCCGACGCTCTGGGCCCAGCCGCGACGTCGGACGCCGGACAGCGCGGTCGCGGTGAAGCGGGCACCCTGCAGGCCCCGGTGCAGCCGGTCGGGCTCCTCCCACGCCAGCAGCACCTGCGCCGCCGACCCGGCCAGCATCGACAGCGAGCTGCCGACGGGGATCGAGTCGCGCAGGCCCACCGGCCGCTCGGCCGCGGCCACGCAGACGCGCTGGTCGCCCTGCCGGCGGAACAGCTGGGCGCTCTCACCGGTGTGGTCGCGCAACGCCCCGAGGACCGGGCCGGCAGCGGCCAGCAGCCGGTCCTCGCCGGCCGCCGAGGCCAGCTCGCCCATCCGGGGCCCCAGGACGAAGCGACCCTGCATGTCGCGGGCCACCAGGCGGTGGTGCTCCAGGGCCACGGCCAGGCGGTGCGCCGTCGGCCGGGCCAGCCCGGTCGCGGCCACCAGCTGGGCCAGCGTGGACGGCCCCGCCTCGAGCGCACCCAGGACGACGGCGGCCTTGTCCAGGACGCCCACTCCGCTAGAGTTGTCCATGCCTCGATACTGCCGTCTCACGACGTGAGATGCAAGCACAGCCGGTGCGCGAGCGGGGCGACGACGGTGAGAGGACCACCATGGGTCGCACGATGGCGGAGAAGGTCTGGGACGCGCACGTCGTGCGCCGGGTCGAGGGCGAGCCCGACCTGCTGTACATCGACGTCCACCTCGTGCACGAGGTCACCAGCCCGCAGGCCTTCGACGGGTTGCGGCTCGCGGGCCGCACCGTGCGACGTCCGGACCTGACGATCGCGACGGAGGACCACAACGTCCCCACCGAGCCGGGCCCGATCACCGACCCCGTGTCGCTGACCCAGGTCAACACCCTGCGCGCCAACTGCGCCGAGTTCGGCATCCGCCTGCACCCCATGGGTGACGTCGAGCAGGGCATCGTGCACGTCATCGGGCCCCAGCTCGGTCTGAGCCTGCCCGGCACCACGATCGTCTGCGGCGACTCGCACACCTCGACGCACGGCGCCTTCGGAGCCCTGGCGTTCGGCATCGGCACCAGCGAGGTCGAGCACGTCCTCGCCACCCAGACCCTGTCGCTGAAGCCGTTCAAGACCATGGCGATCGACGTCGAGGGCGAGCTCGGCCCGGACGTCACGGCCAAGGACCTCGTCCTCGCCGTGATCGCCCAGATCGGCACCGGTGGCGGCCAGGGCCACGTCCTGGAGTACCGCGGCTCGGCCATCCGGTCGCTGTCGATGGAGTCGCGCATGACGGTGTGCAACATGTCGATCGAGGCGGGGGCCCGCGCCGGCATGATCGCCCCCGACGAGACGACCTTCGACTACCTGCGGGGCCGGCCGCACGCCCCGTCCGGCGAGGACTGGGACGAGGCGGTGCGCACGTGGCGGGCGCTGCCCAGCGACGAGGACGCGACGTTCGACGAGCACGTGCGCATCGACGCAGCCGGCCTGACGCCCTTCGTGACGTGGGGGACCAACCCCGGCCAGGGTCTGCCCCTCGGCGAGCAGGTGCCCGACCCGGCCAGCTTCGGCGACGACAACCAGCGGATCGCCGCCGAGCGCGCCCTGGACTACATGGGCCTGACCGCGGGGACGGCGCTGCGCGACATCGCCGTCGACACGGTGTTTCTCGGCTCGTGCACCAACGGCCGGATCGAGGACCTGCGGGCGGCGGCCGCCGTGATCAAGGGCCACCACGTGAAGGACGGCGTGCGGATGCTGGTCGTGCCGGGCTCGGCGCGCGTGCGGCTGCAGGCCGAGAGCGAGGGACTGGACGAGGTCTTCCGCGCTGCGGGCGCCGACTGGCGGCTCGCGGGCTGCTCGATGTGCCTGGGCATGAACCCCGACCAGCTGGCGCCGGGAGAGCGCAGCGCGTCGACGTCCAACCGCAACTTCGAAGGCCGGCAGGGCAAGGGCGGTCGCACCCACCTGGTCTCGCCCCCGGTCGCGGCGGCCACCGCCGTCCGCGGCACCCTGTCCAGCCCCGCCGACCTGGTCCGCTGAGAGGTAACGCCATGGACGCCTTCACCACCCACACCGGCATCGGGGTCCCGCTGCGCCGCGGCAACGTCGACACCGACCAGATCATCCCCGCCGTCTACCTCAAGCGGGTCACCCGCACCGGCTTCGAGGACGGGCTGTTCGCGGCCTGGCGCGGCGAGGAGTCGTTCGTCCTGAACCAGCCGGCCTACCGCGCCGGCAGCGTCCTGGTCGCCGGCCCCGACTTCGGCACGGGCTCCTCGCGCGAGCACGCCGTGTGGGCGCTGATGAACTACGGGTTCCGGGTCGTCATCAGCTCGCGGTTCGCGGACATCTTCCGCGGCAACGCCGGCAAGCAGGGGCTGCTGGTCGCGCAGGTCGGCCAGGACGACGTCGAGCTGCTGTGGAAGCTGCTCGAGAACGAGCCGGGTACCGAGGTGACGGTCGACCTGGTCGCCAAGACGGTGCAGGCCAAGGATCTCGTCTGCCGCTTCGAGGTCGACGACTACACCCGCTGGCGCCTGCTCGAGGGACTCGACGACATCGGCCTGACCCTGGGGCACGTGGAGGACGTGAAGACCTTCGAGCAGGGGCGGCCGAGCTGGCTCCCGGTGACCACCGAGGCCTGAGGTCGGGCATCTCATGGGCCGCAACGGGTGTGGACGCGCCCGGGCGTGCAACGAATCTGTGAACGGTCGACGGGCGTCGCAGCCGCATCGGGGCCGCGCCCGCGGATCGACTGCCCGAGCGGTGCTCCCGTGACGACCCGTCGCGACCCGGACGAGCCCCGCCCGCCGCGGGATGCCGCCCCCGACGCTGCGATGCCCCACGACCTGAGCTCGCTGTCTGAGGACATTCTCGTTGCGCAGCAACGGATCTCGCAGAGCGACGTCACGCCGGCCGAGCGCGCCGAGCTCGCCCGCGAGCTGCGGCGGGCGGTGGCCGTCGGTCGTCGAGACCCGCGCCGCGGGCGGGATCTGATCGCTCGCCTGGTCAGCCGAGCGGGCGAGCGCGGGGCCTCCAGCAGCTGACCGATCGAGGCAAACCGCTTGCGACACAACACCTGGAACCGGCGCCGTAGTTGGACGGCAGCCGCTGTGGGTCCTACCGTCATGAGCACGCCAGGACGACCCTGGCGGTTGGGACCGGCTGGGCGAGGTGCCCGGCACACCTTTCCTGGAAGGACATCGCAGTGAACAAGGGACAGCTGGTCGACGCTCTCGAAGCGCGCCTGGGTAGCAAGAAGGCCGCCGCCGAGGCTCTCGAGGCCGTCGTCGACACCATCACCGTCACCGTCGCCAAGGGCGAGAAGGTCGCCATCACCGGCTTCGGCACCTTCGAGCGCGCCGCCCGCGCCGCCCGCACCGGCCGCAACCCGCGCACCGGCCAGCCGGTGAAGATCAAGAAGACGTCCGTGCCTCGCTTCCGCGCTGGCACCGCGTTCAAGCAGGTCACCTCCGACACCAAGGCGCTGCGCGCGTTCACCGTGTCGGCCGCTTCCCGCGCGGCGTCGGCCACCACCGGTGCGGCGGCTCGCGTCACGGGCACGCGCACCACTGCCACCCCCGCGCGGAAGGCGGCGAGCGCCCCCGCGAAGAAGACGACGGCGACCCGGGCGACGACCGCCAAGACGGCGACCAAGACCGCAGCCACCAAGAGCGCGGCCACCAAGACCGCCACCAAGGCGGCGGCCAAGAAGTCGACCGCGACGGCGTCGACCAGGGCCACCAAGGCCTCGACGGCGGGCCGCACCGCGGCCAAGAAGGCCAGCACCACACCGGCCAAGAGCGCTGCTGGCAAGACGACGGCGAAGAAGACCACCGCCACGTCGGCTCCGGCCACGTCGGCCGCGAAGAAGAGCACCGCCAAGACCACGGCGGCCAAGAGCACCACGGCCCGCGCGGCCGCGACCAAGTCCACGGCGAAGGCCACGACGAAGCGCACGGCCAAGAAGGCCTGACCGCCCGCACCGCAGCGTGCCGGCGTCCTCGATGAGGGCGTCGGCACGTTTGTTTGCCAGACTGTCGCGCATGAGCCACACCAAGGACACCCCGGGCAGGACCGACACCCTGACGGTGCACGGCGGAACGCCCCTGGAGGGGACGATCACCGTGCGCGGGGCCAAGAACCTGGTCTCCAAGGCGATGGTCGCCGCGCTGCTGGGCGAGAGCGCGAGCCGGCTGCGCGGCGTCCCCGAGATCGCCGACGTCCGCATCGTGTCCGGGTTGCTCGAGCTGCACGGCGTCGAGGTCACGGCCGGCGACGAGGACGGCGAGCTGGTGCTCGACCCGACGAACGTCGAGAAGGCCCACCTCGCCGACATCGACGCCCACGCGGGCTCCAGCCGGATCCCCATCCTGCTGTGCGGGCCGCTGCTGCACCGGCTCGGCGAGGCGTTCATCCCCGACCTCGGCGGCTGCCGCATCGGCGAGCGGCCTATCAACTACCACCTGGACGTGCTGCGGCAGTTCGGTGCCGTCGTCGAGAAGCGGCCAGAGGGTCTGCGGATCACCGCCCCCGCCGGGCTGCGCGGCACCAAGATCGACCTGCCCTACCCCTCCGTCGGCAGCACCGAGCAGGTGCTGCTGACGGCGGTGCGCGCCGAGGGCCTGACCGAGCTGCGCGGCGCGGCGATCGAGCCCGAGATCATGGACCTGATCGCGGTGCTGCAGAAGATGGGCGCGATCATCTCGTACGAGCCGAACCGGGTGATCCTCATCGAGGGTGTCGACCGCCTGCGCGGCTACGATCACCGCTGCATCTTCGACCGCAACGAGGCCGCCTCCTGGGCGTGCGCGGCCCTCGCGACGGACGGCGACATCTTCGTCGGCGGGGCCAAGCAGCAGGAGATGCTCACTTTCCTCAACGTCTACCGCAAGGCGGGCGGAGAGTTCGACATCCACGAGGACGGCATCCGCTTCCGGCGCGGCGGACCGCTCAAGCCCGTGGTCGTCGAGACCGATGTGCACCCCGGCTTCATGACCGACTGGCAGCAGCCGCTCATCGTGGCGCTCACCCAGGCCGAGGGCCGCTCGATCGTCCACGAGACCGTCTACGAGAACAGGCTCGGGTTCACCGAGGCGCTCGTGCAGATGGGAGCTGACATCGTCGTGCATCCCGAGGGCATCGACAGCCCCGACCGCCGGGTCCCGCGCCGCGCACTCGAGCAGGCCGCCGTGATCAACGGACCGACTCCGCTGCACGGTGCGGACGTCGTCGTGCCCGACCTGCGCGGAGGCTACAGCTACCTCATCGCGGCACTGGCGGCCGAGGGGGAGTCGGTGGTGCGCAATGTCGGGATCATCCGCCGCGGCTACGAGAAGCTCTTCACGAAGCTCGACGCCCTCGGCGCAGACTTCGATGTCATCGGATAGTCCGCGCGTGGCACCCTCCTCGCCCCGACTGCCCGAGTCCGGGCACTTCAGGAACCCCGAGAAGTCCCGCCCCAGCGTCTTCTGGCCGCTGGCGGCGATCGTCATCCCGCTCACCGGCTTCTTCGCGAAGATCGAGATCATCGACGGTCACAAGCTCCCCCGCGAGGGCGCGTTCATCCTCGCGCCGAGCCACTCGACCGAGTTCGACCCGCTGATCGTCGCGGTCGCGGTCTGGCGCATGGGCAGGGCGCCGCGCTTCATGGCCAAGGCGAGCCTGTTCAAGGTGCCCGTGCTCGGCTGGGTCCTGCGGGCCGCAGGAATGGTGCCGGTGGCGCGCTCGTCGGCGTCCGCCACGCGGCAGACGGTCGAAGACTCCAAGGCCCTCGTCGAGCACGGTCGCGGCGTCATCGTGTACCCCGA
>JBBQGB010000085.1:0-11989 GCA_038322575.1 Actinomycetales bacterium
CGCTCGAACTGCGCCGCGGTGTCGTGGTAGGCCGCCGTGAACACCTGCTCGACCCGCTCGTCGACCTCGCGGATGATGTCCATCAGGTCGCTGCGGCTGCGGCCGAGGTCGGCGAGCTGCTCGGTGAGGAACTTGTGCCGCTCCTCGAGCGCGGAGAACTCCTCGAGTGCGAGCGGGTTGATCCGGCCGAGCGCGCCGAGCTTGCGCTCCGCCGATCGCAGCCGCTTCTCCTGGGCGTCGCGGACGAACGGCACCGGCTCGGGTGCGGCGGCCTCGGGGTCGGCGTCGGGGTCGGCGACCGTCGGGACGAGACGGTCGGGACCGAACTCGTCGACGAGCGCGTCGGGAGCGATGCCCAGCTCCTCGACGGCCCGGGTCTGCAGCTGCTCGATGCGCAGCCGCTGCTGGGTGCGGGCCACCTCGTCGCGGTGCACGGTGTCGGTGAGCTCGCGCAGCTCGTCCTCCAGGGTGCGCACCCGGGCGCGCGCCGCCGTCAGCCCCGCCTCGCGCTCGACCCGGCCGGTCTCGGCGGCGTCGCGCTCGGCGGCCGCCGTCGCCAGCGTGACCTCGAGCAGGGTCAGCGCGTACGACGAGCCCACCTGCACCGCGCGGGCGACCTCGGCCTCGCGCCGGCGCCGCTCCTGGCGGGCCGCCGCGCGCTCGCGCGCGGCGAGCTCGTCGCGGGCGGCGCGCTCGAGGCCGTCCGCGCGCCCGGCCAGGGCGCGGGCGCGCTCCTCACCGGTGCGCAGGGTGAGCCGGACGTCGGTCTCGGCCGCGCGCGCGGCGGCGGCCTCGGCGTCCAGCCGGTCGCGGTCCGCCGTCGAGGGCTCGGTGTCCGGACCCTCGGGGCTGTCGTCGGCGCTCGGCTGCTGCGCCGCCTCCAGCCGCTGCTCGAGCTCGGTCAGCGCCGCCCGGTCGGTGGCCAGGGCCTGCTCGGCGCCCTCGGCCGAGCGGCGCAGCCGGTCGGCCTCGGCGTGCGCCGAGCGCACGGCCGCGCCCAGAGCGCCGAGCCGCTCGGCGACGGCGGCGTGCTCGGCGTCGGAGTCGTGCAGCTCGTCCAAGGCGCTCTCGACCCGGGCGCGGGCCTGCGCGGCGCGCTCGACCGCGCCGACCAGCGCGAAGCGGGCCTGCTCGACCTGGTGGGCGGCCCGGCCGCCGGCCTCGACGGCCTCGTCGGCGGCGGCCTGCACCTCGATCAGGCTGGGGCCGGACGACGAGCCGCCGCGGGCCAGTCCCGGCCCGAGGACGTCGCCGTCCGCGGTGACGGCGGTGCAGTCGGGAAGGGCCCGGACCAGGGCCCGCGCGTCGTCCAGGGTCGGGACCACCGCGGCGCGCGCGAGCAGCCGGTCCAGCGCCGGGCGGACGCCGGCCGGCGCCTGGACGAGCTCGCGGGCCCAGGTGGCACCGGCGGGCAGCTGCGGCCAGCCGGCGGGGTCGTCGTCCGCGGTGGTCGTGCCAGCGACCAGCAGGTCGGCGCGGCCGGCGTCGTCCTCGCGCAGCCGGCGCAGGGCGGCGACCGCGTCGTCCAGCGAGTCGACCGCGACGGCGTCGGCGGTGGCACCGAGCAGCGCCGCGACCGGCTGCTCGTGGCCGGGCGCGACGGTCAGCAGCGCGGCCACCGAGCCGAGCAGACCCGAGACCCGCTCGCTGGCGGCGAGCAGGGCGCCGGCGCCGTCCTTGCGGGCCAGGCTCAGCTCGAGGGCCTCGCGGCGCGCCGTCCAGGTCGCGCGCTCGCGCTCGGCGGTGCGCTCGCGCTCGCGCAGGGCCTCGACCTCGGACTCAGCGGCCTCGAGCTCGGCGCTGGCCCGCTCGTGCTCGGCGTCCAGGCCCTGCTCGCCCGCCTCGACCCCCGCGACCTGGGACTCCAGCGTGGTGAAGTCGCGCTCGGCGCGGGTGCCGCGCTCGTGGGCCTCGGCCAGCGCGGCGGCCAGCCGTCCGGCCTCGGCCTCGGCGGCCTCGATCCGGCTGCGCCGGGCGGCCACCTGGCCGGCCAGCCGGGCCAGCCCCTCGCGCCGGTCCGCGGCAGCCCGCAGCACGCCGGCCAGCCGCTGCTGCTCGG
The DNA here is from genome assembly GCA_038322575.1 of Actinomycetales bacterium. Classification (GTDB taxonomy): domain Bacteria; phylum Actinomycetota; class Actinomycetes; order Actinomycetales; family Angustibacteraceae; genus JACMOY01. The sequence goes on from JBBQGB010000085.1 coordinate 2,060, forward strand.
CGGCCGCGGCCGCCTCGGCCTGCGCCCGGTGGGCCGACGCCGCCGCGAGCTGGTCGCGGGCCGCGGTCACCTCGCGCCCCAGCGCCTGCTCCTGCGCCCGCACCCGGGCGGCCTGCTCGGCGAGCTGGTCGGGGTCGCGCGCAGGGTCCGGGCGGTGGGCCTGCTCCTCACCCAGCAGCCGCAGCCGCTCGCCCGCGAGCCCGCCGGTCGCGCGCAGCCGCTCGCGCAGGCTCGACAGGCGGTACCAGACCTCCTGGCTGGCGGCGACCTGCGGCGCCTGCTCCAGGGCCAGCGCCTCCTGGTCGGCCACCTCGTGCCGCAGCGTGGTGAGCGCGTCCTCGACCTCGGCCCGGCGCTCGCGCAGGGCGCTCTCGTCGGCCACCTCCGCCTCGAGCGTGCCGGTGAGCCGGGTCAGGTCGTCAGCCAGCAGCCGCAGCCGGGCGTCGCGCAGGTCGGTCTGGACGACGACGGCCTTGCGGGCCACCTCGGCCTGGCGGCCCAGCGGGCCGAGCTGGCGGCGAATCTCGCCGGTCAGGTCACCGACCCGGGTCAGGTTGGCCTGCATCGCCTCGAGCTTGCGCAGCGCCTTCTCCTTGCGCTTGCGGTGCTTCAGGACCCCCGCGGCCTCCTCGATGAACCCGCGGCGCTCCTCGGGGGTGGCGCGCAGCACGGCGTCGAGCTGGCCCTGGCCGACGATGACGTGCATCTCGCGGCCGATGCCCGAGTCCGACAGCAGCTCCTGCACGTCCAGCAGCCGGCACGAGGTGCCGTTGATCGTGTACTCCGAGCCGCCGCCGCGGAACATCGTGCGCGAGATGGTGACCTCGGCGTACTCGATCGGCAGGGCGCCGTCGCTGTTGTCGATCGTCAGGCTCACCTCGGCCCGGCCGAGCGGCGGGCGCCCGGAGGTGCCGGCGAAGATGACGTCCTCCATCTTGCCGCCGCGCAGGCTCTTGGCGCCCTGCTCGCCCATCACCCAGGCGAGCGCGTCGACCACGTTGGACTTGCCCGACCCGTTGGGCCCCACCACCGCCGTGATGCCGGGCTCGAAGTCGAGCGTGGTCGCGGAGGCGAAGGACTTGAAGCCCCGCAGCGTCAGGCTCTTGAGGTGCACGGGCTCGAGGCTATCGCTCGACGAAGCCGCTGCCGGTGCCCCGACGCGCCGACCACTGGGCGACCACACCGGTCACCGCGGCGGACGCCGGCCCGCTCGCCAGCAGCGTCAGCAGGCGCTCGCAGCGGTCGCGGTCACCCTCGGCGACCACCTCGACCCGGCCGTCGGCCAGGTTGGTCGCGTGGCCGGCCAGGCCCAGCTCGAGCGCCCGGGCCCGCACCCACCAGCGGAACCCCACCCCCTGCACGCGTCCGCGCACGAACGCTGTCAGGCGCACGTCGTCCGAGCCCTGCGTCGCGTCGTCCACCGCTGCTCCCTCTCGTCGGCTGCCGCCGCCGAACAACCTGCCACCGAGCGGGTCGGCTCGGCGCGGGTCAGACTCGTCCCATGCTCGCCCAGCACCCGTGCCGCGCCCAGTGCTCGTGGTCGCGCCAGCACCGGCCCACCGTCGCCCCGCCCGTCTTCCGCTGCCGCGGCTGCGGGTCGCAGTGGGCCCGCACGCAGTCATGGACGCCGGTCGACGCGGACGGCACGGTGCCGCCCGAGGTGGCCGCCGAGGCCGCACGACGGCCTACCAGCGAGCCCACCGGCGGCCCTACCAGCGAGCCCGGCGCGGACGCGGCTGGCAGCGGGGGCAGCTGAAGCTGGACCGGTTCATGAACGCCTCGCGGCGGATCGGTGTGCCGCAGCGGGGGCACGGGCGCCCCACCTGGCCGTAGGCCGCCAGCGAGCGGTCGAAGTACCCGCTGGCACCGTTGACGTTGACGTACAGGGCGTCGAACGAGGTGCCGCCCTGGCCCAGGGCCTCGGTCATCACCTCGGCCGCCGCGGTGAGCACCCGGCGCACGGCCGGCCGGGTCAGGGTCTCGGTCGGGCGCGCGCCGTGCAGCCGGGCCCGCCACAGCGACTCGTCGGCGTAGATGTTGCCGATCCCCGAGACCAGCGTCTGGTCGAGCAGCGCGCGCTTGAGGCCGGTGCGCCGGGCGCGCAGGCGCCCCACCACGGCCTCGACGTCGTACCCGGCATCGAGCGGGTCGAGCGCGATGTGCGCGACGGACGCCGGCACGTCGCCGGCCAGGGGCTCCAGGGCCAGCCCCCCGAACGTGCGCTGGTCGACGAACCGCAGCTCGGGGTCGCCGTCGGTGAACGCGAACTGCGCCCGCAGGTGGGTCTCGGGCGGGGCCGACGCCGGCTGCACGAGCAGCTGGCCGCTCATGCCCAGGTGGGTCACCAGGGCCTCGGCCGGCCCGTCCAGGTCCAGCCACAGGAACTTGCCGCGGCGACGGGCGGCGAGGACGGTGCGGCCCGCGAGGCGGGCGACCAGGTCGTCGGCGCCCGGCAGGTGGCGGCGGACCGCCCGGGGGTGGTGCACCTGCACCGTCGCGAAGGTGCGTCCGACGACGTGGGCGGCGACGCCGCGCCGCACCACCTCGACCTCGGGCAGTTCGGGCACCGCTCAGCCGGGCCCGGGGTGGCGGGCGCGGACGGCGGCCCAGGCGGTGGCCGCGGCCTCCTGCTCGGCCTGCTTCTTGCTGTTGCCGTGGCCGACGCCGAGCGGCTGACCACCCACGCGGGCGGTGGCGGTGAACGTCTTGGCGTGGTCGGGGCCGTCCTCGACGACGACGTACTCGGGGACGCCCTCGCCGGCGCTGGCGGTGAGCTCCTGCAGGCTGGTCTTCCAGTCCAGGCCGGCGCCGAGGGTCTCGGTGTCGCGCATCAGCGGGTCGATCAGCCGGTGCACCAGGGCGGCTGCGGCGGGCAGGCCCAGGTCGACGAACACCGCCCCGATCACCGCCTCGACGGTGTCGGCCAGGATCGAGTCCTTGTCGCGGCCGCCGGTGGCCTCCTCGCCCCGGCCGAGGAACACGTAGTCACCCAGGCCCAGAGTGCGCCCGGCCGCCGCCAGGGCCCGCATGTTGACGACGGCGGCGCGCAGCTTGGCGAGCTGACCCTCGGGCAGGTCGGGGTGGGTGCGGTACAGCGTGTCGGTGACGACCAGCCCGAGCACCGAGTCGCCGAGGAACTCCAGGCGCTCGTTGGTCGGCAGCCCGCCGTGCTCGTAGGCGTAGCTGCGGTGGGTCAGCGCCCGGCGCAGCAACGCAGGATCGACCTGCAGGCCCAGCTCGGCCTGCAGGTCGACGGCGTCGGCCGGCGGACCGGCCGCCGGGCGCGGGGCGCTCAGGCCTGGTGCTCGGCGCGCTCGGCGGCGGCGTAGTGGCGGCCGCCATAGGTGCCGCAGGCGGGGCACGCCATGTGCGGCTGGCGCAGCTCGCGGCACTGGGGGCACGCCGACAGCGTGGCGGGCAGCGCCTTCCAGTTCGCGCGACGCGAACGGGTGTTGGAGCGCGACATCTTCCGCTTCGGGACGGCCACGTCAGTTCTCTTCCTGTGCGTCGGCCCGTACGCCGGTGGGCGCACTGACCTCGTTCGTCGGCTGGCCCTCGTCGAGTGCCAGGCCCTGCAGCGCCGCCCAGCGTGGGTCGACGACGTCGTGATGGTGGTCCGGGTCGTCCTCGAGGCGCGCTCCGCACTGCGAGCACAGCCCCGGGCAGTCGACCCGGCACACCGGCTTGAACGGCAGTGCTGGCACCACCGCGTCACGCACTACGGGCTCGAGGTCAATCAGGTCGCCCACGAGAACGTGCACGTCCTCGTCAACCGCGTCGACGTCGTCCTGCTCGACCTGCGCGCCCGGGTAGGCGAACAGCTCGGTCAGCCAGACCTCGACGCCCTGCTCGAGACCGGTCAGGCACCGGATGCACTCCCCGGTGGCCCGCCCGCTCACCGAGCCGGTGACCAGCACGCCCTCCATCACCGACTCCAGCCGCAGGTCCAGGTGCAGGTCGGACCCCTCGCTGACGCCGATGACGTCGGTGCCCAGGTCAGCGGGCGCCGGCACGTCGCGGACGAGCGTGATCATCGAACCCGGACGGCGGTCGAGCTCGTGGGTGACGAGGACGAGCGGCGCACGGGGGTTCAGACGGATCGCGGACTCCATGAGCATGACGGACGATGCAGACCTGGGTCGGACGGCGCAGGGCGAGCCCAGCGCGCGGCCGACGCATCAGGTTAGCGGACGCCGACCCCGGCCTACGAATCGAGCAGGTCCTCGCGCGGGGGCTGGCCGGCGTCGGACCCACCCGGTGGGTCGTCCGGATCCGGGACGGGCCGGCCGCCGTCCTGCGCGCGCCGCTGCGCCAGCCGGTCGCGGCCGCGGCCGACCTGCTGTCCGAGCTGCTCGAGGGCGATCTCGAACTCGGCGAGCTTGCGGTCGACGTAGTCGTCGGCCTGGGCGAGCAGGCGCTCGGCCTCGGCCTGCGCCGCGAGCTGGACGGCGGCGGCGCGCTCGCGCGCGGCCGAGACGATCTGCGTCTGCTCGACCAGGCGGTCGTGCTCGGCCTGGGCGGCGCTGACCAGCTGCTCGGCCCGGCTGCGCCCCTGCTCGACGACCGCCTCGCGGTCGCTGAGCAGCAGGTCGGCGTGGTGCAGCTGCTCGGGCAGCAGGTCGCGCAGCTCGTCCAGCAGACCCAGCACCTCGGCCCGGTTGACCAGCGCCGAGGCCGACATCGGCATCGCCCGCGCGTCCTCGAGCAGGGCGGTGATCTGGTCGAGCTTGTCGTGCACGTCCACCGAGTGTCCCTCCAGACGCCGGGTCAGCCCCGGCCGGCCACCAGTGCGTCCCGGACGACGTCCGGCACCAGCCCGGTGACGTCACCACCGTAGGCGCTCACCTGCTTCACCAGGCTGCTCGACACGTGCCCCAGCCGCGGGTCGCCCGGCAGCAGCAGCGTCTCGATCCCGGACAGGTGCCGGTTCATCAGCGCCATCGGCAGCTCGTAGGACGCGTCGGCGCCGCTGCGCACGCCCTTGACGATCGCCTCGGCCCCCACCTCGCGGCACACGTCGACGAGCAACCGGCCGGCGAACACCTCGACCCGGACGCCGGGTCGCGGGCCGAGGGCCTCGCGCAGCAGCCCCAGCCGCTCGGCGGGCGTGAACGCGCCGGCCTTGTCGGGGTTGTGCAGGACGGCGACGACCACCTCATCGAACAGCGCAGCGGCCCGGCCGATGACGTCGAGGTGACCGAGGTGGACGGGGTCGTAGGACCCGGGGCAGACGCAGCGGCGCACGCCGCGAACCTACCGTCCGCTTAGACGCGCTCGGCGAACCAGATCCGGGTCTCGCCGTAGCGTCGGTCGTCGTAGGACTCCAGGCCGCGCGGCCAGGTGGGCTCCGGCGTCCGGGTGCTGCGCTCGACGACCACCGCCGCGTGCGTGGCCAGCCAGTGCCCGGCCACCAGCAGCCCCAGCACCTCGGCCAGGGCCGGTTCGGGCATCGGGTACGGCGGGTCGGCGAGCACCAGGTCGAACGGGGGGCCGACGACCGCGCGGGCCAGCACCCGCTCGACCCGGTCGGCCAGCACCTCGCCCTGACCCAGGCCGGTCGAGCCCAGGTTGCGGCGGATCGCCCGGGCCGCGGCCTGACCCTGCTCGACCAGCACCGCCGACCGCGCGCCCCGGCTCAGCGCCTCGAGCCCCAGCGCCCCCGACCCGGCGTACAGGTCGAGCACCCGGGTCGCGTCCAGCAGGCCGTCGTGCTCGAGCCGGCTGAACAGCGCCTCGCGGACGCGGTCGCTCGTGGGTCGGGTCTCGCGTCCCACCGGCGACTGCAGCCGGGAGCCACCGGCGGTGCCGGCGATGATGCGAGTCATGACCCCTGACCCTAGGGCGCGGCCGCGGCGCGTGGGGGCGGGCCGGTCAACCTCGTTCGAGGAACTGCTCGCCCTCGTCGCCGACCAGCACGGCGATCGCCGCGACCAGCGCGGGGTGGGAGTCCAGCAGGGGGTCGGCGTCGACCAGCGACGCGGCGTCGGCGCGGGCCCGCTCGATGACCGCCCCGTCGCGCAGCACCCGCAGCAGCCGCAGCGAGGAGCGCAGCCCGGACTGCGCTGCGCCCAGGACGTCACCCTCCTTGCGCAGCTCGAGGTCGACGCGCGCCAGCTCGAACCCGTCGGTCGTGGCGGCGACCGCGGCCAGCCGCTCGCGGGCCGGCGTGCCGGGTGCCGCCTCGGTCACCAGCAGCGCCAGCCCGGGCGCCCCGCCGCGCCCGATCCGCCCGCGCAGCTGGTGCAGCTGCGAGATGCCGAACCGGTCGGCGTCCAGCACGACCATCACGGTGGCGTTCGGGACGTCGACCCCGACCTCGATCACGGTGGTGGCCACCAGGACGTCGACCGCGCCGCCGACGAAGCGGCGCATGACGTCGTCGCGGACGTCGGCCGGCAGCCGGCCGTGCAGCACCTCGATCCGCAGCCCGGCCAGCGCGGGCACGGCCTGCAGCAGCTCGAGGGCGTCGACGACGGCCATCGGCGGCCGCTTGTCGTCCTCGCCCGCGCCCGACCCGTCGTCCCACTCGACCTGCTCGGGCTCGGCCGGGCCGTCGTCGCCGATGCGCGGGCAGACGACGAAGGCCTGGTGACCGGCCGCGACCTCCTCGGCGACGCGCTCCCAGGCGCGCTCGACCCAGCGCGGGTTCTCGCCGGTGACGACGTGCGTGGTGATCGGGGCCCGACCGGCGGGCAGCTCGGTCAGGGTGGAGGTCTCGAGGTCGCCGAAGACCGTCATGGCCACGGTGCGCGGGATGGGCGTCGCCGTCATCACCAGCACGTGCGGGGGCACCGAACCCTTGGCGCGCAACAGGTCTCGCTGCTCGACACCGAAGCGGTGCTGCTCGTCGACCACCACCAGACCGAGCTCGGCGAACTGCACGTGCTCCTGCAGCAGCGCGTGGGTGCCGATGACGATGCCCGCCTCGCCGGACGCCGCCTCGAGCAGCGCCTTGCGGCGCACCGCAGCGGGCTGCGACCCCGTCAGCAGGGTGACCCGCGTGCCGATCTCGCTGCCGCCGAGCAGCCCGGCCTCGCCGAGGTCGCCGAGCATGGCCGAGATGGACCGGTGATGCTGGGTCGCCAGCACCTCGGTGGGGGCGAGCAGCGCGGCCTGGGCGCCGGCGTCGACGACGGTGAGCATGGCGCGCAGCGCGACGACGGTCTTGCCCGAGCCCACCTCGCCCTGCAGCAGCCGGTGCATCGGGTGGGCGGCGGCGAGGTCGCTGGCCACCTGGTCGCCGACCGCGCGCTGGCCCTCGGTGAGGGTGAAGGGCAGCCGCTCGTCGAAGGCCGCGAGCAGTCCACCGGCGCGGGGCACCCGCGGCGTCGCCGCCTGCTGCTGCCGGGCCGCCCGGCGGCGCAGCAGCGCCGCCTGCAGGACGAAGGCCTCCTCGTAGCGCAGGCGGTGCCGGGCCTGCTGGGCCTGGGCCATCGTCGTCGGGGCGTGGACGGCGACCAGCGCCGCGTGCAGCGGCATCAGGCCCTGCGCCGCGCGGATCTCGTCCGGCACCGGCTCGGGCATCGGCGCGAGCCCGTCGACCAGCGTCCGGGTCGCGTTGGCGATCTGCCAGGACTGCAGGCCCGCGCCGGCGGGGTAGATCGGGATCGGCTGCTCCAGCACGGCGTCGGTGTCGGTGTCGGCACCCTCGCGGAACAGGTGGTACATCGGGTTGACCAGCTGCATCGAGCCCCGGTAGACGCCGACCCGACCCGAGAACAGCCCCGTGGTGCCCACCGACAGCGCCGCCTCGCGACCCTGGTGGACCGGCCGGACGCGGTCGAAGAAGGTCAGCGACAGGGTGCGCTGCCCGTCCCCGACCCGAACCTCCAGGATGTAGCCGGGCCGGCTGACCATGGCCCGCCCGGTCACCTGCGCCACCCGGGCCAGCACGGTCACGTGCTCGCCGACCGGCAGCCGTGACAGGTCGGTGAGCTCGCCGCGCAGCAGGTAGCGCCGCGGGTAGTGCCGCAGCAGCTCGCCCACCGTGTGCAGTCCCAGCGTCTTCGCGACGGCGACGGCGGTCTTCTTGCCGATCCGGCGGTCCAGCGGCACGTCGAGCTCGGCGGCCGTGCTCACTCGACCCCCAGCAGCAGCGCGTGCGCCGCCTGACCGCCGTCGACCACGCTCACCTCCACGTCCCTGCGCTCGCGGCGCACCGTCACCGACACGGCGTCGGCGAGGTCGCGCGACCCCGGCGCGGCGCCCCACACCAGCGTCAGCAGCTCACCGCCCGCCGCCAGCATGCGCGTCGCCACCGACAGCGCCACCTCGGGTGCGTCGTCCCCCACCTCGACGACGTCGTCCTCGACCAGACCGAGCACCTGGCCGGCGCGGCACCAGCCGGCCGAGGTCAGGGCGTCGACGTCCGCCGTCGTGACGGCGCCGTACCGGGTGGCGGCCGCGGCCGACGCCATCCGCACCAGGTCCTGGGCGCGGGCGGCCAGCGGCTCGTGCACCGCCAGGGCCGCCAGCGCCTGGACCGGCGAGCGGGTCGGCAGCACGGCGACCTCACGCCCCTCGGCGCCGGCCGCGGCCGCCGCCGCCTGGGCCAGGGCGAGCGCGGGCGCGGCGTCAGGCAGGACGACGGCGGCACCGGCGACCGCCCGCAGCGCGGTGAGCAGCTCGGCGGCCGTCACCGGCCGGCCGAGGCGACCGACCAGACGGGCGCCGCCCCCGGTCAGCACGGCGGCCAGCCCCGGCCCGGACGCGGTGGCGAGCAGCGCCACCGGCGGGCCGGGGACGCCGCGGGGCTCGCCGTCCGAGAAGCGGGTGACGGCCAGCCGGTGGGGTCGGCCCACCTCGATCCCGGCCTCGATCGCCGCCGCGACGTGGTCGGTGTGGACGTGCACGTTCCACAGCCCGTCACCGCCGACGACGACGAGCGAGTCGCCGAGGACGTCCAGCCTGGACCGCAGCGCCGCGACGGCCTCGGTGGTGGCGTCGAGCAGGTACATCACCTCGTAGGCGCCCGGGCCCTCGGCGTCGGCGGCCGCAGCACGCGGCGCCCGCGACACGGCCGGTGTCGCCGGCCCGGCCGACGACGGGCGCCGTCCCGGGCCCGGACGTCGGCGCACCGGGCGGGCGCCGGTGACGACCTCGGCGAGCACGTCGAGCAGGACGACCAGGCCGCTGCCGCCCGCGTCGACGACACCGGCCGCGGCGAGCACCTCGAGCTGTTCGGGGGTGCGCGCCAGCGCGGCCCGCCCGGCCGCCGCGGCCGCGGTGACCACCTCGGCCAGGGTCGTGCCGACGGCGCCGTCCGCGGCGGCCCGGGCGACCGTGAGCATCGTCCCCTCGACCGGGCGAGCCACGGCGGCGACAGCACCCTCGGCCCCCCGGCGCAGCGCCGCGGTGACCACCTGGACGCCGGTGCGGCCACCGGCCGGCTCGGTCAGCACCTCGGCCCAGCCGCGCACGATCTGGGCCAGGATCACCCCCGAGCTGCCGCGGGCGCCGAGCAGCGTGCCGCGGGCGAAGGCCGTCGCCACCTCGGCCAGGTCGACCTGGGCCAGACCCTCGGCGGCGGCGGCGCCGGCCTCCAGGGTGAGCAGCAGGTTGGTGCCCGTGTCACCGTCCGCGACGGGGTAGACGTTGGACCGGTCGATGTCGGCGCGCTGGTCGCTGAGCCGGCCCAGCGCGGCCACGGCCCACCGCCGGCCGGCACGCGCGTCGAGGTGGTCCAGCACGGCCGCAGGCTAGCCTGCGGCCGCGGATTGGGTGCCCGGTGCGGGTGTCGGCTACCCTGGTGCGGAACGATCCCCCCGCGTCCGCTGCCGGTCGACCCCGGCAAGCGCTCACCCTCGCCCGACCGACGATCAGGAGTTACCACCGTGGCTGCCAACTGCGACGTCTGCGGCAAGAAGCCGTCCTTCGGCCACTCCGTGTCGCACTCGCACCGGCGCACCAAGCGCCGCTGGAACCCCAACA
>JBBQGB010000086.1:0-11806 GCA_038322575.1 Actinomycetales bacterium
GTCAGCGGTCGGCGGGGCCGTCGATCGCGCGGCGGGCCTCGGGGTCGAGCACGCCCCAGCTGATGAGCTCCTCGGCCAGCGCCGCGGGGGGCAGGTCGTAGATGACGGCGAGGGTGCGCAGGTCGTCCTGACGGATCGAGAGCACCTTGCCGTTGTAGTCCCCGCGCTGGCTCTGGATGGTCGCCGCGTAGCGGGCGAGCGGGCCGGCGCGCTCGGCCGGCACCGAGCTCAGCCGCTCGAGGTCGATGACCAGCCGCGGCGGGGTCTCGACGACGGTCGAGGCGCCGGCGTCGGGGAGCAGCGCCGAGACGGGAACACCGTAGAAGTCGGCCAGCTCGGCCAGCCGCTGCACCGTGACCGCGCGGTCACCGCGCTCGTAGGACCCGACGACGACGGCCTTCCAGCGGCCTTGCGAGCGCTCCTCGACACCGTGCAGCGACAGGCCCTGCTGGGTGCGGATCGCACGCAACCGCAGTCCGAGCGACCGTGCGTAGTCGGACGACATCTCGTGCCTCTCGGAGCGGTGGTTCGGGCACGGCCGAGGTTGTCGGCCGCTGGTGACAGGTTAGCGCCCAGCGTCACGCAGCGTGACCACATCGTCAAGTTCCGGCCCCGCCGGCGGTGCGCTAGATTCACCCGGACATCCTTTAACGACCCGTCCGGTGAGGCGGGGAAGGAGATCGTGGTCATGACGCGTGCCCGCACACTGCTGGAGGCGCCCGAGATCGGTCGGGTGATGACGCGCATCGCGCACGAGCTGCTCGAGCGCAACAAGGGCGCAGGGGGCCTGGTGCTGCTGGGCATCCCCACCCGCGGGGTGGCGCTGGCCCACCGCCTGGCCGCCACCATCGCCGACGTCGAGGGCACCCAGGTGCCGGTCGGGGCCATCGACGTGACGATGTACCGCGACGACCTGCGCCACCACCCGGTGCGCACTCTGGAGCGCACCGACATCCCCGCCGCCGGCGTGGACGGCGCCACCGTCGTCCTGGTCGACGACGTGCTCTTCTCCGGCCGCACCGTGCGCGCGGCGCTGGACGCCCTCTCGGACGTCGGTCGCCCCCGGGCCGTGCGCCTGGCCGTGCTCGTCGACCGGGGCCACCGCGAGCTGCCGATCCGGGCCGACCATGTCGGCAAGAACCTGCCCACGTCGCTGGCCGAGCGGGTGCGGGTGCTGCTGGCCGAGCACGACGGTCGCGACGAGGTCCTGATCGAGGACACGGGGGACGAGCGCTGATGCGCCACCTGCTCTCGGCCGCCGACCTGGACCGCACCGCCGCCCTGCGGGTGCTCGACACCGCCGAGCAGATGGCCGCCACCCAGCAGCGTGAGATCAAGAAGCTGCCGACCTTGCGCGGCCGCACGGTCGTCAACCTGTTCTTCGAGGACTCGACCCGCACCCGGATCTCGTTCGAGGCCGCCGCCAAGCGGCTGTCGGCCGACGTCATCAACTTCTCGGCCAAGGGCTCGAGCGTCAGCAAGGGCGAGAGCCTGAAGGACACCGCGCTCACCCTCGAGGCGATGGGCGCCGACGCGGTCGTCGTCCGGCACGGGGCGAGCGGTGGCCCGCACCGCCTGGCCACCTCGGGCTGGATCAACGGCTCGGTCGTCAACGCGGGCGACGGCACCCACGAGCACCCGACGCAGGCCCTGCTGGACGCGTTCACCATGCGCCACCACCTGGTCGGCAAGCGCGAGCCCGGTGCCGCCGCCGGCCAGGACCTCGCCGGCGTCAAGGTCACGATCGTCGGCGACGTCCTGCACAGCCGGGTGGCGCGCAGCAACGTCCTGCTGCTGCACACCCTCGGCGCCGAGGTCACGCTCGTCGCGCCGCCGACCCTGCTGCCCGTCGGCGTCGACACCTGGCCGTGCGCGACGTCGTACGACCTGGACTCCGCGCTCGAGGGCGCCGACGCGGTGATGATGCTGCGGGTGCAGGTCGAGCGGATGAACGCCGCGTACTTCCCCTCGGCCCGCGAGTACTCGCGCCGCTACGGCCTGGACGCGCGACGGCTGCGCCTGATGGCCGAGCACGCGATCGTCATGCACCCCGGGCCGATGAACCGCGGGCTCGAGATCTCGGCCGACGCCGCCGACAGCGCCCGCTCGACGATCGTCGAGCAGGTCGGCAACGGCGTGTCGGTGCGGATGGCCGTGCTGTACCTGCTGCTCGCGGGCAGCGACGACGTCGACGGAGGCACCGCGTGACCACCTACCTGCTGCGCGGGGTGCGCCCGCTCGGCGCCGACCCGGTCGACCTGCTACTGGCCGACGGCCTCATCGCGGACGTCGGCCCCGACCTGACGGCGGACGGCACGGTGCCGCACGGTGCGGTGGTCGTCGACGGCGCCGGCCTGGTGGCCCTCCCGGGGTTGGTCGACCTGCACGCCCACCTGCGCGAGCCCGGTCGCGAGGACGCCGAGACCGTGGCGTCGGGCACCCGTGCCGCCGCCGCAGGCGGCTTCACCGCCGTGCACGCCATGGCCAACACCAGCCCGGTCGCCGACACCGCCGGGGTCGTCGAGCAGGTCTGGCGGCTGGGCCGCGAGGCCGGCTGGGTCGACGTCCACCCGGTGGGGGCGGTCACCGTCGGCCTCGCCGGCGAGCGCCTCGCCGAGCTCGGGGCGATGGCCGACTCCGCCGCCCGGGTGCGGGTGTTCAGCGACGACGGGCACTGCGTCAGCGACGCGGTGCTGATGCGCCGCGCGCTCGAGTACGTCAAGGCGTTCGACGGCGTCATCGCCCAGCACGCCCAGGAGCCGCGGCTCACCGAGGGCGCGCAGATGCACGAGGGCGAGGTGTCGTCGGTGCTCGGCCTGGCCGGGTGGCCCGCCGTCGCCGAGGAGGCGATCATCGCCCGCGACGTCCTGCTCGCCCAGCACGTCGGGTCGCGGCTGCACGTGTGCCACGTCTCGACCGCCGGATCGGTCGAGATCCTGCGCTGGGCCAAGGGCCGCGGCGTCGACGTCACCGCCGAGGTCACGCCGCACCACCTGCTGCTGACCGACGAGCTGGTGCGCACCTACGACCCCCGCTACAAGGTCAACCCCCCGCTGCGCTCGGACGCCGACGTCCAGGCGCTGCGTGCCGGTCTGGCCGACGGCACGATCGACGCTGTCGCCACCGACCACGCCCCGCACGCCAGCGAGGACAAGGACTGCGAGTGGGCTGCCGCGGCCATGGGCATGACGGGTCTGGAGACGGCGCTGTCTGCGGTCGTCGAGGCCATGGTCGACACCGGCCTGCTCGACTGGGCGGGCGTCGCCGACCGGATGTCGGTGCGCCCCGCGCGGATCGGGCGGCTCGAGCACCAGGGGCAGCCGCTGTCCGCCGGCTCGCCGGCCAACCTCACGCTCGTCGACCCGGTCGGCCGCTGGCAGGTCGACCCCGCCGCGTCCGCCTCGGCCAGCCGCAACACCCCGTTCGCCGGGCGCACCCTGCACGGGCGCGTCGTCGCCACCTTCCTGCGCGGCCGCGCCACGGTGCTCGACGGCGAGCTGACCGGCCCGTGATGCGCAACCTCGCCGTCGTCGTCCTGGTGCTCGTCGTCGTCCTGCTCTGGCGGATGATGTTCCTCGGCTGGCGGGCCCGGGTGCGCCGGCAGGACGACGTCCCCGACCTGCCGGTGGCCCCGGAGTCGTTGCGCGACATGGCATCAGCGGGTATCGAGGCCACCTACGTGTCGACCACGGCGGCGGGCGACTGGCTCGACCGGGTGGCCGCGCACGGGCTCGGCGTCCGCAGCGCCGCCCGCGTGCTGGTCGACCCGGTCGGTGTCCTGGTGACCCGCACCGGGGCGCCGGACGTGTTCGTCCCGGCAGCCGCCGTGCGCGAGGTCCGGCGCGAGACGTTCCGCGCGGGCAAGGCCCGCACCGGCGCCGGGCTGGTCGTCGTCGAGTGGCAGCTCGGGTCCGCTGCCGTCGCCACCGCCCTCAGCCCGCGGCACGACGCCGACCGCGACCGCCTCGTCGACGCCGTCCGCGCCCTCATCCCCGCCACCGGAGGCCCGTCGTGACCGATGCCCTGCTCGTGCTCGAGGACGGCCGGGTCTTCGCCGGCGAGGCGTTCGGCGCCGTGGGCCGCACCGTCGGCGAGGCGGTCTTCAGCACCGGCATGACCGGCTACCAGGAGACGCTGACCGACCCCAGCTACCACCGCCAGGTCGTCGTGCAGACCGCCCCCCACATCGGCAACACCGGCATGAACGACGAGGACGGCGAGTCCAGCCGCATCTGGGTCGCCGGCTACGTCGTCCGCGACCCCTCACCGCGCCCGTCCAGCTGGCGCTCGCGGCGCACCCTGCAGGACGACCTGCAGGCGCAGGGCGTCGTCGGCATCCAGGGCGTCGACACGCGGGCCCTGACCCGGCACCTGCGCGAGCGCGGCGCCATGCGGGCCGGCGTCTTCTCCGGCGCGGACGCCGGACGGCCGCACGCCGAGCTGCTCGAGCTGGTGCTCGCCGCGCCCGCGATGACCGGGGCGGCGCTGGCCGAGCAGGTCTCGACCGACGCGGCGTACGTCGTCCCCGCGGTGGGCGAGCGACGGTTCACCGTGGCCGCGCTCGACCTGGGCATCAAGGCGATGACGCCGCACCAGCTGGCCCGGCGCGGGGTCGAGGTGCACGTGCTGCCGGCCACGGCGTCGATCGAGGACGTCCTCGCGACGGCGCCGGACGGGGTGTTCTTCTCCAACGGCCCCGGCGACCCCGCCAGCGCCGACCACCAGGTCGCGCTGCTGCGCGAGGTGCTCGACCTGCGGCTGCCGTTCTTCGGCATCTGCTTCGGCAACCAGCTGCTGGGCCGCGCCCTGGGGTTCGGCACCTACAAGCTCGGCTACGGCCACCGGGGCATCAACCAGCCGGTCATGGACCGCAGCACCCGTCGGGTCGAGATCACCGCGCACAACCACGGCTTCGCCGTCGACGCCCCGCTGGACGGGCCGGCGCCGACGCCGTACGGCCCGGCCGAGGTGACCCACGTGTGCCTGAACGACGACGTCGTCGAGGGGCTGCGCCTCGTCGACCGACCGGCGTTCTCGGTGCAGTACCACCCGGAGGCGGCGGCCGGCCCGCATGACGCGGGCTACCTGTTCGACCGGTTCTGCGACCTGATGGAAGGAGCCCGCTGATGCCCCGTCGCACCGACCTGACCTCCGTGCTCGTCATCGGCTCGGGGCCGATCGTCATCGGCCAGGCGGCCGAGTTCGACTACTCGGGCACCCAGGCCTGCCGGGTGCTGCGCGAGGAGGGGCTGCGCGTCATCCTCGTCAACAGCAACCCGGCGACGATCATGACCGACCCCGACTTCGCCGACGCCACCTACGTCGAGCCGATCACCCCCGAGGTCGTCGAGGCGATCATCGCCAAGGAGCGACCCGACGCGGTGCTCGCGACCCTCGGCGGCCAGACGGCGCTCAACACCGCGATCGCGTTGCACGAGAACGGAGTCCTGGCCAAGTACGGGTGCCCGCTGATCGGCGCGAACGTCGCGGCGATCCAGCTGGGCGAGGACCGCCAGGCGTTCAAGGGCGTGGTCGAGCGGTGCGGCGCCGAGTCGGCGCGCAGCCAGGTCGCGCACACGATGGACGAGTGCCTGCGGGTGGCGCAGGACCTCGGCTACCCCCTGGTCGTGCGGCCCTCGTTCACCATGGGTGGCCTGGGCTCGGGCTTCGCCTACGACGAGCACGACCTGCGCCGGATCGCCGGAGCCGGGCTGCACGCCTCGCCGACCACCGAGGTGCTGCTCGAGGAGTCGATCACCGGCTGGAAGGAGTACGAGCTCGAGCTGATGCGCGACCGCGTCGACAACGTCGTGGTGGTCTGCTCGATCGAGAACGTCGACCCGATGGGCGTGCACACCGGCGACTCGATCACCGTCGCCCCGGCCCTGACGCTCACCGACCGCGAGTACCAGCGGCTGCGCGACATCGGCATCGCCGTGATCCGCGAGGTCGGTGTCGACACCGGCGGCTGCAACCTCCAGTTCGCCGTGAACCCGGTCGACGGGCGCGTCATCGTCGTCGAGATGAACCCGCGCGTCTCGCGCTCGTCAGCCCTGGCCAGCAAGGCCACCGGGTTCCCGATCGCGAAGATCGCCGCCAAGCTCGCCGTCGGCTACACCCTGGACGAGGTCGACAACGACATCACCGAGAAGACCCCCGCCTCGTTCGAGCCCGCGCTGGACTACGTCGTGGTCAAGGTGCCGCGGTTCGCGTTCGAGAAGTTCCCCGCCGCCGACGCGACCCTGACCACGACGATGAAGTCGGTCGGCGAGGCGATGGCCATCGGCCGCAGCTTCACCGAGGCGCTGCAGAAGGCACTGCGCTCGGCCGAGCGGGCGGGCTCGAGCTTCCACTGGGACGGCGAGCCAGGCGACGCGGCGGCACTGCTCGAGACCGCCCGGACGCCGACCGACGGGCGGATCGTGACCGTGCAGCAGGCGATCCGGGCCGGGGCGGACGTCGAGGCGGTGCACGCGGCGACCGGCATCGACCCGTGGTTCCTCGACCAGATCGCCCTCATCGACGACCTCGCGCGCGCGCTGCGTGACGCGCCCGACCTGTCACCGGCGTTGCTGCGCAAGGCCAAGCGGCACGGCTTCAGCGACATCCAGATCGGCGCGCTGCGGTCGATGCCCGAGGCCGTGGTGCGCGGCGTGCGCCAGGCCCTCGGCGTCCGGCCGGTCTACAAGACCGTCGACACCTGCGCCGCCGAGTTCGCCGCGACCACGCCGTACCACTACTCCTGCTACGACGACGAGACCGAGGTCGTGGCGCGCGAACGCCCGGCGGTGCTGATCCTGGGGTCCGGGCCGAACCGGATCGGCCAGGGCGTCGAGTTCGACTACTCGTGCGTGCACGCCAGCTTCGCCCTGCGCGACGCGGGTTTCGAGACGGTGATGGTGAACTGCCACCCGGAGACGGTCTCGACCGACGACGACACCTCGGACCGGCTGTACTTCGAGCCCCGGACCCTCGAGGACGTCCTCGAGGTCGTGCACGCCGAGCAGCAGGCCGGCCCCGTCGCCGGGGTCATCGTCCAGCTCGGTGGCCAGACCCCGCTCGGCCTGGCGCACGCGCTCGCCGAGGCGGGTGTGCCCGTCGTCGGCACCAGCCCCGCGGCCATCGACCTGGCCGAGGACCGTGGCGCGTTCGGTCGGGTTCTCGCAGCGGCCGGGCTTCCCGCGCCCAAGCACGGCACGGCGTTCTCGTCCGCCGAGGCGGTCGAGGTCGCCCACCAGATCGGCTACCCGGTGCTCGTGCGCCCGTCCTACGTGCTCGGCGGTCGGGGGATGGAGATCGTCTACGACGACGAGACGCTGCGGCAGTACGTCGGCCGGGCCACCATGGCCGCACCGCAGCACCCGGTGCTGGTCGACCGGTTCCTCGACGACGCGATCGAGATCGACGTCGACGCCCTGTTCGACGGGCACGAGATGTTCCTGGGCGCCGTCATGGAGCACATCGAGGAGGCCGGCATCCACAGCGGCGACTCGGCGTGCGTCCTGCCCCCGGTCACGCTGGGGCACAGCGAGATCGAGCGGGTGCGCACCTCGACCGAGGCGATCGCGCGGGGTGTCGGGGTCCGCGGGCTGCTCAACGTGCAGTTCGCGCTGGCGTCCGACGTGCTCTACGTCCTCGAGGCCAACCCGCGGGCCAGCCGCACGGTGCCGTTCGTCAGCAAGGCCACCGCCGTCCCGCTCGCCAAGGCGGCGGCCCGGATCATGCTCGGCGCCACGATCGCCGAGCTGCGGGCCGAGGGCATGCTGCCCGAGCGGGACGGCACCCACCTGCCGCCCGGGTCGCCGGTGTCGGTGAAGGAGGCCGTGCTGCCGTTCAAGCGGTTCGTCACCCACGAGGGGCTCGTCGTCGACAGCGTGCTGGGTCCCGAGATGCGCTCGACCGGCGAGGTGATGGGCATCGACGACGACTTCGGCCGGGCGTTCGCCAAGAGCCAGGCGGCGGCGTACGGCGGGCTGCCCGACGGCGGCACCGTGTTCGTCTCGGTCGCCAACCGCGACAAGCGGGCGATGATCTTCCCCGTCAAGCGCCTCGTCGACCTCGGTTTCACCGTGCTCGCCACCGCGGGGACGGCAGAAGTGCTGCGGCGCAACGGAGTCAGCAGCACCGTCGTCCGCAAGTACAGCACCGGGACCGGTGCGGACGGCGAGCCCACCATCGTGCAGCGCATCCTGGACGGCGAGGTCGACATGGTCGTCAACACCCCCTCCGGGCGGGACGCGCGCGCCGACGGCTACGAGATCCGCGCGGCCACGACCAGCATGGACCGGCCGATCATCACGACCGTGCAGCAGCTGGCGGCCGCGGTGCAGGGCATCGAGTCCGCGCGCACCGGGCCGATCACGGTGCGCTCGCTGCAGGAGCACGGCGAGCACATGGCGGGTCTGCGATGAGTGCGGCGGTGCGGCCCGTGCAGGTGCGGGGGACCGTGGTCGCGATCCGGCCGGTGGGTGGCTACCAGCAGCTGACGCTTGCCGCGCCCGGTGTCGCGCAGGTCGCGCGCCCCGGGCACTTCGTCGCGCTGGCCGTGGGTGACGACCCGTCGTCGATGCTGCTGCGCCGGTCGTTCTCGATCCACCGGGTCGGCGCCGACGACACCGTCGAGATCGTGGTGGCCGACGCAGGCCCGGGCACGCACTGGCTGACCACCCGGCGCGCGGGCGACCCGGTGGACGTCGTCGGCCCGGTGGGGCGCCCGTTCCCGCTGCCCGACGAGCCGACCAGCGGCACGCTGGTGGGCGGCGGATACGGCAGCGCGCCGCTGTTCTGGCTGGCCGAGGTGCTGCGCAAGAACGGGTGTCGGGTCGACATCGTCCTCGGCGCGGCCACCGAGGGCCGGCTGTTCGGCGTCGACCAGGCCCGGGCGGTGGCCGAGACGGCGAGCATCACCACCGACGACGGGTCGCTCGGCACGGCCGGCCGGGTGACCGACGTCCTGCCAGGGGTGCTGACCCGCGGTGGCACCGGCGTCGTCTACGCCTGCGGCCCGATGGCGATGCTGCGCGCGGTGACCGACGTCGCCACCGCGCACGGCGCCGTCGCCCAGGTCGCCGTCGAGGAGTCGATGGCCTGCGGCATCGGCATCTGCATGACCTGCGTGATGCCGGTCGTCGGCGACGACGGCCGCACGCGCATGGTGCGGTCGTGCGTCGAGGGGCCGGTGTTCCGCGGCGACCGGGTGCGCTGGGACTCGTGGCAGGACGGGGTCGGGCGGGTTCCCGACGACGCCGTGGGTGCGCCGACGAAGGCGACGGGGGTGGGCAGGTGAGCGTCGACCTGAGCACCGACCTGGCCGGTGTCACGCTGCCCAACCCGCTGATGACGGCGTCCGGCTGTGCCGCCGCGGGTCGTGAGCTGCACCAGTTCTTCGACGTCGCCGAGCTCGGCGCGGTGGTCACCAAGTCGGTGATGCGCGGTGCGCGGTCGGGGCGCCCGACGCCGCGGATGGCCGAGACGCCGAGCGGCATGCTGAACTCGATCGGCCTTCAGGGCCCGGGGATCGACGACTTCATCGAGCACGACCTCGCCTGGCTGCGGTCGGTCGGGGCGCGCTCGGTGGTCTCCATCGCCGGTGGCGACGTCGACGAGTTCGTCGAGCTCGCTGTCCGCCTTGCCGACGAGCCGGGTGTCACCGCAGTCGAGGTCAACATCTCGTGCCCCAACGTCGCCAACCGCGGACTGGTCTTCGCCTGCGACCCGCGGTCGGCGTCGGCGGTCGTGTCGGCTGTGAGGACCGTCCTGCCCCCGCACCTGCCGCTGCTGGCCAAGCTGTCGCCGGACGTCACGGACATCGTCGAGATCGCGGCAGCCTGCGTGGCGGCGGGCGCGGACGGCCTGACGATGATCAACACCCTGCTGGGCATGGCGATCGACCTCGACCGGATGCGTCCGCAGCTCGCGGGCCTCACCGGCGGCCTGTCCGGCCCCGCGATCAGACCCGTTGCGGTGCGGTGCATCTGGCAGGTGCACGCCGCGATGCGCGCCGGCGTCCTGCCGCACCGACCCATCGTCGGCGCAGGAGGGGTGCGCACCGGGCGCGACGCCCTCGAGCTCGTCCTGGCCGGCGCGAGTGCCGTCCAGGTGGGCACGGTCGCGTTCAACGACCCGAACGCGCCGATGCGGGTGCGCGACGAGCTGGCCCACGAGCTGGACACCCGCGGCTTCGCCCGCTTCACCGACGCCGTCGGCCACGCGCACCGCGTGCTCGCCGACGCACCCTGACCAGGAGGACCCGTGAACGACGACGACTTCGGAGCGCGGCTGCGGTCGGCGATGCAGGCCCGTGGGCCGCTGTGCGTCGGCATCGACCCGCACCCGGCGCTGCTGCAGGCGTGGGGTCTCGCGGACGACGCCGCCGGGCTGGAGCGGTTCGCCATGACGTGCGTCGAGGCGCTGGCCGGCGAGGTCGCCGTCCTGAAGCCGCAGTCGGCGTTCTTCGAGCGGCACGGGTCGCGCGGTGTGGCAGTGCTCGAGCGCGTGCTGGCGCAGACGCGCGAGGCGGGCGCCATCACCCTGGTCGACGTGAAGCGGGGCGACATCGGCTCGACCATGACCGCCTACGCCCAGGCCTACCTCGACCCCTCCAGCCCGCTGCGCGCCGACGCCATGACGGCCAGCGCGTTCCTCGGGTACGAGGCGCTGCGGCCGGCCCTGGACCTGGCGCAGCAGCACGGTGGGGGCGTGTTCGTCCTCGCGCTGACCTCCAACCCCGAGGGCGCGCAGGTGCAGCACGCCGCGCTCGGGGGCCGGTCGGTGGCGCGGTCGCTGGTCGAGTCGGCCGCTGCCGACAACGTGGCCGCCGACGACCTCGGCCGGGTGGGGCTCGTCGTCGGTGCGACGGTCGGCACCGCTGTGGGTGACCTCGGCATCGACCTCGCAGCGGCCAAGGCGCCGCTGCTGGCGCCCGGCGTGGGTGCCCAGGGCGCAGGGCCGGCCGACCTCACGCGGGTGTTCGGTGCCGCCCGCGCCAACGTGCTGCCGTCGTCCAGCCGCGAGGTGCTGGGCGCTGGGCCGACGGCGGCCGCGCTGGTGGGTGCGGCCCGACGTACGGTCGACGCCGTGGTCGCGGCGCTGGGCTGAGCGCGCCCGGCGCGAAGGCTGCTGGCGCCGTTGCCCGGACGACGCGGGACTCGCTAGGTTCTGACAATGCCCTTGCCCGTGCTGACCCCCCAGCAGCGATCGGCTGCTCTCGAGAAGGCCGCTGCGGCGCGCCGCGAGCGGGCCGCGGTGAAGAACCGGCTGAAGTACGCGCAGGGCTCGCTGGCGGAGGTCGTCGAGGACGGCCAGACCAACGACGTGGTCGGCAAGATGAAGGTGTCGGCGCTGCTCGAGGCGATGCCGGGTGTCGGCAAGGTGCGCGCCCGCCAGATCATGGACGAGCTGGCCATCAGCGAGAGCCGGCGGGTGCGGGGCCTTGGCGCCAAGCAGATCGCGGCGCTGGTCGCCCGCTTCCCGACCGGGTCGTGAGCCCACCCCCGAGGCGCCTCACGGTGCTGGCCGGCCCGACGGCCGTGGGCAAGGGCACGGTCTCGACGTACGTGCGCGAGCACCAGCCTGACGTCTGGCTCTCGGTGTCCGCGACCACGCGCGCGGCCCGACCGGGAGAGGTCGACGGGGTGCACTACCACTTCGTCGACGACGCGCGGTTCGACCAGATGGTGGCCGCGGACGAGCTGCTCGAGTGGGCGGTGGTCCACGGGCGGGCGCGCTACGGCACCCCGCGCCGGCCGGTCGAGCAGGCGCTGGCCGCGGGACGGGCGGCACTGCTCGAGATCGACCTGCAGGGGGC
>JBBQGB010000087.1:0-11734 GCA_038322575.1 Actinomycetales bacterium
AGCTCACCCTCGTGGTGCAGGATCACCAGGTCGTTGCCCTCGCTGACGCACGGGAAGTAGCCGTACACGACGGCGGCCTCCATCAGCCCCTGGGTGTGGATCCGGTCCAGCCACATCCGCAGCCGGGGGCGGCCCTCGGTCTCGACCAGCTCCTCGTACGAGGGCCCGTCGCCGCGCGCGCCCTTCAGGCCCCACTGGCCCAGGAAGGTCGCGCGCTCGTCCAGGTACGAGGCGTAGTCGGCGAGGGCGATGCCCTTGACGACCCGCGAACCCCAGAACGGCGGGACGGGCGGCTCGACGTCCACCGAGACGTCGGACCGCACGGTGTCGGGGACGGCGTCCGGGTCGGGGGTCGTGACCTGGCGCCGCACCCGGCGCTTGCGCAGCTCGGGCAGCGCCTGCTCGAGGGTGAGGTCGGGGCTGGCCTTGGCCTTGGCGATGGCGTCCATCAGCCGCAGGCCCTCGAAGGCGTCCCGGGCGTAGCGCACCTGGCCCTGGTAGATCTCGGCGAGGTCCTCCTCGACGTACGAGCGGGTCAGCGCGGCCCCGCCGAGCAGCACCGGCAGGTTCGCCGCGATGCCCCGCGAGTTCATCTCCTGCAGGTTCTCCTTCATCACCACGGTCGACTTGACCAGCAGACCGCTCATCCCGATCGCGTCGGCCCGGTGCTCCTCGGCGGCGCGCAGGATCTCGCCAACCGGCTGCTTGATGCCGATGTTGACGACCTCGTAGCCGTTGTTGCTCAAGATGATGTCGACGAGGTTCTTGCCGATGTCGTGGACGTCGCCCTTGACCGTCGCGAGGACGATGGTCGCCTTGCTCTCGCGCGCCGAGCCGTCGGGGTTGCCCTCGATGTGCGGCTCGAGGTGGGCGACCGCGGCCTTCATGACCTCGGCCGACTGCAGCACGAACGGCAGCTGCATCTCGCCCTTGCCGAACAGCTCACCGACCACGCGCATGCCCTCGAGCAGGTTGTCGTTGATGATGTCCAGCGCCTTCTGGCCGGTGCCCAGCGCCTCGTCCAGGTCGGCCTCGAGCCCCTTGCGCTCGCCGTCGATGATCCGTCGGGCGAGCCGCTCGGCGAGCGGCAGCAGGGCGAGCTCCTCGGCGCGGGTGGCGCGCACCGACGCCGCGTCGACGCCCTCGAACAGGTCGAGGTAGCGCTGCAGCGGGTCGTACTCGAGCTGGCCGCTCGCGCGGTCGTCGTCGACCCAGCGGCGGCGGTCGTAGACCAGGTCGAGCGCCACCCGGCGCTGCTCGTCCTCGATCTTGGTCATCGGCAGGATCTTGGCCGCGTGGACGATGGCCGAGTCCAGGCCGGCCTTGAGGCACTCGTGTAGGAACACCGAGTTCAGGACCACCCGCGCGGCGGGGTTGAGGCCGAACGAGATGTTCGACAGGCCCAGGGTGGTCTGCACGTCGGGGTAGCGCCGCTTGATCTCGCGGATGGCCTCGATGGTCTCGAGCCCGTCGCGGCGGGTCTCCTCCTGCCCGGTGGCGATCGGGAAGGTCAGCGCGTCGACCATGACGTCGGACGTCGCCATCCCCCACTCCTGCACCAGCGCGTCGATCGTCCGGCTGGCCACCGCCACCTTGTGGTCGGCGGTGCGCGCCTGGCCCTGCTCGTCGATGCACATGACCACCACGGCGGCGCCGTGCTCGCGGATCACCGGCATCACCCGGGCGAACCGGCTCTCGGGCCCGTCGCCGTCCTCGAAGTTCACCGAGTTGACGATCGCCCGCCCGCCGAGCAGCTCGAGCCCGGCCTCGACGACGGCGGGCTCGGTCGAGTCCAGCATCAGCGGCAGGGTCGAGCTGGTGGCCAGGCGGCTGACCAGGGCGCGCATGTCGTCGGCGCCGTCGCGGCCCACGTAGTCGACGCAGACGTCGAGGACGTGCGCGCCGTCCCGGGTCTGGGCGCGGGCGATCTCGACGCACTCGTCCCACTTCTGCGCGAGCATCGCATCGCGGAACGCCCTGGAGCCGTTGGCGTTGGTGCGCTCCCCGATCGACAGGTACGCCGTGTCCTGCCGGAAAGGGACCGCCTGGTACAGGCTCGCCACCGACGGCTCGTGCCGCGGACGGCGCGGCACGACCTCGTGCGCCCGCACGGCCTCGACCACCCGCGCGAGGTGCTCGGGCGTGGTGCCGCAGCAGCCACCGACCAGGCCGAGGCCGAACTCGCGGGTGAACTGGGCGTGCGCCTCGGCCAGCTGCGCCGGCGTCAGCGGGTAGTACGCGCCGTTCCGGCTCAGCTGGGGCAGACCCGCGTTCGGCATCGCGGTCACCGGGATCCGGGCGTGCTTGGCCAGGTGGCGCAGGTGCTCGCTCATCTCGGCCGGCCCGGTGGCGCAGTTCAGGCCGATCGCGTCGATGCCGAGCGGCTCCAGCGCCGTCAGCGCCGCACCGATCTCGCTGCCGAGCAGCATCGTGCCGGTGGTCTCGACCGTCACCTGCACCATGACCGGGGCGTTCTCGCCGATCGCGGTCAGCGCCCGGCGGGCGCCGACCACCGCAGCCTTGGCCTGCAGCAGGTCCTGGGCGGTCTCGATCAGCACGGCGTCGACGCCGCCGGCGAGCATGCCCTCGACCTGCTGCTGGTAGGCGTCGCGCAGCAGCGCGTACGGCGCATGGCCCAGCGAGGGCAGCTTGGTGCCCGGGCCGACCG
This sequence comes from Actinomycetales bacterium, assembly GCA_038322575.1. Lineage (GTDB taxonomy): Bacteria > Actinomycetota > Actinomycetes > Actinomycetales > Angustibacteraceae > JACMOY01. The sequence continues at coordinate 2,669 of JBBQGB010000087.1, forward strand.
AGCCGATGACGAACCGCGGCTGGGTCGGGGTGGTCCACGCGTCGGCCGCCTCGCGGGCGATCCGCGCCCCGGCCTCGGCGAGCTCGGTGATCCGGTCACTGATGTCGTACTCGCCGAGGTTGCTCCAGTTGGCGCCGAAGGTATTGGTCTCGACGCAGTCGACCCCCACCTCGAAGTAGGCGTCGTGGACCGAGCGCACAATGTCGGGGCGGCTGACGTTGAGGATCTCGTTGCAGCCCTCGTGGCCCTGGAAGTCGTCCATCGTGGGGTCGGCTGCCTGGAGCATCGTGCCCATGGCGCCGTCGGCGACCAGGACGCGGTCGGTGAGCAGGGAGCGGAACAGGTCGGAGCGGCTGCTCATGGGGGACCTTCGCTGCGGGGGGGGCTGGGCCGCCCGAGTCTACCGGTGACCCGTGCGGCCCTGGCCGCGGGCGGCAGCGGGCGGGTGCGGCGTCCGGCCCCCTAGGCTGGGCGGGTCGAGCCGAGCCTGGGCTCACCGACCAGTGGAGGCTGTGCGTGATCGAGCTCGCCGACACCCCGGTGCTGCGTGATCCGGTGATGATCGCCGCGTTCGAGGGGTGGAACGACGCGGGCGAGGCGGCCACCGCGGTGCTCGAGCACCTGGCGCGCGTGTGGGGGGCCGAGCCGTTCGCGGCCCTGGATCCCGAGGAGTACTACGACTTCCAGGTCAACCGGCCCAGCGTCGGTCTCGACGACGAGGACCACCGTCGGATCACCTGGCCGACCACCCGGCTGCTCGCCGCCCACGTGCCCGCGATCGGGCGCGACGTCGTCATCGTCGACGGCATCGAGCCCTCGATGCGCTGGCGGTCCTACACGATCGAGCTGCTCGAGTGCGCCGAGCGGCTCGGGGTGACGACCCTGGTGACCGTCGGGGCGCTGCTCGCCGACGTCCCGCACACCCGGCCGATCCCGGTGACCGCCACCAGCGAGGACCCGTCAATGCGCGGGCGCCTCGGGGTCGAGCAGTCGCGCTACGAGGGACCCACCGGCATCGTCGGCGTCCTGGCCGACGCGGCTGCCCAGGCCGACCTGCCCGGCGCCTCGCTGTGGGCGGCCGTGCCGCACTACGCCGGCGGCGGCCCCTCACCGAAGGCCACGCTGGCGCTGCTGCGACGGATCGAGGAGCTGCTCGACATCACCATCCCGCTCGCCGACCTGCCCGACCTGGCCCAGGCCTGGGAGCGGGGCGTCGACGAGCTGGCCGAGAGCGACAGCGAGGTCGGCGACTACGTCCGGGCGCTGGAGGAGGCCAAGGACACGACCGAGCTGCCCGAGGCCACCGGCGAGGCGATCGCCCTGGAGTTCGAGCGGTACCTGCGCCGGCGCGACGACGACCCCCCGCCGCCCCGCCCCCGCTGACCCGTCGACCCCGCACTTGCCGCACTAAGTGCCACCGCGCCCGCGAGCGCCGCGTCACTGAGTGCAGCAAGTGCGGGGGGTGGGGGCGGGGTCAGACGCGGACGCCGAGCAGGGCGTCGAGCGCGCGGCCGAGGACGCCGGGCGCACCCAGGTCGTGCTCGGCGGCCAGGTCGGCGCCGGCGTCCTGCCCGCGGCCGAGCTGGACGTCGGCCCAGGCGTCCACGGCGAGCAGCGCGCCGGGGGTGTCGAGGTCGTCGGAGAGCCGCTCGCGCAGCAGCGCGAGGGTGGGCCCGGCGTCCGGTCCGCCCTGGCGCGACAGGGCCTCGCGCCAGCGGTCCAGGCGGGTGGTGGCCAGCTCGAGGTCCTGGTCGGTGTAGGACCACTCGGCGCCGTAGTGGTGGCCGAGCAGCACCAGGCGGATCGCCATCGGGTCGTGCCCTGCCGCGCGCAGCACCGAGACCTTGACCAGGTTGCCCTTGGACTTGCTCATCTTCTCGCCGCCCAGGCCCACCATCGCCTGGTGGACGTAGGCCTGGGCGAAGGGCGAGCCGCCGGTGATGGCGTGTGCCTGCGAGGCGCTCATCTCGTGGTGCGGGAACACCAGGTCGGTGCCACCGCCCTGGACGTCGATGCCCATCCCCAGGTGCTGCAGGGCGATCGTGGTGCACTCGACGTGCCAGCCGGGGCGGCCCTCGCCCAGGGTGCCCCCGTCCCACGAGGGCTCACCCGGGCGGGCGGCGCGCCACAGCAGCGGGTCCAGGGGCGAGCGCTTGCCGGCGCGGTCGGGGTCGCCGCCCCGCTCCGCGAAGACCGCAGTCATCTGCGTCCTCGACCAGCCCGAGACCGCGCCGTAGTCGGGGTCGCTGGCCAGGTCGAAGTAGACGTCGGTCGCGCCCTCGCGGGCGCCCTGCGCCTCGGGGACCGGGACCGGGTACCCCGCCCCGGCGTCGACCAGGCGCCGGACGTCGGCCGCGATCGGCCCGATGCTCTCGACCACCCCGACGTAGTCGTCCGGCGGCAGCACCGCCAGGGCGGTCATGTCCTCGTGGAAGAGGGCGATCTCGCTGTGCGCCAGGTCGCGCCAGTCGACCCCGTCGCGGGCGGCCCGCTCGAGCAGCGGGTCGTCGACGTCCGTGACGTTCTGCACGTACCGCACCGCGTGGCCGTTGTCGCGCCACACCCGCTGCAGGACGTCGAAGGTGACGTAGGTGGCGGCGTGGCCCAGGTGCGTGGCGTCGTACGGGGTGATACCGCAGACGTACAGCCGCGCGGTGGGGCCGGGGGCCTCGGTGCGCCCGTCGGCGCCCGGGCGCAGCCGCAGCGGGACTCCTGTGCCTGGCACGGACGGGACGAAGGGCGACGGCCAGGACTTCACCGGGGAAGGTTAGCGGGGCCGGCTCACCACGGCGGCCACGGGATCGCGGGCCCGTGGCTGGACGGGCGCGGGAAGCGGCCCGCACCGAGCAGGGCGTGCACCCGCTCGGCGGTGCGTCGGACCTCGGCCCGCGACAGCAGCGAGGCAAGGCCCGACCCGAGCCCGTCGTCCGCGTCGTCGGCGAGGTCCGAGCGCAGCGCGCGCAGCACGTCCGTGGCGTCCGGCGGCAGCGGCTCGCCCGCGAACCCCCACAGCACGGTGCGCAGCTTGCGCTCGAGGTTGAAGCTGACCCCGTGGTCGACGCCCCACAGGTGACCGCTCGCGGTGTGCAGCACGTGACCGCCCTTGCGGTCGGCGTTGTCGATGACCACGTCGAACACCGCCATCCGCGCCAGCTGCGGGTCGTCGGCGTGCACCAGCAGCACCGGCTCGCCGCCCCGGCCTTCGGCCTCGAGCACGGTGAGCCATCCCGGTGGCACCCGGCGCGGCTCGACGACGTCGATCAGCGCGCTCTCGTCGACCGCCTCGACCCACAGCTGCAGGCTGCCCGGGCCGAACGGGCCGTCGCGCCACACGGTCGGTGGGACGACGTCCCAGCCCGTGGCGGCCGAGACCAGGTAGGCGGCCACCTCGCGCTTGCTCAAGGTGCCCTCGGGGAAGTCCCAGAGCGGCCGCTCGCCCGAGGTCGGCTTGTAGATGGCGTGCGCCTGCACGCCCTGCCACTGCACCTGCGAGTACAAGGTGGCGTTGGACGCCGCGGCCATCCGGCCCTCGACGGTGATCTCGCCGTGCGTCAGCAGCTCGAGCGCGTCCGGCTCGGGCAGCGGCGCGGGCGCCGAGGTCACCGACGGTGGCCGTTGGCGCGCGGGCAGACGTGTCCCTCGGGGTCCAGGGGGTTGCCGCAGAACGGGCACGGCGGGCGACCGGCGGCGACGACCGCGCCGGCCCGCTTGGCGAAGGCGCGCGCGGCCGCACCCGTGAGCGTGACGCGCAGCAGGCTGGCGCCGGCCGCCGGGGTCAGGTCACCCTCGGTCGTGGCCTCCTCGCCCACCTCGAGGCACTCGATGACGACGCGCTCGTCGTCGCCGTCCCAGGCCAGGCTCATCGTCCCGACCCGGAAGTCCTCCTCGACCGGGGTCGCCAGCGGGTCGGTGTCCATCAGGGTCGTCGGGGCGATGGCCGGCACCGCGGCCTCGCCACCGCTGCGCCGGACCACGTCGTCGAGCAGCTCGTCGACCCGCTCGGCGAGCACCGCCACCTGGCTCTTCTCCAGGGCCACGCTGGTCACCCGGCCGGCCGCGCTGGCCTGCAGGAAGAAGGTCCGCTGGCCGGGGTCGCCGACCGTGCCGGCCACGAAGCGGTCCGGCTGGTCGTACTCGTAGACGGGCATGCGTCGACCCTACGGCCCGCTGCGCCGGCGCGCTGTCCCCCGGCGCGCCCTCACCCGGCGCCCCCGCCGACCACGGCGTCGCTGGACGACGAGGCCGGGGTCGCGCGCCGGCGGCGGCCCTTCGCCGGGGGCACGAGCGGGCGCAGGTCAGCGCCGGAGTCGTTGCTGCGCACCACGAACGGGCGGGTCGCGGTGTAGCGGACCACGGACACCGAGCAGGGGTCGACGACGATCCGCTGGAAGGAGTCCAGGTGCGTGCCGAGGGCGTCGGCCAGGATCGCCTTGATCACGTCACCGTGCGACACGGCCACCCAGATCGCGTCCGGCCCGTGCTCGGCGGCGACCCGCACGTCCCAGTCGCGGACGGCGTCGACGGCGCGCTGCTGCATGCCGCGCATCGACTCGCCCTCCGGCCCCGGGAACACCACGGCGCTGGGGTGGGCCTGCACCACCTTCCACAGCGGGTCCTTCACCAGGGTCTTGATCTCGCGGCCGGTCCAGTCGCCGTACCGGCACTCCCCCAGCCGCTCGTCGTCGACGATCGCCGGGCGGGCGACGTCCCCGGGGCCGGCGACGGCCGTGAGGGCATCGGCGGTCTGCTGGCAGCGCTCGAGCGGGCTGGCGACCACGGCCGCCAGCGGCAGCACCGCCATCCGCTGCGCGAGCGCGCCGACCTGCTGCTCGCCGGTGTCGTCCAGGCGCACCCCCGGCGTCCAGCCCGCCAGGACGCCGGCGGTGTTGGCCGTGGTGCGGCCGTGTCTGACCAGCAGGACCGTCGGCATGCGGCCAGCCTACGGGTGCAGGATGGGGCCGTGATCGTCGACGCCGCGGTCTACCGCGAGGGCACCCGGCAACCCTGCACCGACCTGTCGGACGAGATCGACCGCCTGCGCGACGTCCCGGACGGCTTCGTCTGGATCGGGCTCAAGGACCCTACGGACGCCGAGTTCGACCTGGTCAAGACCGAGCTGAAGCTGCACCCGCTGGCGGTCGAGGACGCCGTGAACGGCAACCAGCGCGCCAAGCTCGAGATCTACGACGAGTCGCTCTTCGTCGTCCTGAAGCCCCTGCTGTACGACGACGCCACCAGCCAGGTCGAGACCGGCGAGGTCATGCTCTTCGTCGGCGACCACTTCGTCGTCACCGTGCGCCGCGGCGAGGCCGGGCCGCTGGCCGACGTCCGGCGCCGGCTCGAGGCGCGCCGCGGCGAGCTCGCCCACGGCCCAGCCGCGGTGCTGCACGCGGTGATGGACGCCGTCGTCGACGGCTACACCGCGATCGAGGGCGAGATCGGGCGCGACCTGGAGCAGATGGAGGAGAGCGTCTTCGCCGCAGAGATCGAGGCCGAGGCCGCCACCCAGCGGGCGGGCGGCTCAGGGCCGCACGAGACCGGACCCGGCGAGGACGCCCGGCGGATCTACCTGCTCAAGCGTGAGGTGCTCGAGGTGCGCCGGGCGGTGCTGCCGCTGATCGACCCGGCGCAGCAGCTCGCCGAGCGGCACATGCCGCACGTGCCCGAGACCGCGCGGCCGTTCTTCCGTGACATCGCCGACCACCTGCTACGGGTGGCCGACCACGTCGAGTCCTACGACCGGCTGCTCGGCGACATCCTGTCGGCGCACCTGACGCGGGTGTCGGTGCAGCAGAACGCCGACATGCGCACGATCTCGGCGTGGGTCGCGATCGCCGCCGTCCCGACGATGATCGCCGGCGTCTACGGCATGAACTTCGAGAACATGCCCGAGCTCGGCTGGCGGTACGGGTACTTCATGGCCCTGGGGCTGATGGCCGGGGCCTGCGCGCTGATGTACCGCGCGTTCAAGCGGTCCGGCTGGTTGTAGCCGCCGCTACGAGCCGCGCACGACCTCGAGGTCGGCGGTCGCCGAGGCGAGCGCGGTGCCTGCGACCCGCAGCGCGGTGTGCGCCGCCGCTCGGGCGCTGCGCAGGTCGGCGTCGGTCGGGGCCGCCGGGACGGCGAGGACGGCGGCGTCGGCTGCGGCGATCGCGGTCCGGGCGACGCCCACCGCCGTGGTCAGGTCACCGCGCGCGGCGGTACCGGCTGCGGTCACGTCCCCGACCGGCGCGGCAGCGGCTGTGGTCAGAACCGTGGCTCGCGCGGAGAGCCGGGCCGCGGCCGTCAGCACCTGACGCACGGTGCGCACCCCCTGGGCGGTGCGCTTGGCGGACCGCACGACGCGGGCGGCGGCGGAGGCCTCAGTGGCAGTCGACACCGCGGTCACGTCGGCGGCCAGGGCGGCGAGGGCTGCGGTGTTGAACGCGGCAGCGGCTGCCTTGTCATCTGCGGACAGCACCCCGCTCGCCTCCTCCTGCGCCCCAACCCGGGTCACCGCGGCAGCGGCCGCCGCCACCGCGCGCAGCGCGCCCGCGCTGTGCCCGGCCAGCCGCTGACCGCGCGGCGCGTGCTGGTGCACCTGGAAGGGGTGCGAGGTCGTCGCCGGGGGGGCGGCCAGCGCGGTCGAGGGTGACAGCACGGCCAGGCCGGTGGCGCCGGCGAGCGCGAGCGCGAGGACACGGGTGGACGGCATGGTTCTCCTTCGACGGCGGCGACCCCGCGGCGGGCGGGTTCGCCGGCGTCATCGGCGCCGGCCGCGGCGGGTTGCGCGCGAGGTGGCCGCCGTCATCCGGTCGGCTCAGGGACATCACCCGTTCGCCGCAGCCGCTGCCCTCAGGTGGCCGACAGCGCCCCGACGCCGAGCAGCACGGCCAGCGCGAGGCCGAGGGCGACGCGGTAGTAGACGAATACGGTGATGGGGTGGCGCTGGACGAAGCGCAGCAGCCACGCGATGGAGGCGTAGGCGACGACGAACGCGACGAGGGTGCCGAGCAGGATCTGACCGACGCCGACGACCGCGGTGTCGACGTCCTTCAGCTCGTACAACCCCGCCGCGGTCAGGGCGGGGATCGCGAGGAAGAACGACAACCGGGTCGCCGTCACCCGGTCGACGCCGCGCAGCAGGCCCGCCGAGATGGTGGCACCCGAGCGGGAGACGCCCGGCACCAGCGAGATGCACTGGACCAGACCGATGACCAGGACGTCGGTGAGCGTGAGGTCGCGCTCGCCCCTGGACTGGGTGGCCCGCCGCTCGGCGACCACCATCACCGCGCTCCAGGCGATCAGGGCCACCGCGACGACCCACAGGCTGCGCAGCGGTCCGGTGATCACGCCCTTGAGCGCCAGGCCCGCGACGGCGACCGGGATCGACCCCACGATGACGAACCAGGCCAGCCGGAAGTCCAGGGTGTCGCGGCGGGCGCCGTCGCGCAGACCGCCGACGAAGGCGCCGAGCAGCCGGAAGATGTCGGCGCGGAAGTAGATGAGCGTGGCGACGATCGCGCCGAGCTGCACCACCGCGGTGAAGGAGGTGACGGCGGGGTCGTCGACCTTGAGCCCCATCAGCTTCTCGGTGATGGTCAGGTGGCCGGTGCTGGAGACGGGCAGGAACTCGGTCAGGCCCTCGACGACGCCGAGGACGACGGACTGGACGTAGGTCAGGTCGCTCACGACGCTCAGGCTGCCAGACCGGACTCGTCCAGGACCTCGGCCATGGTGCGGATCGTGTGCAGACCTCGCTCGAGCGTCGGCTCGAGCACCGAGACGCTGAGCGTCGTCACCCCCGCCTCGGCGTACGCGTGCAGCCGGTCGCGGATCCGCTCGCGCGGGCCGATCAGCGCCGTCTGGTCGATGAAGTCCAGCGGGACTGCGGCGGCGGCCTCGCGGTGCTTGCGGTCCAGGAACAGCCGCTGCACCTCGTCGGCCTCGGCCTCGAACCCCATCCGGCGGGCCAGGGCGTTGTAGAAGTTCTGCTCCTTGCTGCCCATGCCGCCGACGTAAAGCGCCGCGTAGCCGCGCACGGGGGCGGCGGCCTGCTCGACGTCGTCGGCGATCACCACCGGCACGGTGGGGACGACGTCGAACGGCTGCCCGACGCGGTCACCCCGAATCCGCCCGGCCTGCAACGGATCCATCGAGACGGCTGCGTGCTCGGGACTGAAGAAGATGGCCAGCCAACCGTCGGCGATCTCACCGGCGAGCTCGAGGTTCCTGGGGCCGACGGCGGCGAGGTACAGCGGGATGCGGTCGCGCACCGGGTGCACCGTGAGCTTGATCGCCTTGCCCGGACCGTCGGGCAGGGGCAGCGTGAAGTGGGCGCCGTCGTACCGGACGGTCTCGCGGCGCAGCGCCATCGACACGATGTCGACGTACTCGCGGGTGCGGGCCAGCGGCTTGTCGAACCGCACGCCGTGCCAGCCCTCGGACACCTGCGGCCCGGAGACCCCCAGCCCGAGCCGGAAACGCCCACCCGACAGGGTGTCCAGGGTCGCTGCCGTCATGGCGCAGTTCGCCGGTGAACGGCCGGGGATCTGGAAGATGGCCGACCCGATGTCGATGCTGGGGCACTGCGCCGCGACCCAGGCGAGCACCGTCGCCGCGTCGCTGCCGTACGCCTCCGCGACCCAGGCCACCGAGAAGCCGAGCGCGTCGGCCTCCTTCGCCAGGTCGAGGTTGTCGGCGTCGTTCCCGGCGCCCCAGTACCCGAGGTTCAGACCCAGCTGCATGGCCGGACGCTAGCGTGCGACGCCATGAAGCAGCGTCACCTGGGTCGTAGCGGCCTGGTCGTCTCCCGGCTCGCCCTCGGCACGATGACCTGGGGCGGCGACACCGACGAGGACGACGCCGCCGCGCAGCTACTGGCGTTCGTCGGGGCCGGCGGCACGCTGCTCGACACCGCCGACACCTACGTGCAGGGCGAGAGCGAGCGGGTGGTCGGCCGGCTGCTGTCCCAGGTCGTCCCCCGGGAGGAGGTGCTGGTCGCCACCAAGGCGTACGGCGTCGTCGGCAGCGGACCGATGGGACGCGGGACCTCGCGGGGCCATCTGCTGACCGCCCTCGAGGACT
>JBBQGB010000088.1:0-11053 GCA_038322575.1 Actinomycetales bacterium
CGACCACCGCAACCGGACGACCGGTGTTGATCACCAGCCTCACGGCCTCGTCCTTGTACTCAGGAGTGAACTCCCGACGCTGTCTTCCCATGATGAACATCCTCTCTTGCGAGGTGTCCACCAGACGGGGTCAAGGCCACAGGGGGTGGACTCCGGGTCGCTGCTGACCGATGCGGCGGCTGGCGGATCGGGTGGAGGGTGAGTGGTTGCGGCGGGTGGGTGAGGTGCACGCCCGCGGCGCCGCCCAGGTCGTCGGCGCCGGGTCGAGCAAGGCGTTCCTGCGGGGGACACGCCTGGTGTCCCCGGTCGAGGCCTCGCGGGCGGTGGACACGGCTGCGGCCCTGCGGACCACCTGCACGCAGACCGACGAGGCGGTCGCGGCTGGTGTGATTGGGATCGGTCAGGCGCAGGTGATCGCCAAGGTCATCACCGACCTGCCGTCCGCCCTGGCGGTGGAAGTGCGTACCGCGGGTGAGGCCACCCTCGTGGCGCACGCAGCGGCGTTGAACCCCGCCGAGCTGGCCCGAGCAGGCCGGTACTTCGCCTGCCACGTCGACCCGCACGGCGTCGCCAGGCACGAGACCGAGCAGCGTGAGCGGGCCGGCATCACCTTCGCCTCCACATTGTACGGGGCGGGGATCGCCAGGGGGGACCTGGACCCCGAGTCACTGGCCATCATCTGCGCCGCGATCGAACCGCTGTCCGCACCGAACCCCGGCGCCGACGGGGTCGCACGACGTACCCCGGCCCGGCGCCGGTTGGACGCGATGGTCGAGATCATGCGGCACCACCTGGACTGCCAGCAGGCACCCGACGTCCGACGCCCCGGCGCGCACCTGACCGTCGTCACCGGAGCAGCGACCCTGGCCGGTGAGCCGGGCGGGTCGTCCCTGGACTGGGGCGGAGTCGTCAGTGGGGAGACCACCCGGCGCCTGGCGTGCGACGCCACGGTCACGCCCGTCACCCTCAGCCCACAGTGTCAGGTGCTGGACGTCGGACGGCGCACCCGGACGGTCGGCTCCGGGATGTGGGCGGCGCTAGTCGTCCGAGACCGCTGCTGCGCGTTCCCCGGCTGCGACACCCCCACCAGCCGCTGCGACGCCCACCACATCCAGCACTGGGCCGACGGCGGACCGACCAGCCTCACGAACCTGGTGCTGCTGTGCCGGTTCCACCACCAACGGGTCCTGCACGACGACCAGCACCACGATCGGTGGTCGGTACGGATCGACGAACCCACCGGCCGACCCGTGTTCGACCCGCCGATCTGGACCGGCCGACGCGGAGTGCCCCTGCCACCTCTGTGGTCGCCCGACGACGGGTGACCACCAGGGGGCGGCGCAGCGTCGCGGTCGGCATCGTTGAGCAGGCTGCCGTCGCGGTGCTCAGGGTCCGGCCCGACTCAAGGTGGTTGGCCTCGACGCCGATGGGAGGCCCATGGCGCCAGGGGTGGACAGAGCGCTCAGTGGCGCGTTGTCGTCGACGGCCCGTGCTCTGGCCGTCGCGCCGGCGGCGCCGCTCGACGGCATCACCGTCGCGCGTCATGAGTACGAGATGCTCTTTCGTGACCTTCGGGCCGCTCAGGACGGCCTCGCCGAGGCGCAGAACCGGTTCCAGCGCCTGGTCGAGACGATCCCCGGCGTGGCCTACATCGCCGAGCCGGGCGAGGACGGGGTCTGGCAGTACATCAGTCCCCGGCTGGTCGAGCTGCTGGGGTACGAGCCCAGCGAGTGGCTCGCCGACCCGACCGCGTGGATCGGCCTCACCCATCCCGACGACCGGCAACGGGTCCTTGCTGACGAGGGGGAGTGGATCGAGCGGACCGGCGGGGTGCACGTCGGCGAGTACCGCATCCTCGCCCGCAGCGGCGACTACCGCTGGATCCGCGACGCCGCGACGGCGCGCCCAGGTCAGGGCCCGAACGACAAGGCCCTGTGGTTCGGGGTGCTCTCCGACGTCACCGAGTCCAGGGAGGCGCAGGCGGCGTCGCTGCGCAACGAGCAGCTGCTGCGTTCGGTGCTCGAGACGGCGCAGGACGCCTTCGTCGCCCTGGACGCGGACGGGGCCATCATCGAGTGGAACCGCCGTGCCGAGCTGGTGTTCGAACGCCCCCGCGAGGACGTCGTCGGCCGCGATCTCGTGACCCTGGTCTGCCCACCCCACCTGCGGCCGGTCGACGCCAGGCTGTTGCGCGAGCTGCTCGCCGCGGGATCGCAGGACACCGCGGCGACGCGACGCGAGCTGACCGCGGTCCGCGCCGACGGCACGGCGTTCCCCGCCGAGGTCACCATCTGGTCGACGGGTGACGGCCATGCGCAGCGCCACAACGCCTTCATCCGCGACATCACCGAGCGAACCCAGCTCAGGGACGAGCTGCGAGCCCTGGCCTTCAACGACGAGCTGACCGGCCTGGCGAACAGGGCGTCCTTCTGCGAGCACCTCGAGCGGGCGTTGGCCGGCGGTGACACGGACCGGTCGTCGGTCGCCGTGCTCTTCCTCGACCTGGACGACTTCAAGACCGTCAACGACAGCCTCGGGCACCCAGCGGGTGACGAGGTGCTGCGCGTCGTCGCCGGCCGGCTGCACGCCATGGTGCGCCCCACCGACACCATCGCCCGCTTCGGCGGGGACGAGTTCGCGATCCTGCTGCGCGGCATCCGCGGCCCGCAGGAGGCGACGGCGACCGCCGAGCGCGTGAGCGAGGTGCTGCGCGACCCGTTCGTGCTGCAGGGTCGCCGGACCGTCGTCAGCGTGAGCATCGGCGTCGCCCTTCCCGCGACCCACGAGTCGGCGTCAGTGACGGCGCTGCTGCGCGACGCCGACGCCGCGATGTACCAGGCCAAGCGGTCGGGCAAGAACACCTGCGTCGTGTACGACCCGGTGATGCACGTCCAGGCCCTGGCCCGACTCGACCTCAAGACCGACCTGGAGACGGCGGTTCTGCACGACGAGCTCGTCCTGGTGTTCCAGCCCTACTTCGGTCTGGCCGACGACTCCCTGGTGGGGTTCGAGGCGCTGGTCCGCTGGCAGCATCCGGTCCGCGGGCTGGTCAGCCCAGCGGACTTCATCCCGCTGGCGGAGGAGACCGGCCTGATCCACCCGATCGGCGAGTGGGTGCTGCGAGCCGCCTGTCACCACGCCGCCGGTTGGGATCTCAGCCGCCCGGGACGTCGGCCCGCCACGGTTAGCGTCAACGTCTCGGCGGTGCAGTTCCAGGACCCCGACCTGGTCGCCTCCGTGTCAGGTGCGTTGCGCGACAGCGGGTTGGACCCGCGCCGGCTGGTCATCGAGATCACCGAGGGCGTGCTGCTGCACAAGGTCGACCACGTGGTCACCCGGCTGCACGAGCTGCGGGCCATGGGCGTGCGCATCGCGATCGACGACTTCGGCACCGGCTACTCGTCGCTGAGCTACCTGCAGCACCTGCCGATCGACGTCCTGAAGATCGACAAGTCCTTCGTGGACCAGCTCGGGCTCGGCGCCGACGGCTCGTCGATGGCCAAGGTCATCGTGCAGATCGCGCGCACCCTCGGACTGCAGGTCGTGGCCGAGGGGGTGGAGCGGCAGGAGCAGCGAGAGGCGCTGTGCCAGCTGGACTGTGACCTGGTGCAGGGCTTCCTGCTCGCCCGCCCCCTCACGGCCGGCGATGCCGCCGCCGCGTGCGCCGACCTGCCCCGGCTCTAGCCGAACAGCTCGCCGGCGCACTCCGCGAAGGCCGCGGTGTGCTGGTCGACGTCGGCCTCGGTCGTCGCCGGGCTGAACAGCGCCATGTTGTGGAACGGGGTGAGCAGCAGCCCGCGGTTCAGCGCGTGCAGGTGCAGGTACTGCTGCAGGGCGAAGTCGTCCGCCGCGGCCGCCTCGGCGCCGTCCCGCGGCGCGGTGCGCGCGAACGCGTACTCCGCCCGGCACCCGATGCGGGTGACGTGCCACGGCGCGCCGGTCGCGTCCAGGACACCCTGGACGCCGTCCGACCAGCGCTGCGCGAGGGCTATCATCCGCGTGAAGGCGTCGTCGGTGAGCACCTCCGTCATCGTCGCGCGCACCGCGGCGAGCGACAGGGCGTTGCCGGCCAAGGTGCCGCCGATGCCGCCGACGTCGACGTCCTCGAGGTCGACGCTGCGCTGGATGCGGTCGCTGAGGTCCTGGGTCAGGCCGAACGCCGCAGCGGGTACGCCGCCGCCGATGGTCTTACCGACCACCACGACGTCGGGGTCCAGCCCCCAGGCGGCCGTGCAGCCGCCGGGCCCGGCGCACAGGGTGTGGGTCTCGTCCATGACGAGCAGCGCGCCGTGCTGGGAGGCCAGGCCCCGCAACGCCTCGTGGTAGCCCGGGTCGGGCAGCACGATGCCGATGTTCGTCATCGCCGGCTCGAGCAGGACGCAGGCCACGTCACCAGTGGCCAGGGCCGCCTCGAGCGCCGGAAGGTCGTTGAAGGGCACCACCAGGGTCGTCTCGGACGGCGGCACCGGGGGGCCGATGTTGCCGCGCCGCGCCACCACCGCGCCGTCCTCGAGCGAGGCGAACGTCTCGTCGACCGTGCCGTGGTAGCACCAGTCGAACACCAGCACCTTGGACCGTCCGGTCAGGTGCCGGGCGTACCGGATGACGTGCCGGTTGGCGTCGGTGGCCGACAACGTGAACTGCCACTGCGGCAGGCCGAACCGGCGGGCGAGCTCGGCCGCGGCGACGGGCGCGTCAGCGGTCGGCAGCATCGCGGTGCTGCCGCGGCCGACCTGCTCCCTCACTGCGGCGACGGTTGCGGCCGGTGAGTGCCCGCTCATGGCGCCGGTGTCACCGAGGCACAGGTCGACGTGGTCGATGCCGTCCACGCAGGTGAAGTGCGCGCCCTGGGCGGACTCGACGTAGACCGGGTAGGGGCCGGGCCACTTCACCATCCACGACATCGGCACACCGCCTGGCATGTTGCGCTGGGCCTCGACGTGCAGCGCCGCCGAGCGCGGACGGGCGTCGGTGAACCGGCGCACCTCCCGGTCGTGCAGTGCGGCCAGCCGTGCGCGGTCGACCCCGATCGTGGCCGGCTGCGCGCTCATCGGGCGGCGACGGCGTCCGCGAGGACGTCGAGCGCCTCACCGAGCAGGGCGTCGTCGATCACCAGCGGCGGCAGCAGCCGCAGGACGTTGCCGAACGTCCCGCAGGTGAGCGTGACGACCCCGGCCTGGTGGCAGGCGGCGCTGATCCGCGCGGCCTCGGCGGCGTCGGGCTCGGTGGTGCCCGGCCGGACCAGCTCGATCGCGACCATGGCGCCACGGCCGCGGACGTCGCCGATCTGGGGGTGGTCGGCCGCCAGGGACTGCAGGCGCGAGAGCATCACGTCGCCGATGGACTGGGCGCGCGCGGGCAGGTCGTCGTGCGCCATCGCCGAGATGGCGGCCAGCGCCGCGGCGCAGGCGATCGGGTTGCCGCCGTAGGTGCCGCCGAGGCCACCGCCGTGGACGGCGTCCATCAGCTCGGCCCGACCCGTGACCGCCGCGAGCGGCAGACCGCCGGCGATGCCCTTGGCCGTCGTGATCAGGTCGGGGACCACGCCCTCGTGCTCGCAGGCGAACATCGTACCGGTGCGACCGAAGCCGGTCTGGATCTCGTCAGCGACGAACACGATGCCGTGGGCCGTGCACCAGTCGGCGATCGCCGGCAGGAAGCCCAGCGCCGGGACGACGAAGCCGCCCTCGCCCTGGATCGGCTCGATGACGACGGCGGCGACCTGGTCGGCACCGACCTGCTTGTCGATGACGGCGATCGCCCGCGCAGCGGCCTCGGCGCCGCTCATCGCGGTGGCCTCGCGGAACGGGTAGCTCATCGGTGCGCGGTACACCTCGCCGGCGAACGGCCCGAAGCCGGTCTTGTAGGGCATCGCCTTGGCGGTCATGGCCATCGTCAGGTTCGTGCGGCCGTGGTAGGCGTGGTCGAACACCACGACGGCATCGCGACCGGTGGCGTGCCGGGCGACCTTCACGGCGTTCTCGACCGCCTCGGCGCCGGAGTTGAACAGCGCGGACTTCTTCACGTGGTCGCCCGGGGTCAGCCGGTTGAGCGCCTCGCAGACCGCGACGTACCCCTCGTACGGCGTGACCATGAAGCAGGTGTGGGTGAACCGCGCGACCTGCTCGGTGACCGCCTCGACCACGCGCGGGTTGGCGTTGCCGACGTTGACGACCGCGATCCCGGACCCCAGGTCGATCATGGAGTTGCCGTCGACGTCGACCAGCACCCCGCCGCCGGCCCGCTCGATGAAGACCGGCAGCGTCGTGCCCACCCCTGACGCGACCGCGGCGCTCTTGCGCTCGAGCAGCGCGCGGCTGCGCGGGCCGGGCACCTCGGTGACCAGCTGGCGCCGCTGGGGGAGGGGCGCCACCGAGCCGGACGGCAGGTCGGCCACGTGCGGACGGGTGTCGAGAGCGTCGGTCATGCGCTGATCGTACTGCCCGGCTGGACCGTGAGAAGTCCCTGGCACGACCGATATCGCGACTCGGTGGGGCAGACGCCACGGATCGAGCGACCCGCGCCGGCGACTGCAGGCGCGTTGGGCGCGCTGTCGGTGCGATGGGCCAGGATGGGGCCGTCCCCGCAGCCGCGGTCGACGCGACGAGGGCCGGTGGGCCGAGCAGCAGGAGGACGTCATGGCGCTGACCGAGGTCGCGAGCGAGCTCGTGGCGAACGTCCTGAGCATCGACGTCGTGGTCGGCCAGCACGTCAGCGAGGGCGACGCCCTGGTCATCCTGGAGTCGATGAAGATGGAGATCCCGGTGCTCGCCCCCCATGACGGCGTCGTCGCCGCGATCCGCACGGCCGCCGGTGACGTCGTCCAGGACGGCGACGTCATGGTCGTCGTCCAGGACTGACCGCCACCCGAACACCAATCGAGGAGCACACCGTGAGCGCGCGTGAGAAGTCCGTCGTCGAGTCGGTCCGGACAGGGATGTTCATCGGGGGGCAGTGGCGCGAGTCGTCGACCGGCGCCCGCCTGGACGTCGAGGACCCCTCGACCGGTGAGGTGCTGACCACGGTCGCCGACGCGAGCGTCGAGGACGGCCGCGCTGCCCTCGACGCGGCGGTCGCGGCCGGCCCGTCGTGGGCAGCCACGCCCCCGCGCGACCGCGGCGAGATCCTGCGCCGGGCCTTCGAGATGGTCACCGAGCGCAAGGACGACCTCGCGCTGCTGATGACCCTCGAGATGGGCAAGCCGCTCAAGGAGTCGCTCACCGAGATCACCTACGGCGCCGAGTTCTTCCGCTGGTTCGCCGAGGAGTCCGTCCGCATCGCCGGCCGCTGGCAGGTGGCCCCCAACGGCGCCACCCGGCTGCTGACGATGAAGCAGCCGGTCGGCCCCTGCCTGATGATCACGCCCTGGAACTTCCCGCTCGCGATGGGTACTCGCAAGATCGGACCGGCCATCGCCGCCGGCTGCACGATGGTCATGAAGCCGGCGTCGCAGACCCCGCTGACGATGTTCTTCCTCACCCAGATCCTCACCGAGTGCGGCCTGCCCGACGGGGTGCTCAACGTCGTCACGACCTCGACCACCGGCGCCGTGATGGAGCCGCTGATCCGCGACCCCCGGCTGCGCAAGCTCACCTTCACCGGCTCGACCCAGGTCGGTCGGTCGCTGGTCGAGCAGTCCGCCCAGGGCCTGCTGCGGGTCTCGATGGAGCTGGGCGGCAACGCCCCGTTCCTCGTGTTCGAGGACGCCGACCTCGACAAGGCCGTGAACGGCGCCATGCTGGCCAAGATGCGCAACATCGGCGAGGCGTGCACCGCCGCCAACCGGTTCATCGTCCACGAGTCGGTCGCCGCGGAGTTCTCGACGCGCCTGACCGAGCGGATGGCGGCCCTGAAGGTCGGCCGCGGCACCGAGGACGGCGTCGACGTCGGCCCGCTCATCGACGGCAAGCAGCGCGACAAGGTGGCCGAGCTGGTGCAGGACGCCGTCGACCACGGCGCGACCGTGCGCACCGGTGGGTCGGCCCGCAGCGGCAAGGGGTACTACTACGACCCCACCGTGCTCAGCGACGTGCCCGCCGACGCGCGGATCAACCACGAGGAGGTGTTCGGGCCGGTCGCCCCGATCGCCACCTTCGGCACCGACGACGAGGCCATCGCGATGGCCAACGACACCGAGTACGGACTGGTCGCCTATGCCTTCACCGAGGGCCTGTCGCGCTCGATGAGCGTGGCCGAGCGGCTCGAGACCGGCATGGTCGCGATCAACCAGGGCATCGTCTCGAACCCGGCCGCACCGTTCGGCGGGGTCAAGGCCAGCGGCTTCGGCCGCGAGGGTGGCGCCGAGGGCATCAACGAGTACCTCGAGACCAAGTACGTCGGTCTGGCCCTGTGACCCCACGCCGGGTGGTGCTGCTCGGCAGCACCGGGTCGATCGGCACCCAGGCCATCGACGTCGTCACGGCCGACCGCGGCCGCTTCACCGTCACCGCCGTCACGGCCGGCGGCAGCGACCTCGACCTGCTCGCGGGTCAGGCGGTCGCCCTCGGCGTCGAGGCCGTCGGCGTCGCGCGCGCCGACGCCGGCCCGGCGCTGGGCGAGGCGCTGGTCAGGGCGGCCGAGAGGGCTGGGCGCCCGACGTCCGGGCTGCCGCGCGTGGTCTGCGGCCCGGACGCGGCGGCCACCCTGGCCGCGGGCGAGGCGGACGTCGTCCTGAACGGCATCACCGGCTCGATCGGCCTGGCCCCCACGCTCGCCGCGCTCGAGGCCGGCCGCACGCTGGCCCTGGCCAACAAGGAGTCGCTGATCGTCGGCGGCCCCCTGGTCAAGGCGCTCGCCGGCCCCGACCAGATCCTGCCCGTCGACTCCGAGCACTCGGCGATCGCCCAGTGCCTGCGCAGCGGGAGCAGCGCCGAGGTGCGCCGTCTGGTGCTCACGGCCAGCGGTGGCCCGTTCCGCGGGCGCACCCGCGACGAGCTCGCCCACGTCACCCCGGACCAGGCGATGCAGCACCCCACCTGGTCGATGGGCCCGATGATCACGACCAACTCGGCGACCCTGGTCAACAAGGGGCTCGAGGTCATCGAGGCGCACCTGCTCTTCGACGTCCCGATGGACCAGATCGACGTCGTCGTCCACCCGCAGTCGGTCGTGCACTCGATGGTCGAGTTCGTCGACGGGTCGACCATCGCCCAGGCGTCCCCGCCGGACATGCGGCTGCCCATCGCCCTGGCCCTGGGCTGGCCCGACCGCGTCGCCGGCGCGGCCCGCGGCTGCGACTGGACGACGGCGGCCACCTGGCAGTTCTTCCCGCTGGACGACGACGCCTTCCCGGCCGTGCGCCTCGCGCGCCGGGTCGGGACGGCCGGGTCGACGTACCCGGCGGTGTTCAACGCCGCCAACGAGGAGGCCGTCCAGGGGTTCTGGGACGGCCGGCTCGGCTTCACCGGCATCGTCGACCTCGTCACCCGCGTGGTCGACGCCCACTCGGCGCCGTCCGGTGGGCTCACCCTGTCGGCGGTGTTGCGTGCCGAGCAGTGGGCGCGGCTGCGGGCGCGTGCGATCCTGAGCGGGTGACCGCCGTCTACTACGCGCTCGGGGTGCTGTTCGTGGCGCTCGGCGTCGCCGTGTCCATCGCCCTGCACGAGGTCGGGCACCTGGTGCCCGCGAAGCGGTTCGGCGTCAAGGTGACCCAGTACATGGTCGGCTTCGGCCCGACCCTGTGGTCGCGGCAGCGTGGCGAGACCGAGTACGGCCTCAAGTGGGTGCCGCTCGGCGGCTACATCCGGATGATCGGGATGTTCCCCCCCAAGCCCGGTGAGGACCCGCGGTTCGTGCGCGCCACCTCGACCGGCCGGATGGGCCTAATGGTCGACACGGCCGTCGAGGCCCGCTCGAAGAGCAAGGTGGGGCTGGCCGAGCAGGCCCGGCGCCAGTCGATGGACGAGATCAAGCCCGGCGACGAGGACCGAGTCTTCTACCGGCTCAGCGTGCCGCGCAAGGTCGTCATCATGCTCGGCGGCCCGACGATGAACCTGCTGATCGCGACCGTGCTGCTGACGGTCATCGTCACCGGGTTCGGCACGGCCCAGACCACCACCCGGCTGTCGTCGGTGTCGCAGTGCGTCCTGCCCGCCTCCGCCCCGGCCACGGCGACCTGCTCGCCGGCCGACCCCGCCGCGCCGGCCGCGGCAGCTGGCCTTCGCCCGGGTGACGTCGTGACCGCCTACGACGGGCGGCCGGTCACGTCCTGGGACCAGGTGCGTGCCGCGATCCGGTCCGGTGGTGCCGCCCCGGTCGTGCTCGCCGTCCGCGCCGCCGACGGCACGACCCGCGACGTCACCGTCACCCCGATCGTCACCGACCGCCCGCGGGTCGACGCCCAGGGTGTGGTCGTGACCGGCGCCGACGGCACGCCGCTCACCGACCGCGTCGGGTTCCTCGGGGTCAGCCCGTCGTCCGAGCTGGTGCCGCAGTCGGTCACGGCGGTGCCCGGCGTCCTGTGGACCGGCCTGAAGGCCACCGCGGGGGTCGTGCTGCGCATCCCGCAGAAGATGGTCGGCGTCGCTCAGGCGGCGTTCGGCAGCGGTCCGCGCGACCCCAACGGCCCGGTCAGCGTCGTGGGCGTCGGGCGCTTCGCCGGCGAGGTCGCGAGCGCGCAGGCGCAGCAGGGCTACGGCAACCGCGAGCGCGCCGCCGACCTGCTGTCGCTGATCGCCTCGCTGAACCTGGCGCTGTTCGTGTTCAACCTGATCCCGCTGCTGCCGCTGGACGGCGGTCACGTGGCCGGTGCGCTGTGGGAGGGGTTGCGGCGCAGTGTCGCCAGGCTCCGCCACCGCGCTGACCCGGGCCCCGCCGACGTCGCGCGGCTGCTGCCGGTGGCCTACGTCGTCAGCAGCGCGCTGATCGTGATGTCGGTGCTGCTGATCTACGCCGACATCGTCAAGCCGATCCGTCTGGGTGGCTGACGCGCCGCGCCCCCGGCGGCAGGGCGATACTTGATCCATGAGCGTCTCCCTCGGCCTGCCCGCACGACCCCCGCCCGTCCTCGCGCCGCGTCGCAGGACCCGCAAGATCAAGGTCGGTTCGGTGTACG
>JBBQGB010000089.1:0-10984 GCA_038322575.1 Actinomycetales bacterium
CTCCGGCTGGGAGCCGAGCTCACGGTCGACCACCGCGCGGTGCTCCCGCGACAAGCACGCCGTCTCACGGGCCACCACGGTCGCCCGCCACTCACTGACCAACCCCGCCCGCAGCGCCCTCAGGGTGCACGGCAGCTCACGAGTCAGCACTCGGGCCAGGCCCAGGTGCCGCTCACCTCGGTGGTGGGACTCCCGCCGCGCCAACGCCACCTGCACCCCCACCCCCAACCCCTGCCGATCGGCCGGCACCCCCACCGCAGCATGAGCGGCGCGCACCGAGGCATCCAGCGCCGCCGCAGCCACCACCTGCGCCCCCTCGACCCGGCACTTGAGCGCCTCCAGCTCACCCAGCAACGCGACCAGCTCGCCGTCCGACTCCTCACGCAGGTCGAGGCCGGCGAGCCTCTCGCCCAGCCGAGCCAGGTCACGCCGCACCGCAGACGCCGTCGCCGTGGCTGAGATGACTCGAACACGTGTTCTATTCTAGTCCAGGCCAGGGGCGTCCGCAAGACCCTCCAGGGGCCGCGCCTATGTGAGGGGCACGCACCAGGTGACGACCGTGCCGCCACCGGGCGCCGGGCGGGCCGCGAACGTCCCGCCGCGCGTCTGGGCACGCTCACGCATGTTGCGCAGCCCGCTCTCGCAGACGTCGGAGGGGATGCCCACGCCGTCGTCGGTGACCGTCAGCAGCAGCTGGTCGTCGGCCCGCACCCGCACCTCGACGCGACCGGCCTGGGCGTGCCGGGCCACGTTGGACAGCGCTTCGCGGAGCACCGCGAGCAGCTGCAGCGTGAGGTCCGGTGGGACGAGGCTGTCGACCGGACCCTCGATGACCAGTCGCGGGCGCAGCCCCAGCGCGGACTCGGCCCTCGTGACGGCGGCGGTCAGCCCGGACCGCAGGTCGGCACCGGACTCCGGGTTCGACAGCTCGAAGATGGTGCGGCGGATGTCCTTGATCGTCGCGTCGATGTCGTCCACGGCGGCCGCGACGCGGGCGGCGACAGCCGGCTTCCCTTCCAGGCGCGAGGCGCCCTGCAGCGAGAGCCCGACCGCGAACAGCTGCTGGATCACCAGGTCGTGCAGGTCGCGGCCGATCCGGTCGCGGTCCTCGAGCACCGCCAACCGGCGCAGGTCCTCTTGCGAGCGGGCCACCTGCAGCGCCAGCGTGGCCTGCTCGGCGAACGAGGCCGGCAGCCGCAGGTCGGTGTCGCGGTACATCTGCTCACTCTCGGGCGACCACCCCACGGCGAGGACGCCGATGACCGCGCCGCCGCTGCGCATCGGCAGCAGGGCCAACGACCCCAGCTCGGGCCAGCCCGACGCGCTGTCCAGGCCGCTGGCGGCCACCCGCCCGACGCCGAGGGCGTCGTCGATCACCACCGGCTCGGCTGCGGTGAGCACGCGCCCCAGGGCGGTGCCCTGGACCCGGGTGCGTGCCCCCGCGACCCCGTCGGTGCCCGGGCCCGACACCACCTCGACCATCAGACGGTCGGGGCCGTGCAGCAGCATCACGGCGGCCATGTCGGCAGCGGCCACCTCACGGGCCCGCTCGGCCACCAGCTGCAGCGCGTCCTCGCGGCTGACCTCGCCGAGCAGGGCGGCGGTGATGTCGGCCGCCGCCTCGAGCCAGCGTCGCCGGTGCTCCCCCGCCTCGTACAGCCGGGCGTTCTGGATCACCACGCCGGCCGCGGCCGCGAGCGCGACGACGATCTGCTCGTCGTCCTCCGTGAAGCCTTCAGCGCTCTGCTTCTCGGTGAGGTAGAGGTTGCCGTAGACCTCGTCGCGGATCCGGATCGGCACCCCGAGGAAGCTGCTCATCGGTGGGTGACCCGCAGGGAACCCGTAGGACTTGTCGTGGCTGGCCAGCGGTGCGAACCGCAGCGGGTTGGGGTCGTCGATCAGGACGCCGAGGATCCCGTGCCCACGCGGCAGGTCACCGATCTCGGCGCGCTGCTCGTCGGTGAGCCCGTGGGTGACGAACTCGCGCAGCCGGCGGTCGGGCCCGGCGCCCAGCACCCCGAGGGCACCGTACTGGGCGTCCGCGAGCTGGCAGGCGACCGTCACGATGTGCTCGAGAGCGACGTCGAGCGAGAGGTCGGCGGCCATGGACACCACGGCGTCCAGGAGCATCCGCAGCCGCTCCTGGGTGGCCATGACGTCGCCGACCCGGTCGCACAGCGCGGCGAGCAGACTGTCGACGTCCGGGCGCTGCAGCGGTGACACGCCGGACGACGGCCCGGGTGCCACCTGCTCGTCGCTGGTCTGGTCGCTGATGGCGTCAGGGTAGCCCGCGGACCGACCGCAGCGTGGCTCTGCTTCAGGTGGAAGAGTCACCGGTCGATGCCCCGAGTCGGGAGAGCGGAGGGCGTGGCACGGTGAGCGAGGACAGCATTCGCGACGACGAGGTCGCCGACGACGGGCCCAGTCCCCGTGCCCGGGCCCGGTCGCTCGGCGGGCTGTACATCTGCGGGTCGCTCCTGGCGCTGGTGTGGACCCGGCTGCCGCACCCCTATGTGGGCGGCGACGCAGTCGTGGTGCTGATGGCGGTGGTCGCCCTGGTCGCCGGGGTGCTGCTCGTGTGCGGGGCTGCCGACGCCGTCCCCACCTGGGGGCTGCACCTCCTGCTGGGCGGGATCCAGCTGGTGATCAGCGTGGCGTTCGTCGCCGCGAGCCTGCCCGACAACGACATCCGCTGGTTCTACGCCTGGGCCACCCCCTTCGCCGCGTTCTTCTTCAGTCGGCGCGCCGCTGCCGGTCACGCGGTGTGGGTGGCCGGTGTCATGGCCACGTCGCTCGTCGTCATGGGTGCACCCGTCGGCCGGGCGCTGTCGGTGTGGTCCATGACCATCGGCACGGTCACCGCCGTCACGGTGCTCGTCGGCTGGGCGAGCGCGAGCATCCACGCCACGAACGCCCGGTCGCGTCACGCCGCGCTGCACGACCCGCTCACCGGCCTGGGCAACCGTCGGCTGTTCGCCCGCGACGCCCACGAGGCGCTGAAGGCCCACGGGTGCGTCGACGGGGCCGTGCACGTGCTGCTGATCGACCTCGACGCCTTCAAGCTGGTCAACGACACCCACGGCCACCAGGCGGGCGACCAGCTGCTGGTGGCGCTGTCGATGCGCCTGACCGACGCCGTGCACGCCGGTGACACCGTCGCGCGTCTCGGGGGCGACGAGTTCGCGATCGTGTGCAGCCACATGCCTGCGGCGCACACGGACGAGGACGAGGACGAGAGCTTCCTGAACGAGATGCTGCAGTCCCTCCAGGCTGTCTGGGCCGAGCCGTTCGAGCTGGCGCACGGCCCCGTGTGGACCAGCGGCAGCATCGGTGTGTCGAGGTCGGTGACCGGTGCGGACGCCAGCTCGATGCTGCGCGAGGCGGACGCCGCGATGTACCGGGCCAAGGGCCGCGGCCGCGGCCGGCATGCGGAGTACGACCACCGGATGCGCGAGGACGCCGCGTCGTGGTTGCAACTGGACCGCGCCCTGCGCGAGGTGCTCGCGCTTCAGCAGCTGCGACTGGTCTACCAGCCGGTGGTCGACCTGCACACCGGTCGAGCCGTCGGCGTCGAGGCGCTGCTGCGCTGGACGCACCCCGAGCTCGGAGTGGTCACCCCGGACCGCTTCATCCCCCTGGCCGAGTCCAACGGCCTCATCGGCCCGATCGGGGCGTGGGTGCTCGACCACGCCGCTGAGCAGGCGGCCGCCTGGCGTGCGGCCGGCGCGGTCGACGACACCTTCTGGGTCGCGGTCAACGTCTCCGGCGCCCAGCTGCTGCCGACGTTCGCCGACGACGTGGTCGCCGCGCTGGAGCGGCACGGGCTGCCGTCGACCGCGCTGGTGATCGAGCTCACCGAGTCGGTCCTGCTCGACGACGAACCGGTCACCGCGACCGTCCTGGCCGCCCTGACCGCCTCCGGCCTGCGGCTGCACCTGGACGACTTCGGCACCGGGTACTCGGCGCTGGCCTACCTCACCCGGATCCCGTTGCACGCGTTGAAGATCGACCGCAGCTTCGTCGCCGACATCACCGTGTCTCAGCGGCGCCGCTCGGTGGTGCAGGCGATCATCTCGATGGCCCAGGCCCTCGGCCTGGACGTCGTCGCCGAGGGCGTCGAGACCCCTGAGCAGGCGGCCGAGCTGCTGCGCCTCGGCTGCGCCACGGCCCAGGGCCACCTGTTCGGCCGACCGCTGCCACCTGAGGACGTCGGGCGCGACCTCACCGCCGGCGCGTCGGGTGTCCCGTCGGTCACGCGGTGAAGCCGACCTGGCCCAGGTTGAGCTCGAGGGTCGGGGTGACCTGCGACCCGGTGACCTTCCTCGTCATCAGGTAGTTCAGCGTCTCGTAGTGCACGAACGCGATCGGGGCCTCGTCGCGCACGATGGTGCGGATCTGCGCGTACAGCTTCTTGCGGGCCGCCTCGTCGGCCGTGGCAGCCGCCTTGTCGATCAGGGCGTCCACCTCGGGGTTCGCGTACCCGGTCGTGTTGATCGGTCCGCCCGAGCGGATCACCAGGGAGTAGAAGTTGTCCGGGTCCAGCGTGCGCTCCTGGTAGGCGCTGGTGATCTGGTACTCCCCCTTGGAGAACGCGTCGAACCACACCGACACGTCGACCTGCTTGATGCTCATGTCGATGCCGATCGCCTTGAGCTGGTCGCGGACGACCTGGCCGGTCTTGAGCAGCTCGGGGTACTGCGGCAGCCCCAGGTACTCGACCTTCAGCCCGCCCGCGTAGCCGGCCGACGCGAGCAGCGCCTTGGCCTTGGCGACGTCAGGCCCCGACGCGTAGGGGTCGACGCCGTCGTACCAAGGCGATCCGGACGGCACCTCCTCGACGCCGACCTCGCCGCTGCCGAGGTACGCGACGTCGCGGATCGCCTTGCGGTCCAACGCGATCGCCACCGCCTGGCGCACCTCGAGCTTGTCGAACGGGGCCTTCCTGGTGTTCATCGCGAGGAAGTCGGGGATGCCGGCCACCGGGCTGGAGACGTAGGTGAACCGCGGGTCCTTGCTCAGGGTCGCCACCTGCTGCAGCGGGATCGCGTCGACCCAGTCCAGCTCGCCCGCCGACAGCGAGTCGATGCGGCCCTGGTCGACGAGCACGAACCGGAACGTCACCGAGTCCAGGTAGGGCTGGCCGCTGTGGTGGTAGCCGGCGTGCTTCTTCAGCGTGATGTGGTCGCCCTGCACCCACTCGACGAACTCGAACGGCCCGGTGCCGACCGGCTTGCGGGCCGGGTCGCCGCTGGCGATGGCCTTCTCGTTGACGATCTCGCCGTTGTTCGCGAGGTTGGTGAGGAACGGCCCGAACGGGGTCTTGAGGTGGAACACGACCTGGGTCGGGCTCACCACCTCGACGGACTCGATCGGGGTGTACAGCCCGGCGTACGCGCTGGCGGTCTTGGGGTCCAGGATCCGCTCGAAGGTGTACTTCACGTCGGCGGCCGTGAACTTCTCGCCGTTGTGGAACGTCGCGTTGTCGACCAGGTCGAAGGTCCAGGTGCGTTCGTCGGTGGCCTTCCACGACGTGGCGAGGTCGCCGACGAACTCGCCCTTGGCGTCGATGTCGACGAGCTTGCTGAACACGCCGTCGTACACCTGGGCGCCGGTGTAGACCGACGAGGTGGCGGGGTCGAGCGTGTCCGGCTCACCGGTCAGGGCGGCCCGCAGGTCACCGCCCGCGCGCGGGGGCGCCGTCGCCGTGCCTGACGAGGTCGCGGCCGGGGACGACGAGCCGCTGCACGCGGCCAGGACGGCCGGCCCACCGAGGGTGGCCAGGCCGAGCAGCCCGCCACGGCGCAGCAGGTCACGGCGCGAGAGCGGGTTCGCGAGCTGGGTCATGGGGGGCTCCTTGGCGCTGGTTGGTCAGTTCGAGGACGAGGTGACGAAGTCGATGAACGTGCGGTTGAAGGGTTCGGGGCTCTCCCACAGGCACGCGTGACCACCGGGGACGGTGGCCCAGGTCGATCCCGGGATGGCCTCGTGCATCCGGCGCGAGAGGCGCACCGGGATGAGGATGTCCTCCTCGCCGGCCAGCACCAGCGTCCGCACCGCGATCTGGCCGAGGCGGTCGGTGGTGTCGTGCGCCTGGATGACGTTGAGCTGCGAGAGGTAGGCGTCGACGGTCATCGGCAACCCGGCCATGGCCTGCTCGAACTCGGCGGCGTCGTCCGGGCGCTGCTCGAAGAACGGCACCGTGAAGGCCCACAGGGCGACGTCGCGCATCACGAACGGCACGCCCATCTCGGGGGCGAGGTCACCCCACATGTCGAACATCCGCGAGCAGAACTCCCCCGGCGCCGCGTAGGTGCACGCCAGCGTCAGCGAGCGCAGGTCGCCCGGGTGCGCCAGCGCGTACTCCTGGGCGACCATGCCGCCCATCGAGACGCCCATCAGGTGGAAGTCGGTGATGCCCAGGTGGTCGACCAGCGCCTTGGTGTCGTCGGCGAGCAGCCGAGCGGTGTACGCCCCGGCCGGCTTGTCGCTGTCGCCGATCCCGCGGTTGTCGAAGCGCAGGACGCGCAGGCCGGCCGCGAGCAGGTCGGGCACCTGGAAGTCCCACGAGGCGAGGTCGTCGGCGAGCCCGTTGACCAGGACGACGGTCTGCTCGCCCTCACCCTCGATCAGGTAGTTGATGGTGATGCCGTTCAGGTCTGCGGTGGGCACGTGGTCCTCCCGGACTCGATGGGGTGGGCGGGATCGGTGGTCGGCAGCGGGTTTCGGACGACGACCGGGCAGGCGACGCTGGATCCCCCGCGCACCGGGGTCAGCGCCGGGGTCTCGTGGCGGCAGTCCTCGCGCACGAGCGCGCACCGGGGGTGGAACGCGCAGCCCGGCGGCGGGTCGACCGGGCTCGGGACCTCACCGGGCAGCGGCTGGTGCCGGGCACGCCGTCGCGGGTCGGGGTGCGGGATCGCCTCGACCAGCGCTCGGGTGTAGGGGTGCTGCGGCCGGCCGAGCACCTCGCCCGCGGGGCCGCTCTCGACGATGCGACCCAGGTACATGACCGCCACGTCGTCGCTGACGTGCTCGACCACACCGAGGTCGTGGGCGATGAACACGGCTGCGACCCCGAGGTCGCGCTGCAGGTCGGCGAACAGGTTGAGCACCTGCGCCTGGACGCTGACGTCCAGCGCGCTCACCGGCTCGTCGGCGACGATCAGGTCGGGCTCGGTCGTCAAAGCCGCGGCGATGCCCACCCGCTGGCGCTGGCCGCCGGACAGGTGCTGCGGCAGTCGCGTGGCGAGCGAGGGGTTCAGCCCGACCCGGTCGAACAGCCCGCGCACCCGCTCGTCGCGGTCGCGTGGCGTGCCGATCCGGTGGACGTCCAGCGCCTCGCGGACGCTGCGCCCGACCGGCCAGCGCGGGTCCAGGCTGCCGTAGGGGTCCTGCAGCACCGGCTGCACCCGTCGGCGGAAGCGGGCCCGCTCGGCGCGGGACATGCCCGCCACGTCGGCACCCTCGAACAGCACCCGCCCGGCGTCGGGCCGGTCCAGGCCGAGGATGCAGCGGCCCAGCGTGCTCTTGCCGCTGCCGGACTCGCCCACCAGACCCAGCGTGCGCCCCTGGCCGACGACCAGGTCGACGCCGGACACCGCGTGCACCCGGCGTCGGCGCCAGGGCGGCCCCCCGGCCGGGAACGTCCTGACCAGTCCCTCGACCTGCAGCAGCGCGCTCACCGGGCACCGCCCAGGGACGGCAGCGGCTGGTCGACGTGCCAGCAGGCGGCCATCGACGCACCGACCGGCTCGAGCACCGGGGCCTGCTCGCAGACGTCGGTGCGCAGCGCGCAGCGCGCGGCGAACCGGCACCCGCGCGGCTGGTGCGCCAGGTCGGGCACCTGGCCAGGGATCACGGCCAGCCGCTCGCCGCGCGCGGTGGCGCCGGGCAGGGCACCGAGCAGCGCGCGGGTGTAGGGGTGGCGGGGGTGGTCGAACAGCTCCTGGGCGGTCGCGACCTCGACGAGCTGCCCGGCGTACATCACCGCGACCCGGTCGCAGACCTGGGCCACGACGCCGAGGTCGTGGGTGATCAGCAGCACCGAGGTGCCGCGCTCGTCACGCAACCGGCGGATCAGGCCGAGGATCTGGGCCTGGATCGTCACGTCGAGCGCGGTGGTGGGCTCGTCGGCGATCAGCAGCGCGGGCTCGTTGGCCAGTGCCGCCGCGATGACGATGCGCTGGCGCATGCCGCCCGAGAGGCGGTGCGGCGGGTCGTCGTAGCGGCTGGCCGCGGCCGGGATGCCGACGTCGGTCATCAGCCGGGTGGCCATCGCGCGCGCCTCGCGCCGACCCACCCGGCGGTGGGCGCGGATCGTCTCGGCCACCTGGTCGCCCACCGACCAGATCGGGTCGAGGCTGGTCGAGGGATCCTGCACGACCATCGACACCCGGTCGCCGCGCATCGCGCGCAGGCGGCGGTCGTCCAGGCCGACGACCTCGTCGCCCGCGACCCGCACCGACCCGGTGACGCTGGTCGAGGGTGGCAGCAGCCCCATGACCGCGGCGGCCAGCGTGCTCTTGCCGCAACCGCTCTCGCCGACCAGGCCGACGATCTCGCCCGGCTCGACGCGCAGCGACACACCGTCGACCGCCGACACCAGGCCGTCGCCGAGGGCGAACCGCACCCGCAGGTCGTCCAGCTGCAGCGCGGCGGTCACGACGCCACCCCGTCGGGGTCGAGCGAGCGGCGCAGCCCGTCGCCGAGCAACGTGAACGCGATGACCGCGACGGCGATCGCGAGGCCGGGGAACACCTCGACCCACGGCGCCTGGGTCAGGACGTCGCGACCGTCGGCAAGCATGCCCCCGAGCGAGGGCGTGGGCGGCTGGGTGCCCAGGCCGAGGAAGCTCAGCGCGGCCTCGAGCTGCAGCGCGAACCCGGTGAGCACCGACGCCTGGACGGCGACCGGCCCGATGGCGTTCGGCAGCACGTGGCGCGCCATGATCCGCAGGTGCCCGGCGCCGCGGGCCCGCGCGACGACGACGTACTCGTTGCGCGTCACGACCAGGGTGCTGCTGCGCATGACCCGGGCCAGGATCGGCAGGTAGATGACGGCGATCGCGAGAGCCGCGACCACGCTGCCCGGCCCCAGGATCGCGATCAGGCTGATCGCGAGCAGCAGCGCGGGCAGCACCAGCAGCATGTCGAGCGGTCGCGAGATCAGCGAGTCGACCCATCCGCCGGCGTACCCCGCGAGCAGTCCCAGCGGCACGGCGACCAGGGTGGCCACGCCCACGGCCGACACGGCGACGGTCAGGCTGACCCGCAGCGCGTAGAGCACCCGCGAGAGGACGTCGCGGCCCAGGACGTCCGAGCCGAACGGGTACGACGCGCTCGGGCTGCCCAGGACCCGCGTGGACTGCACGGCTTCGGGGTCGTGCGGCGCGAGCAGCGGAGCGGCGAGGGCCGCCAGGACGAGGACCGCCAGCACCGCGGCGCCCACGACCGTGGTGGTGCGCGGCCTGCGGCGGGTGCGGGTCGCCGTCCGCTCGACGGTGCTCACGCGCCGGCCCCGTCGCTCACGCGCGGGTCGAGCCAGCCGACCACCAGGTCGGTCACCAGCGAGACCAGGACGAACATCGCGGCGATCACGAGCACCCCGGCCTGCACCGTGGGGTAGTTGCGCTGGTTGATGGCCGTCACGATCATCCGCCCCACACCGGGCAGGGCGAACAGCTGCTCGACGACGATCGCCCCACCCAGCAGCACCCCGACCTGGATGCCGATGACGGTGACGACGGTGGGAGCGGCGTTCTTCAGGGCGTGGCCGGCGACGATCCGGCGCGGCGACAGGCCCTTGGCGCGCAGGTAGGTGACGTACGGGCGCTGCAGCACGGACTCCATGGCGCCGCGGGTGGTGCGCAGCAGGTACGCCGTCTCCGCCGTCGCGAGCGTCAGCACCGGCAGCGTCATGTACCGCAGGTTCTGCACCGGATCGGTGGTGAACGGCAGGTAGCCCGAGGGGGGCAGCACCGTGAGCGTCCCGGCGAACAGCAGCACGAGCATGATGCCCAGCCAGAAGTCCGGGACGCTGATGCCGAGGACGACGAACCCGTCGGTCAGCCGGCGGGTCCAGCGGCCGCCGACCGCGGCACGCACCCCGAGCGGCACCCCGACCAGGACGGCGAGCGTCATCGACAGCGTCGTCAGCTCGAGGGTGACCGGAAGTCGTTGTACCAGCAGCTCGCTGAGCGGCGCGCGGCTGACGAGGTCCTGGCCGAGGTCACCGTGCAGCAGGTCACCGACCCAGCGGACGTACTGCTGCAGCAGGGGTTCGTCCAGGTGCAGCCGCCGGCGCACCTCGGCGACGTTGGCCGCGGTGGCCCGAAAGCCCAGCATGGTGCGCACCGGGTCGCCCGGCACGAGCCGGATGATGAGGAACACGAACACGCTCATCACCCACAGCACCGGCAGGGTCAGCAGGACGCGGCGCAGCACGAACCCGGTGCGGGAGGTCACGCGGACTGCTCGTCCTGGCGCACCCGGGCCACCAGGTCGCGGATCATGTTCTCGGACAACGTGAAGTGCCGACCTGCGACCTCGGCCGCCACCGCGGGGTCACCCTCGACCACGGCGCGGGCCAGCCCCTGGTGCTGGTCGAGCGCCGAGCGGCGCACCTGGTCGCTGTAGGGCTCGGCGCCGAGGTTCAGGCTCACCCGCGAGCGGATCCGGCTGGACAGCCCCAGCAGCACCGGGTTGTGGGTGGCCTCGGCCACAGCGCGGTGCAGCCGCTCGTCCGCCTGCCGCGAGCCCTCGCGGTCGGTGGCGTCGCCGTACGCCCGCAGGGCCAGGGTGATCGCCTCGCAGTCCGCAGGGGTACGGCGCGTCGCCGCGGTGCTCGCGATCAGCGGCTCGAGCAGGGTGCGGGCGTCGAACAGCGCCTCGAAGTGCTGCCAGTTGGGGATCAGGTGGCGGCGCACCATCTCGGCGGACGACGGGCCCCAGTCGGCGAGGACGAAGTAGCCGCCGTTGCGGCCGCG
>JBBQGB010000090.1:0-10885 GCA_038322575.1 Actinomycetales bacterium
GACGTCGTCGCGGCGGTTGACCCGCCCGCGCACCACGACGATGAGGTCCTCGGCCAGGATCGTCGACACCGTCTGGTAGGTCTGCGGGAAGAACATCACCTCGACCGAGCCCTCGAGGTCCTCGACGGTCGCGATGGCCCAGGGGTTGCCGTTCTTGGTCATCTTGCGTGACAGGCCGCTGATCATGCCCGCGATGGTCACGCTGGACCCCTCGGGGCGGGACTCGTCGGCCATCAGCTGGGCGATCGAGCAGTCCGAGGCGCCCGACAGGACGTGCTCGACGCCGAACAGGGGGTGGTCGCTGACGTACAGGCCCAGCATGTCGCGCTCGAACTTCAGCTTCTCGCGCTTGTCCCACTCCAGCTGCGGCACCGGCGGCAGCACGGCCAGGCCCAGCGACGTCTCGTCGTCGAACCCGCCGAACAGCGAGTCCTGGCCCTGGGACTCCTTGCGCTTCTCGTCGACCAGGGAGTCGACGTACACCTCGTGCACGCGCACCAGGCCGGCCCGCGGGTGGCCCAGGGAGTCGAACGCCCCCGCCTTGACCAGCGACTCGATGGTGCGCTTGTTGCACACCACCGCCGGCACCTTGCGCAGGAAGTCCTCGAAGGAGCCGTACCGGCCCTTGGCCGCGCGGGCCGCGACGACGCCGTCGACGACGTTGCTGCCGACGTTGCGGATCGCGGTGAGCCCGAACCGGATGTCGGTGCCGACCGGGGTGAAGTCGGCGGCCGACTCGTTGACGTCCGGCGGCAGCACCTTGATGCCCATCCGGCGGCACTCGGCGAGGTAGAGCGCGGACTTGTCCTTGTCGTCGCGGACGCTGGTGAGGACGGCGGCCATGTACTCGGCCGGGTAGTTCGCCTTGAGGTACGCCGTCCAGTACGACACCAGCCCGTACGCCGCGCTGTGCGCCTTGTTGAACGCGTAGTCCGAGAACGGGACCAGGATGTCCCACAGGGTCTTGACCGCCGCCGGGGAGTACCCGTTGTCGAGCATGCCGGCCTCGAAGCCGACGTACTCGGCGTCCAGCACCTCGCGCTTCTTCTTGCCCATGGCCTTACGCAGCAGGTCGGCCTTGCCGAGCGAGTACCCGGCCAGCTTCTGGGCGATCAGGATGACCTGCTCCTGGTAGACGATCAGGCCGTAGGTGGCGCCCAGGATCTCTTCCAGCGGCTGCTCGAGCTCGGGGTGGATCGCGGTGATCGGCTGCAGGCCGTTCTTGCGCAGCGCGTAGTTGGTGTGCGACCCCGCGCCCATCGGGCCGGGGCGGTAGAGCGCGCCGACCGCCGAGATGTCCTCGAAGCTGTCGGGCTTCATCAGCCGCAGCAGGGCGCGCATCGGGGTGCCGTCGAACTGGAACACCCCGAGGGTGTCGCCGCGGGACAGCAGCTCGAAGGTGACCGGGTCGGTGAGGTCCTTGCTCAGGGCGTCCAGGTCGACGGTGATGCCGCGGCTGGCCCGCACGTTGACGAGCGCGTCGTCCAGGATCGTCAGGTTGCGCAGCCCCAGGAAGTCCATCTTGACCAGGCCGAGCGTCTCGCAGCTCGGGTAGTCGAACTGGGTGATGATCTGCCCGTCCTGCTCGCGGCGCATGATCGGCACCAGCCCGGCGAGCGGCTCGCTGGACATGATGACCCCGGCGGCGTGCACCCCCCACTGGCGCTTGAGGCCCTCGAGCCCGAGCGCGGTCTCGACCACCTTGGCGACGTCGGGGTCGCCGGCGTGCAGCTGGCGGAACTCCTCGCCCTCGGAGTAGCGCTTGTGCTTGGTGTCGAAGATCCCGGCGAGCGGGACGTCCTTGCCCATCACCGCGGCGGGCATCGCCTTGGTGATCTTCTCGCCCATCGCGAACGGGTAGCCGAGCACCCGGCTGGCGTCCTTGACGGCCTGCTTGGCCTTGATCGTGCCGTAGGTGACGATCTGGGCGACCCGGTCGTCGCCGTACTTGTCGGTGACGTAGCGGATCACCTCGCCGCGGCGGCGCTCGTCGAAGTCGACGTCGAAGTCGGGCATCGACATGCGCTCGGGGTTGAGGAACCGCTCGAAGATCAGCCCGTGCTGCAGCGGGTCGAGGTCGGTGATCCCCATCGCGTACGCCGTCATCGCGCCCGCGCCCGACCCACGACCGGGGCCGACCCGGATGCCGTTGGCCTTGGCCCAGGTGATGAAGTCGGCGACGACCAGGAAGTACCCGGCGTACCCCTTCGAGCAGATGACCTCGGTCTCGTACTCGGCGCGCCGGCGCACCGCGTCGCTGATGCCCGCGGGGTAGCGCCGGTGCAGGCCGGCCTCGACCTCCTTGACGAACCAGGACTGCTCGGACTCCCCCGCCGGGCAGGCGAAGCGCGGCATGTACTGCCCCTCGCCCTCGGTGAACGAGACGTCGCAGCGCTCGGCGATCAGCAGGGTGTTGTCGCACGCCTCGGGCAGCTCGCGGAACAGGTGGCGCATCTGGGCCGGCGTCTTGAGGTAGAACTCGTCGGCCTCGAACTTGAACCGGCCCGGGTCGGCCAGGGTCGAGCCGGACTGCACGCACAGCAGGGCGGCGTGGGCGGTGGCGCCCGCAGCGTGGGTGTAGTGCAGGTCGTTGGTGGCGACCAGCGGGATCGCGAGGTCCTTGGCCAGGCGCAGCAGGTCCTTGATCGTGGACCGTTCGACGTCCAGGCCGTGGTCCATGATCTCGGCGTAGTAGTTCTCGGGGCCGAAGATGTCGCGCAGCTCGGCGGCGGCGGCGCGGGCCTGGTCGTACTGGCCGAGGCGCAGCCGGGTCTGGATCTCGCCACCGGCGCAGCCGGTGGTGCCGATCAGCCCGGTGCCGTAGCGGGCGAGCAGGTCGCGGTCCATGCGGGGCTTGAAGTAGTGCCCCTCGAGCGAGGCGAGCGAGGACATCCGGAACAGGTTGTGCATGCCCTCGTTGTCGCGGGCGAGCAGCGTCATGTGCGTGTATGCGCCCGACCCGGACACGTCGTCGCGGCCGCCGTCGCCCCACTTGACCCGGGTGCGGTCGGTGCGGTGGGTGCCCGGCGTGAGGTAGGCCTCGAGGCCGATGATCGGCTTGACGCCGTGCTTGCGGCCGGCCTTCCAGAACTCGTACGCCCCGAAGATGTAGCCGTGGTCGGTGGTCGCGAGCGCCGGTGAGCCCTGGTGGGCGGCCTCGGTGAACAGGTCGTCGATGCGCGCCGCGCCGTCGAGCATCGAGTACTCGGTGTGCACGTGCAGGTGCACGAACGAGGCGTCGGCGGACGCGGTCGGCGGGGCGGTCGAGCTGGCGGGCATGGCCGTGAGTCTAGGTCGCGCCACCGTCACCGGCGGCCGGCGTGCCCGTCGTCCCAGCCCGGACGGCGTGTCGTCGGCGCGCCGCGCGGGCCGCCGTCGGTACCGTCCCAGCGGGCCACGTCGAGCGTGCACGAAAGGGCCACCCGAGGGGTCTCGGGTGGCCCTTTCGTGGGGTCTGGCTGGGCCGGCGTCAGCCGGCCGACGCGAGGGTCAGTAGGTGCTGCGCGCGGACTCGGCGTCCGTCACGGGCAGGCTGATGGTCGCACCCTCGGTGCGGGCGGGCTGCCCGCCACCGACCTGGGCGCGGGCCTTGGGGACCTCGGCCTCGGCGGTGCTC
The DNA here is from genome assembly GCA_038322575.1 of Actinomycetales bacterium. GTDB lineage: Bacteria > Actinomycetota > Actinomycetes > Actinomycetales > Angustibacteraceae > JACMOY01. Next base: position 3,617 of record JBBQGB010000090.1, read on the forward strand.
AGGTAGCGCTCCCAGCGGTGCTGCATGGGCTTGATCAGCCCGCCGCCGGCACCGACGACGATGACGCCGGCCACGGTCGCGAGGACAGCGACCAGGACGGGGGTGGTGACGGTGGTGGCGATCCCGACCTGGTTCAGGGCGGCGATGATGCCCAGGCCCAGGATGAAGACCGAGGCGATGTTCGCGAGGACCTTGCCGTAGGACAGGCCACCGAGCGCGCCGAGGATCAGGCTCTTGACGCCCTGCGCGATGGCCGCGGTGATGACCACGATGATGATCGCGACGAAGACGCGCGGCAGGAACGCGACGAACGTGGTCAGCAGGTCGCTGACCGGGTTGGGACCGAAGGCGCTGAACGCGAGCTGCAGGACGAACAGCAGGACGGCGTAGTAGACGACCTTGGCCAGGATGTCGCTCGCGTCGTACGAGCTCTTGGCCAGGGCCTTGCCGACGCCGCCGCGCTCGACGGCGCGGTCGAAGCCGACCTTCTCCAGGACCCGGTCGACGATCTTGGCCAGGGCCTTGGCGATGATGATGCCGATCACCAGGATGACCAGGAACAGGACCAGCTTGGGCACGAACGTCGCGATGGACGTCAGTGCCGAGGTGAGTGCGTTCTTCACGTGGTGCTCCAGGAAGTCGAGACGCGCCGCAGCACGAGTAACCGTCACTTACGACGTAAGTACGGGCCAGCCCCGTGCCACTACCCCTGGTCCCGGGGGGTAAACGTGGCGAGGTGGACCACTGACGCGACGACGCGCGCCGGGCGACGCCGCAGGAGGCGCGGCAGGACGCCGATCAGGGCGCTGACAGCACCTCGAGGGAGGCCACCAGGTCGTCGGGGTACGGGCTCTCGAACAGCACCGGGCGCCCCGTCGAGGGGTGCTCGAACCCCAGCCGGACGGCGTGCAGCCACTGGCGGGTCAGGCCCAGCCGTGCCGCGAGCGTGGGGTCGGCCCCGTAGGTGAGGTCGGCGACGCACGGGTGGCGCAGCGCGCTGAAGTGCACCCGGATCTGGTGCGTGCGGCCGGTCTCGAGGTGGACCTCGACCAGCGACGCCGCGCGGAACGCCTCGAGCACCTCGTAGTGGGTGATGCTCGGCTTACCGGCCTCGGTGACGGCCCACTTGTACGCGTGGCCGGGGTGGCGACCGATGGGGGCGTCGATGGTGCCGCGCAGCGGGTCGGGCAGCCCCTGGACCACCGCGTGGTACGTCTTGTCGACCGTGCGCTCCTTGAAGGCCCGCTTGAGGACCGTGTAGGCGTGCTCGCTCTTGGCGACCACCATCAGACCCGAGGTGCCGACGTCCAGCCGGTGCACGACGCCCTGCCGCTCGGCGGCGCCGGACGTCGAGATCCGGTACCCGGCCGCGGCCAGGCCACCGACCACGGTCGTGCCGGTCCAGCCGGGGCTGGGGTGGGCGGCGACGCCCACGGGCTTGTCGACCACGACCAGGTCGTCGTCGTCGAAGACCACGCGCATGCCCGGCACCGGCTCGGAGCCGACCTCGAGCGCCGGGGCCGCGCCGGGCAGCTCGACCTCGAGCATCGACCCGGCGCTGACCCGGTCGGACTTGCCGACGGCGGCGCCGTCGACCCGCACCTGCCCGCCGGCGGCGAGCTCGGCGGCCTTGGTGCGCGAGAGCCCGAACAACCGGGCGAGTGCGGCGTCGACGCGCTCGCCCTCGAGGCCGTCGGGGACGGGCAGGGTGCGCAGGTCAGTCATGGCTCACCCGGGCTCCGTCCAGCCCGATGCCGCGCAGTCCGAGCAGCCCCACCAGGACGGCGGCCGTGACGATCGCGACGTCGGCGACGTTGCCCACGAACAGGCCGTGGTAGTCGATGAAGTCCACGACGTGGCCGCGGCCGACCCCCGGCTCGCGCAGCAGCCGGTCGGTGAGGTTGCCCAGCGCGCCGCCGAGCAGCAGGCCGAGGGCCACGGCCCAGCCGCGGCTGCCGAGCCGCCGCGCCGAGCGGACCACGACCACCACGACGACGACCGCGACGCCGGTCAGCACCCAGGTCATCCCGGTCGCGATCGAGAACGCCGCACCGGGGTTGCGGATGATGCGCAGCTGCACGAGCGTGCCGAGCAGCGGCACCGGGTCGCCGGGCGTCAGGTGGCGGACGGCGAGGCCCTTGGTGACCTGGTCGACCAGGTAGACCAGCACCGCCCCGAGCGCGAGCACCCGCACCAACCGGGCCCGCGCGGGCGCTGGAGCCTGCGTCAGCGTCGTTCCTGGCGTGATTTGCATGAGACGCACAGGGTCGCACGCGGGAAGGCCTGCAGCCGCATCTTGCCGACCGGGAGCCCGCACGACTCGCACACGCCGTACGTGCCGTCGGCGATCGCGGCGAGCGCGTGCCCGCTCTGCTCGAGCATCTCGCGGCTGTTGTTGGCCAGCGAGATCTCCTGCTCGCGCTCGAAGGTCTTGGCCCCGGCGTCGGCCTGGTCGTCACCCGCGCCGTCCCCGGAGTCGCGCAGCAGCTCGTGCAGCCCCGTCTCGGCCGTGACGATCTCGGCGCCCAGACGGGCGACGTCGGCCTCCAGCGCCGCCCGGACCTCGGCGAGCTCGGCGGCGGTCCAGGGTGACTCGTCCTCACGCACCTTCAGTGAGCGCGCCGGCGCGGAGCGTGCCGCTCGGCTCGGTGCCGGGTCCGGCGTCCTTCGGCTCTGCGGCGCGGCCAGGGCCGGGGCGGCCTGCTTCGCCGCGGCCCTGACCGGTGTGGCCTCGGTCGGCGCGGGGTGCGTGGCCGCGGCCGGCGGGGCCTTCTTCGACGTCTGGGCGGGGGCGGCCTTGGCTGGGGCGACCTTCTTCGCCGGGGCGGCCTTGCCGGGAGCGGCCTTCGTCGCCGGGGCGGCCTTCGTGGCGGTCGTCTTGGCAGCGGCCTGCTTCGCCGGGGCGGCCTTGCCGGGAGCGGCCTTCGTCGCCGGAGCGGCCTTCGTCGCCGGGGCGGCCTTCGTCGCCGGGGCGGCCTTCGTGGCAGTCGTCTTGGCAGCGGCCGGCTTCGTGGCGGTCGTCTTGGCGGCCGCCGGCTTCGTGGCGGTCGTCTTGGCAGCCGCCGCCTTCGTGGCGGTCGTCTTGGCGGCCGCGGCCTTCGTGGCGGTCGTCTTGGCCGGCGCGGACTTGGCAGGGGCCTTGGTCACCGCGGCCTTGGTCGACGCCGTCGCGCGGGTGCTGCGCCCCGCCGTGGTGCCGGCCGCCGGCACAGCGCGGTCGGCCCGACCGGTGCCCTGCGTGCTGTTGGTCATCGCCCCTCCAGGTGACCGCCGCCTCGCGATCGTCGCCGAATGATAGGTGCCGAACTAGTCCACAGCGCCATCTGCGGCTGTGGCCGTCTGCCGGCCGCGCCCCGCCACGCGCGCGGCCGCCGGACGAACGTCGTCCGGCGGCCGCGGGCCGATCAGGTGCTGCTGCGCGCTCAGCCGCCGAACGGGAAGCGCGGGGTCGAGTCGCCCGACGGCGCGTCCTGACCGGTCTCGACGACCGTCGGCGTGCGCGAGGGCAGGGCTGACGTGGACGTCGACCCCCCGGTGTCCGCGACGCCGGGCGCGCCGGACGCGGGCCGTGTGCCGCCGCTGGCCGAGGTGCTCTCGAGGTCGCGCAGCTGCCCCTCGAGGTAGGCCTTGAGCCGGCTACGGTACTCGCGCTCGAAGGAGCGCAGGTCCTCGACCTTGCGCTCGAGCACCTGGCGCTGGGACTCCAGGTCGCCGAGGGTCTGCCGCTGCTTCTCCTCGGCCTCGCGCACCATCCGGGTGGCCTGGGCCTGGGCGTCGTTGACCAGCTTGTCGCCCTTGGACTTGCCGGCGGCCACGTGCTCGTCGTGCAGTCGCTGCGCCAGGGCCAGCATGCCCGCAGCGCTGTCGACGCCGCTGGACGCCGAGGCGGCCACCGGGGCGGGGGCGGGAGCCGGGGTCGGGGTCGGGGTCGGCGTAGGGGCCGGCGCGGGCGCCGGCACCGGGGCCACGACCTGGGCCGGCGGCGCGGCTGCGGCCGGCTCGGCGCGCGAGGACGAGCGGGACAGCTCGGCGACGCGGCTCTCGCAGGCGCTCAGCTTGGTGCGCAGCTCCTCGTTCTCACCGTTGAGGCGACGCAGCTCGGAGACGACCTCGTCGAGGAACTCGTCGACCTCCTCCTCGTCGTACCCCTGCCTGAACTTGGTCGCGCTGAAGCGCTTGTTGACAACTTCCTCGGGGTTCAACGCCATCTGGTCACCTCTGGTGTCGTGGTCGGCCCGGGACACCGTAGCGAATCCGCAGGTGGGGGTCACTTCGGCGGTGGCGGCGGGGTCGCCGGGGGATGCTGCGGGGGGTCGAACGGCGGGCGCCTCAGAGCAGCTGCAGCAGCAGGAACGTGACGAAGAACAGGATCATGAACGCCAGGTCGAGCTGCACCTGGCCCAGGCGCAGCGGGGGGACGGCCCGGCGCAGCGCCCTCAGCGGCGGGTCGGTGGCGCTGTAGACGGCTTCGGCCAGCACCAGGGTCACCCCGCGGGGGCGCCACTCACGGGCGAAGACCTGGATCCAGTCGACGACCAGCCGCCCGATCAGCAGGATGAAGAAGATCAGGACGATGAAGTGCAGGACCGAGCGGATCGCGCCCACGGGTCAGCTCTGGTTGAAGAAGCCCGGTGCGGGCGCGGGCTCCTTGTCCTCGGCGACGACCTCGATGTGCGCCGGCGAGAGCAGGAACACCTTGCTCGTGACCCGCTCGATCGCGCCGTGCAGGCCGAAGACCAGGCCGGCAGCGAAGTCGACCAGGCGCTTGGCGTCGGCGTCGTCCAGGTCGGTCAGGTTCATGATCACCGGGGTGCCCTCGCGGAACGCCTCGCCGATGGTCTTGGCCTCGTTGTAGGTGCGGGGGTGGATCGTGGTGATCCGCTGCAGCTCACCCGAGGGCGCGGGGCTGGGCACCACGCGCGCCAGCGGGCGATGCGGCAGCGCGGTCACCGCAGCGCCGTGTCCCGTGCCGTGACCGGACGCCGACGACCCGTGCCGGCCGGCGGAGCGCTCGCCGCCGCGGTCGTCGTCCTCGTCGTAGGTCTCGTCGTCGTAGTGGTCTTCCTCGGCCAGACCGAGGTACACCATGGTCTTGCGCAGCGCACCCGCCATCGCCAGCACCCCATCCGTTGGTCTGCACGCCGTCCGTGCCGTGTCGTGGACGCTACTGCAGAGGTGGCCGCTGCCCCAGGATGGCGCTGCCGACACGCAGGTGTGTCGCTCCCGCGGCCACCGCCTGCTCCAGGTCGCCGCTCATCCCGGCCGAGATCCAGACCGCACCCGGGTGCGCGGCCCGGACGGCGGCCCCGATCGTCCGCAGCCGCGCGAACGCCTCTGCGGGGTCGGCGCCGAGCGGCGCGACGGCCATGACGCCACCCAGCCGCAGGCCGGGCGCCCCCGCCGCCTCGTCCGCGATCGCCGGCACTGCCGACGGCGCGGCCCCGCCTCGACCGGCGGCCGCCCCGGTGGGGTCGAGGTCGACCTGCACCAGGATGTCGACGACGCGGCCCGCGTCCGCGGCGCCACCGGACAGGGGGGCCAGGAGCTCGGCGCGGTCGACCGAGTGCACAACGTCGGCGTACGCCGCGACCGCCCGCGCCTTGTTGCGCTGCAGCCGGCCGATGAAGTGCCAGCGCAGCCCCAGGTCGGCCAGCGCAGAGGCCTTGGCCGCGGCCTCCTGGTGGCGGTTCTCGCCGACGTCGACCACGCCGAGGGCGGCCAGGCGCGCGACGTCGTCCGCGGGGAAGGTCTTGGTGACCACCACCAGGGTCACCTCGCCGGGGTCGCGGCCGGCCGCCGCGCAGGCGCGGGCGATCCGCTCGCGCACCGACGCCAGGGCGGCGGCCAGCTCGGCCGGGCGGTCGTCGGTCACGGCGCGAGGTCCAGGACGACGGCGCCGACGAACCGGCCGGTGCTGCCGTCGCGGCGGTAGGAGTACAGCCGCGGGTCCTCGACGGTGCAACCGGCCAGCTGCTCGACGTCGAAGCACAGCGGCCCGAGCTGGGCGAGGACGCCGGCGGCGACGTCGATCGAGGGCAGGGCATGCCGGTCGAGCGAGCGCGTCTCGGGGTGGACGGCGGCCACCTGCTCGCGCAGCTCGAGCGGCACCGGGTAGCAGCGCGGGCAGACCGAGGGGCCCAGACGGGCGATGATGTTCCGCGCACCCAGGTCGCGCATCGCCTCGGCGACCCGGCGCGCCACCCCGGCGACCATGCCCTGGCGCCCGGCGTGCGCGGCCCCTGCCACCCCCGCGACGGGATCGGCGAGCAGGACCGGCACGCAGTCCGCGACCATGATGGCCAGCGCCAGCCCGGGGGTGGTGGTGACCAGCCCGTCCGCCTGCGGGGCGGGGCCGGCCAGCGGCCGATCGACCTGCAGCACCGTGTCGCCGTGCACCTGCTCGACGTACACCACGTGGTCTGGTGCGACGCGCAGGTCGGCGGCGAGCGCCGCCCGGTTGGCGACGACGAAGGCCGGGTCGTCGCCCACGTGCAGCGCGAGGTTGAGCCCGTCGTACGGCGCGGCGCTGGCCCCGCCGGCGCGCTCGGACACGACGAAGCGGGCCCCGACCACGCTCTCGTCCCAGAACACGCGGGACAGCGTAGGCGGGGCCCGCCGGGGCGCCCGAAGCGGCTACTTCAGGAAGTCGGGCACGTCCAGGTCGTCGCCGTCGTCGAAGGCCACCGAGCGGCCCGAGCGCACCCGCACCGGCTCGAGGGTCTCGGGCACCACCACGACCTGCTCGTCCAGCTCGACCGGGTCAGCGGGCGCGGGCGCGGCGGTGGGCGCGGGGCGCTCCTGCCCCGCGGGCGCGAACTGCTGGCCGCCGTAGGGCCGGTAGCCGTTGGAGTTCCCCGTCCCGACCCCGGCCGGCACCGGCGTGGGGGCGGGGCGGTCGGCGGAGGTCGGGGCCCGGCCGGACACCTGGCCGAGCGCGCGGTCGTTCGGCCGCTGCACCGGGGCGCCGCCGTCGAAGCCGGCCGCGATGACCGTGACCCGCACCTCGTCGCCGAGGGCGTCGTCGATGACCGCGCCGAAGATGATGTTGGCCTCGGGGTGAGCGGCCTCCTGCACCAGCCGCGCCGCCTCGTTGATCTCGAACAGGCCCAGGTCGCTGCCACCCTGGATCGACAGCAGCACGCCGTACGCGCCGTCGATGCTGGCCTCCAGCAGCGGCGAGGAGATCGCGAGCTCGGCGGCCTGCACCGCGCGGTCCTCACCGCGGGCCGAGCCGATGCCCATCAGCGCGCTGCCGGCGCCCTGCATGAC
>JBBQGB010000091.1:0-9999 GCA_038322575.1 Actinomycetales bacterium
ACCCCGAGAAGCCGAAGCGGTACTCGATGTCGACGGTGCGGGTCGAGTAGTGCGACAGCTTCTCCTTCGGGTGCTCGAAGTGGCGCAGGTTCGCGGGGTCGACGCCGAGGTCGACGTACCAGGCGGTGCGGGCGTCGATCCAGTACTGGTGCCACTGCTCGTCGGTGCCGGGCTCGACGAAGAACTCCATCTCCATCTGCTCGAACTCGCGGGTGCGGAAGATGAAGTTGCCCGGCGTGATCTCGTTGCGGAAGCTCTTGCCGGTCTGCGCGATGCCGAACGGCGGCTTCTTGCGCGCCGAGGTCATGACGTTGAGGAAGTTCAAGAAGATGCCCTGGGCGGTCTCGGGCCGCAGGTAGTGCAGGCCGGACTCGTCCTCGACCACGCCGAGGTAGGTCTTCAGCAGCCCGCTGAAGTTGCGCGGCGGCGTCCACGACCCGCGGGTCCCGCAGTTGGGGCAGGCGATGTCGGCCAGTCCGTGCTCGGCGACGCGGCCCTTGCGCTCGGCGAACTCCTCCTCGAGGTGGTCGGCCCGAAAGCGCTTGTGGCAGCTCTGGCACTCGGTGAGCGGGTCGCTGAACGTCGCGATGTGCCCCGAGGCCTCCCAGGTGCGGGTGGGCAGGATCACCGAGGAGTCCAGGCCCACGACGTCGTCGCGGCCGGTCACCATCGACTTCCACCACTGCCGCCGGATGTTCTCCTTCAGCTCGACCCCGAGCGGTCCGTAGTCCCAGGCCGACCGCGTGCCGCCGTAGATCTCGCCGCACGGGAAGACGAACCCCCGGCGCTTGGCGAGGCTGACGACGGTGTCGACGCGGGACTCTGGCTTGGCGGCCACGGTGGGTCACTCCATCCGGCTGGGTGTCGGCGAGCTGGGTTGCAGCAGCGGACCCCCAGGCTAACGGGCGGTGCTACCCGGCCCGGTCGCTGAGACGGTCGACCAGCTCGGTAGGGCCCGCCTCGACCAGGGCCTCGTACGCCGTCGGCTCGTCGATCGCGTGGTACATCACCGGCACCGCCCGCACCTTGACGTCGTACGACGACAGCCCGCGCCGGTAGGCGCCGACGGTGTCCCACTCGGTCTGCAGCAGCCAGCGCTCGGGCTCGTCCATCGAGCGCCCGACGTGACCGCGCCGGCAGCCCGGCTGCAGGCGCAGGGCGTCCAGCGCCTCGCGGGCCCGCTCGTGGAACACCGCGGCCTCGTCGGCCGGGACGACGTAGCGCGTCACCACCACCAGTGCCACGGCCCACCTCCACCTGCCCGGACGACGGGCCCGGGCGACCGCGCCCAGCCTGGCACGAGACGATGGTCGGCCCGCACCCCCCACGAGAGGTCCCCCGTGAGCCAGTCCCCGGCGCCGACGTCCGGCCTGCGAGCCGCCATCGAGCGGGTCAGCCTGCCCGTGCTGCTGCGGCTGTCGCGGCTGCCCCGAGCCGTGCCGTTCGTCGTGCTCCTGGCGGGCCTGGTGGTGGCGATCGTCGTCGGCGGGCCGCTCGCGGTGGTGCTCACGGCCCTGGTGGTCGTGTTCGTCGGTTGGCTGCTCTACCTGGGCTGGCCGCGCCTCGGCACCGGCGAGCGCCTCGGCCGGGTGGCGGTGCTGCTGCTGGCCGTCGCGCTGTGCCTGACCCAGGCGTTCCCGCGCTGAACCCCGGTTGACCCCGCCGTGGTAACGATTGATAATGATTCTCATGTCCAGGTTGACGGCGATCATCCTCGCAGCGGTGCTGCTCACCGTCTCGGGCTGCTCCTCACTCACCGGCCCCACGACGGGTCCGGGCACCGTTCCCGCCGGCCGGCCGATGCGGCTGGTGGCCAGCTTCTACCCCTTGCAGTTCGTCGCCGAACGCATCGGCGGTGACCGCGTCAGCGTCACCAACCTGACCAAGGCCGGTGCCGAGCCGCACGACCTCGAGCTGTCGCCGCGCGACGTCGCGACCCTGGCCGACGCCCACCTGGTCGTCCACCTCGGGGGGTTCCAGCCCGCCGTCGACACCGCCGTCGCGGCCGAGGCGGTTGGGCGCGCGTTCGACGCGGCCGGCGCCGCCGACCTCGACCTGCGCGTGACGCCGGGCGGCGCGACGGTCAGCGGCGCGATCGAGGACGCGGCCGCCGACGTCGGCGCCACCGACCCGCACTTCTGGCTCGACCCGGCGCGACTGAAGGCGGTCGCGGTCGCCCTGGCCGCGCGGATGAGCGCGGTCGACCCCAGCGCCGCGAGCGCGTTCGCCACCAACCTCGCCGCGCTCACCCGCGACCTGGGCGCCCTGGACGCCGACCTGCGCGCCGGGTTGGCCGACTGCGCGAGCAGCGAGCTGGTCACCAGCCACTCGGCGTTCGGCTACCTCGCCCGCCGGTACGGCCTCACCCAGGTCGGGGTCACCGGCCTCACGCCCGAGGCCGAGCCGGACGCCGGTCAGCTGGCCGACGTCGCGGCGTTCGTCCGCGCCCACGCGGTGCGCACCATCTACTCCGAGACGCTGGTCAGCCCCGCCGTGGCCGACACCCTGGCCCGCGAGACCGGCGCCCGGACTGCGGTGCTCGACCCCATCGAGGGACTGACCGAGGAGTCCGCCGGCAGCGACTACCTTGCGGTGATGCGCGCCGACCTCGCCACGATCCGCCGGGGGCAGCCGTGCCGGTGACCGACCCGGTGACCGACCCGGCGCCCGGGCCGGTGATCGCGCTGCGCGGCGTGAGCATCGGCTACACCGACCGGGCCGTCGTGCACGACGTCGACCTGGTGGTGCAGCGCGGTGAGGTGGTCGCGGTGCTCGGCGCGAACGGCTCGGGCAAGACGACGCTGGTGCGCGGGCTGCTCGGTCTGGCGCGCGTCCTGACCGGTGAGGTCGAGCTGCTGGGCCGCCCGGTCGGCGTGAGGGGTCGCTCGCGCTGGCACGGCGCCCGGATCGGCTACGTGCCGCAGCGGCACACGGTCGGCGGGACGGTCGCGTCCACCGTGCGCGAGGTCGTCTCGTCGGGTCGGCTGCCGCGCCTGGGCCGGATCGGCTGGATGCGCGAGGCCGACCGGGCCGCGGTCGCCGCCGCGATCGACGCGGTCGACCTCACCCCGTGGGCCGACGTCGACATCGCCGACCTGTCCGGCGGGCAGCAGCGGCGCGCCCTGATCGCGCGGGCGCTGGCCAGCGAGCCCGAGGTGCTGATCATGGACGAGCCCACCGCGGGCGTCGACCAGGCCAGCCAGCAAGCGCTGGCCCGCTCGGTCGCCCGGCTGGTCGAGCTCAGTGTCACCCTGCTCATCGTCACCCACGAGGTGGGCCCGCTGGCCGGCGTCGTGACCCGCGCGGTCGTGGTGACCGAGGGGCGCATCACCTACGACGGCCCGCTCGAGGACTCGATGATCGGGGCCTCGGACGGCGCGCACGACCACCACGTGCACGACCCGGCCGGCGGCGCCCGGCACACCTGGCTGCGACCCACCGTCGGCGGCCGCTGATGCCCGTCGTCGAGCTGCTGCAGTACGACTTCATGCGCCGGGCGCTGGTCGCCGGGCTGCTCGTCGGGCTGGCCGCCCCGGTCGTCGGCATCTTCCTGGTGCAGCGCCGGCTGGCGCTGATCGGCGACGGCATGGGCCACGTCGCGCTGGCGGGTGTCGCGGCCGGCGTCCTCACCGGGACGGCGCCGGTGTGGACCGCCCTGGTCGCAGCCGTCGGGGGCGCGGTCGCGATCGAGCTGATCCGGGCGCGCGGGCGCACCAGCGGCGACATCGCCCTGGCCGTGCTGTTCTACGGCGGGATCGCCGGCGGCGTCGTGCTGATCTCGCTGTCGCCGACCGGGACTCCCGCCAACCTCAACGCCTACCTGTTCGGGGCCATCACGACCACGAGCAGCGCCGACCTGGTCACCTTCGCGGTGCTCGCCGGCGTCGTGCTGGTGACCTCGCTGCTGCTGGCCCGGCGGCTGTTCGCGGTGAGCAACGACCCCGAGTACGCCCGGGCGGTCGGCCTGCCGGTGCTGTCGCTGAACCTGCTGCTCGCCGTGCTGACCGCCGTCACCGTGGTCGTGTCGATGCGGGTCGTGGGCCTGCTGCTGATCAGCGCGCTGATGATCCTGCCGAACGCGATCGCCCAGCTGCTGTGCCACAGCTTCCGCGCCTCGCTGCTGGTCGCGGTGGGCACCGGTGTCCTGGTGAGCCTGGCGGGGATCTCGACCAGCTTCTACGCGAACACCCCGTCCGGCGGCACCATCGTGCTGTTCGCGATCGGCGTCTTCGTGCTCGCCGCCCTCGGCGCGGCGGTGCGCGACACCGTGGCGCGGCGCCGGCACGCGGCGGCCGAGGTCCACCACGCGCACGAGCACGGCGCGGCGTGCGGGCACGACTCGGTGGCGCACGACGACCACGTGGACTACCTGCACGAGGGTCATCGGCACGCCCAGCACGTCGGCCACTATGACGAGCACTGAGGTGACGACCGGGCCGGCCGTGACCACCACCGCGCGCAGGGCCAGCCGCCAGCGGACCGCGGTGTCGGCGTACCTCGCCCGCCGGGCCACCTTCGCCAGCGCCCAGGAGATCCACGCGGCGCTGCGCGACAGCGGTGAGCCGGTCGGGCTGGCCACGGTCTACCGCGCGCTGCAGGCCATGGTCGAGGACGGCGAGCTCGACGTTCTGCGCACCGACGACGGCGAGACGGTCTACCGCCGGTGCGGCACCAACCACCACCACCACCTGGTCTGCCGCGCGTGCGGCCGCACGGTCGAGGTCGAGGCGCCGGACGTCGAGCGGTGGGCCACCGCGGTCGCTGAGCAGCACGGCTTCGGTGACGTCACCCACACCCTCGAGATCTTCGGCGTCTGCGACCGGCACCGCCCCTAGACGGTGGTGGGGTCGACCGCTCCGCCGTAGCGCCGGTCGCGCCGCGCGTACTCGTCGACCGCGCGCCACAGCACCCGCCGGTCGACGTCCGGCCACAGCTCGGGCACGAACACCAGCTCAGCGTACGCCGACTGCCACAGCATGAAGTTCGAGGTGCGGTGCTCGCCGGACGTGCGCAGGAACAGGTCGACGTCGGGCAGGTCGGGCTCGTCGAGGTATCGCGCCAGCACCCGCTCGTCGACCTTGTCGGGATCGAGCCGCCCGGCCGCGACGTCCTGTGCCAGAGCCCTTGCGGCATCGGCGATCTCGGCCCTGCCGCCGTAGTTGACGCACATCGTCAGGGTGAGCACCGTGTTGTCGCGCGTCAGCTCCTCGGCCGCCTCGAGCTCGTTCACGACGCTGCGCCACAGCCGCGGCCGGCGGCCGGCCCACCGCACCCGCACCCCCCAGGCGTTCATCTCGTCGCGCCGGCGCCGGATCACGTCGCGGTTGAAGCCCATCAGGAAGCGCACCTCCTCGGGCGAGCGCTTCCAGTTCTCGGTCGAGAACGCGTACGCCGACACGTGCGTCACGCCGACCTCGATGGCCCCGGCGACGACGTCCAGCAGCGAGGCCTCGCCCGCCTCGTGACCGCGGGTGCGCGGCAGGCCGCGCTCACCGGCCCAGCGACCGTTGCCGTCCATGACGACCGCGACGTGCCGGGGCACCAGCTCACGGGGCAGGTTCGGCGCCGTGGCGCCGGAGGGGTGCGGCGGCGGCGGCACCGGTGCCACCGTCGGCCGCGGCGGGGCGGCGCGCCTCACGAGCGCTCGACCAGCCGCAGCGCGCGGATGCCGCGCTCGAGGTGCCACTGCAGGTAGGCGGCGACGATCCCGCTGGCCTCGCGTCGGTGCCGCACCTCGCTGGCGTCGGCCGTCGTCCAGTCGCCACCGAGCAGGGCCGCCATCAGGTCGAGCGCGGCCGGCGACGGCGACGCCGAGCCGGCCGGTCGGCACGCGGGGCACACCGCTCCCCCGGCAGCGATGGCGAACGCGCGGTGCGGCCCCGGCGCACCGCAGCGGGCGCAGTCGACCATGCTGGCGGCCCAGCCCGCGACGGCGAGCGCGCGCAGCAGGTACGCGTCCAGCACCAGCGACGGGTCGTGCGAGCCGTCGGACAGGGTGCGCAGCCCGCCGACGAGCAGCAGGAACTGCTGCACCGCGGGGTCACCCTCCTCGTCCGTCAGCCGCTCGGCGGTCTCGAGCATCGCCGTCCCGGCCGTGTAGCGCGGGTAGTCCGAGGCCAGCCGGTCGCCGTACGGCTGGATCGTCTCGACCTGGGTGACGATGTCCAGGGTGCGGCCGCGGTAGAGCTGGACGTCGATCATCATGAACGGCTCGACCCGGGCACCGAACTTCGAGCGGGTGCGGCGCACCCCCTTGGCCACGGCCCGCACCCGGCCGTGGTGGCGGGTGAGCAGGGTGACGATGCGGTCGGCCTCACCGAGCTTCTGGGCCCGCAGCACGACCGCCTCGTCCCGGTAGAGGCTCACCCGCCCAGTGTCCTACGCCCGGGCCCGCTGCCGCCCGCGCCGCGCGGGGTCAGCCGCGCTCGGCGCGGTTGACCGCCGACACGACCGCCTTGAGCGAGGCCGTGATGATGTTCGGGTCGATGCCGACGCCCCACAGCACCCGGCCGCCCACCGCGCACTCGACGTACGCGGCGGCCGTGGCGTCACCGCCCGCGCTCATCGCGTGCTCGTGGTAGTCCAGCACCCGCACGTCGACGCCGATCTCGCCCAGCGCCGAGGTGAACGCGGCGATCGGCCCGTTGCCGCGGCCCTCGAGCGAGATCGCCGTGCCCGCGTCGACGAGGTCGACCGAGAGCTCGTCTCCCTCGTCGGACGACGACGCCCGGGTGCCGCGCAGCGCCAACCGGCCCCAGCTCGACCCGGTGGGCAGGTACTCGTCCGAGAACGCGGCCCACAGGTCGGCGGCCGAGACCTCGCCGCCCTCGTCGTCGGTGCGCCGCTGCACGACGCCGCTGAACTCGATCTGCAGCCGCCGCGGCAGGTCGAGGTGGTGCTCGCTCTTCATCAGGTAGGCCACACCGCCCTTGCCGGACTGGCTGTTCACCCGGATCACGGCCTCGTAGGTGCGCCCGACGTCGCGCGGGTCGATCGGCAGGTAGGGCACCGCCCACTCGATCTCGTCGACGTCGCGGCCGGCGTCCGCGGCGTCCTTGGCCAGGTGCTCCAGACCCTTCTTGATCGCGTCCTGGTGCGAGCCCGAGAACGCGGTGTAGACTAGGTCGCCGCCGTACGGGTGCCGCTCGGGCACCGGCAGCTGGTTGCAGTACTCGACCGTGCGGCGCACCTCGTCGATGTCGCTGAAGTCGATCTGCGGGTCGATCCCCTGGCTGAACAGGTTGAGCCCCAGCGTGACCAGGCAGACGTTGCCGGTGCGCTCACCGTTGCCGAACAGGCAGCCCTCGATGCGGTCGGCGCCGGCGAGGTAGCCCAGCTCGGCGGCGGCGACGCCGGTCCCGCGGTCGTTGTGCGGGTGCAGGCTCAGCACCACCGAGTCGCGGCGCGGCAGGTGCCGGTGCATCCACTCGATCGAGTCGGCGTAGACGTTGGGCGTGGCCATCTCGACGGTCGCGGGCAGGTTGATGATGATCGGCCGCTCGGGCGTCGGGTCGATGACCTCGATCACCTTGGCGCACACCTCGACCGCGTACTCCAGCTCGGTGCCGGTGTAGGACTCGGGCGAGTACTCGTACCGGATGTCGGTGTCGGGGGTCAGCATCTCGGCGTACTTCAGGCACAGCCGGGCGCCCTGGGTGGCGATGTCGGTGATGCCGTCGCGGTCCAGGCCGAACACCACGCGGCGCTGCAGCGTCGAGGTCGAGTTGTAGAAGTGCACGATCGCCTGCTTGGCGCCGCGCAGCGACTCGAAGGTGCGCTCGATCAGGTGCTCGCGGCACTGGGTCAGCACCTGGATCACGACGTCGTCGGGGACGTGCCCGCCCTCGACGAGCTGGCGGACGAAGTCGAAGTCGGTCTGGCTGGCGCTCGGGAACCCGACCTCGATCTCCTTGTAGCCCATCTGCACCAGCAGCTGGAACATCGCCAGCTTGCGCGCGGGGCTCATCGGGTCGATCAGGGCCTGGTTGCCGTCCCGAAGGTCAACCGCGCACCAGCGCGGGGCGCGCTCGATGCGGCGGGTGGGCCAGGTGCGGTCGGCCAGGTCGACGTCGAAGGACGCCGAGTACGGCCGGTACTTGTGGGTGCGCATGCCGGAGGGCTGCTGCGGAGTGCTGTGCCAGTAGCTGTTCATGGTCTCGTCCTGTGCTCTGCGGTGGGCGGCCGGCGCACACTGAGCCCCGCGACGAGGGACCGGCCTGCTTACGAGGCCCCGTCGCGGCGACGAAGAAGGAGCGTCGTCAGCACACCGTCACTGTAGGCGCTGGCCGCACGGCCGTCCACGCGCGGGCCGTCACGACCCAGCGCACGCGCGCACGATCGCGGCCACGTGCCGGACGTCGGTGCCGCAGCAGCCGCCCAGGACGTCGATCGCGGGGGCCCGGCTGCGCAGAGTGGCCAGCTCGACGGCGAGCTCGTCGGGGTCCCCGGCGTCCAGCGTTGGGCTGGCGTCCAGCTCGGCGTGCGACCTCGACGAGGCGTTCGCGCGGACGCCGCGCACCCGCCCTGGCCACGGGCCGTCGTCCAGCGCAGCGACGAGATGGCGCGGGTGCGCGCAGTTGACCATGAACCACGCGGGTGCGCCGTCGGTCTGCTCGTCCACCGCGCGCACCGCGTCCGCGAGGAGCGCGCCGTCGGGCAGCCGGCCGTCCACCTCGACGGTGAACGACACGACCGCCCGCACCCCGACGTCCTGCGCCGCCCGCACGAAGCCGACCGCCTCGGCAGCGGTGCACAGCGTCAGCGCCGAGACCAGGTCGGCCGACCCCAGCGCCCGCACCTGGGGCAGGTGGTAGGCCCGCGCCTGCTCGGCGGTCATCGAGGCGTCGGCCAGGTAGCCGTCCCCGCGGGGGCCGACGCACCCGCTGACGAGGACGGGGCTGCGGCTGTCGGCCCGCAGGCCCGCAACCAGGGCCACCGCGTCCGCGTTGACCCGCGCGAGGTCGTCGGGCCCGTACCCCAGCCGCTCGCCCCAGTCCGCGCTCGCCCGCCAGGTCGGGGTCTCGAGCACGATCCCGACCCCGGCGGCGTCCGCGACGGCGAGGTGCTCGCGGTAGTACGACCCGAGCAGCGCGCGCCCGGGGCCGTCGTCCAGCAGCGGGAAGGCGGCGAAGTCGACCAGGTCGACGCCGTGGTTGTGGATCAGGTCGGTCTCGATGCCCGAGTCGGTGATCATCGCCAGTGCTGTCATCTGGTCCTCCCTCTCGGTGCCGCGGCCCTCAGCCCAGGATGTTGACGGCCCGCGCGACGACCAGGGCCACCACCACGACCGCCACGGCCGACTGCAGCATCATCAGCGCCTTCGCCCAGCGGGTCAGCGGCAGGGTGTCGGTGGGGCTGAACGCCGTCGCGTTGGTGAAGCTGAGGTAGAGGTAGTCGAAGAACCGGGTCTCCCAGTGGTCCGGCGCCAGCTCCGGCGACGCCATCTGCGGGAACAGCAGGTCCGGGTGCACCTGCAGGGCGTGCGCCCGCGCGGCCGGCCCGCCTCGGTCGGTCTCCCAGTACCAGAGCGCGAACGCGATGACGTTGGTGCCGTAGACGGCGCCCCCCGCGCCGAGCAGGCTGGCCGCCCTCGCCGTCGCCGGGCCGCCGTGCAGCAGCTCGTCGATCAGCAGCACCGCGGACAGCGCGTTGGCCAGCGAGACCAGCGCCACCATCGCGAGCCCGCCGTACCGGATCGCGGGGTGATGGCTCTCGACCCGACCCGGGTTCACCACCAGCAGCGCGAGGGCCAGCACGGCCTCGAGCGCCGGCAGCAGCAGCCGCGGGTGCACCGACAGCGCGGCGGGCAGCAGCAGCTGCAGCGCGATCGCCACCAGCACGGCCGCCGTCGCCGGCAGCCGCGACTCCCCCCGCGTGCGCCGCAGCCACGCCGGCGGCTGCTCGCGCGTGTCCCCGATCCCCAGCCGCCGCTGCAGCGCCGGCGGCAGGGGCTCGGGACGACGCACTCGGCTCATCCCCGCAGTCTGCCCGCCCCCACCC
>JBBQGB010000092.1:0-9453 GCA_038322575.1 Actinomycetales bacterium
GTCCAGGACGAAGCGCTCGACCCCGACCGAGGCGGCGGTCTCGACCAGCCGCAGCAACCGCGGCAGGTCGTGGTCGAAGTACACGGCCTCCCACGAGTTCAGCACCAGTGGACGCGGCGACGCCGGGTGGTTCGGCCGGGCCCGCTGCAGGGTGTGCAGCCGGTCGGTGAGGCCGTCCAGGCCCTGGTCGGACCACACCAGGACGACCCAGGGGCTGACGTAGCTCGCGCCGGGCACCAGGTGCACCTCGCCGGCCCGCAGCAGCTCGCCACCGCCGATGGCGGCCCGGCCCTCCTGCAGCTTCTCGACGGTGTGGACGTGGTCGCCGCTCCAGGCGACGTGCGTGGCCCAGACCTCGCCGTCCCCGAAGCCGAACCCGGCGGTGCCCGCGACGACCAGCAGCGGTGCGTCGTGACCGGTGCGCCCGCGCCGGGACTCGCGGGTGCGACCACCGTGCAGCAGCGGGCTGCGCTGCGGCGAGCGCTCACGGCACCAGCGGCCGGTCAGGTCGAGCACCTCGTCGGCCCGCTGCGGCAGGGGCAGCAGCGTGAGCACGCCGGCGACGTCGTACGCGTGGCCACCCGAGGCGGTGACCGTGGTGCGGGCCCGGACGACGCCGCAGGGCTCGAGCACCAGCTCGCACACGACCTGCACGCCCACCTCGGCGTCGGCGGCCACGGCGCGCAGCTCGGCCCCGCCGCCCGCGACCTCGGTGACCCGCACGTCCTCGACCAGCCGCAGCCGCAGGCTCGCCCCACCGGGTCCCCAGCCGCTGACGCCGGGCCGCGCGGCCCAGCCGTCGTCCTCGGTGGGCAGCAGGGTCGGGGTCCACGGGTCGTCCAAGGTGCTGCCGCCGACCGGGACCTCGAGGGCCGCCGCGACGTCGGCGAGGGCCTCGACCGCGAGGGGGCCGAGGTCGGCGCCCCAGTGCAGCACGCGCGGCAGCGTGGGGCCCTGAACGTCGACGAGCAGGCTCACGCCGCCTGCCCGCAGCAGGTGCAGGTCACTCACCCTCAGCCCTTCGTGGCGCCGAGCGTCAGGCCCGACACGAACTGCTTCTGCAGGACGAAGAAGACGACCAGGGTGGGCAGCGCAGCCATCACCGAGCCCGCCGAGAGCAGGTTGTAGTCGGTGAAGAACTGGCCCCGGAGGTTCTGCAGCGAGGACGTGACCGGATAGAGGTCACCCTCGCTCATGAACGCCACGGCCCAGAAGAAGTCGTTGTAGATCCAGGTGACCTCGAGGGTGGCGAGCGCCGCCAGCGCCGGCCGGCACAGCGGCAGGATGATCTGGAAGTACTGCCGCAGAACGCCCGCACCGTCGACCAGCGCGGCCTCCGTCAGCTCGACCGGCAGGGTCTTCATGTAGTTCGACAGCACGAACGCGCAGAAGCCGGTCTGGAAGGCGATGTGGGTGATGATCACCGCCCAGTAGCTGTTGTAGAGGGTGCCGGAGTTGCTGAACCAGAACGGCACCTGCACGTAGTTGAACAGCTTGTACAGGGGCACGAGCATCGCCTGCTGCGGCAGCAGGTTGGCCCCGAGGAACAGCATCAGCAGGATGACGTTGAACTTGAACGAGAAGCGGGCCACGACGAAGGCGACCATCGACGCCAGGAACAGCGTGATCAGCACCGAGGGCACCGTGATGATCACCGAGTTCCAGAAGTGCTTCGCGAAGTCACCCTCGCGCCAGGCCTTGGCGTAGTTCTCCAACGTGAAGCCACCGAACGACACGTAGCCGTTCGTCGAGGTGTAGGCGTAGTCGCGGAACGAGTTGAAGACCGCCCAGGCGACCGGGAAGACCCACGTGAGGGACATGAGTGCGAGGAACCCGTAGAGCAGGCCCCGGCGCCCGCGCCGCGCCGGTGGTGCGCTGCTGGTGGAGACGCTGCGCGTGCCACCGACCGTGGTCGGCGGGCGGGTGGCGGTGCTCATGGCTTGTCCTCTCGCAGCACCGTGCGGACGTAGAACGCGACGAAGATCAGCGAGATGACCATCATGATCGAGGCCAGCGCCGACCCGAAGCCGATCCGCTGGCCCTCACCGACGATGTTGCTGAACACCAGGGCGCCGATCAGCTCGAGCCCGTTGCGGCCCTTGTTGACGACCCAGACCAGGTCGAACGCCCGCAGCGACTCGATCACCGTCACCACCACGACGATGATGTTGATCGGGCGCATGACCGGGAACACGACCGAGAAGAAGGTGCGGCTCTCAGAGGCCCCGTCGATCGCGGCCGCCTCGCGCAGCGAGGCGTCCACCCCCTTCAGCCCCGCCAGGTACAGCAGCATGACGTACCCCATCTGCTTCCAGGAGGCGGCGACCAGCACCGCCCACAGGTTGACCGACGAGTCGCCGTACCAGTCGATCGCGTTGTCGCCCTTCAGGCCCAGCACCGCGTTCAGCAGTCCCTGGTCACGGGAGTAGATGAGCTGCCAGATGAACCCGGTGAGCGCGAGCGAGAGCACCACCGGCATGAAGAAGGCGCTCTGGAACACCCGGCTGCCCTTGAGCTCACGGTCGAGCAGCACCGCCATGAACATGCCCAGCGGCGTCGGGATCAGGAACAGGAACGCCAGCCAGATCAGGTTGTGCTGGATGGCGGGGACGAACGGGGGGTAGATCGTGATGACGTCGGAGTAGTTCTTCAGCCCGACGCTCTTGGCCGCGGACAGGGAGCCGAAGCCGTCCCAGTTGCTGAACGACAGCAGCACCGTGGCGACGGCGGGCAGCCAGATGATGCCCACCACGATCACGGCCGGCACCGCGGCCATCACGAACAGGATGACCCGGTCGCGCTGGGACAGCCGGTGCGACCGGCGTCTGGACGGTGCTCATGCGCTGGCGAAGATCGACTGCTTCTGCTTCTCGATGCTGTTGACCAGGCCGTCCACGTCGGTCGGGGTCTTGATGAACTGCTGGATGGCCGGGATCATCACGTTGCTCGCGAAGTCTGGGCGGGTGTCGCGGTCGAGGAACTGGCTGATGTTCTTGGCGCTGCCGACGAACTCGACCGCCTTCTTCTGCAGCGCGGAGTAGCCGCTGCTGTCGGCGCCGCTGTTGACCGCGATGACGGTCGGGTCGGCCTTGACCGACAGGGCCTCGGCGGCGGGCGTGCCCAGGTAGCCGAGGAACGCCTTGGCGGCCTCCTCGTTGCGCGGCCGCTTGGACATCATGTAGCCGTCGATCGGCGCCTCGATGGCGTCCGCACCGATGTTGGAGTCGACCTCGGGGAAGGTGAAGAAGTCGAGGTCGTCGCGGTCGGCACCCTCGGGGAACTGCTGGCCGACGAACATGCCGAGGACGTACATCCCGGACTTCTTCTGCTGCAGCGACTGCGCTGCCTCCTGCCAGGTGCGGCCGAGTGATGCGTCCTGGTGGTAGGGCAGCAGGCTGCGCCAGGTGTCGAACACGCTCTTGACCTCGGGCCCGTTCCAGGGCTTCTTGCCGGCCATCAGGTCGACGTGGAACTGGAAACCGTTGATCCGCATGTTGAGCTGGTCGAAGGTGCCCATGGCGGGCCAGCCGTCCTTGTCGCCGAACGCGATCGGCGACAACCCGTCCTTCTGCATCTGCTTGGACAGCGCGACCAGCTCGTCCAGGGTCTTGGGCTCGGCGTAGCCCTTCTCCTTGAACAGGCTCGGACGGTAGAAGACGGCCCACGGGTAGTTCGTGAAGGGCATGAAGTACTGCTTGCCGTCGTCGCCGGTCGAGGCGGTCTTGAGCGCGTCGCTGAAGCCCGTGGTCTTCGCCCACACGTCGCTGATGTCACCAGCTAGGCCCTTGCTGGCGAAGAAGCGCATCCGGTAGCCCGAGAACCAGGTGTAGACGTCGTCGGGGCTGCCCTGCAGGTAGCTGTTGATCTGCTCCTGGAAGGTGTTGTGGTCGACCGTGTTGACCTTGACGGTCAGCCCCGCGTTCGCCTTCTGGAAGTCGCTGACCACCTGCGCGATCGCGTTCTTCGGCACGGCGTCGGACTGGTTGGACCCGAACGTCACGGTGCCGGTGGCCTTCTTCGCCGCACCCGTGGTGCCGCCACCTCCGCTGCTGCTGCCGCAGGCGGCCAGCGTGGCAGCGGCGCCGAGCCCGAAGGCGCCCTGCAGGACGGCGCGGCGGCCGATCCCGCGGGCGGCCATCGACGGGGGCACCAGCGAGGCCAGGTACTCGGCTTCGGTCTTCGGACGGGACATCGCGCCTCCAGGGCATCATTGGCCTGCACACGATCGAACAGAAACGATCGGCAGTGGCGCTTACGATCACCGCGCTTGCGCCCGCTTGTCAAGGATCGAAAGCGAGATTTCGCGCCGCGACAGCGGTCTTGATCGAATCGTGACCTGGCCCAGGCCTGAATGACCGTGTTGAGTTCTGTTGACTTCGGGCCGATCAGCGGCCAGGCTGCGGCCATGCGCTCCTGGCCCACCGACCGCGTCGCCCTCGGCGGCGACTACAACCCTGAGCAGTGGCCTCGCGAGGTGTGGCCGCGGGACGTCGCGCTGATGCGCGAGGCCGGTGTCAGCTTCGTCTCGGTCGGGATCTTCGCCTGGTCGGCGCTCGAGCCCGAGCCCGGACGCTTCGACCTGGGCTGGCTGGACGAGGTCATGGACCTGCTGGACGAGGGCGGCATCGCCGTCGACCTGGCCACCGGCACCGCCTCGCCGCCGCCCTGGTTCTCGCACCGCTACCCCGACACGCTGCCGGTGACCCGCAACGGCCACCGGCTGTGGCCCGGCGGGCGGCAGGCGTACTGCCCCAGCTCGACGGTCTTCCGCGACCACGCCGTGCGCCTGGCCGAGACGATGGCGCAGCGCTACCGCGACCACCGGGCCCTCGCGATGTGGCACGTCTCGAACGAGTACGCGTGCCACAACACCCCGTGCTACTGCGACACCTGCGCAGCCGCGTTCCGCGAGTGGCTGCAGCGCCGCTACGGCGACGTCGCGACGATGAACGACGCCTGGGGCACCAGCTTCTGGAGCCAGCGCCACACCACTTTCGAGCACGTCCTGCCGCCCCGCCAGGCGCCGACCGCGAGCAACCCCACCCAGCTGCTGGACTATCGCCGGTTCTCCTCCGACGCCCTGCTCGAACAGTTCCTGGCCGAGCGCGCGGTGCTCGAGCGGGTGTCCCCGGGTGTGCCGGTCACGACGAACTTCATGACGCTGAGCCACTTCCGGCACCTGGACTACACCCGCTGGGCCCCGCACCAGGACGTCGTGAGCACCGACCACTACCTGGTCGCCACCGAGGCAGACCCCGAGGCCGAGCTGTCGTTCAGCGGCGACCTGACCCGGGGACTGGCCGGCGGCGCGCCGTGGCTGCTGATGGAGCACTCGACCAGCGCGGTCAACTGGCAGCCGGTGAACCCGGCGAAGGCACCGGGCCAGATGCTGCGCAACAGCCTGGCCCACGTCGCCCACGGCGCCGACACCGTGGGTTTCTTCCAGTGGCGGGCGTCGGCGGCGGGAGCGGAGAAGTTCCACTCCGCGCTGCTGCCCCACGCCGGCACCGAGTCCCGGCTGTGGCGCGACGTCGTCGGGCTCGGCGAGGTGTGCGGCCGTCTGGGTGAGCTGGTCGGGTCGCGGGTCGAGGCCGACGTCGCGATCCTGTGGGACTACGAGGCGGGGTGGGCGTGCGACCAGCCCTCGCACCCCAGCCAGTTGGTCGCGTACGGCGACGACGCGCACGAGCTGCACGCCACCCTGCTGCACCGCGGCATCACCAGCGACGTGGTTCACCCCGGCGCCGACCTGTCGAGGTACCGGCTGGTGATCGTGCCCACGCTGTACCTGATGACCGACGTGGGCGTCGCCGCCGTCACCGCCGCGGCACAGGCGGGCGCGCAGGTGCTGGTGACGTTCTTCTCCGGGATCGTCGACGAGCACGACCACATCCGTCTCGGTGGCTACCCCGGCGCACTGCGTGACCTGCTGGGTGTCTGGGTCGAGGAGTTCAACCCGTTGCGCGAGAACGAGTCCGTTCAGCTGGACGACGGGTCCGTCGGCGCCGTGTGGAGCGAGCGCCTCGAGCTGCGCGGGGCGCAGGCCGTGGCGTCGTACGCCGAGGGCCCGCTCGCGGGCGTGCCGGCGATCACCCGGCGGGACGTCGGCGCCGGGGCCGCGTGGTACCTCGCCACCCGCCTGCAGGGTGAGCACCTGGACGCGCTGGTCGGCCGGCTGGTCGACGCGGCCGCCGTCAGCGCGCCGTACGACTGCCCGCGCGGCGTCGAGCTGGTGCGCCGCAGCTCGGGCACGGCGTCCTACCTGTTCGCGCTGAACCACCGCGACGACGAGGTGACCGTGCCGGTCACCGGGCACGACCTGGTGGCCGACGTCGCGACCGACGGGCGGCTGGTCCTCGCCCCCGGTGGCGTGGCCGTCGTCCGCGAGCAGCGCTGATGCTCGCTCGACAGCGCCAGGAGCGCATCTTGGAGCAGGTGCGCCTCACCGGTGGGGCGCGGGTCAGCGACCTGGTCGACCTGCTGGGCGTCTCGGACATGACGGTGCGCCGCGACATCGAGCAGCTGGCCCGGCGCGGCCTGGTCGAGCGGGTGCACGGCGGCGCGACCGCCATCGGCGCGCGCAGCAGCGAGGAGCCCGGCTTCGTCGCCAAGTCGGCGCTGGCCCGGGCCCAGAAGCTGAGCATCGCCGTCGCGTGCGCGGGCCTGATCAGCCCGGGTGAGTCCGTGGCGATCTCGGCGGGGACGACGACCCTGGCGGTCGCCCGCGAGCTGCTGCCGGTGTCGGACCTGACGATCGTCACCAACTCGCCTCCGGTCGCCGACCTGATGCACGACCCCGCCCGACGCGACCGCAGCGTGGTGCTGGTCGGCGGCGAGCGCACGCCGTCCAACGCCCTGGTCGGGCCGGTCGCCGTCGCGGCGCTGCGCACCCTGCACGTCGACACGCTGGTGCTCGGGGTGCACGGCATCACCGCTCGCGAGGGGCTCACGACGCCGAACCTGGTCGAGGGCGCCACCGACCGCGCCATGGTCGAGAGCGCCCGGCGGCTGGTGGTCGTCGCCGACCACACCAAGTGGGGCGTGGTCGGGCTCTCGACCATCGCCGACCTGCGGCACGTGGACGTGCTGGTGACGGACGGCGGGCTGCCGCAGTCGGCGCGACGCGCCCTGGCCAGCGCCGTCGGACGGCTGGTGATCGGCGACGCCGTCGCCGAGGCCGTGTCATGAAAGTGCGCCGCACGCGTGACGTGCTCGCCGACGGACGCGAGCTGTTCTACTTCGACGACACCGAGCCGTTCGTGTCCGGCGACGCGACCCGCGTCGTCCCGGACACCAGGCCACTCGGCCCGGCCGGGGTCGCGGGCGAGCGCCGCAGGGACCCGCTCACCGGCGACTGGGTGGTGCTCGCCGCGCACCGGATGGACCGCACCTTCCTGCCGCCGGCGGACGAGTGCCCGCTGTGCCCGTCCGGGCGCGGCAGCGTGCCGTCCGAGGTGCCGTCCGCCGAGTACGACGTGGTCGTCTTCGAGAACCGGTTCCCGTCCCTCAGCACCCGGGTGGCGGACGACGTCCCGGCGCTGGTCGACGGCGAGGCGCTGTGGCCGAGCGCCACGGCCTACGGCCGCTGCGAGGTGGTCTGCTTCACCAGCGACCACGACGGCACGTTCGGCGACCTGACCCCGACCCGGGCGCGGACGGTCATCGACGCCTGGGCCGACCGCACAGCCGACCTGAGCGCGCTACCCGGTGTCGCGCAGGTGTTCTGCTTCGAGAACCGCGGCGCCGAGATCGGCGTCACGCTCGCGCACCCGCACGGGCAGATCTACGCCTACCCGTTCGTCGCACCGCGCACCGAGCGGCTGCTGCAGCTGGCCCGGGAGCACCGGGTGGGCGGCGGTGGCGACCTGGTCGGCGACGTCCTCGCGGCCGAGCGGCGGGCCGGCACCCGGGTGGTGCTTACCGGAGAGCACTGGACCGCGTACGTGCCGGCCGCGGCGCGCTGGCCGGTCGAGGTGCACCTCACGCCCCACCGGATGGTGCCCGACCTCGCGTCGCTCGACGACGCCGAGCGCGACGAGCTCGCCGTCGTCTATCTCGAGCTGGTGCGCCGGCTGGACCGCTTCCACGGCCACCCCTCGGCACCGGTGCGCCTGCCCTACGTGGCGGGGTGGCACCAGGCACCGGTCGGAGCCGACCGCGACCTCGTCCGCCTGCAGCTGCAGGTGACCTCGGTGCTGCGGGCGCCGGGCAAGCTGAAGTACCTGGCCGGTTCGGAGTCCGGCATGGGTGCCTTCATCAACGACACCACGCCCGAGCGCATCGCGACGCGGCTGCGCGAGGTCGCATGGTGACCGAGCCTGTGCACCCGCAGTGGCAGGTGCCCGGCGATCGGGCCGCGCGCGTGACGCGGGTCGTCGCCGCGTTCACCGACGAGTTCGGCGCCGCCCCGCAGGGGGTCTGGGCCGCGCCGGGCCGGGTCAACCTGATCGGCGAGCACACCGACTACAACGGCGGGCTCTGTCTGCCGATCGCGTTGCCGCACACCACGATCGTAGCCGCCAGCCCGACGTCCGGGCACCTGGCGCTGCGCTCGCTGCAGCACCCCGACGAGCCGTACGACGGTGAGCTCGCGGACGTCGGGCCCGGCGCACCCGCGGGCTGGCCGGCGTACGTCGCGGGGGTGCCGTGGGCCATGCGGCGGGGAGGGTTCGCCGTGTCGGGGCTGCAGCTGGTCGTGGACGGCGAGGTGCCGCTGGGCGCCGGGCTGTCGTCGTCCGCCGCCCTCGAGAGCGCGACCGCGCTGGCCGTCGACGCAGTCGGCGGCTCTGCAGGAAGCCTCGACGACGCCGGACGCGCCCGGCTGGCCGCCTCGTGCGTGCTGGCCGAGAACGAGGTGGCCGGCGCTCCCACGGGTGGCATGGACCAGGCGGCGGCGCTGCGCTGCACGGCCGGACACGCGCTGCTGCTGGACTGCCGGGACGACACCGTCCGTCAGGTGCCCTTCGACCCGCGAGCGGCCGGGCTGGCCCTGCTGGTCGTCGACACCCGGGCGCCGCACCGGCTGGTCGACGGCCAGTACGCCGACCGGCGCCGGGTCTGCGAGGACGCCGCGGCCGCCCTCGGGGTCTCGACGCTGCGCGAGGTCTGCGACCAGCCGGTCGACGAGGTGCTCGCCCGGCTCGTCGACCCGGTGCAGCGGCGCCGTGCGCGCCACGTGCTGACCGAGATCGGCCGGGTGCTCGACGTGGTGGCGCTGCTCGACCGCGGTGCCGTCGGCGGGATCGGGCCGCACCTGGACGCCTCGCACGCCTCGCTGCGCGACGACTTCGAGGTCTCGTGCCTCGAGCTCGCCCTGGCCGTGACGGCGGCGCGCGACGCCGGGGCGCTGGGGGCGCGGATGACCGGCGGTGGCTTCGGTGGCTCGGCGATCGCCCTCGTCGCCGCCGACCACCTCGACGTCGTCGCCCAGGCGGTCGCCGCCGCGTTCGCGAA
>JBBQGB010000093.1:0-9453 GCA_038322575.1 Actinomycetales bacterium
GCAGGGCGCCGGGGACGTCCAACCGGGTCGCCTTGGGGGCTCGCGACTCGGGCAGCAGGCGGATCGCGGCGATGACCGCGACGACGCCGATCGGCACGTTCACCAGGAAGATCGACCGCCACTGCGAGCCGGCCACGTTCCACTGGATCAGGGCGCCGCCGAGCAGCGGGCCGAGGATGGTCGCCAGGCCGATCGTCGCGCCAAGGACGGCGAAGGCGCGCGGGCGCTCGCGGGGCGGGAAGACCACCTGGATCACGGAGAGGACCTGCGGGTACATCAGCCCGCTCATCAGGCCCTGCAGCACGCGCGAGAGGACGAGCATCGTCGGACTGGTCGCGAATCCGCACAGGATCGAGGCGAGGGTGAAGCCCACCATCCCGATCAGGAACAGGCGCCGACGTCCGTGCAGGTCACCCAGGCGGGCGGCGGTGATCAGCGTGCACGCGAACGCGAGCTGGTAGCCGGACTGCACCAGCTGCACCGCGGAGAAGCTCGCTCCGAGGTCGGTGCGGATGCTCGGCACGGCGACGTTGGTGATCGAGACGTCGACCAGCTGGACGAAGGCGGCCGTCAGGACGACGGCGAGCACCAGCATCGGCCGGACCTCGCGGCCGTGGGCGGAGGTGAGGGTGGGCTGGGGCTCGGATGTCACTGGAAGATCGTGCTGCACCCTCGGCGTCGCGCCAACCCGGCCGTGCGACTGATCGCGTCAGCCGCCGGACTTTGGAGAACCTGACCGGCTCCCCTATGCTTGCCGACGTCCACGACGCTGGCACGTCCGGAGGCGTCCACGCCCCCATCGTCTAGTGGCCCAGGACACCGCCCTTTCAAGGCGGCAGCACGGGTTCGAATCCCGTTGGGGGTACGCACCACCGCTGCCACTACGATCGAGCGCAGCACCACGTTGGCCCCGTAGCTCAGTTGGTTAGAGCGCCGCCCTGTCACGGCGGAGGTCGCCGGTTCGAGTCCGGTCGGGGTCGCCACAGCAGGTCGGGTAACCGGTCGGCTGCGGGGCCAGGTAGCTCAGTTGGTACGAGCGTCCGACTGAAAATCGGAAGGTCGGCGGTTCGACCCCGCCCCTGGCCACCCACACCAGCACCACTGAACGGGTCTCTGACCTGCTACTTCATTGCTCTGCTCCTCTCTGGCGTCGCGTGCGCCGGGTCGGGGATCGGACACCGTTGGACACGGCGGTGCTGAGTGATCAGCTCAGACGCCGCCTCGACCTGCGCGGCGGCCGCCTTCTTCATCACGTGGGCGTAAACCCGTCGGGTCAGGTTCGGCGAGCCGTGGCCCAGGATCATCAGCAGCACTTCGATGGGCACCCCACCGGCCAGCAGCAGCGAGCAGGCGCCGTGTCGGGTGTCGTGCAGCCGGATCATCGGTAGCCCGCAGGCCCTGACGTGGCCCTCGAAGGCTGAGGTGATCGCCCCGGGCCGCAGCGGGTCGCCGACGACCTGGCAGAACACCAGGTCGTGATCAAGGTAATCATCCCGGCACGCTTCGCGCTCCATGGTGACCTGTTGACGGCGGACCTCGAGCGGCTTGGGCTGCTCGAACCAGCGGGACCCAGCGACTGCCGGCGCGCGACTTCGGGCTCCTTGGCCAGCAGGCCGATGTGTTCACGGCCGCAGGCCAGGCAGACCCGGTCCTTCGGTCGGACGTCCTTGCTCGCTGCCTCCACGATGGTCTGCCGCACGACGAGGCCACCGCCGTCGGCGTCCAGGTCCTGCCACCGCAGTCCGCACAGCTCGGCGCGACGCAGGCCCCCGTAGGCGGCCAGCTCGTACAGGGCCGCGAGCCGGTCGCCGGCAACGTGCCCCAAGAAGATGGCCGTCTCCTCCGGTTCCCAGATCGTCAGCTCTCGCGGTGAGCGATCGGGGATCGAGTCCATCCGCCCCTCAGCGGGGTTCTGCGCGATGAGGTCGCGGCATTGGGCAACGGCAAGAGCCGCGCGGATGGTGCGCCGGTACCCCTCGATCGTCGCCCCAGATCGGCGGTTGACGCGCCTGCCGAGGTTGCCCTGGCGGTTCTCCTGCGAGACCGGGTGGGCGAGTTCGCCCAGCACCTTCTCGATGTGGTGACGGCGCACTTCGCGCAGCCGCAGGTGGCCCAGGCGAGGTGCCCACACATCACGCACGTGCCCGCGGTAGTTCGCCAACGTCTTCACCGCTCGCCGTTGCTCGACCTCGTTCAGCCAGTCAGTGAGCCACTGCCCCAGCGTCACGACGTCGTCGTCCACCCACGTCCCACGGTTGAGATCGCTGAGCGCCTGGGTCATCGCCATCAGAGCATCGGAGCGAGTGCGGAATCCTGCTCGCCGGATCTGCTTGCGCCGTCCGGTCTTGGGGTCGTTGCCGATGTCGATGCGGTAGTCCCACGCGCCATGGTCCCTGCGGCAGCTGGTCAACGGCGCCCCGCGCTGTCGCGGCACTGGCAGCGCTTGGTCACAGACCCTCGTTGCACGACTTCTCCTCTCACTTTGGGCCATTGAGTCGGTGACGGCGAGCGGCCCGGCCAGGAGACCGTCCGCGGCGACGGGCCGGACACCGGCCTCTGCACTCGGCGTGGCCGGGCAACCACCGCCACCGGACCGGCGTACGGGGCAGCCGCCTGGTGTGGTTGTTGACTACAGTCACGGCACCATGCACGAGTTTTGACCGACCCTGCGCGAGCGCAAGGGGCCGATCGCCGGTGGCGCCTGATGGCGTGGCTGCGGCGCCGTCCCTGGCCGACAAGCTCGACCACCTGTTCTCGGTCGTGCACCCGGCCAAGGGTGATTACACCTACGACCACGTCTCGAAGGCCATCGAAGCCCGCGGAGGCCCGACAGTGTCTGCCGCCTGCATCTGGCAGCTTCGCAAGGGAGTGCGCGACAACCCGACCAAGCGGCACCTTGAGGCGTTAGCCGACTTCTTCGGAGTGCCCCCCTCGTACTTCTTCGACGAGGCCGACGCCCACCGTGTCGACGCCGAGCTCGAGCTCCTGGCGGCCATGCGCGACGCCGGCGTTCGCCACGTCGCGCTGCGCGCGACAGGCCTCCCCCCCAGTCACTCGCCGCGATCACCTCGATGATCGAACACGCCCGCCAGATTGAAGGGCTCCGGACCGATGACGAAGTAAGCCCGCCCCGGTCGCGCTCCCCCGGCAAGACGCCGCGCTCACCGAGCGTTCCCGGCGGCAGGTGCACCGTCCATCTGTGGTCGCGCCACTGCTCGCACCAGCGGACTCTCCCGCCGACAGGCCGCACGAAGACGACGGCCCAGGTGGTGTCGCAACTGGTCGCTCCTCAGGGTCCTCGCCTCCCGTCACCGCCTCACCCCGGCTGACCCACGTGGCCGACAGGACCGGACCAGGCGCGCATTCACCGCCACCGCCCCGAACCAGCTGCCGCTGACCGACACCACCGAGCCCCTCACGGTGGAGGCACCGCCTACCTGCGTGGAAATCAACAACTGCGACCCCCACACAATCGTCGGCTAATCCGTCGACCTGAGGATGAAGTCCTTCCTGGCCGCCTCCGCGCCGGATGACACGATCGGGCTGGGTCCTCCGGCAGCCACGTGCGCGTGTCGTGTTTGGCCGGAAGAGCCCCCGGGCGCGACAGGCTCTAGGTTCGTGGTGAGTGCCGGAACGACAGCCGTCGGGGAGTGGGTATGTCCAAAGACCAGCCAGGGCCAGGGCCGGCCGACGCCTTCGTCTCGTTCGGTGTCAGCGGTGACCTCGCGCGCAAGATGACCTTCATCTCGCTCTACCAGCTTGAGCGCCGCCAGATGCTCAACTGTCCGGTCCTGGGGGTCGCTGCGGAGGACTGGTCCGATGAGGACCTGCGCAAACGTGCAGCGCAGTCGGTGACCGCGGCCCTTGGCGAGGAGGGGGTCGACGATGGCGCGCTGGACCGTCTGCTGCAGCGCATGACCTACGTCGGTGGCGACTTCACCGAACCGGCCACCTACGCCGCAGTGAAGAAGGCTCTCGGCGACGCCAGCTTGCCGGTCTTCTACCTGGAGACCCCGCCCTCGCTGTTCGGCAGCGTCGTCCAGGGACTGGCCACAGCCGGTCTGACCGAGCACGCGCGGGTGGTCGTAGAGAAGCCGTTCGGCCATGACCTCGCGTCTGCGCAGAAGCTCAACGCCAAGCTGCGGGCCCTGCTGGAGGAGAAACAACTCTACCGGATCGACCACTTCCTGGGGAAGCTCTCGGTCCAGGACATCCTTCACCTGCGGTTCGCGAACACCGTGCTGGAACCGTTGTGGAACCGCAACTACATCAGCAACGTGCAGATCACCATGGCCGAGAGCTTCGGGGTCCAAGACCGGGGCAAGTTCTACGACCCGGTCGGCGCGCTGCGTGACGTCGTCCAGAACCATCTGATGCAGGTCGTGGCGATGGTCGCCATGGAGCCACCTGCGCGCAGCGACCTGGACTCCCTGTCCGACCGCAAGCGCGACGTGTTCGCGGCGATGCCCGCAGCGGACCACGACCACTACGTACGCGGGCAGTACGACGGCTACCGGCGCGTCACCGGCGTGGCCGATGACTCCACGACCGAGACCTACTCGGCACTGCGCCTGGAGATCGACAACTGGCGCTGGTCCGGCGTGCCTTTCTTCATCCGCGCAGGCAAGTCCCTGCCGATGACGCAGACCGAAGTGCGCCTGATCTTCCGGGCCGCACCGCCGCTCGGCTTCTCCGACTCCGACGACAGCGTCGAGCCCAACCAGCTGGTCCTGCTCATCGACCCCCGGGCCGGCGCACGCTGGGTTCTGCATGCCAAGCGAACCGACGGGCCCGGACTGCGACCGATCGAGCTGGACGCGGACTTCGGCACGGACGGAGAGAGAGTCCCAGCGCCCTACGAGGAGCTGCTATATGCGGCAATGCAGGGAGACCAGACCCACTTCAGCCGGGAGGACTCGGTCGAGGAGACCTGGCGCATCCTGGGCCCGCTGCTCAACCCGCCGACCGAGCCCGGCCCGTACGCTCCAGGGTCCTGGGGACCGGCGGCGGCCGAGCACCTGACCGCGCAGTTCGGCGGCTGGCACCAACCGTGGCTGCTACCTGGACCATGAGGGCCCGCACGCGCTCTTTTCAGCCCTGCGCGTGAGTGATGGCCTCGTCGCTACGGTGCGCGCGCCCGGCGTGCAGCTGCAGGCCGCTGGTCACGAGCGGGAAGTGACTGAACGCCTGCGGGGTGTTACCGAGCTGGCGGCCCGCGACAGGGTCCCACTCCTCACTGAGCAGCCCGACGTCGTTGCGGAGGTCAAGGAGTCGCTCGAACAGCTCGGTCGCCTCGCGCCGGCGGCCCGCAAGGTGAAACGCGTCGACCAGCCAGAACGAGTACGCCAGAAACAAGCCCTCACCGCCGGCGAGCCCGTCGTCGGACTCGGACGTCTGGTAACGCTTGACGAGCCCGTCCACGGTCAGGTCCCGCTGGATCGCCGTGATCGTGCCGTGCACCCGCGGATCTGCCGCGGGCAGGAACCCCACGCGTGGAATCAAGAGCAGGCTTGCCCGATCCGACTGCGACGCCGACCATGTCGATCGCCATGTCGAAGAGCTTGGTCGCCAGCGGGTCCTCATCGTCAAGCGCTTGC
Source organism: Actinomycetales bacterium (assembly GCA_038322575.1). Lineage (GTDB taxonomy): Bacteria > Actinomycetota > Actinomycetes > Actinomycetales > Angustibacteraceae > JACMOY01. Next base: position 5,598 of record JBBQGB010000093.1, read on the forward strand.
GCCCACACCTTCGAGGTCAGAGTCGACATGCCCTCCTCGTCCCGGATGCGGAACAGCGAGGTCTGCCATCCGGCCTCGACCATCGCCCACGCCACACCGCCCATGGACCGCCGACCGGCATAGGCCTCGGCACATCCGCGGCGCCCGCAGGTGCACAGCGCACAGCGCACCGCCCACCTGCACCACGACGTGGCCGATCTCGCCATCACCACCACGCGATCCGACGTACGGCCTGCCGTCCAGGATCAGCGCCCCACCCACGCCCGTGCCCAACCAGAGGCCAAGAACATTGCGAGCGCCGTGCGCGGCGCCGTCAAGCCACTCACCGAGCAGACCCACGTTCGCGTCGTTGCCCACCGCGACCGGGACACCGAGCCGCTCACCTAGGTCGCCCACCACGTCGACCCGCTCGTGCCAGTTCGCCAGATTGGGGACGGTGAGGACCCGGCCCTCGTGGACCACACCCGGGATGCCAACCCCCGCCGCGATGGGACTGCCGCCGACGGCCCGGATCAGGTCGGCGATCACCGAGAGGACAGCGTCCGGACCTTCCGTGGGAGTCGGCACCTTCTCGCGGGCATCCACCTGGTGTCGGTCATCGACCAGACCCACCTCAATGTTCGTGCCACCCACATCCACGCCGGCGACGAGCAGAGCTGATTCAGCCACGGTCGTGTCCTTCTGACGCGTTCAGGCTCGCCCTCGGCTGTGCGTCCACAGCTACCTGCAGACACCGATCGGGCTCGCGAACACCACCGGACTCGATCACGGCAGCACCAGACTTCTCGGCGTCGGCCACGTCTGCTCCTCATCGGACCGTAGATCGGATCGCGCAGGCACCCTTCGCCCAACGGTATGCCTTGCCCCTCGGAAGGGCCGCGACGACGGCCGGGCCCGCTCCCGGAGGTAGGTCCAGCTCGACTGAGATCGTCGCCCCAGTAGCGGCCGGGGTGAGATCTGAAATCAGGCCTTGGCGAGGCCTCCTGGTTCCGCCTGCCGTCAGCTCTCGAACCTGTCACTCTGAGTTGCGCACCGGCCGCGGGAGACGTACACCAGAGTCAGGGTCGCTCCGAGACCCGCCCGCCCGGTAGTGCGAGGAGGTCTGAGTGCTCACCGCATCCGTGTTCCCACCCCTGGCCCTGGGGTTCTTCGGGCTCGGGACGGGTTACCTCATCTGGGAGCCCATGGAGCTGCTGGTGCTTTCCACCCCGCGACGACACGGTGGACCGCTCCACTGGATTCTGGGGGATCTGGCCGCCTGGGTTCTGCCAGTTCGTCACGCGAGTGATCCTGTTCGTCGGCCTTGCCCTGGTTCCCGGTGTTCACCAGCGACAAGGCGCTGTACATGGAGGACCTCGCGTTCACCGCCTACGGCATCCACTGGTTCGTGCTCGGCTGGAACCGCTACCGCAGCAACGACGACCGGCCGAACGCGGGGATGTCCGTGGCCTTCATGGTGCTCAGCGCACTGGGCGCGTTCATCTTCTACCACGCAGCTGCGTGGCCCATCCGGCTGCTGTTCACCGGGCTGTTCCTGGTGTACCTGGCCGAGCTGTTCGTCGCTCTTCAGGTCGGCCCCACCGCCGTCCGAGCCATCGGCCTGTTCCACACCCTCACCGGTGTGTGGCTCATATACCTCACCGTCGCCGTCGTACTCAACACCGCCGTCGGGTACTCCTTGCCCGCCTGATCTGAGTCCGCACACCACCACCAGGGCCTGAATCGTGCGGCCGTGACTTCACGGGGCGATCGAGTAACGGAGGAGGACCCGCGTGAGAGGAGCCAGATTCGTCAGCCAGTTCCAGCGCCAACTCACTGCAGGAGAGAGCTCGCTATGACAAGCAACAACGACAACGCCATCCTCTACACCCTGGGCGACCGCGGTCAGACGATCGAGGGCGGAGCCAACGACGTCCGCGGCCACGAAGTGAAAGACAAGGACGGAGCGGGCATCGGCCGGGTCGCCGATCTCCTCATCGACGAGCGGGAGAAGAAGGTCCGCTTCCTCCTGGTCGAGCACGGCGGGTTCCTCGGCTTCGGTGAGAAGAAGACCCTCATTCCGGTCGATGCCGTCACCAAGATCAGCGAGTCCGAGGTGTTCATCGATCAGTCGAGCGAGCGGGTCGCGGAGGCGCCGGGCTACGACCCGGACCTCGCCGATGACCGTCCGTATCACTCCGGCGTCTACGACTACTACGGATACTCGCCGTACTGGGGTCAGGGGTACGTCTATCCCCTGGGTCTGTGGGGGATGCCGAATGACACGCCGCCGCGGGCACGGGACTGAGTCGAGCATCTTGCGGCACCGGCACCGGCACTGCTGGCGTCGCCCTGCTGTCCAGGCGCGCTTCGATGATGCTGACCACCCGGGTGCAGCTGCCGGTTCGTTGACTCCGGGCCACTCGCTGCCGAGATCCGGGCAGGAGAGCCCATTCGGTTTTCGAGGAGTCCTCATCGACGGGGCGGGACCACGATCACTGCAGTAGACGTCGCATGGGTGGCAGCGGGGGTCGGAGGGTGTCGTGCGCGGCAGGGGCTTCAGCGGAGCGCCGCGCCGGTGACCACGTCCCAGACGGCGGCGGAGAACACCCCGAGGGCGAGGCTGGCCGCGGCGCTTGCCATGGCGACCCTGAGCCCGGATGCCTGGGCTGCCGCCGTCCTGATAGGCCCGGGGGTTCCGCCGGGCTCGGCGCCACGGGGGGCCTTGCGGCGCAGTAGCGGGGTGATCCAGCGCAGGTAGTAGAAGAGGCTGAGCAGTGAGTTGACCAGCACGGCGGCCGTCAGCCATGCCAGGCCGCCGTCCCAGGCGGCCGTGGCGATCGCGAGCTTGCCGACGAACACGGCCGTCGGGGGTGTCCCTACCAGTCCCAGGAGGCTGACGACGAGGGCGGCGGCGAGCCACGGTCGGGTGGCGCCCAGTCCCGCGTACGACGCCAGGGTGCGGCGCTGCGGGAGCGCGGCCACGACGGCGAAGGCGGCGAGGTTGGTGACCGCGTAGCCGGCGAGGTAGACGAGCAATGCCCCAAGGGCCAGCGTGGTCCGCCCGGCCACGGCGACGGGGACCAGGAGGTATCCCGCCTGGCTCACGGTGGACCACCCCAGCAGGCGGCGCGGGTCGTCCTGCCCGAAGGCGGCCAAGTTGCCCAAGGTCATGCTCGACACGGCGAGCACTCCGATGAGCAGAGGTGCCCGGGAGTCGGCGGGCAGCATCATGACGAGCCGGTAGAGAGCGACGAGCGCCCCGAGCTTGGGCACGGTGGTGAGGAACGACGCGGCGAACGACGACGAGCCCTGGGCTGCGTCGGGCACCCAGAAGTGCCCCGGCACTGCGCCGGCCTTGAACGTCAGGCCGCCCACGACGGCGACGGTGGCGACGGTCAGCGGCCCCCGGGGCGCGCCGGTGAGCGAGGTCGACAGCACGGCGTACGACGTCTCGCCGCCCAGGCCGTAGAGCACGACGACTCCGGCCATGAGCACGATGCCGAAGAGCGAGCCGAAGAAGTAGGTCTTCAGGGCGGCCTCGGCGGCGGCGGCGGTGCGGGTGAGACCGACGAGCGCGTAGAGCGGGACGCTGGCCAGCAGGAAGCCGGTGACCAGCAGTAGCAGGTCGTGCGCGCCCGCCAGGACCACCGTGCCGAGGGTCCCCAACAGCAGCAGGCAGCAGATCTCGGCCTGGCGTAGGTGGTCGCGCAGCTCGTCACCGGCGAGGGCGACCACCAGCAGGGTCGAGACCACGGCGACCAAGCGCACCGCGCCGGTGGCCGGGTCGACGGCGAAGGTGCCGTCGTAGACCAGCCGGTCGGGACCGGCGAAGGCCACGGCGGCACTGGCTGCGCTGCCGAGCAGTGCGACGCCA
>JBBQGB010000094.1:0-9257 GCA_038322575.1 Actinomycetales bacterium
CGACGCTGGGCACCCGCAGCCTCGCCGCCGTCCTCGCTCAGGACGGGTCATCTTTCGACCACAACTGGCGCGACTTCGACATCGTCGACGCTGCCGTGACCGCCGTGCTGAAGGCGAAGCCGAACAGCCCGGTCGCCGTGCTCGCGGACGGCACCGTGCCGTTGACCGCGTTCCTGCCCACCGACGGGGCGTTCCGCGTGCTGGTCAAGGACCTGACCGGCAAGTGGTACCACAGAGAGAGCGGGGTCTTCGCGGCCACCGCTTCACTGGGCATCGATACCGTCGAGGCCGTGCTGCTCTACCACGTGGTCCCGGGGGCGACCATCACCAGCCGGCAGGCGGTGCGCTCCGACGGCGCGGTGCTGCATACGGCCCTGAAGAACGGGACGATCACCGTCGACGTCCAGTGCCGGCGGTACAAGCTGGTGAGCCTGATCGACGCAGACCCCAATGACGCCAACCCGTCGCTGGTCCGGTCCAAGCTCGACATCAACAAGGGCAACCGCCAGATTGCGCACGGCATCTCGCTCGTGCTGCGCCCGGCGGACCTCTAGGAAGTGCAGGTCAGCCGGGTCCGGCGACGGGCCGGGCTGACCGTGGTCTGAACGGATGCCCCGGTCGGCTGACCGGGGCATCCGTGCGTCACTCCCCCCCGCGATATGGCGGATGGTTGAAGGGGTGCCCGGGGCTTAGGGGCGGAGGCTCGTCGGAGAGGATGCCAGCAGCTCGGCCATCGTGTGGTGCGCGATCGACGGGTGACGGAACGGTCGAGCGGGGGGAGAGGGTGTAGGGCAGCCGCTCCCAGGGACACTGACCTGACCAGCGTCGACAACGACTGCCGCAATGGCTGGGATGGGTGGTTACTTGCGACCCAGCTCGCCGCGCAGGAGACAGAGCAGGTCCTCGTCCGGTTCGGCCGAGTGAGTCACTGTGTTGCACCTCCTTCGTCAGCAGCGCTGGTTCGTGTTCCGGGTTCTGCCCTGAGGCCAGGACTGTGCCGGTAGTCGACGAGCAGGTCGCCCAGGGCTTTGGTACCGCGGGCCATCCGGGCCTTCACCGTGCCGATGGGCACCTGTAGCAGGCATGAGATCTCCCGCTGGGTGTGGTCGGCGAAATAGGCGAGCTCAAGGGTCTCGCGCTGGGCAGCGGGCAGCCGGGACATCGCAGCCCTCACGTCGGCAGCCCACGCGAACTGTTCGGCGATCTCGCGCCCATCCTCGCCGACCAGGTCGCGCAGCGTGTCGACCTGGACGACCGCGGGGCGCCGGCGGCGCAGCGCATCGATGGCCCGGCGCCGGGCGATGGTGAAGACCCAGCCGCCGAGGCTCTGCCGGGCGTCATAGCGGTTGGAGTGACGCCAGAGGTCAAGGAAGGTGTGCTGCAGGACGTCCTCAGCCTCATCCGGCCCGACGTGCCGGCGCACGTAGGCCAGGACGGTCGGACCGTACTGGGCATAGCACTCCTCCAAGGCTGACTGGTCACCGTCCGCCAGGCGCTGGCCGAGCATGCCGTCGTCCAACATCGTTCTTCGCAGCGTCTCTCCCGAGCCCAGTGACATGCCCAGCACCTTCCGGTCGCTAAACGTTTGTCTAGTGTTTGTCTAATGTCAGTCGAGTGTAGAAGACTCCGTCAAGTCCGACAAGGGATCAATATTTCCGCGCGGCGTCCGGTCTCAGGCCCGCCAAGCGCGTGGTCAAGAGGCCGCGCGCCGCCCTGCCTCACAGCAAGGCATCGAGCAGGAGAAGTCATTGACATGAACGGCAGCACGCCGATGGCGACCGGTGTGACTTCGGAGCGTCTCGCCGGTCTGCTGAGGTGGAACCTCGGTCTCACGCTGCTCCGCTTCGCCCAGTCCGGCGAAAGGTGGCTCTCGGCTCTTGAGCGGGGTCGTTGGCTCGCCCAAACGGTGTCATGGCGCCCAGCCCCCCAGGATGACTAGATTTTCCTCGCCGTGTTGCTTAGGTTTGCGGTCACGCGTCACGAGGCGGGAGTACCAGTGAGCTCACCCACCACCGACCAGGCCCTGCAGCGACTGCTCGAGCAGGGCCGCGCTCGCGCGGCGGCGACCGACCCGGACCACGCGCGCCTCTGGGATGCCCTGACGTCGGCCACCGAGGGCGGCAAACGGTTCCGGCCGGCGCTTGTCATGGCGGCTCACGACGCCCTCGGAGGGACCTGCTCCGCCGCGGCAGCCATGACGGGGGCGGCGGTCGAGCTGCTCCACACCGCCCTGGTCATCCACGACGACGTCATCGACGGCGACGACGTGCGTCGCGGCCGACCCAACGTCAGCGGCACCTTTGGCGCGTACGCCGTCACCGCCGGGGCCACACCCGACGAGGCGGCCGCCCTGGGTCGCACGGCCGGCATCCTGGCCGGAGACCTCGCTCTGGTCGCGGCGATCCGTGCGGTGGCCACCTGTGGCGCCTAGCCCGACGTCACGCACCGGCTCCTCGACCTCTTCGACGCCGCTGTGCACACCACGGCGGCGGGGGAGTTCGCCGACGTACGGCTGTCGCTCAGCATCGGCGCCGCGTCGGTCCCCGAGAGCCTGGCGATGGAGGAGAAGAAGACGAGCGCCTACTCCTTCGCCCTTCCCCTGCAGGCCGGGGCGGTGCTCGCCGGTGCCGACAACAGGACGGTGGATCGCCTCGGCGAGGCCGGGCGAGTGCTGGGGATCGCGTTCCAGCTGGTGGATGACCTCCTTGGCGTTTTCGGCGACCCGGCCCGGACCGGCAAGAGCGCGACGAGCGATCTGCGCGCCGGCAAGCAGACCCCGCTCCTGGCCCACGCACGATCCACCACCGAGTGGGAACGGATCCGGCCGTACGTCGGACGCGACCTCACCGACGACGAGCTGGCCGAAGCCCGGCAGCTGCTCACGACCTCGGGGTCGCGCCGATTCGTCGAGGAGCTCGCCGCCGCCCACCACGTCACCGCCCGGACGGTCATCGACGAGCTGGGCCTCTCCGCCGACCTGCTTGCCGCCGTGTCGACGCGCCCCGCGGCGCTCACCGACGGCAACGAGGTCGCGGCATGAGCCCCTACCTGCTCAGCCGACGACCCTCTCGGAGCCTCTATGACTCCGTCTCGGAAGGCAGTGCTGCTGCGGTCATCCGCGCGTTCTCCAGCTCATTCGGACTTGCGTCGCGGCTGCTCGCCGAGCCCGTTCGGACCGAGGTGCGCAACGTCTACGCCCTGGTGCGCGTCGCCGACGAGATCGTCGACAACCCCGACCCCGGCCTCGGTCGTGAGCCGCGGGCCAGGATGCTGGCCTGGCTTCACGACGACGTGCGGCACGCCCTGCGCAACGGCTACAGCGGCAACCTCGTCGTCCATGCCTTCGCACGGACGGCGGTCCGCTGCGGGATCGGGGAGGAGCTCATCGACCCGTTCTTCGCGTCGATGGAGATGGATCTCGAGACGACAGGCCACACCCGCGAGACCTTCGACCGCTACGTCTACGGGTCCGCGGAGGTGGTGGGTCTCATGTGTCTGCGTGTCTTCCTCGCCGGAGACCGGGCTGTTGACAGGTCCGGGGACTACGAGGGGCTCACGCCGGGCGCGCGACGGCTGGGCGCGGCCTTCCAGAAGCTCAACTTCCTCCGTGACCTCGCCGAGGACCACGACACCCTGGGCCGTCGCTACTTCCCCGGTCTGGACGTCGAGCGGTTCTGCGACGCCGACCGGGACCGGATCCTCGATGACATCGCGGCCGACCTCGATGCGGCTGCCGCCGTCATCCCCGCGCTTCCGGCGAGCAGTCGCCGCGCCGTCCGGGTCGCGCACGCGACGTTCGCCGACCTCGCCGCCCGGCTTCGGGCCACCCCGGCCGCGCAGATCCGCCGTACCCGCGTCCGGGTCCCCGACCCGGTGAAGATCCGGCTCGTGGCCGGTGCGCTCTACAAGCGCCGCTCGTGAGCTCCCTGCTGTCCGCCCGGCTGACGCGCCGGTCGACCGGGCGATCCATCGCGGCGGGACCCGGCTCCAGACGCGTCGTGGTCATCGGCGGCGGGATCGCCGGGCTCGCCACCGCCGCGTTGCTCGCCTCACGTGGCCACAGCGTCGACCTCCTGGAGAAGAACGATGAGCTCGGCGGACGCGTCGGCAGCATCGAGCGGGATGGCTTCCGCTTCGATACCGGCGCCTCGTGGTACCTCATGCCCGAGGTGTTCGAGCACTTCTTCTCACTGCTCGGCACCTCCGTCGATACGGAGCTTGACCTGACCGTGCTCGACCCCAGCTACCGAGTCTTCTTCGAGGGCCACCCCGAGCCGCTCGACCTCCGTCCGGACCGCGCCCACAACCGGGCGCTGTTCGAGTCGGTGGAGCCGGGGGCCGGGGACCGTCTCGACGCCTATCTCAGCTCCGCGCAGGAGACGTACGACATCGCCCTGCGCCGCTTCCTCTACAGCAACTTCGACTCCTCGTCCTCGTTCCTGCGCGGCGACGTGGTACGCCGGACGCCGAAGCTGAGCCGGCTCCTGACCCGGTCCCTCGGCAGCCACGTGGCGGCGCAGTTCTCCGACAACCGGCTCCGCCAGGTGCTGGGCTACCCCGCGGTGTTCCTCGGGTCGTCACCGAGCCGGGCGCCGAGCCTCTACCACCTGATGAGCCGGCTCGACCTGGGCGACAAGGTGCTGTACCCGCAGGGCGGGTTCACCGAGCTCATCCGGGTGATCGCCGCGCTGGCCGAACGGCACGGGGCGCGGCTGCATACCGGTTCTGTGGTCACCCGGATCCTCGTCGGTGACACCTCCCGCGGTGGCCGTCCCCGCGTGACGGGCGTGGAGTACGCCGCCGATGGTGGCGACTGCCAGTCCATCTCGGCCGACGTGGTCGTGGGCGCCGCGGACCTGCACCACCTGGAGACCGCGCTGCTCCCGCCCGCGCTGCAGACCCATCCCCAGCAGGTGTGGCGTCGCCGCTCCCCGGGACCGGGCGCCGTGCTGGCGATGCTCGGCGTGGAAGGGCGCCTCCCGCAGCTCGCCCACCACTCCCTGTTCTTCACCTCTGACTGGGACCGTAACTTCGGCGACATCTTCGGTCAGAACGCCCGCGTCCCGGACCCCGCGTCGATCTACGTCTGCAAGCCCTCCGAGAGCGACCCGACCGTGGCGCCGGACGGGTGCGAGAACCTTTTCGTCCTGGTGCCGGTCCCTGCCGACGTGGCCATCGGCCGGGGCGGGGACGACGGGCGGGGGTCCGAGGCGGTGGAGCAGGCAGCGGATGCGGCCATCGACCAGGTGGCCGCCTGGGCCGGAGCCCCCGACCTCCGCGACCGCATCCGGGTGCGCCACACGGTGGGGCCCGCGGACTTCGAACGCCGCTACAACGCCTGGCGCGGTGGGGCGCTCGGCCTCGAGCACAACCTGCGCCAGAGCGCGTTCCTGCGTCCGGGCAACGTCTCGTCGAAGCTCGACGGGCTGCTCTATGCCGGGGCCAGTACCGTTCCCGGCGTCGGTCTGCCGATGTGCCTGATCAGCGCCGAGCTCGTCCTGAAGCGCATGACCGGTGACCGGTCGTCGCTGCCGGTGCCCGGATGAGGGGTGGGTCAGGCGACCGGCTCTCGGCGGGAGAACTCCGATGAGCCTGCCGCACTGGTCGTATGCCGCCATGTTGGCCTTCTGCCTGGCCGGCACGCTTCCGCTGATCCCCGCCTTCCGACTTCGGGTGCTCAAGCAGCCGCGACGGCTGCTCCTGACCATCCTCGCGGCTGGGGCCCCGTTCCTGGCCTGGGACCTGCATGCCACGCAGGCGGGACACTGGCGGTTCGACGAGGCACAGACCCTGCCCTGGCGCGCGGCCGGGCTTCCCCTCGAGGAGATCGCCTTCTTCGTCGTCATCCCGCTGGTCTCGGTGCTGACCTACGAGGCGGTGCGGGCGGCCCGCCGCCGCGCCCTGGCCGGCCGTCCTGCTCAGCGACTGGAGGTCCGATGACCTACACGGCGATCGCCATGGTGGCGGTGACGGCGGCGATCGCGCTGGACCGGTGGCTCGCACGCACCCGGCTGACCACGACCGGCGCATGGTGGGCGGCATACGGCATCATCGTGTTCTTCCAGCTCCTGACCAACGGCTGGCTCACCGGTCGCGGCATCGTCCGGTACTCCCCGGACGCGATCATCGGCACCGACCGTGTGGTGTTCGTCGGGGACGGCCGACTCGCCTACGCGCCGGTGGAGGACCTGGCGTTCGGGTTCGCCCTCGTGCTGACGAGCTGCGTGGTGTGGGTGTGGCTTGGCCGCCGCAGCGGTGAGGAGCGCGCATGAGCGCCTCGACCCGGCTACAGGCGATGCAGTCAACCGACCTCGGTATCCCTGGCCCCAGCGCGCTGGACATGGCGCGCGCTTTCCGGTCCGTCCGCGCCGACCCGCTCTCCTTCCTCATCGAGGTCAGCGAGCGCTTCGGCGACCTGGTCGCCTTCCCGGTGCCAGGTGCGCCGGTGCTGCTGGTCAACGACCCGGCCGACGCCCGGCACGTGCTCCAGACCTCGGCGCGCAACTGGGGCAAGGAGACCGTGCAGTACGCCGCACTGGCCCGGGTGAGCGGTCCGGGGCTGCTGGCGTCCTCCGAGCCGAGCTGGATCGAGCACCGGCGACTCGCCACCCCCGCCTTCCATCACCAACGCCTCGACGCCGTCGGCGACCAGGTGCGTGCGGCAGCCGACACGGCCATCACCGCCCGACTCGCGGGCGACTCCTTCGCCGACGGCACGGTGGTCGACGTTGCTGCGCTCACGCATCGCATCGGCCTGGACGCGGTCGGGCGGGCGCTGTTCTCCGCAGACCTGTCCGGGCAGGCGCAGCAGCTGCTGGATGCGACGAGCGAGGCGGCGGACCTCGTGGTGCGGCTGGGCCGGTCGATCCTGCCCACGGCGCATTGGGCCCCCACACGGACGAACCTCCGGCTGCGCTCGACCCTCCGCCGCCTCGGCGCGATCACCTCCGAGATCATCGCGCAGCGACGTGCGCGTGGCCGGCCCTCGCCGGGCGGCTCGCACGGCGACGACCTCCTCGGCCTCCTGCTGGACAGCAACCTGACCGACGTCGAGATTCGCGACGAGCTGGTCACCATGGTCATCGCCGGCCACGAGACCGTGGCCGCGGCTCTTGCCTGGACCCTGATGCTGCTCGCCGAGCACCAGCCCGCCCAGGACCGGGTGCGCGCCGAGCTGGCTGGCCATCCTGGACCGGTGTCCCTGCTAGGCCACCGGGACACCCTCCCATGGACGAGATCAGTCATCGACGAGGCGCTGCGCCTCTTCCCGCCCGCATGGGTGCTCTCGCGGCGCTCACATCAGGCCGACGTCATCGGAGGTCACCAGGTCCCCGCCGGCACCCTGGTCATCGTGAGCCCCTGGGTCCTGCACCGTCGCGCTGACCCGTGGACCGACCCGCTGATCTTCCGACCCGAACGCTTCCTCGACGCGGGCGGGGGACACTCCGGCTACCTTCCGTTCGGCCAGGGGCCACGCCTGTGCATCGGGCGGGAGTTCGCTCTGGGCGAGATGGTCGTGGTGCTGAGCCGGCTGCTGGCGCAGCACCGCATCGGCCTGCCACCGGGCTGGTCCCGCCCGGCCGCCCAGGCCCAGGTCGCCGTGCACCCGCGCGGCGGCATGCCGCTGGTCGTCACTCGCTGCAACGGTGAGCGAGCATGACTGGCCTGGTCCTCGTCGTCGTGCTGCTGGCCGCTGCGCTCAGCGCCCGCTGGCTGCTCTGGGACCTTCGGGCGGTTCCGCGCGGAGGTGGTCACCGCGACCAGGCGGCCTCCGTGTCAGTCGTCATCCCGGCGCGGGACGAGGAGACCACTGTCCCGGCGCTGCTTGACTCTCTTCGACGACTCACGGCCGAGGTCGCTGAGATCGTGGTGGTGGACGACGGCTCGCGTGACGCGACGGCCTCGGTCGCGCGATCTGCCGGAGCCACCGTCCTGCCCGCGTCTGCCCCGCCACCCGGCTGGACGGGAAAGGCGTGGGCCTGCCATCTCGGCGCCCGCGCCACCAGTGCGGAGCTGCTGCTGTTCCTTGACGCCGACACGGTGCTGGCCAGGGATGCATTGAGTGGCCTGCTCGACCTGCACGAGCGGCACGGTGGGCTGGTGTCGGTGCAGCCCTTCCACGACGTCGTGCGGCCGTATGAGCAGCTCTCCTCGTACTTCAACGTGATGTCACTGCTGGCCAGCGGGGCCTTCGCCCGTCGCCCCGCAAAGCGGCCGATGGCCTTCGGGCCGTGTCTCCTGACGTCTCGCGCCGACTACGAGCGCGCCGGCGGTCACGACGTCGTGCGCGGGCAGATCCTCGACGACGTCCAGCTGGCGGTGGCGTACCACCGGGTCGGCCTGCCGGTGCGCTGCGCAGTGGGAGGGTCGTCGATCCGGATGCGGAGCTATCCGGGCGGGGTGCGGCAGATGGCCGGTGGGTGGACGAAGAACGTCGCGTCCGGTGCATCGGCCGCTGCTCCCAGCCCTGCCCTCGCCTCCGCGCTCTGGGTGAGCGCCCACCATGGCGTCGCCGTGGGAGCAGCCCTGGCACTCGTCGAAGCCGTGACCGGCCGGGGATCGTCTCTGACCTACGGTGAGCCCGCCCTGTGGGCGCTCGCCTGGGTGGGGGTCGCGTGGCAGCTGAGGTCGATCCTGCGCCGAATCGGCTCGTTTCGCTGGTGGACGTGGGTGCTGTTCCCCTTCCCCCTGCTGGCTTTCGACCTCCTCTTCGCGCGGTCAGCCGCCCTCACGCTGGTGCGACGTTCGGTGCGGTGGCGCGGTCGCGAGGTGGACCTCAGCAGGCGCGGGCCTCAAGAGGAGGTGGTCTGATGCTTCGGCTGGTGATGTCGCCGGCGCTGACGATCGTGGTGGACGTGATCGCCTGGGGGGCCTTCCACGGAGGAACCGGGTATGTGACGCATCGTCTGGACGACAGCCGCCTCAGTCGGGATGGGTGGCTGCTCAGACCGCGGCGTTTTGAGGTGGGTGGGCAGTGGTACCGACGCCGGTTGCGCATTCACCGCTGGAAGGACAACGTGCCCGAGGCGGGTGACCTGTTCCGCGGAGGGGTCAGCAAGCGCCAGCTGCCGTCCTGCGACGTCGCCGGGTTGCTGCTCTTCGCTCGCGAGACGCGTCGGGCCGAGCTGACCCACTGGTGGGCCATGGGCTGCGGGACCCTGTTCGTGCTGTGGAACCCGCCGCTGGCCGCCGGGCTGCTCTTCGCCTACGGCGTGGGGGTCAACCTGCCGTTCATCGCGATCCAGCGGTGCAACCGG
>JBBQGB010000095.1:0-8906 GCA_038322575.1 Actinomycetales bacterium
CGCGCGCTGACGGACCGTCACCGCCTGGCCGGCGTGTCGGTGCCGACGTACCTGCTAATCGCCACGGCGTCCACGTGCTGGCTGACGTACGGGGTCCTGCGGCACGACCCCCTGATCAGCGCCCCGCACGTCCTGCTGCTACCGAGCGCCCTGGTCGTCGCGTTCCTGGCCCACCGCAGTCGGTCCCACAGCGAGCGATTGGTACCGCCGATCTCCTGACACTCGTCAGTGGCGTCGACGAGTCAGGACCGGGTGTGAATGGAGCCGCTTCGGTGACGTGGCGGGGGTCTCCATGCAGGTCGACGACCCGCACCAGGACGGCGTGGAACTCGTTGTGCAACAAGGAGACCGAGTCCATCGGTTCGGTGGGGTGCGGGGTTCGACGCCAGTGCTCGACGTAGCTGCCGTCACTCCCGATCTCGACCATCGATCGCCGTCGAGATCCAGGCGCCCCTGGTCAGGGGTGCCCGTTGGCGGCAGGAGGTCGATCGTGCGCAACCACCGGGCGTCCCGCCCGTTCGCGACCAGTAAAGTCGTTGCGCCAGAACAGGTCCAGGAGGTCTGGACTGTCGGTGGTGGCCGCTAGCGTGTGAGACATGAACAGCGCCGGGGCACTGAGCGACACGCTCACGCTGCTGCGCGACGCGGTCTCTTTCTTGCAGTCCGAGGACCTACAAGGGGTCGATTCCGGGTCCCTGCTGACCGATGTCGCGGCGATGCACCGGCTGGTCGACCAGGCCGAGGGCGAGTGGCTGCGGCGGGTCGGTGAGGTCCACGCCCGCGGCGCCGCGCAGGTCGTCGGGGCGGGGTCGACGAAGGCGTTCCTGCGTGGGACGTGCCTCGTCTCACCGTCGGAGGCATCTCGGGCGGTGGACACCGCGGCCGCGCTGCGAACCACGTGCCCGGCTACCGCCAAGGCGCTGGGGAACGGACAGATTGGCATCGGGCAGGCGCAGGTCATCGCGAAGGTCATCACCGACCTTCCGTCGGCTCTGCCCGAGGACGTGCGGGTTGCCGGTGAGGCCACCCTGGTGGCGCACGCGGCGGCGTTGACCCCGGCCGAGCTGGCCCGGGCGGGCCGGTACTTCGCCTGCCACGTGGACCCGCACGGGGTGGCCCGGGACGAGGCGGAGCAGCGCGAGCGGGCGGGGATCACGTTCGCCTCGACCTTGTACGGGGCGGGGATCGCCCGCGGTGACCTGGACCCGGAGTCCCTGGCCGTGATCTGCGCAGCGCTCGAACCCCTCTCCGGGCCACGGCCGCCGACCCCGGACGGGCTCATCGACGGCCGCACAGCGGCACGGCGACGCCTGGACGCCTTGGTGGAGGTGAGCCGCCACTACCTGGATTGCCAGCAACCTGCCGACGTCCGCCGCCCGGGGGCGCACATCACGGTGGTCACGGGAGCGGGCACCTTGGCCGGCGAGCCAGGTGGGTCGTCCCTGGACTGGGGTGGGGTGGTCTCCGGAGAGACGACCCGCCGGCTGGCGTGCGACGCCACGATCACCCCCGTGACCGTCAGCCCTCAGGGCCAGGTCCTCGACGTCGGACGGCGCACCCGCGTCGTGGGCTCCGGGATGTGGGCGGCCCTGGTGGTGCGTGACCGGTGCTGCGCGTTCCCCGGCTGCGACACCCCGACCAGCCGCTGCGACGCCCACCACATCACGCACTGGGCCGACGGCGGCCCCACCGCCTTGACGAACCTGGTGCTGCTGTGCCGGTTCCACCACCAACGCGTCCTGCACGACGACCAGCACCACGACCGATGGCGAGTCCGGATCGACGAACCCACCGGCCGACCCGTCTTCGACCCACCTACCTGGACGGGACGTCGAGGAGTCCCTCTGCCACCGCTGTGGTCACCCGACGGGTGAAGCCCGACGATCGGGGCAACGGGGCGTCACACCTGACGCGCCGTTGCCCCGATCCGGATCGCAAAGGAATCTGGGCGGCTCACTCGTGCCATGAGCCGGAGTGCAGTCACCAGCCCCGGGCGCGCCAGGTCGGCAGGCTCGGACGCTCGGCACCGATCGTGGTGTCCGCGCCGTGGCCCGGGTAGACCCAGGTGTCGTCCGGCAGGACGTCGAACAGCCGGTGCTCGACGTCGTCGACGAGCGAGGTGAACCGGCCGGCGTCCGACTGGGTGTTGCCGACGCCGCCGGGGAACAGGGAGTCACCGGTGAACACGTGCGGATGCCCGGCGGGGTCGCGGTGGACCAGGGCCACCGAGCCGGGGGTGTGGCCACGCAGGTGCACGACCTCGAGGGTGATCTCACCGAACGTCACCTCGTCGCCGTGCTCGAGCAGCTGGCCGACCGGCACGGGCAGCTCACCGGCGTCGGCGGCCCCCGCGGCGGTGCGCGCCCCGGTGTGCTCGACCATCGCGGCCAGCGCGCGGTGGTGGTCCCAGTGCTGGTGGGTCGTGACGATGACGTCGAGCTCGCCCGAGCCCTCGGCCACCAGCGCCATCAGGCGGGTGGCGTCGTCCGCCGCGTCGACCAGCAGCTGGCGACCGGTGGCCGCGCAGGTCAGCAGGTAGGCGTTGTTGTCCTGCGGGCCGACGCTCGCCTTGCGGATGACCAGGCCCGACAGCTCGCGGACGTCGCTCGGGCCGCCGGGTGTCACGGCGCCGGTGTAGGTGCTCATGCGGCGAGCGTAGGCGACGTCGGCGCGGGACTCAGCGGTCGCGGCTGGCCGATCGGTGGGCGAGCACCGCCCCGACCAGCGCGAGGTGGCTGAAGGCCTGGGGGTAGTTGCCGGCCATGCGGCCCGACACGGGGTCGTACTCCTCGGCGAGCAGCCCGAGCGGGCCGCCCAGCGCGGTGAGCCGGTCGAGCAGGGCGGCCGACTCGTCGAGGCGGCCGCTGGCGGCGTGCACCTGGGCCAGCCAGAACGAGCAGGCGAGGAAGGGGTGCTCGCCGGGGGGCAGACCGTCCACGCCGGCCTCGGTGCGGTAGCGCAGCAGCAGCCCGTCGCGGGACAGCTCGCGCTGGATCGTCGCCACGGTGCTGAGGACCCGCGGGTCGTCGTACGGCAGGAACCCGCAGATCGGGATCTGCAGCAGCGCCGCGTCCACCTGGCCCGCCCCGTAGTACTGCACGAACGTGCCCCGATCGGCGTCCCAGCCGTGGGCCAGGACCTCGGCGTGCACCTGGTCGCGCAGCTCGCGCCAGCGATCGACCGGCCCGGGCAGCCCGTGCCGCTCGACCGCGCGCACAGCCCGGTCGAACGCCGCCCACACCATCACCCGCGAGTGGGTGAAGTGCCGCGGCTCACCCCGGACCTCCCAGATGCCGTTGTCGGGCTGGTCCCAGTGCGTCGCGAGCCCGTCGACGAGGGTGCGCTGCAGCGGCCAGGCCATGCCGTCGCCGTCCAGCCCCGCCTCACGGGCGTCATCGAGGGCGATCATCACCTCACCGAGCACGTCGGTCTGGCGCTGGTCGACGGCGCCGTTGCCCACCCGCACCGGCAGCGACCTCTCGTACCCAGGCAGGTGGGTGAGCTCGCGCTCGGGCAGGTCGCGGCCCCCGTCGACGCCGTACATGATCTGCAGGTCCTCCGGGTCGCCCGCGACGGCGCGCAGCAGCCACTGCTGCCAGGCCTGGGCCTCGTCCCGGAACCCCGCGGCGATCAGCGACTGCAGCGTCAGCGCGGCGTCGCGCAGCCAGCAGTACCGGTAGTCCCAGTTGCGGCTGCCGCCGAAGTCCTCGGGCAGCGAGGTGGTGACGGCGGCGACGATGCCGCCCGTCTCGGCGTGGGTGAGCACCCGCAGGACGAGCAGCGAGCGGATCAGGGCCTCGTGGTAGTCGCCCTCGTGGGTCGTCATCGCCGCCCACTCCTGCCACGACCGAGTCGTCGACCCCAGCCGCTCGCCGGCGTGCAGCGGGTGCGGCACCGGGTGCCACGAGGGGAACCAGGTGGTCGACCAGAGCAGCTGCTCACCGGCGCCGACGTCGAACACGTCCTCGTGCCGCCCGTCGACGGCGTTGGGCAACCGGCTGCCGCGCAGCACCAGCAGGTCGGGGCCGGCCACGGCGTGCAGGCCGGGGTGGCCGTGGTGGTCGACGACCCGGTGCACCCACGGGCGCACCTTGCCGTACCCGAGCCGCACGACCCACTCGTGCCTCATCCGCACGCTGCCGGCCAGCCCGTTGACCTCGCGCAGCAGGTCGGCGCGACCGTCCCCGGTGGGCATCGCGTCGACGACCTGCACGACGCCGTCCGCCGTCGTGTACGTCGACTCCAGCACGAACGTGTCACCGACGTACCGGCGGCTGACCGTGTGCTCGCCCTCGGGTGCGATCAGCCACCGGCCGTTCTCGGGGGTGCCCAGCAGTGCCGCGAAGCACGCGGGGGAGTCGAACCGCGGCAGGCACAGCCAGTCCACCGAGCCGTCGATGCCGACCAGGGCTGCGGTCGAAAGGTCGCCGAGCACGGCGTAGTCCTCGATCCTGCTCGTCACGCGACGAACCTACCCCCGCCCGTGGCGCGATCGGCGCCCGCGGCGACCGTCGCGGTCGGTGGCGGCGCCTAGCATGGAGGCGAGCATCTGGGGGACCTCTCGCCCCATGACAGCACCCCTCACCCAGGAGCGACCTGCATCGTGGCCGACCAGCTGATCGTGCGCGGCGCGCGCGAGCACAACCTCAAGGACGTCTCGCTCGACCTGCCCCGTGACGCGCTCATCGTGTTCACCGGGCTCTCGGGGTCGGGCAAGTCCTCGCTGGCGTTCGACACGATCTTCGCCGAGGGCCAGCGCCGGTACGTCGAGTCGCTGTCGGCGTACGCGCGCCAGTTCCTCGGCCAGATGGACAAGCCGGACGTCGACTTCATCGAGGGGCTGTCGCCGGCCGTCTCGATCGACCAGAAGTCGACCTCGCGCAACCCCCGGTCGACGGTCGGCACGATCACCGAGGTCTACGACTACCTGCGGCTGCTGTTCGCGCGGGCCGGCCGCCCGCACTGCCCGGTGTGCGGCGAGCCGGTCATGCGGCAGACCCCGCAGCAGATCGTCGACCGCCTGCTCGAGCTGCCCGAGGGCACCCGGTTCCAGGTGCTGGCACCCGTGGTGCGCGCCCGCAAGGGCGAGTACGGCGAGCTGTTCCGTGACCTGCAGACCAAGGGGTTCTCCCGGGCCCGGGTCGACGGCGAGGTCGTCAGCCTGGCCGAGGCCCCGGCGCTGGAGAAGAAGCTCAAGCACTCGATCGACGTCGTCATCGACCGGCTGGTCGCCAAGCCGTCGGCCCAGCGGCGGCTGACCGACTCGGTCGAGACCGCGCTCGGGCTCGCGGGGGGCATCGTCGTCGTCGAGCTGGTCGACGCCGCCGAGGGCGACCCCGGCCGCGAGCGCCGGTTCAGCGAGAAGATGGCCTGCCCGAACGACCACCCGCTGAGCATCGACGAGATCGAGCCGCGGTCGTTCTCGTTCAACAGCCCGTTCGGCGCCTGCCCCGAGTGCACCGGCCTCGGCACCCGCCTCGAGGTCGACCCCGAGCTGCTCGTGCCGGACGACGAGCTGACCCTGGCGCAGGGCGCGATCGCCCCGTGGACCCAGGGGTCGGCCGACTACTTCCAGCGGCTGATGACCGCCCTCGGCGACCAGCTCGGCTTCTCGATGACCGTGCCGTGGCGGGCCCTGCCCCAGCGCGCGCAGGAGGCTCTGCTGCACGGCCAGGACTACGAGGTGCACGTCCGCTACAAGAACCGCTTCGGCCGCGAGCGCTCGTACTCCAGCGGTTTCGAGGGCGTCGTCCCGTTCGTCCAGCGCCGCCACCTCGAGACCGACTCCGAGTGGAGCCGCGAGCGGTACGAGGGCTACATGCGCGAGGTGCCGTGCCCGGTCTGCCAGGGCGCCCGGCTCAAGCCCGAGTCCCTCGCCGTGCTGCTCGGGGGGCTGTCGATCTCGGCGGTGTGCGCCAAGCCCATCGCCGAGTGCGCCGCGTTCCTCGCCACCCTCGAGCTGAGCTCGCGAGAGAAGCAGATCGCCGAGCAGGTGCTCAAGGAGATCCAGGCCCGGCTCGGGTTCCTGCTGGACGTCGGGCTCACCTACCTCTCGCTCGACCGCCCCTCGGGCACCCTGTCCGGCGGCGAGGCCCAGCGGATCCGCCTGGCCACCCAGATCGGCTCGGGCCTGGTCGGCGTGCTGTACGTGCTGGACGAGCCGAGCATCGGCCTGCACCAGCGCGACAACCACCGGCTGATCGGCACGCTCACCCGGCTGCGCGACCTCGGCAACACCCTGATCGTCGTCGAGCACGACGAGGACACGATCGCCCAGGCCGACTGGGTCGTCGACATCGGCCCGGGCGCGGGTGAGCACGGCGGGCACGTCGTCCACTCGGGGTCGGTCAAGGGCCTGCTCGAGCACCCGACGTCCCTGACCGGGCAGTACCTGTCGCGTCGGCGCGAGATCGCGCTGCCGGCCGAGCGCCGCGCGGTCGACCCGCAGCGTCAGATCACCGTGGTGGGTGCCCGCGAGCACAACCTGCAGGGCATCGACGTCTCGTTCCCGGTCGGCTGCTTCGTCGCGGTCACCGGCGTGTCGGGGTCGGGCAAGTCCAGCCTGGTCAACGACATCCTCTACAACGTCATGGCCAACAAGCTCAACGGCGCGCGGCACGTGCCCGGCCGGCACCGCACCATCACCGGCCTCGAGCACCTCGACAAGGTGGTCCACGTCGACCAGAGCCCGATCGGCCGCACCCCGCGCAGCAACCCGGCGACCTACACCGGGGTGTGGGACCACGTCCGGCGGCTGTTCGCCGAGACCACCGAGGCCAAGGTGCGGGGGTACCTGCCCGGCCGGTTCTCGTTCAACGTCAAGGGCGGCCGCTGCGAGGCGTGCTCGGGCGACGGCACGATCAAGATCGAGATGAACTTCCTGCCCGACGTCTACGTGCCCTGCGAGGTCTGCAGCGGGGCCCGGTACAACCGCGAGACGCTCGAGGTGCACTTCAAGGGCAAGACCGTGAGCGAGGTGCTCGCGATGCCGATCGAGGAGGCCGCCGAGTTCTTCGCCGCCGTCCCGGCGATCAGCCGCCACCTCACCACCCTGGTCGACGTCGGACTGGGGTACGTGCGGCTCGGCCAGCCCGCCACGACCCTGTCCGGCGGCGAGGCCCAGCGGGTCAAGCTGGCCAGCGAGCTGCAGAAGCGCTCGACCGGCCGAACCGTCTACGTCCTGGACGAACCCACGACGGGTCTGCACTTCGAGGACATCCGCAAGCTGCTGCTCGTCCTGCAGGGACTGGTCGACAAGGGCAACACGGTCTACGTCATCGAGCACAACCTCGACGTGATCAAGAGCGCCGACTGGGTCGTCGACATGGGCCCCGAGGGGGGATCCGGTGGCGGGTTGGTCATCGCCGAGGGCACCCCCGAGCAGGTCGCCGCGTCCACCCACAGCTACACCGGCCAGTACCTGGCTCCCGTTCTGGCGCAGAACCCGCCCGTGGTCGTCGGCGAACCGCGGGTGGTGGTGAGCGCGGTGCGGCCGCTGAGCAAGGCCGCCGCCAAGAAGGTGGCGGCGCAGGCCCGGCGGGACGCGTCCGCAGCCAAGAAGACCGCGGCAGCCGCAGCGGTGGCGAACCGGGCCGCGGCGACGTCGGCCGCCAAGAAGGTCGTCGCGAAGAAGGCCGTCGCGAAGCAGGCCGCGCCGAAGAAGGTGGCCCTCAAGCAGGCAGCCCCGTCGAAGGCATCGCAACGGACCAGCACGGTCCGCCCGAGCGTCACGAAGAAGACCGCCGCGCGTCGCTGACCGAGCGCGTGCCGGCACACCCCCGCCCCGAACCCGACCGATCGCAGGAGGCCCCATGACCACGCACCCCGACCCGTCCCGACGCGACGTCCTGCGGGTGGCCGGCACGGCGGGAGCCGCGGCCGTGACGCTGGCCGCGTGCGGTGGTGGTGAGGACGGCGCGGCCGCCGCGGCACCCAGCGGCTCGGGCACTGCCGCCGGCACGCTGCTGGCCACGGTGGCCGACGTCCCGGTCGGGGGTGGGGTGATCCTGGTCGACCTCAAGCTGGTGGTCACCCAGCCGACCGCGGGGGAGTTCAAGGCGTTCTCGTCGATCTGCCCGCACCAGGGCTGCGCGGTGAGCGCGGTGAAGGACGGCTACATCGACTGCATGTGCCACAACAGCCAGTTCTCGGTCGACACCGGGGCGCCGACGCCCGACAGCCCGGCCAAGGCCCCGCTGGCCCCCCAGCAGGTCACCGTCAAGGGCTCGGACGTCGTCACCGCCTGACCCGGCGGCCGGCCCTCGACCTCCGGCGCCGGCTGTCGGTGCCGGCTCCTAAACTGGGGGAGTGGCAGACCCGGCGTCCTACCGTCCGGCCCCGGGCGAGATCCCGGTCGGTCCGGGGGTCTACCGGTTCCGCGACGCCTCCGGCCGGGTCATCTACGTCGGCAAGGCCAAGAGCCTGCGCCCGCGGCTGTCGTCGTACTTCCAGGACCTGACCGCGCTGCACCCGCGCACCCAGACGATGGTCACCACCGCCGCCAGCGTCGAGTGGACCGTCGTCGGCACCGAGGTCGAGGCGCTGCAGCTCGAGTACTCGTGGATCAAGGAGTTCGACCCGCGCTTCAACGTCAAGTACCGCGACGACAAGTCCTACCCCTACCTCGCGGTGACGATGGCCGACGCGGTCCCGCGGGTGCAGGTGATGCGCGGCGACAAGCGCAAGGGCACCCGGTACTTCGGGCCGTACAGCCACGCATGGGCGATCCGCGAGACCGTCGACCTGCTGCTGCGGGTGTTCCCGGTGCGCACCTGCAGCAACGGGGTGTTCCGTCGCGCCGAGCAGGTCGGCCGGCCCTGCCTGCTCGGCTACATCGACAAGTGCTCGGCGCCGTGCGTCGGCCGGGTCAGCGAGCAGGAGCACAAGGCCCTGGCCGCCGAGTTCTG
>JBBQGB010000096.1:0-8330 GCA_038322575.1 Actinomycetales bacterium
CCCGGAGGCTGTTGATCATCGGCGTGAACGGCTGGTGCTCCGCGAACTGCCGCAGTCCCCACGGCCTCGCGTCGGCCGGCACGAACCCGCTGCTCAGGAAGGGCAGCATCACCACGAAGATCGGGTGTTGCTCGCAGTCGCCACATCGTCGGCGGCAAGGCCGCTCCCTGGCGGTGCTCGACCATCGCCGGGCCGCCGTCGACGGATGGGACGCCGCGCGGAGTGCGCGTGGTTTCAGGTGGGCAACGCAGAAGGCCAGGCACCGTGACGGTGCCTGGCCTGCCGGTTGGTGCGCCAGCAGGGACTTGAACCCCGAACCCGCTGATTAAGAGTCAGCTGCTCTGCCAATTGAGCTACTGGCGCGTGAAGCGACTGAACCTTAGCAAGGAGGAGGCATGCCCGCCAAAACGGGGGAGCCCCACCCTCAGCGGACGTCCAACGGTGTCAGCGAGTGGATCGCAGGGGCGGTCGCCAGCTCGGATCCGAGCACGCCGAGGGCGCCCTGGATGTGCTCGGTCGCCATGTGCTTGTCGAGGTCGGAGGGGGCGCTCCACTCCTCGACCGTGATGAACACGCCGGGCGCCGAGGCTGACTCCGACAGGTCGTAGGAGAGGCAGCCCTCCTCGTCCCGCGTCGGGCCGACGAGCCCCTTCATCGCCTCGCGGACGGTGTCCTCCGAACCGGGCTTGGCGGTGATGACGGCAACGACGCTGATGCTCATGGGGCTCCTCGGGTTGGGTTGCTCGTGAGGCTAGCCGGTGTGGTGTCGAGACCCTCGCTGGCAACGGCCCCTGACTGCCGGGCAGGCGGAATATTGAATGTTCAACTAGTGTTGGGACGGCATACTCGAACTACCCCGGAGGTGCGCGATGCCTGCTCTGACCGTTGACGACCTGACCGTCCTGGACCGGCTGAAGGCCCCTGGGCTGGGCGACACCGTGCGCCCGGTCAAGCAGCTCATCGAGGCGCCCACGGGCCACGAGGGTGAGGGCTTTCCCGTGCGCCGTGCGTTCGCCGGTGTGGACCTGCGCGACCTCGACCCGTTCGTGCACATGGACCAGATGGGCGAGGTGGACTACGCGCCTGGCGAGCCGAAGGGCACCTCGTGGCACCCGCACCGCGGCTTCGAGACCGTCACCTACATGATCGACGGCGTCTTCGATCACCACGACAGCCACGGCGGCGGTGGCACCATCACCGATGGCGACACCCAGTGGATGACCGCGGGCTCCGGGCTGCTGCACATCGAGGCTCCGCCGGAGTGGCTCGTGCAGAGCGGCGGCCTGTTCCACGGCGTCCAGCTGTGGGTCAACCTGCCGAAGTCCGCCAAGTGGGCCGCTCCGCGCTACCAGGACATCCGCGGCGGCGACGTCGCGCTGCTCACCAGCGACGACGGTGGTGCGCTCGTCCGCGTCATCGCGGGTGACCTCGAGGGCCACACCGGCCCGGGGTCGACGTACACGCCGATCACCCTGGTGCACGCCACCGTCAGCCCCGGCGCCCGGCTGAACCTGCCGTGGCGCAGGGACTTCAACGCCCTGGTCTACGTGCTGGCCGGGCAGGGGACGGTCGGCAGCGACCGCCGCCCCGTGCGCAAGGGCCAGCTCGTCGTCCTGGGCGCCGGCGAGCACCTGCGGGTGGACGCTGCCACGACCGCGCCGCAGGCCGAGCCCGAGCTCGAGGTGCTGGTGCTCGGCGGCCAGCCGATCCGCGAGCCCGTCGCGTGGGCCGGTCCGTTCGTCATGAACACCCGCGCCGAGGTGCAGCAGGCGTTCGAGGACTTCCAGGCCGGCAAGCTCGGCACCATCCCCGCGGTGCACGGGGCGCCCACCACCCTCACCGAGTCCTGACCCGCTGATCGGGGCAACGGCGCGTCACCCCTGACGCGCCGTTGCCCCGATCGCTAGCGCGATGGACGGCGCGGCCAGGTCGGTGTTGTCCAGGACGACGTCGGCAACGGCCTCGGGACGGCACAGCGCGAGGTACCGGCGCTGGCCCTCGACGTACCGCCGCACCGTCTCGGACGACGGGTCCGGGCTGCCGCCGTCACGGGCCGCCGCGCGGGGCACCGACACCTCGAACGGCACCCGGACGAAGACGGTGAGGTCGAAGACCCCGGCCAGCTCGGGGCGGTGCAGGAAGATCCCGTCGAGCACCAGGACTGCGTCCCGGGGAGCCTCCCGGTGCGGGACGTCCACGGGCTCGTTCAGGGCGACGTCGAACACAGCCGGCCGGTATCGGCCGGATCCGTTCTCGCCCAACGGATCGAGCAGCTCGCGGAACAGCGCCGCGTAGTCGTAGGAGTCCTCGTAGAACCCTCGCGGTGACGACCGGCCCTGCCGGTACCGCACGGCGGCGGGGTGGTGGAACCCGTCGACCGACGCCCGGACGACGGGGATCCGCCGCCCGCGCAGCACCGCTGCCAGCTCGTCCCCCAGCACGGTCTTGCCGGCGCCGTCCACGCCGTCGACGCCCACGCGCAGCACCCGTCCGGGCCAGCGGCGGGCGGTGACCAGGTCGGCGATCCGCTGCACCACCGCGGTGCGCTGCGACGTCGTGCTCATCGGCGACGCGCCACCAGCATCCACATGGCAGCGATGTCGCGGTACGGCGACCGGTCGGCGACCGCGAGCTCGAGCCGCTCGAGGTCGGCGGCGAACTCGGGGTCGCCCTTGCGCTCGTCCGCGGTGATCAGGTGGTTGACGCACAGCACCCCGTAGCGCGCGACCACGTCGCACCCGGCCGTCGACAACGCCTGCGCCGCGACGTCTGCGGTGATGCGGCGCACGTCCTGGTCGAACACCGCGGCGTACCTGGTCGGCGACCCGATCATCTCGATGGCGCCGGCGGGGTCGAGGTCGCGCACCGCGGTGGTCAGCACGTGGTTCAACGGATTCGTCGCGATGAGTGAGACCACCCCCCCGGCGGCCAGCGGCGACACCGCACACGCCACCGCCGCCTCCAGGTCGTCGCAGTACTGGACGACGTTGTGGCACAGGACGAGGTCGGCGGGCGCTGCGAGCAGGTCGGGCCAGCGGGCCGGCAGCTCGTCCAGGCTGAGCACCGCCGTCCGCACGCCCTCCTGCCGCGGCGCGCCGACCAGCATCGCCGCGGACGAGTCGACGACCGTCACCGCCAGCCCCCGCTCGGCGAACCGCCGGCTGTCCGCGCCGTCGGCGCCCCCGACGTCCAGCACCACCGACCCCGCCGGCAGGTCGGCGGCGTGGCGGTCGAGCAGCTGCGCCACGAGGCGGTAGCGCAACCGGCCCCAGGGTGTCTGCTGCCAGGCCCGCCAGGCCGCGAGGTGCTCGTCGAAGCCGCTCGGGTCGGTCACGTCACCCAGTCTGTCGACCTGGCGGACGTCGGTGCGCCACCGCGCCCCCCGGGGTACCGTCGTACGACACCACATGTGAGGGACGGGAACCCTGATGGCTCGGCGAGGACTGACGCGCAGCGGCGCCGTCGGCGTCGTCGCCGGGCTGCTCATCCCGCTGGGGGCGGGCGCTGCCGCCGCGACGACGACCCCGAGCCCCACGCCGACGTCCACGTCGACGAGCACGTCGACGAGCACGGTCGCGCCGACGTCCACGCCGAGCAGCCCCACGGCCAGACCCACACCGACGCCGACCGGGACGCGGACCCGGACCCCGACCGCGACGCCCACACCGCGGTCGCCGACGCCGACGCCGAGCCCGGCGACGTCGTCCCCGACCGCGACCCCCTCCCCCAGCACCCCTCCCCCGCCCGAGCCCGGCGCCGAAACCGCGCTGACCCCTGAGCAGGTCCGCCAGCAGGTGGCCGCCGCCGCCGTGCTGCGCGCCCAGCTGGGCGTGAGCAACGCCCGGTTGGACGCCGTGCTGCAGGCCATGACCGGGATCTCGGCGCGGGTCAGCGCCGCGCTGGAGAAGCAGCACGCCGCCGACCAGGCCGCCGCGGACGCCGCGCAGGCGGCCACCACCCAGCTCTCGCGGCTGATCAACCTGCACGTCCAGGTGCTGCAGGGGCAGAGCGACCTCGGTCGCTGGGCCCGCGAGGCCTACGCCACCGGCGGGGTCCTGGCCGAGTACCAGGGCTGGGTCACCGCCTTCAGCGGCGGCAGCACCGCGGACGTCGCGCACGACCTGGCCCTGCTGCAGCACGTGGGCGTGGTCAACGCGACCACGCTGACCCAGCTGCAGGGGGCCAGCGCCCAGCAGCAGATCGTCGCCCAGACCTCGGCCGCAGCCGCCGGCCGCGCACGCGACGCCCAGGCGGCCGCCGTCAAGGCGCGCCAGGAGGCGTCGGCGCTGCTGGTCGAGCAGCGGAAGACCCTGGCGACGCTGCAGGCCAGCCAGCTCAAGACCGTCGACCGCGCCCAGCAGACCAGCCGGCAGCTGGGACTGAGCAGCAGCGCCGCCGCGCAGGCGGCCCAGGCCCAGCTCACCGCCGTCCTCGCCGCGCGCGCCGCCGGACGGCCGGTGCCGCTGGACCCCAACGACTGCCAGGGACTGGACACCCGCCCCTACGCGAACGGCGAGATCCCGACGGCCGCGCTGTGCCCGCTGTGGGGCGCCCCGGACAAGGCCCTGCGCGCGGACGCCGCCGCGGCCTTCCGCGACCTGTCCAAGGCGTTCGCGGCCGAGTTCGGTCGACCCGTCTGCGTCACCGACGCCTACCGCACCCGCGCCGAGCAGGTGGCGGTGTTCGCGAGCAAGCCGGGCCTGGCCGCCGTCCCCGGGACGAGCAACCACGGCCTCGGGCTGGCCCTGGACCTGTGCGGCGGCGTCCAGTCCTTCGCCACCATCGAGCACGCGTGGATGCTCACCCACGCCGGGTTGTTCGGCTGGTTCCACCCCTCGTGGGCCGAGCCGACCGGGTCCAAGCCCGAGCCGTGGCACTGGGAGTTCGCCGGCTGACCGGCCCCTACGGTGGGTGCGTGCACCCCTACCTGCAGGTCGAGGGCCCCGTGGTCATGGCCCACCGCGGCTTCTCGCTGCAGGGGCTGGAGAACACGATGCCGGCGTTCGGGGCGGCGGTCGACCTGGGCGCCACCCACGTCGAGACCGACGTGCACGCCACGGCGGACGGCGCGCTCGTCGCCTTCCACGACGCGTCGCTGGACCGGGTGACCGACGCGACCGGGCTGATCGCCGACCTGGACTGGGCCACCGTCGCGCGCGCCCGGGTGGTCGGCGAGGGGGCCGGTGCCGGCGTCCCCCTGCTGGCCGACGTCCTGGACGCCTGGCCGCACCTGCGGGTCAACATCGACGTCAAGGACTGGCCGGCGGTCGGCCCGCTCGTGGACGTCGTCCGGCGGGCGTCCGCGCTGCACCGCGTGTGCGTCACGTCCTTCGACGACCGGCGCACCGCCGCCGTCCGCCGGGCGCTGGGCCCCGGGCTGGCCACCTCGCCCGGGCGCCGGGGGGTCGCCCGCTGGCGGCTGGGGTCGCTGCTGCCCGGCCGAGTCGGCGAGGTGGCCGCGCGGCTGCCCGAGCGCTCGCTGGTCGCCGTTCAGGTGCCGATGACGGCCGGCCCGCTCACGGTGGTGACCCCCCGCAGCATCGACCTGGCCCACCGCCAGGGCCTGGCCGTGCACGTCTGGACCGTGAACGACGCGCCCACCATGCGCCACCTGCTCGACCTGGGCGTCGACGGCCTGATCACCGACCGGGCCGACCTGGCGATCGAAGTCGCCCGCGAAGCCGTGGGCGGCAGGGCATGATCGGCGAGTGAGCGCCACCACCGAGCCGACCGTCACGTCCAGCCGGCGCGAGCAGCGCTCGTGGTACTTCTACGACTGGGCCAACTCCGCGTACGTCACGACGGTCGCGACCGTGCTGCTGGCGCCGTACCTGACGTCCGTGGCGACCGAGGCCGCGTGCCCGGGCCTGGCGGACGGCGCCACCTGCGACACCGACCTGTCGGTGCTGGGGCTGCCGGTGAGCCCCGGCTCGCTGGTGTTCTACGCCGCGACGTTCTCGACGATCGTGTCGGCGCTGCTGCTGCCCCTGGTCGGTGCCGTCGCCGACAGATCGGCGCACCAGAAGCGGATCCTGGCCGGACTGGCCTGGCTGGGCTCGCTGGCCGCCTGCTGCCTGTGGTTCGTGCGGGGCACCGACTGGCAGCTCGGCGTGGTGCTGCTGGTGCTCGCCAACCTGTGCCTGGCCGGCTCGCTGGTGGTCTACGACGCGATCCTGTGCCAGATCGCCGGGCCGGACGAGCGCGACCGCGTCTCCAGCCGCGGGTGGGCGCTGGGCTACCTCGGCGGCTTCATCCTGCTCGCGCTGAACCTCGGGCTGGTCACCGGGCACGACGCGCTCGGCCTGACCGAGGGCGAGGCGGTGCGGTTCAGCCTGCTCAGCGCGGGCCTGTGGTGGGCCGGGTTCACCCTGGTGCCCTACCTGGGGCTGCGCGACCGCCCACCGGTGAACCTGACCCGGGTCAGCGGGTCGCTGGCGCGTGAGGCGTTCGGTCAGCTGGCCAGCACGTTCAGCCACCTGCGCGGCTACCGCCACACGATGATGTTCCTGCTGGCCTACCTGTTCTTCAACGACGGCATCCAGACGGTCATCGGGGTGTCGAGCGTGTACGGCTCGAAGCAGCTCGGCTTCAGCACCAGCCAGCTGATCGTCACGATCCTGCTGGTGCAGGTGGTGGCGTTCGGCGGCGCCCTGGCCTTCGGCCGGCTGGCCGAGCGCTACGGGGCGCGCGACGTCGTCCTGTGGAGCCTGCTGCTGTGGACCCTGGTCGTGGGGATCGGGTTCTTCCTGCCGGCGGGCCGGTTCGGGCTCTGGCTGGCTCTGGCGGTGCTGATCGGGATCGTGCTGGGGGGCAGCCAGGCGCTGTCGCGGTCGCTGTACAGCCACCTGGTGCCGCGCGGGCGCGAGGCCGAGTACTTCAGCCTCTACCAGGCGTGCGAGCGTGGGACGAGCTGGTTCGGCACGCTGCTGTTCGGCTTGGTGCACCAGGTCACCGACTCCTACCGCCCCGCCATCTTGGCGCTCGTGGTCTTCTTCGCCCTCGGCGCCGCGTTCCTGCGCAAGGTCGACGTCCGCCAGGGCATCGCGGACGCCGGCAACGTGGCCCCCGCCGTCGTCTGACCCTTCCTCCCCCGGCCTGCTTTCCTCCCCCAGCCCGCTCCGAACCGGACATATCGGCCGCCGCGCGCCGGTTCTGGGGAGGAACGCGGGGTGGGGGAGGAAGGGGTGGGTGTGGCGGTCTTCACGCTCTCTCCACACCGGTGACGGAACACCGCCTGGCCCCAGCACGTTCTGACCAGTGACGACACGTCATCACACCTCCAAGGAGGTCGGAGACCATGAGCGACAAGAGCCTGCGCGGCACCCGCCTGGGTGCCCAGAGCCTGGAGAACGACGAAGGCGTCGAGCCTGCGGCCCGACGGGTGGCCGAGTACCACTGCTCCCGCGGTCACGTCACCCGGGTGCCGTTCTCGGTCGAGGCCGAGGCCCCGTCCCTGTGGGAGTGCAAGTGCGGCGAGGAGGCGCTCCTGATCGACTCCGAGCGCCCCACGCCCAAGTTCGTCAAGCCCGGGCGCACCCACTGGGACATGCTGCTCGAGCGCCGCACGATCGCCGACCTCGAGGTTCTGCTGGACGAGCGCCTCGCCGTGCTGCGCGCGACGCAGCGTCCGGTGAAGGTCAAGCGCAGCGCCTGAGCCACCACACCGCCGGCGCGCCGGTCGTCCCTAGCGGGGGCGGCCGGCGTCGTCGTCCCGGGGACCCGCAGCGGGCGGGGGCGGGTCGACGACCGAGCCCGGGACGACCCGGCCGCGCCACGGGGCCAGACCGCCGAGCAGCCGGCGCTCGATCACCCGGGACAGCGCCCGCCGGGCCAGGGGCCGGGTGATCGGCAGGACGAAGAAGAAGCCGACCAGGTCGGTGAGGAACCCCGGCGTCAGCAGCAGCGTGCCGCCGACGAGCACGAGCGCGGCGTCCGAGAGCTCACCGGCCGGCATCCGCCCGGACGACAGCGCGACCTGCAGGGCGCGCCAGGCCCTGGCTCCCTCGCGGCGGATCAGCACTGCGCCCAGGGCCGACTCGACCAGCAGCAGGGCCAGGGTCGGCCAGCCGCCGATGCTGCGCCCCACGCCGATGATGACCGCGATCTCGAGCGTCGGCACGACGAGCAGGGCCACGACCAAGGCGGTGAGCGCGCGGCTGCGCCGGCGGCGGGTCATCGCGTGCTCCCGGCCGGACGTCGGCGCCGCAGTGCCGCTCGCACCTGGGCCGCCCGGTGCGCCGCCCCCCACACCGACACCCGCCACAACGACTCCCGCACGATCGCCCCACTCATCTTGCTCACCCCCACCTCACGCTCCACGAACGTGATCG
>JBBQGB010000097.1:0-7689 GCA_038322575.1 Actinomycetales bacterium
GTTGCTGCGCACCGGGCGACGTCGGCACGGTCTCGTGCTCGAACGGACGGTCGGTCATCGCGGTTTTCCCTCGGGGGCGGGTGCGGGGGCGGGTGCGGGGGCGGGTGCGGGGGCGTGCGGTGCCAGGACGATGTCGAAGGCGGCGCTGGTCCACGACCGGGCGGGCACCGAGCCGTCGGGTGCCGGCTCGTGGGCCGGGTGCTCGACGAAGTCGACGATCAGCGACTCCTTGACGCCGAACACCGCGTCCGAGTCCAGGTACGCGCCGCCCCGGACGAAGATGTGGGTCACCAGCCGCCGGTGGCCGGGCGCGGTGACCATCAGGTGCAGGTGGGGTGCGCGCATCGGGTGACGTCCGCTGGCGGTCAGCAGGTCACCCACCGGCCCGTCCGCGGGGATGGGGTACGGCGTGGGGGTCACGCCCCAGAACCGGTAGCCGCCGTCGTCCGCGGTGAACAGGTGGGCCCGACCGGCGGTGCGGTCGTCGGCGTACTGCACGTCGTAGAAGCCGCCCTCGTCGGCCTCCCAGACCTCGATCCGCGCGCCGGGGACGCCGGCCCCGTCGGTGTCGAGCACCCGCCCCGACACCCAGCAGGGCTGGCCGGGTGCCGCCTGGGCGACGTCGCCCCCGAGCTCGACGTGCGGCGACCCCTGGACGAAGAACGGGCCGAACACCGTCGACTCGGTGGCCCCGGCGACCAGCGGGCTGTTCACACCGACGGTGAGCATCGAGATGCCGAGGACATCCGAGAGCAGGATGAGCTCCTGCCGGCGGTCGTTGGTGAGGTGGCCGGCCCGGGTGAGGAACGCGATGCCCTGCTCCCACTCGTCCTGCGTGAGCCGGGTCTCGCGCACGAACGCGTGCGCGTGCTCGACCAGTGACTGCATGACCTCGCGCAGGCGGTCGGGCGCGTCGGCGAAGCTGGCGCGGACCAGGTCGGTCACGTGCCGCTCGGCGCCGGCCTGGGCCGGGTCGACCCCGCCCAGCGCGCCGTCGTCCGTGCTCATGGGTTGCTCCTCGTCGGACCGATGGGGACGTCTGCGGGTTCGCCGGACCAGGCTGCGCCCAGCAGCTGCAGGACCGCGGCCGCGCAGCGCCCGCGGGGCTCCGAGCACCCGGGTGCCGCCGACGGCGGCGACCTCGGCAGCGAGCTCGCGCGGGCGGCCCCGACCCCCAGCACGACGCGCTGGGCACGCGACTCGTACCGGAAGGTGCCGTCCCTCGTCATCGGCTGCAGGCCCTCTCACGTCGTCGTGTGCGGTGCGACACCACGGTCGTCGGCCGAGCGCGATACGTCCAATATCAATCGAGCGGCCCAGCGATACGTTGCGGGTTTGGACCTGCGTCAGCTCGGGTACCTGATCGCCGTGGTCGAGGAGCGCTCGATCAGCCGCGCGGCGGCCAGGCTGAACATGAGCCAGCCCCCGCTCAGCACGGCGATCGCCCGCATGGAGCGCGAGCTCGGCGTGGCGCTGCCGGTCCGGCACGCGCGTGGCGTCGACCCCACCGAGGCGGGCAGCTACCTGGTCGACCACGCCCGCCGCGTGATGGCGACCCTGGACGAGATGGCGGCCTCGGTGCTCGCCGTCGGAACCGGGCTGCGTGGCCGACTGGCGCTGGCCGCGGTGCCCGGCAGCTCGTGGGAGCTGGTCCCGGCGTCGCTGGGCAGCTTCACCGTCGACCGCCCGGACGTCGAGGTCGACCTCGTGGAGCTACCGGCGGGCGACGTGGTCGACCGGGTGCGCACCCAGCGGGCCGACGTGGGGCTCGTCCACGCGACCAGCGCTCGCGGGCTGGAGCGGTTCGTGGGCCTGGACCTGGAGGTGGCGATGGTGCGCCGCGAGCCGTTGGTGGCCGTGCTGCCAGCTCGGCTCGACGCGCCCGTGCTGGTCGACCTGGCCCGGCTGGGGGCTGAGCGCTGGCTGCTGCCCGGCGTCGGCGCGGGCTGGCCCGAGCTGCCCGAGCTGGTGCGCGAGGCCTGGCAGATGGCCGACATCTCGCCGTCCCGGTGCTACACCGTGGCGAACCTGGACGCCGCCCTGCACCTGGTGGCCGCCGGCGTCGGGGTCGCCCTGATGCCGGCCTCGGTCGGCGGGGTCCAACGGGCCGGGGTAGTCGTCGGACGGTGAGCCAGCCGCTGCCGCCGCTGGAGTGGGCGGTCGTGTGGCGTCGGGGCGAGCGACCCTCGCCGGTGCTGGCCAGGTTCCTTCGCGCGAGCATGTCGACCCCGGAGCCGGACCGGCTCGGCCCCGCGCTGTCCCGGACGGCACCCGTGGCCGGCTGACCCCCGTGGCGGTCCCGGTCTGTCGGCCGTCTCGGGCTGTCGGTGCTCACGCGATGGGCTACGGTCACGCTCGACGGGGGTTCCCCATCGTCTGGACGTGCGGGCACGAAGGGTTGGTGCACGTGGCCTCGGGTCGGGTGGCGAGCATCCTGTTCGAGCTCGCTGACCCGTCTGCAGGCGACGAGAGCCTGCCGCAGCGGCTGGTCCGGGCGTGCGCGCGAGAGGTGCCGGTGTCCGGCGTGGGCCTGGTGCTGATGAGCGACTCAGGTCTGGCCGGCGTGGCCGCGGCCACGGACGGGCTGGCGCGGTTGATGGAAGAGCTGCAGTTCACCGTGGGCGAGGGCCCGGGGGTCGAGTCGTGCCACAGCGGACGGCCGGTGCTGGAGCCGGACCTGACGTCCGCCGGGTCGCGGCGGTGGCCTGCGTTCGCGTCCGGGGCGTTGCAGGCGGGCGTCTGCGCGATGTTCGCCCTGCCACTGCGCGTGGGCTCGATCAGGCTGGGCGTCCTTGACCTGTATCGCGATGTGCCCGGTGGGTTGTCGCCCGCGCACCTGGCGGAGGCGCTGTCGTTCGCCGACGCCGCGACGGCCGTCCTGCTCCACCTGCAGTCGGTGGCGCGCCCCGACAGGGACGACGTGGCCGGGATCGGGATGCACCTCGTCGAGGACCGGGCGCAGGTGCATCAGGCGACCGGGTTCATCGCCGAGCGGGTCGACGTGAGCATGTCCGACGCGCTCATGCTGCTGCGTGCGCGGGCCTACGCCTCGGATCGTCTCGTGACGGACCTGGCTCGTGACGTACTGTCCGGGGTGGTGCAGTTCACTCGAGACGAGGATCGTGAAGACGGGAGCTGACCTCGGGTCGGCGACCGCGGACGAGTGACGAGCATCGGAGTCCAGCATGGAACTGCAACGTCTCTCAGGAGTCTTCGTCGAGCTGGCGGACACGCTGGTCGAGGAGTTCGACATCGTCGACTTCCTGCAGATGCTGACCGAGCGCTCGGTCGAGCTGCTCGAGGCCGACGCCGCCGGACTGATGCTCGCGGACGAGCGCGGCGACCTGTGTCTCATGGCCTCGACGCTCGAGCGCATGCGCCTGCTCGAGCTGTTCGAGCTGCAGATCTCCGAGGGGCCCTGCCGTGACTGCTTCGACACCGGCGCTCAGGTGGTCAACGTCAACCTCCCGGCTGCCCACGACCGGTGGCCGACGTTCACGGCAGCCGCGGTGGACGCCGGTTTCCAGTCCACCCACGCACTGCCGATGCGGCTGCGGGGTCAGACCATCGGGGCGCTGAACCTGTTCACCGACGGACAGGTCGAGCTCAGCGACGACGACATCGCGGTCGGTCAGGCGATGGCCGACATCGCGACGATCGGGATCGTGCACGAGCGGCTGAGCCAGGAGCAGAGCACGCTGTCCGAGCAGATGCAGACCGCCCTGCACAGTCGCGTCGTGATCGAGCAGGCCAAGGGTGTCCTGGCGGCCAGGACGAACGTGAGCATGGGCGAGGCGTTCAGGTCGATGCGCGCCCACGCGAGGAGCAACCACCTCACCCTGGGCGCGGTCGCCCAGGGGGTCATCGACGGCACGGCGCGGGTGGACGACCTCGTCGGGTCCTGAGCGCACGGGTGCCGACCAAGCGTTGCCGCGACCCTCGGTGAGGCCCTACGCTGCCGCGCACGTGCTGGCCTGGTGCCAGCGGTGTTGCCCTGGACCTCGGTAGCGCGTCGATCCACTGCAATGTCCCGCCGAGGAGCCCCGTGAACGCCATCGCCTCGAGTCTGGTTCCCGACACAGCCGTCCCGGCCGCGCCGTCGCCCGACGCCGTGGCCATCCACCTGCGCGGAGACCTCGACGTGGTCTCCGCCGCCGCGGTCGACGCCCTGTTGAGCCACGCCGCGACCGGCCCGAGCGACCAGCTGGTCGTCGACCTGTCCCTGGTGGTGTTCGTCGACTGCGCCGCACTGCGTCCGCTGCTCGCCGCCCGCGACCGCCTCCCGGGCCGCATGTGGATCCAGCACCCGTCCCCGCAGGTCCGCCTGCTGCTGGACGTGACCGGACTGTGGTCGGTCTTCAGCGTGATCGAGCGCTCCCTGCACGAGGTCGGCACCGACGCAGCCGAGCGTGCCTCCTGAGCGCCGGCGGTCTCGACGTCCGCGACTGAGGAGCTCGAGCTGCTCGTCGCCGGG
This sequence comes from Actinomycetales bacterium, assembly GCA_038322575.1. Classification (GTDB taxonomy): domain Bacteria; phylum Actinomycetota; class Actinomycetes; order Actinomycetales; family Angustibacteraceae; genus JACMOY01. The sequence continues at coordinate 4,475 of JBBQGB010000097.1, forward strand.
CTGCACGAGGCGATGCGCAGCCGAGCGGTCATCGAGCAGGCCAAGGGCCTGCTGATGGGAATGCATCCGTGCTCGGCGAGCCAGGCCTTTGACCGGCTGTCCCAGGCCTCGCAGGACCACAACGTCCGGGTGCGTGACCTGTGCGCCGCGCTCACGGCCGGGGGCGGCCGGCCGGGGGGCGTGCCGACCGGGCGCCGAGGTCGCCGCTGCGGTGCGCGTGACGCTGCGGGTGCGGGTCGATCTGCCCCCGCAGGACGATCCGTCGAGATGACGGCCCGGCGTCACGTGCCGGGGACCCGCTGACCGCGCTGCGCCAGGTCGGCCGTCTGCGCCACCCTGCGGGCTCGGGTCACCGTCGTTCGCGCGAGCTTGATCAGCCGCAGCGTGTTGCGCCTCGCGGCGGGTGGGATGGCGTCGAAGTACGCCGCTGCCCCGGGTCGATCCGCCAGGGCTGCCGCGAGGTCCGCCGGCACCACGAGGTCGTCGACGTCGTCCATGAACGTCCAGGCGCCGCTGGCCCTCGCTGCCTGGACTGAGGCAGTCCCGGCCGGGTGCATGCGTCCCTCGTCGGCCAGCCGCGCGACGCGCGTCTTGTAGCTGCGGGCCCAGTGCTGGGCCCGCCGCGGGGAGATCAGCTGCATGGTGCGCTGCCCGTCGACCACCCGGGCCACGCCGTCGACCCAGCCGAAGCACATCAGCTCGTCGAGGACCTCGTCCTTCGACACGTACCTCGTCGGGACGGCCTTCTTCCACGTCACCAACCAGACGCCCCGCTCTCGGGCGTGGTGCTGCTCGAGCCAGGCCCGCAGTGCGGCTGCCGAGGTGACCTCGACCTGCTCGAAGTCCTCCGTGCGGATCATGGTGCGGGTCTACCGGCCGGTGCGGTGTCCCGCAACAGGTCGACGCAGTTGCTGCTGCGCGCAGCGCTGGCTAGCGTTCGAGAGATCGACGGGGTGCCAGGTGAGGAGACGGCCATCAGCGCGGACGGCAACGGCTTCACCACGGCGTCGTTCACCTGGTTGGCCGACCTGGAGTCCGACAACACCACGACCTGGTTCCACGAGCACCGCGAGGACTACCGACGGCTCGTGGAGCTGCCGTTCGTCGAGCTGCTGGAGGACGTCGCCGGGCGGCTGCGCGGCACAGCCGTTGCGCTGCAGGGTGGACGGGCGACGACCTTCCGCATCAACCGGGACGTACGCTTCAGTGCCGACAAGTCCCCGTACAACACCACCCGGTCGGGGCTGCTGACCCGCGACGGCACGAAAGCCGAGTCCTGCGGGCTGGTCTACGTCCAGCTGGACGCCACCGGCGGCCTGGTCGCCGCCGGCCTGTACAAGCCGCCGACGGCACGGCTGGAGCCGCTGCGGCAGTCCATGGTCGAGGACCCGGACGCGTTCTCGCGCATGGTGTTCGAGCTGCAGGCTGCCGGGCACGAGCTCGACCGCTCCGAGGTGGTCAAGACCATGCCGCGCGGGTACGCCGAGCACGCAGACCATCCGCTCGCGGAGCACCTGCGGTTGAAGCAGCTCGTCGTCAACCGGGAGCTGCCCCGGTCGTGCTGGTTGGACGACACCGTCGCCGAGCGCATCGCCGAGTTCGCGGTCAGCGTCGCTCCGTTGCTGGCCTTCGTGGCACAGCACCCTGACGAGCGCTGACGACCAGTCCCGCCTTCCACCCTGGCGCCCGTCCGCCGAGGGGTGGACCGACCTCTTGCACATCCACACCCGCGCGCGCCAGAGCCCACGACGTCAACGAGTTCGAGTTCCACATGTCGCCGGTGCCCAGCTCGTCCCGGCCCCAGACCGGGGTCGGCACCAGGGGGACCGATGCGATCAGATTCCGGCACGTGGCCTCGTCCGAGCAGATGCGGTCCGGGCTCGCGACCGCCTCGCGGACGTCACCGATCGAGCCACCTCGCCAACGGCGCACCTCGTAGCGGAACAGTCTCGACCGACCCGCTCGGCGACTGCCGACGCAGCCACCGGCCACCACGCCCCGGGCGTCCCCACCAGCCCCCTCCGGCGTCATCTCGACCACCCAGACGTCCGGGGGCAGGCTGACCCGCAGCGCGGAGTGGTAGAGGTCCTGGCCCGCGCGTCGCTGCAGCAGTGCGGTCACCGCCTCGTAGACCCGCCCGTTCCAGCGGACCGAGTGGCCGCCGGCTCCGAGCGGCAGCCAGATCAGGTCGATGCCCGCATCGGTGCCGGAGCCGGCCAGATCCCCCGACACGCAGGTGGCGTCGTTCGAGATCCTTCCCATGAGCCCAGCCTGGCTCCGTGACACGCCCGCCGCCAGGGCCGAATGTCCCCTTACTGCGGATGTCGGAGTCGTGGACCTGGACACCTGACCGTCCGTGCGCTCTGGTCTAGGTTGCGCTGATGGCGATGACGTGGGCGGGGGCGCTGGGCTGGCGGCTGCGACGGCAGCTGCTCGACCCGGTCGGCGACGGGTCGGTGGCGGACGTGGTCGCGCGTCTGGGGGCGGTGCCCGCGTGGCCGGATGCCGCGGCAGAGCTGGCGATCGGGGCGCGGCGGGTCGCCGCCCGGCCCGGTGACGTCGTCCGGGCGCTGGCGGCGGGCGAGGTGGTCAAGGTGTACGCGTTCCGCGGCGCGACGCACCTGATGACACCGCAGGACGCCGGCGCGTACCTGGCGCTGCGGGCCTCGAGCCGGATGTGGGAGCTGACGAGCTGGCAGGACTACTACGGCCTGGTGCCCACGGACTGGCCGGCCTTGCGCGAGTACGTGCGGGACGCGCTCCGGCAGGGGCCGCTGACCCGGTCCGAGCTCTCCCTGGCGCTGGGGCGCAGCAGCCGGTACCGGCACCTGAGCTCCGTCGTCGCCGACGGCAACGACATCCTGCTCAAACCGTTGTCCTGGCAGGGGGACATGGGCCTGGGGCCGGTGCGGGACGGCGAGCCGACCTTCGTGCTGCTCGAGGACGTACCCGGGTGGGCCGGCATCCCCGACCTCGACGTGGCCGGGCCCATGGTGATCGAGGGGTACCTGCGCACCTACGGCCCAGCCACCGCGGAACGGGTGCACGACTGGTTCGGCAAGGGCCTGGGAGCCAGGCGGCGGGCCGTCACTGGCTGGCTCGACCAGCTCGGCGACCGGCTCGCACCAGTGACCGTCGGCGGTGACCGCCTGATGGCGCTGCGCGAGGACGTCGACGAGCGGCTGTCGACGCCGACCTCGACCGCCGTCCGGCTG
>JBBQGB010000098.1:0-7666 GCA_038322575.1 Actinomycetales bacterium
TCCCCGCCCACCCTCGGCGTCCAGGTCGGGGGTGACCATCAGCGACCGCAGTCCGGCCGCCGCCACCGGCGACAGCACTGCCGACGCGTCCAGGTCGGCCACCTCGACCACCAGCTCGCCGCGGTCCTCGTCGCTGTAGCACTCGAGCACCAGGGCGGTGCCGGCGTGCACCACCGCGTTCGTGAGCGCCTCGGAGCCGAGCAGCACCGCGGTCTCGGCCACGTCGGCCGGGACTCGATCGTCCAGCACGTCGTGCAGGAACCGGCGACCGGTGCGGACGCTGGCCGGCTCGGCGCTCAGTGCCAGGTGCTGGTGAATCACCATGGTGGTTCCCGTTGCGAGAGGAATGAGCACTGTCCGTGGGTGTTCGGTGCCACTGCGTGTGCGGACTGGTCCTTCGTCCGCCTTCCTACCAGAGTGCGCCCGGCCTTCGGCTGATACGTCGGTGGGGGCGGGGTCCGGTCGGCGGGCCGTCCGGACGTCGTTCCGGACGGCGCGCGGCCCCTCGGTCGCCCGCGAGGCCGCGCGCCAGGATCCCGTCACGCCTGCGGCGTGCGCCCCCCGCGGGCGGTGATGGCCTGGGGCAGCGCCGACTCGGGCAGACCGACCACCTGAGCCACCGACCTGACCTGACGCTCGAGCTGGTCACCGAGCGGCTCGGTCCCCAGCCGCTGGACGTGCACCGGCTCCTTGACCCGGTGCAGGGTCACCCGGATGTCGGCCAGGGCCCGCGGCGTCACCTCGGCGGCGGGCACCCGCGCCATGAACTCGACCACCTCGCGCTCGACCACGTGGTGACCGAGCCCGCTCGCCTCGCCGCCGGGCGCGACGAACGAGCGCTGGACGCCGAGGTCGGGCAGCGAGCCGGCGTGCAGCAGCCGGTCGCCGAGGCTCACCTCGTACGCGTGCGAACCGTGGAACGTGCCGTGCTGGGCGAGCGGCCCCTCGACGAGGTGGCTGTCGACCACCTGCAGGACGTCGCCGCGCAGTCGCATCCGCAACCGCACGTACCCCTCGCCCGCGCCGCCCTCGGTCGGCTCGCGGCGCTGCTGGTCCGTGCCACCACCGTCACCCCTCTGCTGGTGCCCGGTGCCACCCCCGCCCTCGTAGGCGGTCTTGGTCGGCGCCGCGGTGCGCTCGACCAGGGGCGTCTCGCCCTTGGCGGGGCGACCGCTCTGGTCGCCGACCGCTCTGGCCTGGCCCGTCGCGCTCATCGCCTCCGCCACCGGCGGTTTCGCCGGCCCGGCGTAGGGGCCGCCGGCCCGCGCGCGCTGCCGTCGTCCCGGCCGGGCGGGCCGCTCGGTGGACTGCTTCGTGTGCTTCATCATGGTCTCCTGTCACCAGTTCCGGCCGTAGCGGTAGCTGTGGATCCATCGGTAGAAGATCCGGTCCAGCGACAGCGAGCGCCGGCCGTTGATCACCCCGAACCAGTCCGTGTTGTGCACGAACAGCTGCGGGTCGCCGCGGATGCCGTTCAGGTCCGCGACCTCGAACGCGTCGCTCGGGCCCAGGTTCCACTCACCGACCCAGTCCCCCGCGTACGAGGCCCGCAGCGCCGTCCCCGACGACACCATGCGGCCCAGGTACTCAGTCGACCAGTCCTGGTGGTTCCAGGCCCACAGGTCGGCGCGGCCGTCACCGCTGATGTCGGCGGCGATGAACGTGTCGTTCCGGGCCAGGCCACCCCAGCCGGGCACGTCCCCGTCGTACCGGTTGACGTACGCGAGGCCCTTGCCGGTCGACCGGAACATGCCGAGGTAGGGCATCGACCAGTCCTGGCCGTTGAAGACGTAGACGTCGCAGCATCCGTCGCCGTCGAAGTCCCCGAGCACCAGCCGGTCGTGCGTGGCCAGACCGCCCCAGCCGGGGATGTCGCCGTCGTAGCGGGTCAGCATCGACAGCTGACCGCCGGTCGAGGCGAACAGCCCGACGTACGACATCGACCAGTCGGCGCCGTTGAACACGACGAGGTCGTCGCACCCGTCGCCGGTGAGGTCGCCGACGAAGAACTCGTCGCCGCGGGCCAGGCCGCCCCAGCCGGGGATGTCCCCGTCGTAGCGCTGGCTGAGGGCGAAACCGTTGCCGTTGCTGTGCAGCAGCCCGACGTAGGGCATCGACCAGTCGTCGGTGTTGACGACCACGAGGTCCTTGCGGCCGTCGCCGTCGAGGTCGGCGACCTGGAAGCGGTCGCCCCGGGCGAACCTGCCCCATCCCGGGATGTCCCCGTCGTACCGGGCCACCAGCCGCAGACCGCCGGCGCCGTCCGACTCGAGCAGCCCGAGGTAGGGCATCGCCCAGTCGACCCCGTTGAAGACGACCACCTCGTCGACGCCGTCGCCGTTGAAGTCGCCGACGTGCACCTGGTCGTGCGGCTGGAACTGCCACGACCCCGGCACCCGCTCGACGGCGCTGAACGCGTGCTCCAGCGTGCCCCCGGCCGAGCGGAACAGCTGCACCGACGTCCCGTGGTGCAGCAGCAGGTCGCTGCGGCCGGTGCCATAGAAGCGCCCCGCGTGGGCGCTGCGGAAGTGGTGCCCGGTCTCGCCGTCCCGCGCGGTCTTCATCGAGGTGTAGCAGACCGGGCAGTACGGCGGCGCGTTGCCGTTCATCCGGCAGTTCTCGACCGGGCGGTAGATGCCGGTCGAGAGGGTGCCGCCACCCTCGAACAGGCCGACGTCGGTGGTGGCGTCCCAGGTCGCGGGTCGCGGCCCCTGGTTGTACCCCGCTCCCGCACCGACACCGGTCGGCAGCGGCGTGGACGGGCCGATGAGCTGGCGCCACTTGGTCGTGGCGCGGTCGGTGATGGTGGTCAGGTTGATCCAGCTCTGCTCGCCGCCGGTGTACGCACCCTGCACGGAGTACTCGTCGGCGAAACCGCCGATGCCGTGGCCGAACTCGTGCGCGATCACCGTCCAGTCGACGCCCATCGGCACGTGCGCCCGGCCACCACCGCCGCACCCGCCGTAGCGGGGGTCGTTGAGGACGACGAGCACCTCGTTGGCGTCCGGCACCCAGGTGGCGAGGGCGTCCAGGATGCGCTGGTCGGTCTGCGCCCCGTACTCGAGCCAGCAGTGCGACCACGAACCGCTGAAGATCATGCCGAGCGCGGTGTTCTTCACCGTCTCGGACGCGATGGTGTCGTCCGAGGGGTCGACGGTGCCCTTCTCGTCGTAGGTGCGGGTGCTGACCCCCGAGTCGACCGACTCGAGGTTGATCCGGTAGACGTTGAACGCCGACGCGTCCTCGGCGAAGTAGTCGTGGCCGAAGACGCCCTGCATCAGGGTGGTCTCGACCCACGCGTTGTACGCCGGCTGGTCGGCTGCGGTGAAGCCGTCACCCAGCACGGCGATGTTGCGCCTGGTGCCGGCGGGCCCTGCCTTGCGCAGGACGGTCATGCTGTCGGTCATGGTGGCTCCCTGGTTCGTGACCTGATCGGGCTCACCTGGGAAGAGGGGCCGGACCGCGCCCTGATACGGGTTTCTCGTAGGCTCAGGACCCCCTGCCGTCCCCGCCCGCCCCCGGAGCCCGCCGTGCGTCGTCCACTCCTCGTCCTCGCCACCCTCGCCGGAGCCCTGACCGTGGTGTCGTGTGCGCCGACCGACCAGGCAGCCACCCCGTCCGGGTCGGCGTCCGGGTCGTCATCGACCGGGTCGTCCGCGACCGAGTCCGCCGCGACCTGCACCAAGGCCGCGCTGCAGACCCGCACGCCCGGCACGCTCACCGTCGGCACCGACAAGCCGGCCTACGCGCCGTGGTTCGTCGACGACGAGCCCAGCAACGGCAAGGGTTTCGAGTCGGCGGTCGCCTACGCGGTGGCCAAGCAGCTCGGCTACGAGCAGGCAGACGTGACCTGGTCGGTCGTGTCGTTCAACCAGGCCACCGCCCCCGGGCCCAAGACCTTCGACGTCGACATCAACCAGGTGTCGATCACCGACGCGCGCAAGAAGACGCTCGACTTCTCGAGCGGCTACTACGACGTCGCCCAGGCGGTCGTGAGCACCACGAAGAGCAAGGCCGCCTCGGCCACGACGCTCGCCGAGCTGAAGTCCCTCAAGCTCGGCGCACAGGTGGGCACCACCAGCTACACCGCCGCGAACACCACGATCGCCCCGACCCAGAAGGTGGCCGTCTACAACAGCAACGACGACGCGAAGGCGGCGCTGGCAAACGGGCAGATCGACGCCATCGTGGTCGACCTGCCGACCGGGCTGTTCCTGTCCGCCGTCGGCGCCAAGGACGGCGGGATCGACGACGGCAAGCTGGTCGGCCAGCTGCCGACCAGCGGCACCCCCGAGCAGTTCGGCATGGTGCTGGACAAGGGCAGCGCGCTGACCTCGTGCGTGTCCCAGGCCGTCGACGCCCTGCGCGCGGACGGCACGCTCACCCGGCTCGAGCAGCAGTGGCTGATCGACGAGGCGGGTGCGCCGTCGCTGAAGTGACCGGGTCGCACACGCCCTCGGCGCTGCAGCTCGACCGGCTCGCGTACCGGCGTCGGCGCGCGACTCGGTCGGCGGTGATCGGGCTGGTCAGCACCGTGTCGGTCCTCGCCGTCGTCGTCGGCGGTGTCGGGAGCAGCCCGGGTTGGCCGCGGGTGCGGGCCAGCTTCTTCGACCCCGCAGTCGCCCGAGCGGCGCTGCCCGAGGTGCTCGTCGGGCTCTGGCTGAACGTACGCGTGATGGCCGTCTGCGCCGTGTTCATCGTCGTCCTCGGCCTTGCCCTCGCGATGATGCGCACCCTGCGCGGGCCGGTGTTCTTCCCCCTGCGGGCTTTCGCCACCGCGTACGTCGACCTGTTCCGCGGCCTGCCGCTTCTGCTGGTGCTGCTGCTGGTCGGTTTCGGTGTCCCCGGCCTGCGGCTGCAGGGGCTGCCGAGCAGCGTGGTCTTCTACGGCGGCGTCGCCCTGGTGCTGACCTACACCTCGTACGTCGCCGAGGTGTTCCGCGCGGGCATCGAGTCCGTGCACCCGAGCCAGCAGGCCGCCGCCCGGGGCCTGGGCCTGTCGTACGCCCAGACCATGCGGCACGTCGTGGTGCCGCAGGCGGTGCGGCGCGTCGTCCCACCGCTGCTGAACGACCTGGTGAGCCTTCAGAAGGACTCGGGCCTGATCTCGATCCTCGGCGTCACCGACGCCATCCGCGCCGCCCAGATCAGCCAGTTCGACAACGCCAGCTTCACGCCGTACGTCGTGGCCGGTGCACTGTTCGTGCTGCTGACGGTCCCCCTGACCCGGCTGACCGACTACGTCGCGCGCCGCCAGGGCTGGCAGGGCGCAGGTGGTGTGCCGTGACCCCGCCCCTGCTGCGCGTGCGCGGGGTGCGCAAGGCGTACGGCGGCACCGTCGTGCTCGACGGCCTCGACCTGGACGTCGACGCGCACCAGTGCGTCGCGCTGATCGGGGCGTCGGGGTCGGGCAAGTCGACGCTGCTGCGCTGCATCGACCTGCTCGAGGTCGTCGACGACGGCACCATCGAGCTCGAGGGCGTCGACGTCACCGACCCGCGGGCCGACGCGGACGCCGTGCGCTCACGGATCGGCATCGTCTTCCAGGCCTACAACCTGTTCCCGCACCTGCGCGTCATCGACAACGTCACGCTCGCCCCCCGCCGGGTGCACGGCATGTCGCGCGAGCGCGCCACGCACGAGGCCAGCGAGATGCTGCGCCGGGTCGGCCTGCTCGACAAGGCCCGGGCGTGGCCGGACGAGCTGTCCGGCGGCCAGCAGCAACGGGTCGCCGTCGCCCGGGCGCTGGTCACCGCGCCCGTGCTCATGCTGCTCGACGAGGTCACCAGCGCGCTCGACCCCGAGCTGGTCGGTGAGGTGCTGGCCATGCTCACCGACCTCAAGGACGAAGGCATGACCATGCTCGTGGCCACGCACGAGATGTCGTTCGCGCGTGACGTCGCCGACACGGTCGTGTTCCTGGACGGCGGCAGGGTCTGCGAGCAGGGCCCCGCGCGGCAGGTGCTCGGCGACCCGGTTCAGCCACGGACGCGCCAGTTCCTGCGTCGGATCGTCGACGCCGGTCGGCTCTGAGCCCCCGCTCGACGCGATCGCCGAGGTACGTGGGCGGCGGCGACCTACAGTTGGAGGGTGCCCGGCGGAAGATGCGGGGCCGGGGCGTGGTTGCCCTGATGAGGGACCCCAGCGACAGAAGGCAGGCATGAGCAGCGCTAAGCAGGTGCAACAGCTCGACCGAGTGGTGATCCGCTTCGCCGGGGACTCCGGTGACGGCATGCAGCTCACCGGTGACCGGTTCACCTCCGAGACGGCCTCGCTGGGCAACGACCTGTCGACATTGCCGAACTTCCCCGCCGAGATCCGCGCCCCCCAGGGGACGCTGCCCGGGGTGTCGAGCTTCCAGCTGCACTTCGCCGACCACGACGTGCTGACGCCGGGTGACGCGCCCGACGTCCTCGTCGCGATGAACCCGGCGGCGCTCAAGGCCAACCTTCCCGACCTGCCGCGCGGGGCCACGGTGATCCTCGACATGGACGAGTTCTCCCGCCGCAACCTCGCCAAGGTGGGCTACACGGCGAACCCCCTGGACGACGGCTCGCTCGAGTCGTTCCACGTGCACGCGCTGGGCCTGACGAGCATCACGGTGGCGGCACTGGTCGACTTCGACCTGTCGCGCAAGGAGAAGGAGCGCGCGAAGAACATGTTCGCGCTCGGCCTGCTCTCGTGGCTGTACAACCGGCCGACGGCCGGCACCGAGAAGTTCCTGAACACAAAGTTCGCGAGCAAGCCCGAGATCCTGCGCGCGAACCTCGCTGCGCTGAGCGCCGGCTGGAACTACGGCGAGACCACCGAGGACTTCGCGGTGTCGTACGACATCGCCCCGGCGCCGATGGTGCCGGGCCGCTACCGCAACATCACCGGCAACGTGGCGCTCGCCTACGGCCTGGTCACCGGCTGCCACCTCGCGGGACGACCGTTGGTGCTGGGCAGCTACCCGATCACGCCGGCGTCCGACGTCCTGCACGCGCTGGCGGGCATGAAGCACCTGGGTGTCACGACGCTGCAGGCCGAGGACGAGATCGCCGGCGTCGGCGCCGCGCTCGGTGCCTCGTTCGGCGGTGCCGTCGGCGTGACGACCACGTCCGGCCCGGGGGTCGCGCTGAAGTCCGAGACCATCGGGCTCGCGGTCTCGCTCGAGCTGCCGCTGGTGATCTGCGACATCCAGCGCGGCGGCCCGTCGACCGGGCTGCCCACCAAGACCGAGCAGTCCGACCTGCTGCAGGTGATGTTCGGACGCAACGGCGAGGCACCCGTGCCCGTCATCGCCCCTCGGTCGGCGTCCGACAACTTCGACGCCGGCATCGAGGCCGTCCGCATCGCGACGACCTACCGCACCCCGGTGTTCCTGCTCTCGGACGGCTACCTCGCCAACGGTTCCGAGCCCTGGCGGATCCCGGACGTCGCGTCCCTGCCGAGCATGGGCGTGACGCTGACGACCGAGCCCAACGCCGTCGACGCCTCGGGTGCACCGGTGTTCCACCCCTACCGGCGCGACGAGACCACCCTTGCCCGGCCGTGGGCGGTGCCGGGCACGCCGGGCCTCGAGCACCGGATCGGCGGCATCGAGAAGGCCGACGGAACGGGCGAGATCAGCTACGACCCCGACAACCACGACCGGATGGTCCGCCTGCGGCAGGCCAAGATCGAC
>JBBQGB010000099.1:0-7270 GCA_038322575.1 Actinomycetales bacterium
CGTCGTGCACTGGGCCGACGGCGGCCCGACCAGCCTGGCCAACCTGGTGCTGCTGTGCCGGTACCACCACCAACGCGTCATCCACGACGACCAACGCGAGGACCGGTGGCGAGTCCGGATCGACGACGACACCGGCCGACCCGTCTTCGACCCACCCCTCTGGACCCGAAGACGAGGGCTACCCCTGCCACCCCTGTGGCAACCCGACGGGTGAAGCGCGACGACCGGGGCAACGAGGCGTCAGCGGTGACGGCCCGTTGCCCCGATCAGCCATCGGCGACGAGTCGCCCTTCAGGTGGACGAGAACCAGTCAGCCAGAACTGAGACACATCATTAGCGGGCGAGGCGGCCCAGCGCCTTCGCGATGGCGACGGTCGTGCTGCCCTGCCGGCCGTGCAGCTGGTGCCAGCCGGACGTAGTCTCGCGGACGTTGCCGGGGTGCGGCGCGACGAGCTCGTCATCGGTCGCGGCGACCGCGAACAGCGGCCCCACCAGGGCGTCGTACACCCTCGGCAGCAGCGTGAAGCCCAGGGCCATGAACGAGTTCGTGAACCCCGCCTGCACGCGGTCGCGCGGCCGGTCGATCGCCCGCACGATGATGCCGGCCACCCGCTCAGGCGAGTAGACCGGCGGCGGCGGGCGCCCGACGTACCCCTGGTAGTTGGCGGCCTGGCGGTAGATCGGGGTGTCGACCCCACCCGGCGCGACGTGGACGACGTGCACGCCCTTGCGGTCGCGGTTCTCGATCGCGAGCTCACGCGCCAACGAGCGCATCGCCCACTTGCTGACGGTGTACGCCGACATCTGCGGCACGGCGATCGCCCCGATGACCGACCCGACGATCAGGATCGTGCCGTGGTCGGCCTCGCGCATGTCGGAGAGGACGGCGCGCGCGACGTTGGCGGCACCGAGCACGTTCGTGCGGATCACCCCGTCGAATACCTCCGCGGGCACCTGGTCGAACCGGCCGTACGCCGCTACGCCCGCCGACTGCACCACCGCGTCGACCGCGCCGTGCTCGCGTCGCACGCGGGCGAACGCCGCGTCGACCGCCTGGTGGTCGGTGACGTCGACGCTGATCGCCTCGACGGAGGCGGCACCCAGTGCCAGGCACTCGTCGACGGTGTCCTGCAACGGTTCTGGGCTGCGCGCCATGAGCACCAACCGGTCACCTCGCTTGGCCAGCCGGTGAGCGGTGGCGCGCCCGATGCCGCTGGACGCACCCGTCACGACCACGAGGAGGCTCACGGCTGCAGCACCACCTTGATGCAGCCCTCGGCCTTGCGCTGGAACACGTCGTACCCGTGCGGCGCCTGCTCGAGCGGGAGGTGGTGGGTGGCGAGGGTCTCGACGCCCAGCACGTCGTCGTCCTGCTCCAGCACCGCGATGATGTCGTCGGTCCAGCGGCGAACGTGGCACTGGCCCATCCGCACCTGGAGCCCCCGGTCGAACATCTCCATCAGCGGCATCGGGTCCATCTCGCCGCCGTACACGCCGCTGATCGACACGGTGCCACCGCGGCGGGCCGCCTTCATGGCGGTGTGCAGGGCGTCCAGCCGGTCGAGGGCGAACCGGTCGGCCAGCGGCTGGGCGATCACGTCGGGCAGCAGCCCGACGGCGGCGTGCGCGAGCTTGGCGCGCGGCGAGCCGTGCGCCTCCATGCCGACCGCCTCGACCACGGCGTCCGGGCCGCGGCCGTCGGTGAGGTCGATCAGCGCCGCGGCGGTGTCGTCGACCGTGCTCAGGTCGAGCACCTCGATGCCGTACTGCGTCGCGAGCGCCAGGCGCTCGGGCACCAGGTCGACGCCGATCACCCGCTCGACGCCCAGGTGCCGCGCGATGCGGCAGGCCAGCTGGCCGACCGGTCCGAGGCCGAGTACGGCGAGGGTGCCGCCGGTGGGCACGTCGGCGTACGCCACGGCCTGCCAGGCGGTGGGCAGGATGTCGGACAGGTAGAGGTAGCGCTCGTCGCGCGCGTGCGAGGGCACCTTGATCGGGCCGAACTGGGCCTGCGGCACGCGCAGCAGCTCGGCCTGGCCACCGGGCACCGCGCCGTACAGCGAGGTGTAGCCGAACAGCGCGGCCCCCTTGCCCTGGGCGCGCACCTGGGTGGTCTCGCACTGGGCGAACAGTCCGCGGGTGCACATCCAGCAGTGGCCGCACGAGATGTTGAACGGCACGACGACCCGGTCGCCGGGCGCGATGTGCGTGACGTCGGCGCCGACCGCCTCGACCACGCCCATCGTCTCGTGGCCCAGCACGTCACCGGGGGTGAGGAACGGGCCGAGCACCTCGTACAGGTGCAGGTCCGACCCGCAGATCGCCGTCGAGGTGACCGAGATGATCGCGTCGGTCGAGGACTGCAGGGTCGGGTCGGGCACCTGCTCGACGCTGACCGACCGCTTGCCCTGCCAGGTGAGTGCTCTCATCGCGTCGTCCGGTTTGTCCGCATGCCTTCAGCGTGGCACGGCTGCCCGCAGCCCGCCCGTCGCGTCGGGTCAGGTCCGGGGCAGGTGCCGGGCCAGCAGCTGGGCCAGGTGCTCACCGGGGCGGTCGGCCAGCGAGTCGAGCTGGGTGCGGCAGCTGAACCCGTCGGCCAGCACGACGTCGTCCGGCGCTGCGGCGCGCACGGCGGGCAGCAGCTGCTGCTCGGCCACCGCGACCGACACCTCGTGGTGGCCGCGCTCGACCCCCCAGTTGCCGGCCAGACCGCAGCAGCCACCGAGCCGCTGGACGTCGGCGCCGGCGTCCCGCAGCAGGGCCGCGTCCGGCCCCCAGCCCATGACCGCGTGGTGGTGGCAGTGCGGCTGGGCGACGCCGCGGACGCCGGTCAGGTCCGGCGCCACCCATCCCGGGGTCGCGGCGAGCAGCTCGGCCAGCGTGCGCGTCGCGGCAGCCACCTCGGTGGCCGCCGCGAGGTCGTCGCCGGTCAGCAGCTCGAGCGCGTCCGAGCGCAGCACGCCGGTGCACGACGGCTCCAGGCCCACCACGAGCGCGCCGGCCCGCACGTGCGGCAGCAGCGCGCGCACCGTCGCACCGACCTCGCGTCGTGCGCCGTCCAGCTGGCCGGTCGAGATCCAGGTCAGGCCGCAGCAGGTCGCCTCGTCGGTGACCCGGACGCCGTACCCGGCCGCCTCCAGCACCCGCACCGCCGCCTGCCCGACCTCGGGCGAGAACCCGTCCGTGAAGGTGTCGACGAACAGCACGACCTCACCGTTCGCACCCGCGGCGACCGGACGCCGTCCGGCGAACCAGCGGCGGAAGGTGACCGGCGCGAACGACGGCAGCGTTCGGCGGCTGTCGACGCCGGCCACCGCCGTGACGAGCGGGTGCAGCACGCGCATGCTCGCGTTGGTCAGGCGAGCCAGACCTGCTGTGGCAGTAACGATGCGCATCCAGCGGGGCAGCAGGCCGAGGCTGTAGTGCGAGCGGGGCCGCAGCTTGCCCCGGTACCTCTGGTGCAGCGCCTCGGCCTTGTACGCGGCCATGTCGACGCCGGTGGGACAGTCCGACGCGCACCCCTTGCACGACAGGCACAGGTCGAGGGCGTCGGCGACGGCGGGCGCGTCCCACGACAGGTGCCCGGCCACGACGTCCTGCAGCACCCGCGCCCGGCCGCGGGTCGAGTCCTTCTCGTCGCGGGTGGCGAGGAACGAGGGGCACATCACGCCACCGCTGACGGTGGTGTCGGCCCGGCACTTGCCGACCCCGGTGCACCGGTGCACGGCCATCGACAGGTCGCCGCGGTCGTGCCGGTAGGCCAGGGCCAGCTGGTGGCGGTACGCCGGCGCCGCAGCCACCCGGATGTCGGCGTCCATCGGTGCGGGCCGGACGATGACGCCGGGGTTGAGCACGTCGTCGGGGTCGAACACCGCCTTGACGCGCTCGAAGAGCCCGATCGCCGCCGGGGTGTACATGAACGGCAGCAGCTCGCCGCGCGCCCGGCCGTCGCCGTGCTCGCCCGACATCGACCCGCCGTGCCGGGCCGCGAGCGCCGCGGCCTCGAGCAGGAACGCGCGGAACACCCCGGTGCCACCGGGCGCCGAGAGCGGGAAGTCGATCCGGATGTGCAGGCAGCCGTCGCCGAAGTGCCCGTAGGGCAGGCCGGTCAGCCGGTGGGCGCTCATCAGCGCCTCGAACTCGCGCAGGTAGGCGCCGAGCCGCTCGGGCGGGACGGCCGCGTCCTCCCAGCCCGAGTGCGCCGGGTCGCCCGCCGGCGTGCGGGCGGCCAGGCCCGCGCCGTCCTCGCGGATCCGCCACAGCGCGGCGGCGTGGGCGGCGTCGGTGACCACCGCGGAGTCCAAGGCTCCGGCGTCGGCCGCGAGCCGGCGTCCGGCGTCGGCGACCGCGGCCCGGTCGTCCCCGACCAGCTCGACCATCAGCCAGCCCGAGCCGCGGGGCAGCGCGGGCACGGCGGCGGCGCCGCGGCGGGCCCGGACGACGTCGACGATCCGGGCGTCCAGGCCCTCGCAGGCGACCGGCCCGTGGCGCAGCACCGCGGGGACGGCGTCGGCGGCCTCGACCATCGACCCGTAGCCCAGCGCGACCAGGACCCGCACCGGCGCGTCGTGCACCAGGCGCAGCCTGGCCAGCCTGGTCAGCGCCAGCGTGCCCTCGCTGCCCACCAGCGCCCTGGCCACGTCGAACCCGCGCTCGGGCAGCAGGTGCTCGATCGAGTAGCCCGACACCTGGCGGCCGAACCGGCCCAGCTCGGTGCGGATCACAGCCAGGTCGGCGTCGACGACGTGACGCAGCGACTCCAGCAGGGCGGACGACGACCCCGCCCCGGGCACCGCACCCACCCGCAGCCGCTCGCCACCCCCGGTGACGACGTCCAGGCCAAGCACGTTGTCGCTGGTGCGTCCGTAGCCCAGAGCCCTTGAGCCGCAGGCGTTGTTGCCGATCATCCCGCCGATGGTCGCTCGGTTGTGGGTCGAGGGGTCGGGACCGAACCGCAGCCCGTGACGCGACGCGGCCGCCTGCAGCGAGGACTGCACGACACCGGGCTCGACCAGCGCCGTGCCCGCCTCGGGGTCGACCTCGACGATGCGGTGCAGGTGGCGGCTGACGTCGACGACCACCCCGGGGCCGACCGCGTTGCCGGCGATCGACGTCCCGGCGCCGCGCATCGTGAGTGACGTGCCGTGCGTCCGCGCGACGGCGAGCGCCGCGTCGAGCTCGTCCACGTGACGGGGGACGACGACGACCTGCGGCTGCACGCGGTACAGCGACGCGTCCGAGGCGTACAGCGAGCGCCGCAGCGGGGTGTCGTCGACGCCGCTGACGCCTGCCGCCCGCAGTGCGGAGGCCAGCTCGGGCAGGCTCGCCACACCCTCGGCGGTGGGCAGGGCCACGGAGGCGGTCACGTCCTCGAGCGTACGCAGTGGCGCAGCGCGGGCGGTGTCCCGGGCGCGGTCTGGGCCTGTGACAGCACCCCTTGACACCCCTTGACACCGTCGCTGGCGGCGGGGGACGGTGCGCAGTGCCGGGCGCAGTGCGGCGCCCCACCACGACGGAGGTCTCCCGTGAGCGCTGGGCCCAGCAAGCTGCACGTCCTCGACTGCGGAGCGATGAGCTGCGACCTGACCTGGCTGCTGCTCAAGCCCGGTCGCAGCATCCGGCCCGTCGCCGACAAGGACAAGCCGGTCGAGTGGTATCCGTGCACGACGCACTGCGTACTCGTCGAGACCCCCGAGGGCAAGCTGCTGTGGGACACCAGCTGCCCCCGCGACTGGCAGACCCGCTGGGAGCCCACCGGGCTGCAGGACTTCTTCCCCTACGACCAGGTCACCGAGCAGCAGTACCTGGACTCGCGGCTGCAGCAGCTCGGCGTCGGCCTGGACGAGATCGACTACGTCGTCCTGTCGCACCTGCACTTCGACCACGCGGGCAACGCGGGGATGTTCAAGGGCACCAACGCGAAGATGGTCGTGAACGCCAAGGAGAAGGACTTCGCGTTCGGCTACGAGGGCGCGTTCAACGGTGCCCACCTGCTGTCGGACTACGAGGGCATCGACTGGCAGACGGTGGACGGCGACACCGAGCTGCTGCCCGGCGTGACCCTCATCGAAGCGCCCGGTCACACCGTCGGCACGATGTCGATGAAGGTCGACCTGCCCGAGACCGGCTCGATGATCTTCACCTCGGACGCGGTCTACATGGGCGACTCCTACGGACCGCCCGCGACGCCGGCCGCCATCGTCAACGACCTGTCGGCCTGGTACGCCTCGGTCGAGAAGATCCGCGGCATCGCGCAGGAGTCGAACGCCACGGTGGTCTTCGGCCACGACGCCGCGCAGATGCAGACCCTGCGCACCAGCCCGGACGGGTTCTACGCGTGAGCAGCGAGACGATCTTCACGTACGGCGCGCCGCAGCTGAAGTTCGGCGCCGGGGCCAGCGACGAGATCGGGTACGACCTGGCCCAGCTCGGGGTCACCCGCGTGCTCGTCGTCACCGACCCCGGGGTCGCCGCGACGGGCCTGCCCGAGCGCGTCGCCGAGCGGATCCGCGGCTTCGGCGTCGAGGCCGAGGTCTACGACCAGGCGCACGTCGAGCCCACCGACCGCAGCCTGCAGGCCGCGATCGACGACGCCCGCTCGCGCCGTCCGTTCGACGGGTTCGTCGCCGTCGGCGGGGGTTCGGCCATCGACACGGCGAAGGCCATCAACCTGATGACCTCGTGCGACGGCGAGCTGATGGACTACATCAACAGGCCCGTCGGCGGCGGCAAGGCGCCCACCGGGCCGCTCAAGCCGCTGGTCGCCGTGCCCACCACCACCGGCACCGGGTCGGAGTCCACCACCATCTGCGTCCTGGACGTGCTGGCCCTGAAGGTGAAGACGGGGATCAGCCACGCGCGGCTGCGCCCGGTGCTGGCCGTCATCGACCCCGACCTGACGATGACCCAGCCGGCCGGGGTCACCGCGGCGTCCGGCATGGACATCCTGTGCCACGCGCTCGAGAGCTACACCGCCCGGCCGTACACCTCGTTCGAGCGCAAGCAGCCGGCCGAGCGGGTGCCGTACTGCGGGTCCAACCCGATCGCCGACATGTGGTCCGAGCAGGCGCTGCAGCTGATGTCGAAGGCCTTCCGGCTGGCCGTCCACGACGGTCACGACCGCGAGTCGCGCGCGGCGATGGCGATGGCCGCGACGTTCGCGGGCATGGGGTTCGGCAACTCCGGCGTGCACATCCCGCACGCCAACGCCTACCCCATCGCGGGCATGGTGAAGGACTACCGCCCGGCCGGCTACCCGCAGGACGAGCCG
>JBBQGB010000100.1:0-7153 GCA_038322575.1 Actinomycetales bacterium
CGTAGCCGACCACCAGAGCAAGGCTCACCAGCACTCCGACAGCCCAGGTGGGCCGGGCCAGTGCGATGGTCGCGATGCCCAGCGCGGAGCAGGCGGCGCTGACGGCGGTGACCTGGTTCGGCGTGCGGCCGAGGACGAAGGCCCCAGCGGCCAGGGAGCGCCCGAGCGGGCGGTTGACATAGCGGGAGTAGGCCGGAGCACCCTTCGAGCTCTTCTGGGCCGCTGCCAGCCGATGCCGCACCGCGCGGTAGGTGAGGCGCTCGAGGTCGCTGACCGAAGAAGCACTCACGACGTCGTCTCGCGCTCGCGTGACTCAGCGTCGGCACCGGCACCGAGGTAGACCGGCTGGAACGTCGAGGTGCCCAGCAGGCGACGGCCGGTCGGGCGCTCACGAGAGGGCCCCGACGCCGCGAGGTCGAGGCAGAGCTGGCCGTAGCGCTCGGCGACGTCGTCCCAGTCGTAGTCCAGCGCTCGCTCGCCGCACCGCTTCCCGCGCGCGATCTCGGCCTCGACGTCGAGCTCGGCCCGCTCGACCTCGACGGCGACGCCGGCGGCGTCGACGAAGTACCGCCCCGCCTCGCCGAGGACCTCGCGGTTGAACGAGACGTCGAAGGCGGTGACCGCCGTCTGGGCACCGATGGCGCGCAGCAGGGAAGGGTTGGTGCCACCGACGGAGTGCCCGTGCAGGTAGGTGAGCGCGCCCGCGTACAGCTGGTCGAGCAGCTCCTGGTCCCACAGGCCACCCAGCAGCCGCACGCGGTCGTCGGCGAGCCGGCGCACCTTCTCGGTGTACGAGTCGGCGTACGGCGCCGAACCCACCACGACGAGCGGCAGGGTCGCCCCGGTGCGCACGTACCCGTCGACGATCACGTCAGCGTGGTTCTCCGGCTCGAACCGGGCGACGACCAGGTGGTACCCGTGCCGCTCGAGCCCGAGCTCGACCAGGCGGTCGCCCTCTCCTGGATCCACCTGTGGCGCGCCGTAGCTGATCAGCCGGGTCGGGGCGTCGAACTCCTGCTCGTAGTAGTCGGCGATGCCGTGCGCGTCCGCGATCAGCGCGTCCGACCAGCGCACCGACAGCGCTTCGGCAGCGCGGTAGTAACGAGCACCGGCGCCACCCCACCACTTCGCGCGCTGCCACTCGAGCCCGTCGACGTGGGTGGCCACGGGCACACGACGCAGGCGCAGCAGGGGCAGGAAGGGCGCGTTGGCGGCGTTGAACACCAGGGCCACGTCGGGACGCCGGTGGGTGATCAGGTGCAGCACCGACAGCAGGGTGTGGCTGAGCGTCTCGAGAGAACGCCGGCGCAGCGCGGGCAGGTGCACCAGCCGCATCCCCCGGTACCGACCGTGCAGTGCCGGGTCGACGTCGCCGCGGCAGTAGACGGTGACCTCGTGACCAGCCGCCACCAGACGCGCCCCCACCTCCTCGACGCAGGTCTCGAACCCGCCGTACCGCGCCGGCACCCCACGCGTACCCACCATCGCTATGCGCATGCCCTGGCCCTCGCCCACTGACTCGGAGTGATCGTTCGTCGCTTCATCGCTCAGTACGCCCCGGAACCTGAGACCACGGCACGGATCGTTCGCCACAGGATCTGCAGGTCGAAGACGACCGACCAGTTGTCGACGTAGCGCAGGTCGAGTCGGACCGACTCCTCCCACGTGAGGTCCGAGCGCCCGCTGACCTGCCAGAGACCGGTGATGCCCGGCTTGACGTGCATCCGGCGGTTCACCGAGTCGTGGTACTGGTCGAACTCCGTCTGCAGCGGCGGCCGCGGCCCCACCAAGGACATGTCACCGCGCACGACGTTCCACAGCTGCGGCAGCTCGTCCACGGAGTACCGGCGCAGGACCGCACCCAGGCGGGTGACGCGGGGGTCGCGGCGCATCTTGAACAGGACGCCGTCGTGCTCGCTGGCGCCGAGCAGCTCGGGGGTGCGCAGGCTCTCGGCGTCGACGACCATCGAGCGCAGCTTCAGCAGGGTGAACGGCTCACCACCGCGACCGATGCGCTCCTGACGGAAGAAGGCGCCGCCCCGGCTGGTGGCGCGCACGAGCAGCGCCGACCCGAGGATCACCGGAGCCGCGACGACGAGCAGGACCGCACCCAGGGTCCGGTCGAGCAGCGCCTTGCCCAGCAGGCGGCCGGTGTGGTGCTCTGGCAGCTCGACGTGCAGGAGCGACAGACCCGCGGTGGGCCTGACCCGCAGCCGGGGTCCGGCCACCTCGACCAGGCCGGGGGCGACCACCAGGTCGGTGCCGGTGCGCTCCAGGGCCCACGACAACCGACGCAGCGACGAGCTCGACAGGCCGGACCCCGCGACGATCACGATGTCGGTCTCGTGGTCGACGACCGCCTGCGGGATGTCGGACAGCGAGCCGACCACCGGGACGCCGGCCGCGATGCCGACGTCCGCAAGCTCGAGGGGGACGCAGGCGCCGATGACGTCGTACCCGTGCGCCGGTGCGCCGGCCAGGTCGCGCACCACGTCGTCGACCGCCGACGGCGACCCGACCACGAGGGTGCGCATGACGGCCTGCCCGTGGCGCCTGCGGCTGCGCAGCCAACCGCGCAGCAGGTGGCGGTGCACGGCGGTGGCCAGCGCCGCCAGCGGGACGGCGACCAGCACGTAGCGGCGGGGCACCAGCAGCTGCAGGGAATACGAGCCCAGCGCGAGGAGCACGAGGACGGCGCCCGCAGCCCGCGCGATCATCCCGAACTCCTCGGGGCCCTCGCCGATGCGCCTGCTGTCGTAGGCGCGCAGGCACCACAGGACCGAGCACCACGCCACGGCAGCGAGCACCCCGCAGGTCAGCGCCCAGGGCCAGGGCGCCGCGTGCGAGGCGAGCGCGGCGGCCCCTGCTGTGCCGGCGACCAGGCAGTCACCCGCGAGCGCGCGCCGGAGCAGGGGACGGGCCCACCGGGTTCGACGTCGCCGAGCGAGCAGGAGCGGGTCGTCGGTGTCGGTGTCGTCGCGGTGGTCGGTCCCCGCGACGACGAACGGCTGCGGTGACGCCCAGGACACCCGGACCTCGGAGGTGAGGCCGCGCCGCTCGGAGGTGTCGGTGCCGGCGGCAGGTCCGCGGACGTCGGACCGGTCGACGTCGATCCGCTCGTCGAACGTCGTCACGTGCCCTCCCTCCGTCCCGGCCCCACCGTGCCGCTCGTATCCCTGAAAAGACGCTAATGAGGCTTCGTCGCCCGTGAGCCCGCAATGCGCAAACCCGCTCACTCCGGTGATGCGGACGTGACAAAAGAATGCGGAGCGTAGGCGAGGTTCACACCGCGTGGTCAGTCAGGCGGCGTGCAGGCCGACCCCGTGCGGCTGCGGCGTCATCGAGCCCGCCGGCGTCGGGTCATCGGACTGCTCGCCGACGAGCTGACCCACGGTGGCAGCGACGAGCCGCCGGTAGGTCGTCGGCGCGTGCCGCTGCGTGGCCACGGACGCGTCGCGCCAGGCGGCCTCGCGGAAGAAGCTCCAGTCCGCCCGCACGTGCACGACCGCGTCCGCGAGCGCAGCGGCGTCACCGGGGGCGACGACCTGCGCCGACTCGTACCCGGCGGCCGCCTCGCGCAGCCCGCTCGTGTCGCTCACGACGACCGGCCGCGCGGACAGCACGGCCTCGACCGCCGTGTTGCCGAACGGCTCGTCGAACCGAGAGGGCACCAGGACGACGTCCGCCTCGGCGGCGAAGGTCCAGACACTGGGCTGGAAGCCCAGGAAGTGGAGTCGGTCGGCCACGCCCCGACGGGCGGCCAGCTCGGCGAGCTCGGTCTCGAACCACTCGTACCCGGGGAACACCGCGCCGAGCAGATCCAGCCGAGCGTCCACCCCGCGGTCCACCAGGTCCGCGAGCGCCTCGACGGCGACGTCGACACCCTTGCGGGGCGAGAGCCGTCCGACGTACAGCAGCCGCATCGCGCCGGTGAGCTCCTCACGGGCCTGCACGGTGACCTCGGGCCCGGCGACGCCGTTGTAGACGACCTGCGCGCGACGGCCCAGCGAGGAGAACGCGTCCTCGAGGACGTCCAGGCTGAACCGGCTGTTGGTGATCACGCTCGCGGCGAGCAGGGTGGGCAGCGACAGGGCCTGGCGGACGAGCGCCGGTGCCGACCGCTCGGCCTCGTGCACGTGGCACACGACGGGGACCCGCATGACCCGTGCGAGCGGCAGCCACAGCGGGATGGTCACGGTGCTCACGTACACGGCGTCCGGCCGCACCGCGCGCAGCAGCCGCCCGGCTGCGGGGACGGCGCGCAGCGTCTGAGCGAGCAGGGTGAGCAGACCCCGGGGGCGCAGCGCCGCCTTGCGCAGCACCGGGCTCGGGCACAGCACGACGCGGGCGCCGCGGCCGGTGATCTCGGCGACGAGGGGCCCCTGGCCGGGGAGGGTGACCACCACCTGCCAGCCGGCGTCGACCAACCCGGACACGGACTCGAGCAGCATCCGGTCCGAGCCGTAGAGCTCGGCGCTGGGGTGCGCCACCAGCGCCGTGCGCCCGGTACGGAGCGACCGGGCGAGGGGCGTCCGCCGACGGACACGAGCCGGAGCCAGCTTGAACATGAGCGTTCATCCCTCTCCGTGACGGACCGTGACCACCTGCGGGATGCGGCTCTGCGGTGCCAAAAAGTTAACGCAGAGCGAACAACGGTGCGCGGGGATTCGTCAGACTGGGACGAAAGAATCACTCACGGTGATCGACTGTCATGTTGCCGTCATGACCCGAGGCCGTCTTCGGCCCTCCGTGGACGGCTCAGGCCGGTGCGTGGAACCGCTGCTGGGCCTGGAGCAGACCGTGCTCCATGACCAGCTCGACGGCGTCGGCGGCCTCCTCGAGCAGGACGCCCAGGTCCTTGCGCTCAGCGGCCGCGAAGTCGCGCAGCACGTAGTCCGCCGCGTCCATCCGCCCGGGCGGGCGGCCGATGCCCACGCGCACCCGCAGGTACTCCTTGCTGGCGAGCGAGCGGGTCATCGAGCGCAGACCGTTGTGGCCGCCCTCGCCGCCGCCGCGCTTGAGCCGGATCTCGCCGTACGGGATGTCGAGCGCGTCGTGCACGACGAGCACGTGCTCGACGTCCACCTTGAAGAACTGCGCCAGCCCGGCCACCGGGCCGCCGGACTCGTTCATGAACGACGACGGCTTGGCGAGGACGACGCGAACCGCACCGATCCGTCCCTCGAGGACGGCGGCGCGGGCCTTGTGCGACCGGAAGGTCCCACCGACCCGCGCCCCCAGCACGTCCGCGACCATCGCCCCGACGTTGTGCCGGTTGCCGGCGTACGTCGGACCCGGGTTGCCGAGCCCGACCACCAGCCAGGGGGCCTCGCTCACTCGGCGGAGTCGGCCTTGGCCTCGTCGCCCGACTCGGCAGCGGCCTCGTCGGAGGTCTCGGCGGCCTGCTCCTCGTCGGTGGGCTCGTGCTCGATGCCCAGCTCGGCCTCGGCCTCGGCCAGCTCGGCCTCCAGCTGCTCCTCGGTGATGGCGCCCGAGACGTTGACGACCAGGATCTCGGGGTCGGTCACCAGCGTCGCGCCGGTCGGCAGCGGGACCTGCGAGGCGTGCACCTGCGTGCCGGCGCGCAGCCCCTGCACCGAGACCTCGACGTTCTGCGGGATGTCGGTGGCGGCGACCTCGACCTGGATCTGCTGGGTCTCGACGGTCACCATCGTGTCGGGGGCGGCGTCGCCGACCACGTGCACCTGGACGTCGACCGTGACCCGCTCGCCCTTGCGGACCACGACGAGGTCGATGTGGTCGATGACGGGCTTGATCGCGTCGCGCTGCACGTCCTTGGCCAGGGCCAGCTGCTCCTTGCCGTCCATGACGATGGTCAGCAGCGCGTTCGGGTTCTTCAGCGCCAGCATCGTCTCGTGGCCGGGCAGCGTGATGTGGACCGGGTCGGTGCCGTGGCCGTACATGACCGCGGGGATCTGGTTGGCACGACGGATCCGGCGGGCGGCGCCCTTGCCGAACTCGGAGCGGCTCTGGGCGTTGAGGGTCACGTCGGTCACGGGGACTCCAGGGTGTTCGTCGGTCGGGTGGTGCGGAGGACGGGCCTCGACGCGGGACGCAGCACGACGGGCAGGCGGGGTTGCACCTGCACCGCGTCGATCACGGACGTCGACGACCAGCTCTCGCAACCGGCCGTCGTACGGCGTCCCTCGCCGAGGTATCTGCCACCAGGGTACCCGTCCCGACCGGCCGCCCCGACATCGCGGTCGCCCCGGCCGACGTGATCACGTCAAGCACGCAGCGTGGCCCTTTGTGACGCGGCGCCGCGTCACGAAGCAGGCCGATGCCTGGTTGACGTGATCACGTCGAGCGGGTCAGGCCTGGCCGTCGAAGAGGCTGGTGACCGATCCGTCGTCGAAGACCTCGCGGATGGCCCGGGCCAGGAGCGGGGCGATCGAGAGCACGGTGAGCTTGTCGAACACGCGGTCGTCGTCGATCGGCAGCGTGTTGGTCACGATGACCTCGCTGATCCGGCTGGCCTTGAGCCGGTCGACGGCCGGGCCGGACAGGACCGCGTGCGTCGCGGTGACGATGACGTCTGCGGCGCCCTGCTCGAACAGGGCGTCGGCCGCCTGGCAGATCGTGCCGGCCGTGTCGATCATGTCGTCGACCAGCACGCAGGTGCGCCCGCGGACGTCGCCGACGACCTCGTGCACCTTGACCTGGTTGGGGATGCTGGGGTCGCGACGCTTGTGGATGATCGCGAGCGGAGCGCCCAGGCGGTCCGACCACTGGTCGGCGACGCGCACCCGGCCGGCGTCCGGCGACACGATCGTCAGGTTCGAGCGGTCGACCCGGCTGCCGACGTACTGCGCCAGCAGGGGCAGCGCCCACAGGTGGTCGACCGGGCCGTCGAAGTAGCCCTGGATCTGGGCGGCGTGCAGGTCGACGCAGATCAGGCGGTCGGCGCCGGCGGTCTTGAACAGGTCGGCCATCAGCCGGGCCGAGATCGGCTCGCGGCCGCGGTGCTTCTTGTCCTGGCGGGCGTAACCGTAGAACGGCATCACCACGGTGATCCGCTTGGCCGAGGCGCGCTTGAGCGCGTCGACCATGATCAGGTGCTCCATGATCCACTCGTTGATCGGCGCCGTGTGGCTCTGCAGCACGAAGGCGTCGCAGCCGCGCACCGACTCCT
>JBBQGB010000101.1:0-7033 GCA_038322575.1 Actinomycetales bacterium
CGCGTTCAGGAACAGGCCGTCGAACTCGACGACCCGCAGGTCGTTCGTCGACACCCCTCCGGCGGTCTCGGTGTTCACCGGCCAGAACCCGACCGGCTCGAAACCCAGCTCGTCCAGGCGGGCCAGCTGGGCCGAGAACGACAGCGTCCCGACGTACAGCGCGTGCACCGACAGCTCGATCAGCAGCGCCCGCACCTGGTGCAGGCAGCCGCTGGCCCCGGCCAGCACCTCGAGGTCGTGGCCCTGGGTGTCGATCTTGAGCAGGACGTCGTCCGAGGTGGGCATCGCGGCGTCCAGGCGGCGGATCGGCACGCTGACCTGGCGGCCGGGGGTGAAGTTCCAGGTGCGCTCGGCGTAGGTGCTGATGTCGTGCAGGCTCGACAGCGGTGAGCTGTCGTACTCGGTGAGGACCAGCTCGGCGTCGGCGCTGCCCAGACCGTGGGCGTGCACGGTCCAGCCGGGGTCGTCCGCGGACGCCGCGCGCAGGCGGGCCAGGGCGGCCGGCCCGGGCTCGTAGCTGTGGATGCGTCCCTCGAATCCCCCCGCCCGCAGCCCGGTGGCGAACTGACCCTCGTTCGCTCCGACGTCCAGCACGGTGCGCACACCGAGCCGGTCGATCGTATGCTGCAGGGCCTCGGACAGGGTCGACATCGTCGCTCCTTCGGTGTGCCGCACGGGTATCGTCGTCCCCGTGATGATGGCCGACCCGCCGCCGCTGTCGTGAACCGGCCGCCGGCGCCCGACCCGCTGCCGCTGCCCGTGGTCGACGACCACACCCACCTCGACATCCCCGGCGCGGCGCGCGACGGTGAGCCGGTCGACGACCTGGGGGTGGGTGACCTGCTGGCGATGGCGGCGACGGTCGGGGTGACGCGCGCCGTCCAGATCGGGTGCGACCTGCCCGGCGCGCGCTGGACGGTCGAGGCCGTCGACACCCACCCCGCGCTGGTCGGGGGAGTGGCGCTGCACCCCAACGAGGCGCCGCGACTGGCTGAGCGGGGTGAGCTGGCCGATGCGATGGCTGAGATCGCCTCTCTCGCAACGCATCCGCGGGTGCGCACGATCGGCGAGACGGGCCTGGACTACTTCCGCACCGGTGACGACGGACGCGCCGCCCAGCACGAGTCGTTCCGCTGGCACATCGACCTCGCCAAGCGGCTCGACCTCACGCTGCAGATCCACGACCGCGACGCCCACGAGGACGTACTGCGGATCCTGGCCGAGGAGGGCGCGCCCGAGCGCACGGTCTTCCACTGCTTCAGCGGGGACGCCGACATGGCCCGCGAGTGCGTCGAGCGCGGTTACCACCTCTCGTTCTCGGGGACGGTGACCTTCAAGAACGCCCAGGGCCTGCGCGACGCCCTCGCGGTCACCCCGCTGAACCGCCTGCAGGTCGAGACCGACGCGCCCTTCCTGACGCCGGCCCCGCACCGCGGCGCCGTCAACGCGAGCTACCTCGTGCCGCTCACCGTCCGCGCGATGGCGCAGGTGCTGTGCGTCGACGTCAGCACCCTGTGCGCCGCCCTGGACGAGAACGCGGAGCGCCTCTACGGACCCTGGTGAGGTGAGTCAGACGTAGTGCTCGATGGCATCCCGGATGACGTCGGACAGGCTCTTGTGCTCCTTGTCGGCTCGGGCCTGTAGCCGCCTGCGCGTCTCAGGGGTCACCCGCACGCCAACCTGCGGACTGCGCCCGGTGCCTGGCGTCAGTGATGGACGGCCCGCCCCCCGTCGAAACTCGTCGACGAGCGCCTGCGACCGTTCGTCGGTCAACCGTTCGCCTCGGAAGACGAACTCCTCCGAGCTCAGGTCGATGTCGGTCGCCGTCGCATCGGCGGGGACGCGGTACGTGGGGGCCTTCATGTCCTTCTCCTGTATCGAGTCGGCATCGCGTGGATGACGGCGAGATTGTCAGGGCCTGGGTTGCGGTCATCGGGAACTGCGATGACCTCGAGCTCCACCCCACGGTCGTCGACCCCGATGAACTGCAGCATGTCGCCGTCACCTGCGCTCTTCATCGCCGCCAGAATGCGCGCACCGGTCAGGCGGTGACGTCGGCGCTAGGTGTGATCCTGATCGGCACCTCCGGATTCTGTCAAGCAGAATTCCTCACGTCTACAACGACGGTTGGCGTCGCCGAGATCGATTCGTTACCGTAGGACGCTGTTGGCCGGGGTCGGGGAAGACACCGGGCGACGCGCACAGGGGGTGCGACCCAGGCCGAGAGGCCGCGGCCGTGCCCCTCTCTCGTTCCCACGTCGGACGGCTCCACGTCGCCCGGCGCAGCGCGCCGTCCACGACCGTGCCCGGATCCGTCGACGTCTGGATCTTCGTGCTCTCACGCTCTGCCCGTCTGATCGCCCAGGGGGTCGCCGTCACCGGCGTCGTCGCCGGGACCGTGGCCTTCGCCAGCTTCGACAAGGCGGTGGACCTGTCGGTCGACGGCCGGTCCACCCAGGTGCACGCCTTCGGCTCGACCGTCGACGACGTCCTGCGCAGCGAAGGGGTCAAGGTCGGGCGGCACGACCTGGTCTCACCGGCGCTGGGCAGCAGGGTGCACGACGGGACCCAGGTCGCGGTGCGGTACGGCCGCAAGCTGACCGTCACCACGGACGGCGTCGCCAGCGACCACTGGACGACGGCCCTGACCGTCGACGAGGCGCTGACCCAGCTGGGGCTGCGCGCCGACAGCGCCAAGCTGTCCGTGTCGCGCTCGCTGCCGCTCGGCCGCCAGGGCCTGGCGATGAAGGCCGGGACCCGCAAGAACGTCACCCTCGTGGTCGGCGGCAAACCGCTGCAGCGCACCACGTTCACGGCGTCGGTCGACGAGCTGCTCGCCGAGACCCAGGTGACGATGAACCCGCTCGACCGGCTGTCGGCGACGCCCGCCACCCGGCTGCGCGACGGGGCGACGGTCCGCCTGACCCGCGTCCAGCGCACCGCTGTGGCCGGCAAGGCGACCGTGCCGTTCGCCGTCCGCAAGGTGAACACCGCTGACCTGGACAAGGGGACGACCAAGATCCGCACCAAGGGTCGCGCCGGCGCCGCGCGCGTCACGTACGTCGAGACCTGGGTCGACGGCCGTCGCACCGCCCGGGCCCTGGCCTCGCGCACCGTGACCGCGCAGCCGGTCACCCAGGTCGAGCTGGTGGGCACCCGCAAGGTCGAGGTGGCGTCGACGTCCTCGTCGTCCGCCTCGATCCCGAGCAGCGGCGGCCTGAACTGGGCCGCCCTCGCCCGGTGCGAGTCGGGCGGCAACCCCCGCGCCGTGAACCCCAACGGGCACTACGGGCTGTACCAGTTCAGCCTGCAGACCTGGGCCGGGGTCGGTGGGTCCGGCAACCCGGTCAACGCCTCGGTCGCCGAGCAGACCCGCCGCGCGCAGATGCTCTACAGCCGCTCGGGCGCCGGCCAGTGGTCGTGCGGGGGTCACCTTTTCGACTGACGGCTTGCTCGGCGCGCAGGACGTCCGGGCCCTGGCCGACCGGCTGGACCTGCGGCCGACCAAGTCCCGCGGCCAGAACTTCGTCGTCGACGCCAACACCGTCCGGCGGATCGTGCGCGCGGCCGGGCTGCGTCCGGACGACGTCGTCATCGAGGTCGGGCCGGGGCTGGGGTCACTGACCCTGGCACTGCTCGACGCCGTCGAGCGGGTGGTCGCGATCGAGATCGACCCGCTGCTCGGTGGCCAGCTCGCCGCGACGGTCGCCGACCGGCGTCCGGACCTCGCGTCACGGCTCGAGGTCGTGGTCGCCGACGCGCTGCAGGTGGGCGTGCTGCCCGGGCCGGCGCCGACCGCGCTGGTCGCGAACCTGCCCTACAACGTCTCGGTGCCGGTGCTGCTGCACCTGCTCGAGCGGGTCCCGACGCTGCGGACCGCGCTGGTGATGGTGCAGGCCGAGGTCGCCGAGCGGCTGGCCGCGCCGCCGGGGTCGCGCACGTACGGCGTCCCCAGCGTCAAGGCGGCCTGGTTCGCCGACGTGCGACGGGCCGGCAACGTGGCGCGCTCGGTGTTCTGGCCGGTGCCCGGCGTCGACAGCGGGCTGGTGAACCTGGCGCGTCGCGACCCCCCGGTCAGCACGGCGGGACGGGTCGCCGTGTTCCGCTGCGTGGACGCCGCGTTCGCCCAGCGCCGCAAGACCCTGCGCGCCGCACTCGCGGGGTGGGCGGGCAGCGCGCAGGCCGCCGAGACCGCGCTGCGCTCTGCGGGCGTCGACCCGTCGGCCCGCGGCGAGATGCTCGACGTGCACGACTTCGCGCGGGTGGCCGACGCTCTCGCCGCCGCGCAGCCCCCCGCAGGGCTCACCTAGGGTGGAGCGCATGACCGCCGCCCGGACGACGCCCGTCAGCGTCCGGGTGCCCGCCAAGATCAACCTGGCCCTGGCCGTCGGCCGGCTCGAGGACGACGGCTACCACCAGGTCGCGACCGTCTTCCACGCCGTCAGCCTGTTCGACGAGCTCACGGTCACCCCCACCGACTCCGACGAGGTCCGCCTCGAGGTCGAGGGCGAGCACCTGGTCGGCGTCCCGACCGACGCGACCAACCTCGCGGTCCGGGCCGCCCGCCTGCTCGCCCAGCGCGCCGGCGTCCGCGGTGGCGCAGATCTGTTGCTGCACAAGGGGATCCCGGTGGCGGGTGGCATGGCCGGCGGGTCGGCGGACGCCGCGGCGGCCCTCGTCGGGTGCGACGCCGCCTGGCGCACCTGTCTGCCCCGCAGCGAGCTGGCCGCGCTCGCGGCCGAGCTCGGGTCGGACGTGCCGTTCGGCCTGGTCGGCGGCACCGCCGTCGGCTCGGGCCGCGGTGAGGAGCTCACGCCCGCGCTGGCCCGCGGCGAGCACCACTGGGTGCTCGCGCTGTCCGGCACGGGCCTGTCGACACCCGAGGTCTACGCCGAGTTCGACCGCCTCACGGCCGGTCGGGTGAGCGCCGAGCCCCGGGTCAGCGACGAGCTGATGCAGGCGCTGCGCCGCGGCGACGCGACCGCGCTGGGTGCGGCGCTGAGCAACGACCTGCAGGCGGCGGCGTTCTCGCTGCGCCCCGAGCTGTCCGACCTCGCCGACGTCGGCATCGAGTACGGCGCGCTCGGCGCGGTCGTGAGCGGCTCGGGACCGACCGTCGCGTTCCTGGTGCGCGACCACGATCACGGTCTCGACCTGTCCGTCGCCCTCACCGCATCGGGCGCGTGCGACGTCGTCAAGCGGGCCCACGGCCCCGTCCACGGCGCGCGCGTCGCCGACCTGAGCCGGTTGGGCTGATGGCACAGAACCTGGTCAACCTCGAGCGGGCGCACCTGTCGTTCGCCACCCGCACCGTGCTGGACTCGGTGTCGCTGGGCGTGTCCGCAGGTGAGCGGATCGGCGTCGTCGGCCGCAACGGCGGTGGCAAGTCGACCCTGCTGCGCGTGCTCGCCCAGCTGCAGCCGGTCGACGACGGGCGGGTCACGCACGTCGGGGGCCTGACGGTCGGCATGCTCGCCCAGGACGACGCGCTCGACCCCGCCGACACCGTGCGGCACTGCGTCGTCGGCGAGCTCGCCGACCACGAGTGGGCCGGTGACGCGCGGGTGCGCGACGTGGTCGTGGGGCTGCTCGGTGGGCTGGACGCGCGCGACGTCGGCGGCCTGGACGCGCTCGTCGGCCCGCTGTCCGGTGGCGAGCGCCGACGCGTCGGGCTGGCCCGGCTGCTCGTCGACGACCCCGACCTGCTGCTGCTCGACGAGCCCACCAACCACCTGGACGTCGAGGGCGTGGCCTGGCTCGCGCGCCACCTCAGCGCCCGGCGGCCGACGTCCGGCCTGGTCGCCGTGACCCACGACCGGTGGTTCCTGGACGCCATGGGCACCACCACGTGGGAGGTGCACGACGCCGCGGTGGACGCCTACGAGGGCGGGTACGCGGCGTACGTCCTGGCCCGCACCGAGCGGATGCGGGTGGCCGCGTTCACCGAGGAGCGCCGGCAGAACCTGATGCGCAAGGAGCTCGCCTGGCTGCGGCGCGGCCCGCCGGCGCGGACGTCGAAGCCGCAGTTCCGCATCGACGCCGCCAACGCGCTGATCGCGGACGAGCCGCCGGCCCGCGACGAGGTCGAGCTGGTGCGGTTCGCCACCACGCGCCTGGGCAAGGACGTCATCGACGTCGAGGGCGTCACCGTCGGGCTCGGCGAGCGCACCCTGCTGGACGACGTCACCTGGCTGCTCGGGCCGGGCGACCGGATCGGCCTGGTCGGGGCCAACGGCTCGGGCAAGACCACGCTGCTGCGGGTGCTCACCGGGGCCCTGGCGCCGACGTCCGGCTCGGTGCGCACGGGGTCGACCGTCAAGCTGGCGTTCCTGACCCAGGAGGTTCGCGAGCTCGAGGCGATCGGCGACCGCCGGGTGATCCAGGCCGTCTCGGACGTGAAGACGACCACCCGGCTCGGCAACAAGGACGTCACGGCCAGCCAGCTCGCCGAGCGGCTCGGGTTCACCGGCCCGCGCCAGCAGACCCTGGTCAAGGACCTGTCCGGCGGCGAGCGGCGGCGGCTGCAGCTGCTGCGGCTGCTGATGGACGAGCCCAACGTGCTGCTCATGGACGAACCGACCAACGACCTGGACGTCGACACGCTGACCGCGCTCGAGGACCTGCTCGACGGGTGGGCCGGCACGCTCGTGGTGGTCTCGCACGACCGGTACGCCCTGGAGCGGATGTGCGACCGCTACCTCGGCATGCTCGGCGACGGGAAGCTGCGCGACCTGCCCGGCGGCGTCGACCAGTACCTGATGCTGCGTGAGGCCGACATCGCGGCAGCGGGGGACGGTCCGGCGGTGGCCGCGCGCCCGGCGTCCGACCCGAACGAGGCGCGCGCCCAGCGCAAGGAGATGGGCCGGCTCGAGCGGGCCCTGGCCAAGCTCGACGCGGGTGTCAAGAAGGTGCACGCCGACATGGCCGCCCAGTCGACCGACCACGCCGCCGTCGCAGCCCTGGACGCCCAGCTGCGCGCGCTGCACGCCGAGCAGGCCCAGGTCGAGTCCGCCTGGCTGGTCCTCGCCGACGC
>JBBQGB010000102.1:0-6705 GCA_038322575.1 Actinomycetales bacterium
ATGTCGCCGTCGTCGTCCTTCTTGGCGCCGTCACCGGCGAAGTACCTGTGCTCGAAGCGCGACCAGTACGTCTCCTTGTAGCGCTCTGGGTCGCCCCAGATGCCGCGCAGCATCGCCGGCCACGGCTCGGTCAGCACCAGGTAACCCCCGCCGCCGTTGGGCACCGGCTCACCGGCGTCGTTCAGGACGTCGGCGCTGATGCCCGGCAGCGGCGTCTGGGCCGACCCGGGCTTGGTGGTCGTGACGCCGGGCAGCGGGCTGATCATCATCGCGCCGGTCTCGGTCTGCCACCAGGTGTCGACGATCGGGGTGCGGTCGGCGCCGATCACCCGGCGGTACCACATCCACGCCTCGGGGTTGATCGACTCGCCGACGCTGCCCAGCACCCGCAGCGACGACAGGTCGTGCTGGGCCGGGATCTGCTCGCCCCACTTCATGCAGGTGCGGATCGCGGTGGGCGCCGTGTAGAGGATGGTGACGCCGTACTTCGCGACGATCTCCCACCAGCGGCCCTGGTGCGGGCTGTCGGGTGTGCCCTCGTAGATGACCTGGGTGGCGCCGTTGGCCAGGGGGCCGTAGGTGACGTAGCTGTGGCCGGTGACCCAGCCGACGTCGGCGGTGCACCAGTAGACGTCGGTCTCGGGGTGCAGGTCGAAGACGTTGCGGTGCGTGTACGCCACCTGGGTGAGGTAGCCGCCGCTGGTGTGCAGGATCCCCTTCGGCTTCCCCGTGGTGCCCGAGGTGTAGAGGATGAACAGCGGCTGCTCGGCGTCCATCGGCTCGGCCGTGTGCTCGGGCTCGGCCGCGGCCAGCGCGTCGTGCCACCACTGGTCGCGGCCCGACGTCCACTCGACGTCCTGGCCGGTGCGCCGCACGACGAGCACGGCGGTGATCGTGGGTGCGCCGGAGGCGAGGGCCGTGTCGACGGCGGGCTTGAGCGCCATCGCCTTGCCGCGCCGGAAGCCGCCGTCGGAGGTGATGACCACCTTCGCCTCGGCGTCCTCGATCCGGCTGCGCAGCGCGTCGGAGCTGAACCCGCCGAAGACCACGCTGTGGGCGGCGCCGAGCCGAGCGCAGGCCAGCATGGCGACGACCGCCTCGGGGATCATCGGCAGGTAGATCGCCACCCGGTCGCCGCGCTCGACGCCGAGCGCGGCCAGCGCGTTCGCCGCCCGCTTCACGTCGGCGGTCAGCTCGGCGTAGGTGATGCTGCGGGTGTCGCCCGGCTCGCCCTCGAAGTGGATGGCGACGCGATCGCCGTTGCCCGCCTCGACGTGGCGGTCCGCGCAGTTGTAGGCGACGTTCAGCTCACCGCCGACGAACCACGACGCGAACGGCGCGTTGGACCAGTCCAGGGTCTGGGTGAAGTCGGTAGACCAGTCCAGCAGGGTGCGGGCCTGGTCGGCCCAGAACGCGAGCCGGTCGGCGGCGGCGTCCGCGTACAGCCCGGCCTGCGCGACCGCCTGGGCGGTGAAGGTCGGGTCAGGGGCGAAGCGACGCTCCTCGTGCCCGAGGTTCGACAGGCCGGGGGTGGGGGTGTCGGTGGCCATGATCAGCGTCCTCCTGCGAAGTCGACGTCGTCGTCCTGGGGTGACCTTATGACGAGTCGGCGTGGTCGGGGGCCCTGGGGGCAACGGCCACCCCGGCGCCGCCGGTGAGGGCGGGCTGGTGGCGGGGGCTGAGGTGTTTGTGGGGGGGGGGGGCGGGGGCCCCGGGGCCCCCCCCCCCCCGCCGCCGCGCGCCAGGCCCGTGCTGGTCGTCAGTGGGCGGTGGCCTTCTCGGCGCCGGCGCCGGTCAGGGCCCGCACCTCCATCTCGGCGAACTTCTCCCGACTGCTCCGCTCCTTGCTCGTCACGGTGCCGATCCAGCCGAGCAGGAACGCCAGGGGGATCGAGACGATGCCGGGGTTGTCGAGCGGGAACCAGTGGAAGTCGATCGACGGGTCGGTGATCATCGACAGGTTCTTGGCCGGGTTCGTGGGGTCGGGCTTACCGGACACCACGGGCGAGAACGCGATCAGGGTGACGCTGACGATCAGGCCGCCGTACATGCTCCACAGCGCACCGCGGGTGTTGAACCGCCGCCAGAACAGCGAGAACAGGATCGTCGGCAGGTTCGCGCTCGCGGCGATCGCGAAGGCCAGTGCCACCAGGAACGCGATGTTCTGCCCGATGGCGAAGATGCCGCCGACGATGGCGACCGCGCCGATGACCAGGGTGGTGATCCGCGCGACCCGCACCTCGTCGTCCGGCTTCACGTTGCCCCGCTTGATGACGCTGGCGTAGACGTCGTGCGCGAACGAGGCGCTCGCGGTGATCGTCAGGCCGGCCACGACGGCGAGGATTGTCGCGAAGGCGACCGCCGAGATGACGCCCAGCAGGATCGTGCCGCCGAGCTCGTAGGCCAGCAGCGGCGCGGCCGAGTTGGCCTTGCCGGGGGCGGCGAGGATCGCCTTGGAGCCGACCAGGGCGGACGCACCGTACCCGAGCACCAGGGTGAACAGGTAGAAGACGCCGATGATCCAGATGGCCCACTTGACGCTGCGGCGGGCCTCCTTGCTCGAGGGCACGGTGTAGAAGCGCATCAGCACGTGCGGCAGGCCGGCGGTGCCGAGCACCAGGGCGAGCGAGAGCGAGATGAAGTCGAGCT
Organism: Actinomycetales bacterium; assembly: GCA_038322575.1. Taxonomy (GTDB): domain Bacteria; phylum Actinomycetota; class Actinomycetes; order Actinomycetales; family Angustibacteraceae; genus JACMOY01. The sequence goes on from JBBQGB010000102.1 coordinate 2,650, forward strand.
TGCTGACCTCGGACTTGCCGTACTGCAGGCCTGGGCCGAGGATGCCGTCCTTCTTGGGGCTGTTGTCGACGGCGGCGCCGAGCAGGTCGGAGAAGTTGAAGCCGTACTTGCCCAGCACCATCAGGGTCATCACGCCGGCGCCGATGACCAGCAGCACGGCCTTGACGATCTGCACCCAGGTCGTGCCCTTCATCCCGCCGATCAGCACGTACATCACCATGATGATGCCGACGACGGTGATGACCAGGGCCTGGCCGGTCTTGCCGTCCACCCCGAGCAGCAGGGCGACGAGGCCACCGGCACCGGCCATCTGCGCCAGCAGGTAGAAGATGCTGACGACCATCGTCGAGATGGCCGCGGCGGTGCGGACCGGCCGCTCGCGCAGCCGGAACGAGAGCACGTCGGCCATCGTGAAGCGCCCAGTGTTGCGCAGCAGCTCGGCAACCAGCAGCAGGGCCACCAGCCACGCCACCAGGAACCCGATCGAGTACAGGAACCCGTCGTAGCCGTTGACGGCGATCGCACCGGCGATGCCCAGGAAGCTCGCGGCCGACAGGTAGTCACCCGAGATCGCGATCCCGTTCTGCGGCCCCGTGAACGAGCGGCCACCGGCGTAGTAGTCGGCGGCCGTGCTGTTGTTGCGCGAGGCGCGCAGGACGATGCCCAGGGTGATCGCGACGAAGGCGACGAAGATCGAGATGTTGACGGCCGGCGAGCCGACCGTGTCGGCGGCGAGCAGTGCGCCTGCGGCGGTGTTCATCGGTGGTCCTCGTGGTCGATGTGGCCGGGGTGCGCCAGCACGCGCTCGGCGAGCTCGTCGGCCGCCGTGTCGAACTTGCGGTCGGCCCAGCGGGTGTAGGTCAACGTGATGGCGAAGGTCGAGACGAACTGCAGCAGGCCGAAGACCAGGCCGGTGGTGATGTTGCCAAACAGCTTGTGGGCCATGAAGTCCGGCGCGTAGGTCGACATCAGCACGTAGAGGAAGTACCACGCCAGGAACAGCCCGGTCATGGGGAACACGAAGCGGCGGAACCGGGAGCGCAGGTCCGCGAACTCGGGGGTGTCCTGGATGGCGGTGTAGCCGGTGTGTCTCACCCCGTCGGGGTCGCTCCCGGCGGTGCGGTGCTCGGTGGTGCTCACGGGTCCTCCTGGGTCACGCTGAGGCAGGGGGCAGCCGCCGGGCGACGCTGCCGGGTACACGTCCGTCACTGTGCCGGTGCTGGTGCCGCTGGGCGAGCCAGGCCGCGCGCCGAGCCGTCGAGCGGTCGGCTGGCGTCGCTGAGCGGTCGGGCCGGTGAAGCGTTCGTGAACTGTGGGCGATGCCCGCCCTGGACGGCGCCACCGGGCCCGGCGGCGGCGCACAGTGGACGCATGACGACCGTCCCCGCCGCCACCGGACCTGGACGCACGACGCCGCGTCGCACCGTCCCCCGCGACCTGGACGGTGGCTACGGCAGCGACTGCGGGCCCTATGCGATCGCCCACCGCGGCGGCGCGGGCCTGGCTCCGGAGAACACGTTCGAGGCGTTCTCACGGTCGGTTGCGCTCGGCGTCCGGTACCTGGAGACCGACGTGCGGCTGACCGCCGACGGGGTGCTGGTGGCCTTCCACGACGAGCGGGTCGACCGCGTGACCGACCTGCGTGGTCGTGTCGACCGCCTGGCCTGGACGGACCTGCGTCGGGCGTCGGTGGACGGCGGCGGACCGATCATGCGGTTGGACGACCTGCTGCACGCGTTCCCCCGCACGCACTTCGCGGTCGACCTCAAGGCCGGCGCCGGCGTCGAGCCGCTCGCTCGGGTACTGAAGGACACGGGCGCGGTCTCGCGCGTGTGCGTCGCGGGCGCCTGGGACGGCTGGCTCGCGCACCTGCGTGCGGTCTGTGGGCCGCGGTTGCGGACCGCGCTGGGCTGGCGCTCGCTCACTGCGCTGGTCGGGTGCGCCAAGGCGGGGGTGCGCCCGCCGCTCGGCGTGGCGACGGGGGAGTTCGTGCACGTGCCCGTGTCGCTCGGCCGGGTGCCGCTCGTGGCCGAGCGGCTGGTGCGGATGGCCGAGGACCTCGGCGTCCGGGTGCTGGTGTGGACCGTGGACGAGCCCGCGCTGATGCACCGGCTGCTCGACCTGGGCGTCGACGGCGTGATCACCGACCGCCCCGACGTCCTGCGCGAGGTGCTCGTGCAGCGGGGTCAGTGGCGACCGATGGCGGGCTGAGTCACCGGCGGTCGACGGCGACGTCCTCGGGGGTGTGCAGGCGCACCATCGTGCGAGAGACGTTGGGGGGCAGGGAGTCCGGGGTGGCGAGTGACACGGCGACCATGACGGCGAAGGCGACCGGCACCGTCCAGGCCGCCGGCTGGGCGAGCAGCGACCCACCCCACCCGTCGCCGGCCAGCCCGGCCATCGTCGTCAGCACCGCCGCGCTGGCGAGCCCACCGCCGGCGACCAGACCGGCGAGCGCGCCGGTGCGGCTCAGCCGGCGCCACCAGATGCCGAGCACCAGCAGGGGGCAGAACGTCGAGGCGGCGACGGCGAAGGCCAGCCCCACCGTGTCGGCCAGGCTGAGCGAGCCGCTGGACACGGCCAGCGCCAGGGGCAGGCTGATCGCGGCGACGGTGGCCGACCGGAAGCCGCGCAGGGTGTCCGGGCGGGCCCGGCCGGTCCGCCGACGACGCAGGTCCTGGTGCAGCACACCGGCGATCGACATCGTCAGCCCCGACGACGTGGACAGGAACGCCGCGAAGGCGCCTGCGGTCGTCAGGGCGCTCAGCAGCTGACCGCCGAGCCCCGGCACCAGCCGGCTGGGCAACAGCAGCACCACGGTGTCGGCCTGGCCCCTGGTCACCAGGTCGGCGGCGTACACCCGGCCGAGCGCGCCGTACACGGGCGGGAACAGGTAGAACGCACCGAGCAGCGCGATCACTGTGAGCGTCGTCCGACGTGCCCCCCGACCGTCCGGGTTGGTGTAGAAGCGCACCAGCACGTGCGGCAGTCCCATCGTGCCGAAGAACAGCGCCAGGACGATCGAGTACGTGCCGTACAGCGGGTGCTCGCGCCCGCCGGTGCCCGACAGCGGGCGCACCCAGTCCGCGCCGTCCGCCGCGGCAGCCGGTGACGGCGAGCCCTGCGAGTGCCACGCGAGCAGGACGAGGAACAGCGGCACGGCGATCGCGGTGAGCTTGAGCCAGTACTGGAAGGCCTGGACGAACGTGATCGAGCGCATGCCGCCGGCGACCACGTTCAGGAGCACCACGATCGCGACAACGACCCCACCGACCCAGCGCGGCGCACCGGTCACCGCCCGCAGCGCCAGACCGGCGCCCTGCAGCTGGGGGATCAGGTAGAGCCAGCCGATGCCGACCACGAGCAGCGACGCCACGGTGCGCACCCGGGCCGACTCCAGGCGCGCCTCGGCGAAGTCCGACAGCGTGTAGGCCCCGGACCGGCGCAGCGGCGCGGCGACCAGGACGAGCAGCACGAGGTACCCGGCGGTGTACCCCACCGGGAACCACAGCATGTCCGTGCCGGCCGTGAGCACCAGACCCGCCACCCCGAGGAACGAGGCGGCCGAGAGGTACTCGCCGCTGATCGCGGAGGCGTTCCACCCCGGCGTCACCGCCCGCCCGGCCACGTAGAAGTCGCTGGTGGTGCGCGACAGGCGCAACCCGAAGGCGCCGACGGCGAGGGTCGCGGTGGTGACCAGCAGGACGGCGACGACGCTGGCGACCGGTGAGAGGCCGGGGTCCACGACGTGCAGTCCGCCCGGCACCTCAGGGCCGGCGCAGGACGTCGGCGAACTCGGCCTCGTTGCGCTCGGCGTGCCGCACGTAGTAGCGGGCCGCACCCCAGAGCATGGGGTAGGCGAGCACCCCGAGCAGCAGCCACGGCAGGGGCAGGCCGAGCACCCGCGAGTCGGAGACGGAGGGCACCAGCGCGAACAGCAGCGGCAACCCGCCGAGCAGGACCGCCGTCGCCGCGAGGACGCTGAGCGCCAGCCGCAGCTGGCTGCGCAGCAGCGACCGCATGTAGACCTCACCCAGCCCGGTCTGCGCGTCGATC
>JBBQGB010000103.1:0-6411 GCA_038322575.1 Actinomycetales bacterium
GACCCCAACGGGCCGGTCAGCGTGGTCGGTGTCGGGCGGGTCGCCGGCGAGGTCGCGAGCGCGCAGGCCCAGCAGGGCTACGGCAACCGCGAGCGAGCTGCGGACCTGCTGTCGCTGATCGCCTCGCTGAACCTCGCGCTGTTCGTGTTCAACCTGATCCCGCTGCTGCCGCTGGACGGCGGTCACGTGGCCGGCGCGCTGTGGGAGGGCCTGCGGCGCACGGTCGCCAGGGTGCGCCACCGCGCCGACCCCGGCCCGGCGGACGTCGCGCGGCTGCTGCCGGTGGCCTACGTCGTCAGCGGCGCGCTGATCGTCATGTCGGTGCTGCTCATATACGCCGACATCGTCAAGCCGATCCGCCTGGGTGGCTGACGCAGCGCACCCGGCCCAGCAGGGCGATACTTGGTCCATGAGCGTCTCCCTCGGCCTGCCCGCACTGCCCCCGCCGGTTCTCGCGCCGCGGCGCAAGACCCGCAAGATCAAGGTCGGCTCGGTGTACGTCGGCGGCGACGCGCCCGTCAGCGTCCAGTCGATGTGCACCACCCCGACGACCGACATCAACGCGACGCTGCAGCAGATCGCCGAGCTGACGGCGACCGGCTGCGACATCGTCCGGGTGGCCTGCCCGAGCCAGGACGACGCCGACGCGCTGCCCGCGATCGCGAAGAAGTCCCAGATCCCGGTGATCGCCGACATCCACTTCCAGCCCAAGTACGTCTTCGCTGCCATCGACGCCGGGTGCGCCGCCGTCCGGGTCAACCCGGGCAACATCCGCAAGTTCGACGACCAGGTCAAGGCGATCGCCGACGCCGCCAAGGCCGCGGGCTGCTCGATCCGGATCGGGGTCAACGCCGGCTCGCTCGACCCGCGGCTGATGGAGAAGTACGGCAAGGCGACGCCCGAGGCGCTGGTCGAGTCGGCGGTGTGGGAGGCCTCGCTGTTCGAGGAGCACGACTTCCACGACTTCAAGATCTCGGTCAAGCACAACGACCCGGTCATCATGGTCCGCGCCTACGAGCTGCTGTCCGAGCGCGGCGACTGGCCCCTGCACCTCGGTGTCACCGAGGCCGGCCCGGCGTTCCAGGGCACCATCAAGTCGGCCACCGCCTTCGGCGCGCTGCTGTCCAAGGGGATCGGCGACACGATCCGCGTCTCGCTGTCGGCGCCCCCGGTCGAGGAGGTCAAGGTCGGCATCCAGATCCTGCAGTCCCTCAACCTGCGCCCCCGCCGGCTCGAGATCGTCTCCTGCCCCTCGTGCGGTCGGGCCCAGGTCGACGTCTACAAGCTGGCGGAAGAGGTCACGGCCGGGCTCGAGGGCATGACCGTTCCGCTGCGGGTGGCGGTCATGGGCTGCGTCGTGAACGGGCCCGGCGAGGCGCGCGAGGCCGACCTCGGCGTGGCGTCCGGCAACGGCAAGGGCCAGATCTTCGTGCGGGGCGAAGTCGTCAAGACCGTCCCCGAGTCGCAGATCGTCGAGACCCTGATCGAGGAGGCGCTGCGCATCGCCGAGACGATGGAGGACGAGGGCGTCACCTCCGGGGCGCCGTCCGTCAGCGTCAGCTAGCGACGGCGCACGCGCGCTCGTGGCACCCTGATCCCGTGCTGCGCACCGCCACCGCCCTGCGGACCCTCGAGCGGCGCGACCGCGAGGCCGTCCTGGCGATCTGCGCGCTCGACCCCGTCGCCTCGGTGATGCTGGCCGAGCGGGTGCAGCGGGCCGGGAGCGAGCCGCTGCGGCTCGGCGGTGAGATCTGGGGCTTCTACGAGCACGGCGCCCTGACCGCGATGTGCTGGGCCGGCGCCAACCTGGTGCCGGTGGGCGCCACCTCGCCCGCGGCGCTGGACGCCTTCGCCAGCCGCGCCCGGCGCAGCGGCGGTGCCTACTCCTCGCTCTTCGGTCCGGCCGAGGCCGTCCTCGGACTGTGGGAGCGACTGGAGAGCAGTGGCTGGCGGGCCCGCCAGGTGCGTCCCAGCCAACCGCTGTTCGCGATCGACCACGTCCCGGCGCTGCGACCGGACCCGCAGGTGCGCCGTGCCTCGCCCGACGACATCGACGTCGTGCTCCCCGCCTCGATCGCGATGTTCACCGAGGAGGTCGGGTACTCGCCGGTCGGCGCCGACGGCGGCGCGTCCTACCGACGTCGGGTCGCCGAGCTGCTGCGCGAGGGCCGCACCTTCGTGCGCTGCGCCGCCGACGGCCAGGTCGTGTTCAAGGCGGACCTGGGGTCGGTCAGCACCGCCGTCGCCCAGGTGCACGGGGTCTGGGTCGACCCGCGCTTTCGCGGACGGGGCATCGCCGCCCCCGCCATGGCGGCGGTCGTCACGGGAGCGCTGCGCGAGCTGGCCCCCGTGGTCTCGCTGTACGTCAACGACTACAACACCCGTGCGCTCGCGGCGTACCGCACGGTCGGCTTCGAGCAGGTCGGCACCTTCGCCACCGTGCTCTTCTGACCCGCCCCGCCATCGTCGCCCCACACACCGGCGCCCCCCCACGCCGGCGGGCAGAACCCCGACCCTCGTCACCCGGTGAGCGTGCACAGGCGACGGTTGCGGCACTTCTGCCCGCCGCTGCGGGCCTGAACGGCAGCCGTCACCATCTCGACCACCCACCGCGGGTCGGCCACCACCTGCTCCCAGGCGAACCGCAGCACCAGCCACCCGCGCACCACGAGCTCGTCGTACCGCCGACAGTCGCGAACCAGCGCCGAGCGATGGCCGTGGTGCTCGAAGCTGTCGGCCTCCAGCACGATGCGCAGCCCCGGGTGGGCGAGGTCGACGCGAGCGGCGAACCCGTCGCTGGTGATCTGCACCTGGGGGATGAAGCCGACGAGGCCCGCGTCGATGAGGATGGCGCGCAACAGGGACTCCAGGGCGCTGGCCGAGCGAGGGTCCGCCGAGGAAACGACCCGCAGGACCTTCACGCGACCAGCGCCCCGCAGTGCCGCCGCCGACGACGCGAGCTCGCTCGGGGTGACCAGCCCGAGGCGCAACGCCGAGTCAGCGACCGCTAGCGCTTCACCGAAGGACATCGTCCGCGCACAGTCCAGGACCGTGCGAACGGGTGTGGTCACCTGCCCACTGATCTCGTGGGGGTGGAGGTCGGCCCAGTGAACCTCGGCCCCTTGCCGCCCGAGTCCGCTGCGGTGCCGACCTACGGTGACGTGCGGAGCCAGCGGCTTGGCCACCACCGCCAGACGCCAGTGCTGAGCCGCACTGGCATGCGAGACGACGGCGTGCAGCCGGGTGGCGGTGACGAACGGGTCCGGTGCCCCGGGCAGCGCGTACCGGCCCCGCGCCAGACGGGTGACGTCACCACGCTCGTACGCCGCGCGAAGGGCTTGGCGGCCGGTCAGTGCGGCCAGGTCGGCCGTGGTGGCACTGCCGCCCAGCCGCTGCAGGGCCTCGACCGGTGAGAGCACGCTCTCAGATTGGCGCAGCCGCGCTCGACGGCGCCGGCGTCGTCCACAGGTCTCGACGCCGGCGGGCAGAAGTCGGTCTGGGCGGTGGCCGCGCGCACGACGCGAACCCTGACCTGGACTTCTGCCCGCCGGTGCGGGTCAGAGGGGTGACGAGAGCTCGACGAGGACGCCGTGCGGGCCGCGGACGTACGCCGAGGTCGTGCCCCAGTCGGTGCTGACCGGCTCGAGCGCGATGTCGCCGCCGCGAGCGCGCACCTGCTCGACCGCGCCGACTGCGTCGTCGACGGTGAGCTGCAGCAGCGTCCCCCCGTGGGGGGCAGCTCGTCGACCATCAGCCCGCGGCGCAGGGCGATGGTGGTGGCTCCGGCGTCGACCTCGGCGAAACCCTGGTGCGGGTCGCCGCTGACGGCCATGCCGAGCACCTCGGGGCAGAAGGCGGCGACCTTGACGGTCTGCTCGTCCGTGGTGGTGATGATCCCTACGTAGGTGAGGCGCGTGGTGCGCTAGTGTGCTAGCAATATAGCCATGGAGCCGACAGCAAAGGTGCAGTTCAACGTCTACCTGCCGCCCGACCTCGTGCGTGCGGTCAAGCACCGCGCCATCGACGACGGGGTGAGCCTGTCGGCCCTGGTCGAGTCCGTCCTGCGTCGACACCTGGAGTCCCGATGACCGACATCACCCTGCGCCCCCTGCGGTTCACCGACCAGGTCGAGGCGATGGCCGCCTTCGCCACCACGCTCGGGCTCGTGGTCAGGGTCGAGAGCGTGGGCGGTGGCTGGGTCGACCTCGTCGCGGGCGGAGGCGGGGGCTTCGCCCTGCACGAGGCCGCAGCCAGCACCACCGGGCAGCCCGCGGGCCGCACCGGGCTGTCGTTCGAGTGCGAGGACGCCGACGCCCTGGCGAGCCGGGTCCACGACGCCGGGTACGAGGCGGTCGTGTACGACGAGGGGTACGCCCGCGTGGTGAGCCTGACCGCACCGGACGGCACGCAGGTGCTCGCCGACGAGCGGCAGGCCGACCTGCACGGGTACCTCGAGCACCCGACCGCCGACGCCGACCCGACCGTCCGCGCGGGCGTCCGGGTGGTGACCCCCGACCCGGCCGCCTATCGCCACTGGCTGGGCGTCCTCGGACTCGGCGGCGTCGAGCTGGTCGAGGGGCCGGTGCAGACGACGGCCCTGGGCCCGGACGGGCGGGTGCGACCGGCCGCACTGGTCAGGCTGATCCTGACGCGGTCGGCCGGCTGGGCGGTGCCGGGGGCAGTGCTGCTCGACCCGGACGGCGAGCAGGTGCTGGTGCGGCCGGCGGCCCCGCCGCACCGCGGCGTGACCGGGGCGGGCGACGTCCGGATCGAGCGGTTCGACCTGGTGGCCCACGCCGCGCAGGCGCGCGCCCTGCAGACCGCGGCGCTGCGCACGGTGAGCGCCGTGACCGGGCTCGGTGCTCCGGGCGACGACGTGCACTACCCCGCGCACTCGACGCAGCCAGGGTTCGACGCGGTCGCCGCCTGGCGCGACGACGAGCTCGTCGGCTTCGCCTACGGCCACCGCAACGCCTCGCCGTCGTGGTGGGACGACTGGGTGCGGCCGCACCTGACCGCGGTCGGGCGCCAGGACCTGCTCGACGGCGCGTTCGTCATCGTGCAGCTGGACGTGGACCCGGCGTGGCACCGGAAGGGGATCGGGCGGCGGTTGGTGCACGCGCTGCTGGACGGGCGTCAGGAGCCGCGCATCGTGCTGACCACCCAGGGCGGCCCCAACCCGGCCCGCGGGTTCTACGAGCGGCTGGGGTTCGTCGAGCTGACGGACGGCCCCCGGTACGACGGCACCCCGTTCGTGGTGCTGGCGCGCGAGCCCCTGCCGGGGTGAGGTGGTCGGCGGCGGAATCGGGTTGCCGTGCGCCGATATCCTCGGGTGACGGTGGGCCGAACCTCGGTCGGCCTCGACATCGGGAGTCCCTCGTGGTGCTGCGCCTGTCCACCCTGTTCCTTCGCACCCTGCGCGAGGACCCGGCGGACGCCGAGGTGCCGAGCCACCGGCTGCTCGTGCGCGCGGGCTACATCCGCCGGGCCGCTCCCGGCATCTACACGTGGCTGCCGCTGGGGCTGCGGGTGCTGCGCAACGTCGAGCGGGTCGTGCGCGAGGAGATGGACGCCGCCGGGTTCCAGGAGCTGCTGTTCCCGGCGCTGCTGCCCCGCGAGCCGTACGAGCAGACCGGGCGCTGGACCGAGTACGGCCCCAACCTGTTCCGCCTGCAGGACCGCAAGGGTGGCGACTACCTGCTCGGGCCGACCCACGAGGAGATGTTCACCCTCACCGTCAAGGACCTGTACTCGTCCTACAAGGACCTGCCGCTGTCGATCTACCAGATCCAGAACAAGTACCGCGACGAGGCGCGTCCCCGCGCCGGGCTGCTGCGCGGACGCGAGTTCGTGATGAAGGACTCCTACTCCTTCGACATCGACGACGCCGGGCTGGCGCGGTCCTACCAGCTGCACCGTGACGCGTACATCAGGATCTTCGACCGGCTCGGCTTCGAGTACGTCATCGTCAAGGCGACGTCCGGCGCGATGGGCGGCTCGGCCAGCGAGGAGTTCCTCGCCAAGGCCGAAGTCGGCGAGGACACCTACGTCCGCTGCACCCACTGTGACTACGCCGCCAACGTCGAGGCCGTGGCGGTCCGCGCACCCGAGGCGATCTCCTACGACGATGCGCCGGCCGCGCACGCCGAGGACACCCCGGACACACCCACCATCGACTCCCTGGTCGACCACCTCAACGCAACCTTCCCGCGCGACGACCGCCCCTGGGCGGCCGGCGACACCCTCAAGAACGTCCTCGTGGTGCTCAAGCACCCCGACGGCACCCGCGAGCCGCTCGCGATCGGCCTGCCCGGGGACCGCGACGTCGACCAGAAGCGGCTCGAGGGGCAGCTCGAGCCCATCGAGGTGGAGGCGATGGGCGAGGACGATCTCGCCCAGCACCCCGCCCTC
>JBBQGB010000104.1:0-6392 GCA_038322575.1 Actinomycetales bacterium
GGATCGACGCCCGCACCGCCTGGTACGTCGACCTCGGCGTCGACCCCGCGAACCTGCGCCACTTCGAGCACCCGAAGGAGAAGCTGTCGCACTACTCGACCCGCACCGTCGACATCGAGTACCGCTTCGGCTTCTCGGGGTCGGAGTGGGGCGAGCTCGAGGGCATCGCCAACCGCACCGACTTCGACCTCAGGACGCACAGTGAGCACTCCGGGGTCGACCTGTCGTACTTCGACCAGGGCAAGAACGAGCGCTGGACCCCGTACGTCATCGAGCCGGCAGCGGGGCTCTCGCGCTCGCTCATGACGTTCCTCGTCGACGCCTACACCGAGGACGAGGCGCCCAACGCCAAGGGCGGCGTCGACAAGCGTGTCGTGCTGCGCCTGGACCCCCGGCTCGCGCCGGTCAAGGCCGCGGTGCTGCCGCTGTCGCGGCACGCCGACCTCTCGCCCAAGGCCCGTGACCTGGCCGCGGTGCTGCGCAAGCACTGGAACATCGAGTTCGACGACGCCGGCGCCATCGGCCGCCGCTACCGCCGCCAGGACGAGATCGGCACGCCGTTCTGCCTCACCGTCGACTTCGACACCCTGGACGACCAGGCCGTCACGGTCCGCTCCCGCGACACGATGACCCAGGAGCGCGTGGCCCTCGACCAGGTCGAGGGCTACCTCGCCACCCGCCTGATCGGCTGCTGACCCCCGCCCGCACCGGCGTCCGGCGGCCCCGCCGCCAGCGCCCCCGGCCTCGCCGCCCGACGTGATCACGTCAAGCGCGCCGCGTGGTGCTCTGTGACGCGACGCCGCCTGGCCAAGTGTCACGACACCGGGCAGAGCGGTGTCGTCCACAGGGACGGCGTTCGTCCCACCGTCCACAGATGACGCCGGCGGGCTGTCGCAGGCGTCCGGGTCGGGCCAGCGTGGCGACCCGGAGGTGGTCGTCATGGCGGCGAAGGACACGGTGGGGCGCTACGGCGAGGACGTCGCGGCGCGGCACCTGATCGAGCAGGGCCTGGTGGTGCTGCACCGCAACTGGCGCTGCGAGCTCGGCGAGATCGACATCATCGCCCGCGACGGCGACTGCCTGGTGGTCTGCGAGGTCAAGACCCGCCGCTCGGGGTCGTTCGGGTCACCGGCCGAGGCGGTCACCCCGCGCAAGGTGGCCCGGTTGCGGCGCCTGGCCGCCCGCTGGCTGGCCGAGTCCGGCCTGCACCCGCCGCTGGTGCGGATCGACGTCGTGGCGGTCAGCCGGCCCCGCAGCGGCGCGGCGCAGGTCGAGCACCTGCGGTCGGTGGCCTGATGGCGCTGGGCCGCACCCAGTGCGTCGCGCTGTCGGGCATCGACGGGCACGTGGTCGACGTCGAGGCCGACGTCGCGAACGGGCTGCCGGCGTTCACGATCACCGGGCTGCCCGACACCTCGCTCGGCGAGGCCCGCGACCGCGTGCGCGCGGCGTGCGCCAACTCCGGTGTCGCGATCCCGGCCCGACGGATCACGGTCAACCTCTCGCCGGCGTCGCTGCCCAAGGCGGGCACAGGGTTCGACCTGGCGGTCGCCATCGCCGTGCTCGTCGCCGGTGAGGTCGTGCCCGAGCGGCGTGCCGCTGGCGTCGTCCACCTCGGTGAGCTCGGGCTGGACGGGCAGGTGCGGGGGGTCCGCGGGGTCCTGCCCGCGGTGCTCGTCGCCGCGCGCGCCGGGATCGAGCACGTGGTGGTGCCGGCGGCCAACGCCCGCGAGGCCGCCCTCGTGCCCGGTGTCACCGTCCACGCCGCCGGCACGCTCGGGGGGCTGGTCGCCCTCTACCGCGGTGAGTCCGCCGACACCGGCGTCGACGTCCCGGACGTCGACCCGCCACCGGCCGCGGACGGGCAGCCGGCGCCCGACCTGTCCGACGTCATCGGCCAGCGCGACGCCCGCGCCGCGCTCGAGATCGCCGCCGCGGGCGGCCACAACCTGTTCCTCGTCGGGCCGCCGGGCTCGGGCAAGACCATGCTCGCCTGCCGCCTGCCCGGTCTGCTTCCCGACCTGGACGTCGAGGCCGCCCTCGAGGTGACTGCCGTGCACTCCCTGGCCGGAGTCCTGCCCCGGGGCGGCGGGCTGCTCACCCGGCCACCGTTCATCGACCCCCACCACACCGCCTCGCCGGCCTCGGTCGTCGGCGGGGGGTCGGGCATGCCGCGCCCCGGCGCAGCCTCGCGGGCCCACCACGGCGTCCTGTTCATGGACGAGGCACCCGAGTTCGACACCCGCGTGCTGGACGCGCTGCGCCAGCCGCTCGAGGTGGGTGAGCTCGTGATCGCGCGCGCCGGCGGGGTGGCCCGCTACCCCGCCCGGTTCCAGCTGGTGCTCGCCGCGAACCCCTGCCCGTGCGGGCGCGCCAGCGGCGCCGGCACCGACTGCACCTGCACGCCGATGGCCCGCCGTCGCTACCTGCACCGGCTGTCCGGGCCGTTGCTCGACCGGGTCGACCTGCAGGTCCAGGTGCTGTCGGTCACCCGCGCCGCGATGGACCCCGACGCGGTCGGCGAGAGCACCGCGACGGTCGCGGCGCGGGTCGCGCGGGCGCGCGAGATCCAGCGCGAGCGGTGGGCCGGCACCCCCTGGCGGCTGAACGCCCAGGTGCCGGGGCGCGACCTGCGCCGTGGCCGCTGGCGGCTCGCCCCCGGCGCGACGCACCTGCTCGACCGCGGCGTCGAGCGCGGCCTGCTGACCGTCCGCGGCTACGACCGGACGCTGCGGTGCGCCTGGACCCTGGCCGACCTGGCCGGCCGGTCAGCCCCGGGCGCCGACGACGTCGGGGCGGCGTACGCGCTGCGCGACAGCGGGTCGGTGGCCGCATGAGCGCGCCCGCCCTGCGGTTCGACCCGGACGACGACCGCCTGGCCCGGGTGGCCTGGAGCCGCCTGATCGAGCCGGGCGACGAGCGCGCCACCACCCTGATCGGCGCCGTCGGTCCCGGTGAGGCACTGCGCGCATTGGTCGAGCAGCGGGCCGAGTGGCTGGTGCGCTTCGTCCCGCGGCTGGCCGACCTCGACCCGGTGCGCGACCTGGACGGCGTGCGCCGGTTCGGGGGTCGGGTGGTGCTGCCGTCGGACGAGGAGTGGCCGTCCGCGTTCGACGTCCTGGCCGCACCGCCGCCCTGCCTGTGGGTGCGCGGGCCGGCCGCGCTGGACGAGGTCGCCCAGCGGTCGGTGGCCGTGGTGGGCGCGCGGGCGGCGACGTCGTACGGCGAGCACGTCGCCGGGGACGTGTCGTGCGGGCTGGGTGAGCGGGGGTTCGCGGTCGTCTCGGGGCTGGCGTACGGCATCGACGGCGCGGCCCACCGCGGTGCGCTCGCGGCCCGGGGGGTGTCGGTCGCCGTGGTGGCTGGCGGCCTCGACCGGGCCTACCCCGCCGGTCACGACACCCTGATGGCCCGCCTCGCCGAGCTCGGGGCGGTGCTGAGCGAGGTGCCGCCTGGCTCGGCACCGACCCGGGGCCGGTTCCTGCAGCGCAACCGGCTGATCGCCGCGCTGTCCAGCGGCACCGTCGTGGTCGAGGCGGCGCTCCGCAGCGGGTCGCTGAACACCGCGCGCACGGCCGCGCTGTTAGGGCGTCCCGTCGGTGCCGTGCCCGGGCCGGTCACCTCGCCGGGGTCGGCCGGCTGCCACGCCCTGCTGCGTGACGGCGTCGCCGTCCTGGTGACCGACGCTGCCGAGATCGCCGACCTCGTCGGCCGGATGGGGCAGGACGCCGCGGTGCCGCGTCGGGGCCGGTCCGCCCCCACCGACGACCTCGACCCGCTGGCGCTACGGGTGCTCGACGCGCTGCCGGTGCGCGCAGGTCGACCCCTCGACCGGCTGTGCGCCACGGCGGGCCTCGACCCGGCCACGGTGCAGTCGGCGCTGGGCCGGCTGGCCCTGCTGGGGCTGGCCGAGCGTCAGGGCACCGGGTGGCGGGCGGTGCGCGCACCCGCCGAGCGCCGGCCACCCGCCGAGGCGCAGGCCCGCCGGGTGGTGCGCGCCGGCGAGTGACCCCCCCAGCTGATCCGGCCAGTAGCCCGGGCACGCGCCGGCGGGCGACCCCGCACCTGGCCGGCGCCCGCGTGGTCGCTTGTGCAGCGGCCGCGCGTGGGTGACCGTGGGCGGGTGCCCCGCCCCCCGACGTCCGCCCCCCTGCCGCTGGCCGGTCCGGTGCAGGACGCCCTCGAGGAGTTCGCCCGCCACCTGCGCACCGAGCGCGGTCGCTCGGACCACACGGTGCGCGCGTACGTCGCCGACGTGCGCTCGCTGCTCGAGCTGGCGGACGCCACGGGGGTGCGGTCGCTGGAGGGGATCGAGCTGACGCTGCTGCGCTCGTGGCTGGCCCAGATGACCCGGGCCGGCCTCGCCCGGGCGACGATCGCCCGACGGGCCGCCGCGGCCCGCGCCTTCTGCGCGTGGTCGGCGCGCACCGGTCGCATCCCGCTGGACCCCGCGGTGCGGCTCGCCTCACCCCGCCGTGACCAGACGCTGCCCGCGGTGCTCGGCCAGGCGCAGGCGAGCGCGCTGCTCGACCTGGCCGCCGTCGCGGCCGACGACGGCGACCCGTTGCACCTGCGCGACCGCGCCGCGCTCGAGCTGCTGTACGCCAGCGGGCTGCGCGTGGGTGAGCTGGTGGGGCTGGACGTCGACGACGTCGACCTGTCGCGGCGCACGCTGCGCGTCATCGGCAAGGGCGACAAGGAGCGGGTGGTGCCGTTCGGGCTGCCGGCCGGGCGGGCGGTCGTCGACTGGCTCGACCGGGGCCGTCCGGCCCTGGCCAGCCCGGCGAGCGGCGCCGCCCTGCTGCTCGGGCGCCGCGGACGGCGGGCCGATCCGCGCCAGGTGCGGGCTGCCGTCCACGAGCTCGTCGCCCACGTCGAGGGCGCCGACGACATCGGGCCGCACGGGCTGCGGCACTCGGCGGCGACGCACCTGCTCGAAGGGGGAGCTGACCTGAGAGCGGTTCAGGACCTGCTCGGCCACGCTACGCTCCAAACCACCCAGATCTACACCCACGTGTCCGTCGAGAGGCTGAAGGCGACGTATGAGCAGGCGCACCCACGAGCCTGATGCCGGCGTGAGCGCGACCCCGTCCGCGGCCGACGCACCCGAGGTGGCCGATGCCCCCGAGGTGGCCGATG
Source organism: Actinomycetales bacterium (assembly GCA_038322575.1). Lineage (GTDB taxonomy): Bacteria > Actinomycetota > Actinomycetes > Actinomycetales > Angustibacteraceae > JACMOY01. The sequence continues at coordinate 5,140 of JBBQGB010000104.1, forward strand.
CCCCCGAGGTTGCCGACGTGGTCGAGGTCATCGAGGTCGAGGACGACCACCTCGACGCGGTCGCGGCCAACGACGCCGCCATCAAGGCCCTGTGGCGCGAGTTCAAGACCACCGACGACCAGGCGCTGCGCGAGAAGTTGATCCTGCACTACTCGCCGCTGGTCAAGTACGTGGCCGGCCGCGTCGGGGTGGGGCTGCCGCCGAACATCGAGCAGGCCGACCTCGTCTCGTACGGCATCTTCGGGCTGATCGACGCGATCGAGAAGTTCGACATTGAGCGGGCCATCAAGTTCGAGACCTACGCCATCTCGCGGGTGCGCGGAGCGATCATCGACGAGCTGCGGGCGATCGACTGGATCCCGAGGTCGGTCCGCTACAAGGCGCGTGAGGTCGAGCGGTCGTACGCCGAGCTCGAGGCCCAGCTGCACCGCACCCCCACCGAGGCCGAGGTCGCCGCCAAGATGGGCATCGCGGTGGGTGACCTGCACCACATCTTCAGCCAGGTGTCGTACGTCAACGTCGTCGCGCTCGACGAGCTGCTCAGCGTCGGGGGCGAGAAGGGCGACAAGCTCACCCTCGTCGACACCCTCGAGGACAAGGGGGCCGAGGACCCCGTCCTCGCGTTCGAGGGCGAGGAGACCAAGTACCTGCTCGCGCGGGCGATCAACCAGCTGCCCGAGCGCGAGAAGATCGTCGTCACCCTGTACTACTACGAGGGCCTGACCCTCGCCGAGATCGGCCAGGTGCTCGGGGTCACCGAGTCGCGCATCTGCCAGATGCACACCAAGGCCGTCCTGCAGCTGCGTGGCAAGATCGCCGAGGTCACCGCGGGCTGAGCCCGCTCCAGGTCACCGCGGGCTGAGCCCGCTCCAGGTCACTCCGGGTTGAGTCCGGCCCAGGGCTTGAGCACCGGCGGCCCGCGGCCGAGCAGCGACAGCGGGTCGAGGTAGTTCTCCCCCTTGCGCAGGCCCCAGTGCAGGCACGCCAGCGGCGCGCAGTGCCCGGGCACCCCCTGCACCAACCCGAGCACCTGGCCCGGGCGCACTGCGGCGCCGACCGCGACGGTGCCCATGACCGGCTCGTACGACGTGCGCAGCCCGCCCGGGTGCGTCACCACGACCACCGCGCGGCCGGCGACCCTGCCGACGAACGTCACCTGCCCGCCGCCGGCCGCGAGGACCGTCGCGCCCACGGTCGTGGCCAGGTCGACCCCGCGGTGGCCCCCGCTCCACGGCGTGGGGGGAGCGTGGAAG
>JBBQGB010000105.1:0-6128 GCA_038322575.1 Actinomycetales bacterium
CCGGGCCAACTCTGACCAACATCCGCAAATACGAATAACCGCAGGTCAGAGGCCTAGTCTAGGGTTTTCGCGACCAACGGGATAGACCTACTCAGAGCGCTCCGGAGGCGGGAGCGTAGGTTCGAATCCTACCGGGGGCACTCGCAGAACCCCCGGTCAGAGGCTGTTCCCACACGTGAAGGCGGTCGGCCTGGCTGCCGGTCGGGGTCAGTTCGTCCGACTGGGCCCCCTCTCCTCCCTTCCTCTCTCAAAGCACGGCTCCTCGGAACCCTTGGTGCGTCAGGTGAAGAGCGAGATGAGCTCGGCGACCTCGTGGCCGGCCTCGGCAGGGTGACGGAATGGCCGGTCTGCGTGGACGACGTAGGTGTTGCGACGTCCGACGCGTGTCCGAGTGACGTATCCGGCGTTCTCCAGATCACTCACGATCGAGCTGGCTGCCCGCTCCGTGATCTTGGCCCGCTCGGCCAGGTCACGTAAGCGCGCCTCAGGGTGGGCCGAGATCAGCAGGAGCAATCGACCGTGGTTGGTCAACAGGGTCCACGACCTGGTCGAGGTGCCAGAGTCCGGTGCCGCGTTGTTGTTCACCACCTCATGATGACCGATCGATGCACTCCTAGTCATACCGGAGTTTTGATTCGTGTATCCTCCTTCGCATGTTGCCTCTTCGTCTCGCGCGGAACCTGTTGGTGCTCCTCCTCGTCGGTGTCCTTGCGCTGCTTCCGGTGACGTTGCTCCGCCCATGGCGCTGGACGCTGGGTCTGCTGGATCTGGGTCGCCTCGGCACGGCTCCGTTCGGCGTTGTCGGCGGCCTCGTTCCCTGGCTTCTGCTGGTGCTCGTGGCGGGTATCGGTGCGGTGGTGGCCGCCTATGCGGCCCGCAACCTGGTCGGACAGCCTCGGTTGGGCCGGTTCGCGGCGCTCGAGGTGGTCGCGGTCGCGGCGCTGGCCACGGCCGTGGTGGCGCCGAGCCTGCTGCAGCTCGCGCTGGGCTGGACCGCTGGTGGTCTCGCGGTGGCGGGGTTGATGGGTCACGCGGGCACGGCGGCGGCGCGGCGCTCGTCGCGCTTCGTGGCCGTCCGGCTGCTGATGGGTGATCTCTCGTTGTGGGCCGCGGTGGCGGTGACCGGGGTGCAGCTGGGGACGCTACGGCTGGACGCCCTGCCTGCGGCGGTTTCGTCCGCACACGCCGGCACGGTCACCCTGGTCGCCCTGCTCGTGGTGGCGGCCGGTGTGTCGCGCAGCGCCCTGGTGCCGGCGCATCGGTGGCTGCCGGAGACCGCTGAGGCGCCGTCCCCGGTGAGCGCGCTGCTCCATGCGGGGCTGGTCAACGGTGTCGGTGTGCTCGGGCTGCTCCTGTGGCCGATCATGGCAGCCTCGCTCACGGCTCGTGGCGCGCTGCTCGGGCTGGCCGTCGCTACCGCGCTCCTGGGCACCGCGCAGGTGCGGACCCGTCCCGACCTCAAGGGCCGCCTGGCCGCGTCGACGACCGCGCAGATGGGCTATCTCGGCGTGCAGGTCGCGCTCGGCCTTCCGGCAGCCGTCCTGGCACACCTGGTAGGCCATGGGATGTGGAAGGCGTCGCTGTTCCTCGGTGCCGGCGGCGCGGTGGAGCGGGCTCGGCAGGGTGTCGCGCCGCCTGCGCTCTTCAGCGGCCGGCGCGCAGGGGTGAGTATCGCGATGGCCGTGGGTGTGGTCGCCGTGGCCGCGGTGGTGCCCGGCCCTTGGGGTGCCCCGCTGCTGGTAGGTCCGGCCGCAACCCTGCCGGTGGTCCTGGCGGCGGTGGCGTTGAGCGCCGCGCTGCTGGGTGCGCACCGTCTCGGTACGCGCGCCCACGCCGCCGCAACCTTCTGCGCGGTACTCGGGGTCGTCGCGTACCTGCTAGGGCTGCGGGCGCTGACCAGCGCCACCGACTCGCTGTTCGCACCGGCAACCCCCGGGTGGGGCCAGGCTGGAGCCCTCGCGGTCAGCCTGCTGGTGCTGGTCCTGCTCGCGGCCGGTGCTGCGTTCTGGTGGCTCGACCGCCACGCCCGCGCCGGCGGCGCCCGCCGGATCGTCGACGCGGTCGCGATCACCTCACTTCCTCCGCGGACGCTGCGCCAGGCGACCTTGCCCGGCGGCGTCGTCGACCCCGAACTCGCGGCCGTGGCCGCCACCGAGCCTTCGGACGAGCAGGTGGCAGAAACCAGCGCCCTGCTGCTCGCGGCCGCCGACATCGTGTCTCCGGCATGGCCGCTGGAGTCGTTCGTCGCCTCCAACCCCCTCGCGTCATTGGAATGTCTGGAGTTCCACGACGCGCTTGCACTGGCCGCGCACACCTGGGGCAGCACCCTAGGACCCAGCGCGGACCTGTTTGACCGCGCTCTTACCGCCGGCCGCATCGACGACGATGCCTTCGCCCACGCCTGCGCTCCGTTCCTCAACGGACGTGACCCGCTGGTCGGAACCTTCGCTTGCCTCGACGTGGTGCGCGCTGTCCTGCTGCGAGACCCTGAGCCCGGCGTGCCAGGGCGGCGGGCGACGTCGGCGTACGCGGACCTTCTGCTCGCCCGGGTCTACGGGGACGCGGCCTGGCCCACCTGCCCGGGTGGCGTCTGGGCCGCGGCGCGAGCCGACGCGTCACTCGACGCCGGCCTCGGTGTCACCGGTGCCCGAGCCCTCGCGCTGGCCCTGCCCGCCGATCCTCTCGCCGCGGTGACGGTCATGCTCGACCAGCTCGAGCAGCCGGGGGAACAGCGGATCGCACTGCTGGGTCGGCTGCTCACAGACGGGGCCGGGTGGGCGGCGCACGTGGCCTGGCGACTGCGAGAAGGCGTCTCCCTGCCCGGCGCGACCTCGGCCGAGGGCGACGGTGCGAGGGCGGAGGCCTACGCCGATCTCTTGTCGGTGCGGCTGCTGGCCGCGCTATTCCACCGCAAGGCACCCCCGGTGGTCACGACCCAAGGACGAGGCGGCGACACGGCTGCTGTTCTGGACGATCTCGGTGTCGACGTCGCTCGACTCGACGCACGGGACCTCGACGAACTCGCTGCACTCATCGCGGCGGTCATGGCTTACGGCGTGCCGCGCCTGCGGAGGGAGGTGTGGGAAGCCGCGGTACGGCGCCCTCTGGTCCGGGATGTGCTGACTCGGGCCGGAGAGCTCGCCGCCAGCGGCAACGGCGGGATCGGCGGGTCCTCGCGCCCACCGGGCGGTCCGGACGCCCAGGTCGTGCTGTGCATCGACGTGCGCTCCGAGCGGCTACGCCGTCACCTTGAGGTGAAAGGACCGTGGGAGACCTACGGTGCGGCCGGATTCTTCGGGCTGCCCCTGCGCCACGTCTCTCCCACCGGGACGGTTTCCGATCGATGTCCCGTGCTGCTACGCCCGGACCACACCGTCCGCGAGACGGCGTCACCGCGGCGGTGGTCGTGGTCGACCACGGAGACCTCCGACGCACTGCACGGTATGGAAGCGCGACCGTTCACTCCGTTCACGCTCGCCGAGGCGTCGGGGTGGGTCCTGGGTCCGCTGGCCGCCCTGCGCACGACCGCGCCCGCCTGGTGGTCGCACCGGGCCGCGGAACTTCGACACGCGGCCGGCGCCCCGACCCATGGCGCCCTCGCAGTCACCACGCCGCCGGAGTCTGTCGGGTCCCCGGCAGGGACCGGTGGCCATGAGGCAGCAGACGGGTTCGGCATCACCGAACTCGTCGACCTGGCCGCTGCGTTCCTGCGCAGCACCGGGCTGGTCGAGCTGGCACCTGTGGTGGTGCTGTGCGGTCACAGCGGGGCTGCGACCAACAACCCGCACCTCGCGGCGTACGACTGCGGTGCCTGCGGCGGGCGGTCCGGTGACCTCAGTGCACGCGCGATGGTGCAGGTCCTGTCCGACCCCCGGGTCGTCAGCGGCCTGCTCGCGCTAGGCGTCGACGTGCGCGGCACAGAGTTCGTTGCCGCCGTGCACGACACCACGCGGGACCGCGTCACCGTCCTCGACGTCGACGTGGCCGCCGGAACCACCCTCGCCCGCCTGGTCACCGACCTGGGGCTGGCCGGCGACGCCGTTGCCCGAGAACGCGTCCAGGACCTGCCGCAGGCCGACCCGACCGCATCGGCCGCTCGGCTGCGCCGTCACGTTGACCGTCGCGCGGGTGACTGGGCGCAGGTGCGGCCCGAGTGGGGTCTGGCCGGCAACGCCGCCATGGTGATCGGACCCCGTTCACTGACCGCCGGCATCAACCTGACCGGCCGGGTGTTCCTGCAGTCCTACCGGTCCGATGTCGACCCCGACGGGGAACTGCTGGAAGCACTGATGACCGGTCCCCTGGTCGTCGCGCAGTGGATCAGCACGGCGTACTGGTGCTCCACCGTCGACCCCGAACGCTTCGGGGCCGGGGACAAGACCACGCACAACATCGTGGTCGGGGCCGAAGGCCACCAGCACGCACTGTCCGGAGTCCTGACCGGGGTGCGCGGCGACCTGCGAATCGGTCTGCCCTGGCAGGCCGTCTCCGCGCACGCACCCGTCGATGGACGATGGACCGGTCTTCCGCACCACGACCCCGTCCGCCTGCTCGCGATGGTGTGCGCACCGCTGTCGAACGTCGACGCAGTCCTGGCCCGCCAACCCCAGCTCGCGCGCCTTCTGCTCGGCGGATGGATCGCACTACAAGTCATCGACCCCGCCGACGGGCTCGTGCGACGCCTAGACCCGGAGCACGGCTGGGTCCACGACCCCAAGCCCCCTCTGCCCATCGCCGTACCAATCAACCGGACCGATGCACCGACCGCGGCTGACCAACCAGGTGCGTCCCACCGGAGGCGGCCACAACGGCGCGGGAGGCAAGACCGGTGACCAGCTCGCCCACGCGGTATCGGGGTCGAACCGCGGCCCTGGCCACGCGGCACGGTAAGCGAACCCTCATCGCTGCCCCGTTGAGGGCGCTCGGGTTGGAGGTGGTCGTCGCCGACGAGGTGGACACCGACCGGTTCGGGACGTTCACCGGCGACCGAGCGCGCTTGGGCAGCGCCCGGGACACCGTCGAGGCCAAGGCGAGGGCGGCACTGGCCAGCGCCGCCCTCCCACTCGGGCTGGCCTCGGAGGGCACCTTCGGCCCACACCCGGCCAGTCCGTGGATCACCCTCGAGGTCGAACTCGTCGCCCTCGTCGACGACGACACCGGAATGGTCGTCGTCGGTCGCGCCCGCAGCACCGAAGCGACCTGGGCGTCGCACCCCGTGGCCGGCGAGCGGGAACTGAACACGTTCCTTAGCACCGTCGGCTTCCCCCGGCAGGGCGTCGTCGTGCAAACGGAGGCCCACCCCGCAGACGCCGTGAAGGGGATCACCGACCTAGCCGCCCTACACGAGGCAATCGCCGACGCAGCGCTCCGACACCTCGACCAGCAGGTTCTCGTCGTCACCGACCTGCGCGCCCACCACAACCCGCGACGCCGCGCCGTGATACGCGCCGCGGCAGCGGACCTCGCGGCCAGGCTCGCCTCCTACTGCCCCACCTGCTCGAGCCCCGGCTACGGAACCGAAGGCAGCGAGCCAGGCCGTGACTGCGCCGCGTGCGGCACCCCCACCAACGAGACCGCGGCACTGATCTGGTCCTGCCCCTCCTGCCGTTTCGAACACCGCGCTCCCGTGCCCGGCTACGCGGACCCCACCTGGTGTCCGCAGTGCAACCCCTGACTGCTCTCTCGTGCCCGTCGATTGCGCGGTAGACACCGCCAGCGAGCGGCCATACCCCTGATGGGGATCGCCGGGTCACGCCAGCCGTGACCGCTCCGAAGCTCGGCTTGGTCAGCCACCTGGGCGGACGACCTGCTCCTGCCCACGATGAGTCTCGTCACGTCACAAGTCCTGGCGCGCCCTCGTTGTCCCGTCCATCACCGGCTGATCCGCGGTCCGGCCACGTCGTGGACGTGCGTAGGCCCCGTGGTCTCGGGAACCTCGGGGCCTTCGCGCGCTCAGCTCCCGGGAGAGAGTCGAGCGAGTCCTTGCTGAGCAGTCGTACGGTTTGAGCGGGGAAGGCGGGGCGGTCAGACGGTGACCGGGATGGTGTCGCCTTCGGCTTCGGACGAGGGTGCCTCGTGGAACTCGTCCTGGGCGAACGTGGGGTCGTCGAAGGCGCTCTTCATTCGGG
>JBBQGB010000106.1:0-6011 GCA_038322575.1 Actinomycetales bacterium
CATGACCGACATCGGCAACCGGGCCGAGGTGATCGCGCGGGCCTGCAGCGTCGAGCTGGCCGACGAGCCCGAGTCGTACGACGTCGACGTCCGGCTCGGTGACGGCACCCGGCTGACCGGCACCGTCACCGGGGTCCGGGGGGACGTGGTGCTGTCGACGACGTACTCGAGCCTGTCGGCCAAGCACCGGCTGCAGGCCTGGGTCGACCTGGTCGCGCTCGCGGCCACCCGCCCCGACCGGTACTGGCGCGCCGCAGCCGTGGGGCGCAGCAAGGGGGGCTCGCGTCGCAGCACGATGCAGCTGGTCACGCCGGACGACGCGCTGCCTGCCCTCGAGGAGCTGGTGGCGTTGTACCGCAGCGGTTTGCGCGCACCACTGCCGTTGCCCGTGAAGACCGCGGCTGAGTACGCCTCACGTCGTGATCGCAACATCGACGTCGGCCTGGCCCGCGAGGCGGCGGCCAGGGACTGGGTGGGCGGCACGTATCCCGGCGAGCAGGCGGACGACGAGCACCGCTTGCTGCTTGGCGACCTGGCGCCGCTGTCGGCGCTGACGGCCCAGGAGCCGTGGCCCGGTGAGACCTGGCACCCGGACGAGACCGACCGGTTCGGTCAGCTGTCCCGACGGCTCTGGGACCGGCTGCTCGCCGTCGAGGTCGTGGCGACGGGATGACCGAAAACCCACTCCCCCTGCCGATCGGCGAGCCGATCCCCGAGCGGTTCGCGATGCTCGGGCCGCTCCCCACCGGCACCACCGTGCTCGAGGCCAGCGCCGGCACCGGCAAGACGTTCACCATCGCAGCGCTCGTCGCCCGCTACGTCGCCGAGGGAGTGGCGACGATGGACGAGCTGCTCGTCGTCAGCTTCAGTCGTGAGTCCACCCGCGAGCTGCGCGAGCGGGTGCGCGAGCGACTGGTCAGCGTGCGCGAGGGGCTGGCCCGGCCGCAGGACGTCGACCCTCGCGACAGCGTGCTGGCCCACCTCGCCGCGGCTCCCGCCGACGAGGTCGATCGCCGTCACCGACGCGTACAGGAGGCGCTGGCCGACTTCGACGCGGCCACCGTCACGACGACCCACGGCTTCTGCCAGCAGGTGCTGGCCGCGCTGGGGACCGCGGGTGACCACGACCCGGGCGCCCAGCTGGTCGAGGGCATCGGCGACCTGGTGCACGAGGTGGCCGACGACCTGTACCTGCGCAAGTGGGGCGTCGCCGGAGCCGGAGCCCCCGAGCTGACCATCGCGCAGTTCCGGTCACTGGCGGTGGACGTCGCCGTCCGCGACCCCGGCACCCTGCTCGTGCCCACACCGGCCGAGTCCGACCCCGCGACGCCGCACGGTCTGCGCACCCGCATCGCGTCCGCGGTGCGCGCCGAGGTCGAGTCGCGCAAACGCCGGCTGCACCTGTTCGACTACGACGACCTGCTCTCGCGCCTTGACGGCACCCTGCAGGCCGAGGTCACCGGATCCGTTGCGGTGCAACGTCTTCGAGACCGATACCGCATCGTCCTGGTGGACGAGTTCCAGGACACCGACCCGGTCCAGTGGTCGATCCTGCGCATCCCCTTCCACGGCCACCGGACGCTCGTGCTGATCGGCGACCCGAAGCAGGCGATCTACGCGTTCCGCGGTGCCGACGTCCACGCCTACCTCAGCGCCCGTGACGTGGCCGGCGCCGTGCACACGCTGCCCACCAGCTTCCGCAGCGACGCCGCTCTGGTCGCCGGTCTCGATGCGGTGTTCGGTGGCGCGGCACTGGGAGATCCCCGCATCAGGGTCGGGCCGGTCGAGGCCGTGCACCGCGGGCGGCTGATCGAGGTGGCCGGGACGCCGGCCCCGGTGCGGTTGCGCGTGCTGCCGCGGGAGGGGCTCGCCCCGCCGGGCAAGCTGCTGCCGACGCAGGTCGCCGTCGACTCGATCGTGCACGACGTGGCGGCCGAGGTCGTCCGGACCCTCGGGTGCGCCCGGCTGAACCCCCGCGACCAGGGCCCGCAGCGTGCCGTCGTCCCCGGTGACATCGCGGTCCTGGTGCGCACCAACAAGCAGGCCGAGCAGGTCAGCGCCGGCCTGCGCGCCGCGGGCGTTCCCGTCGTCGTCACCGGGCGGACGAGCGTGTTCACCACCCCTGCAGCAGAGCAGTGGCAGCTGCTGCTCGAGGCGCTCGAGCAACCGCACCGCACCGCGCGGGTGGCCCGCCTCGCCCTGGGTCCGTTCGCCGGGCTGCCCGCGGCGCAGGTGGCCGATCCCGACGACGGGTCGGTCATCGAGCTCGCGCTGCAGCTGCGGGTCTGGTCGCGGCTGCTCGACGAGCGCGGGGTCGCCGCCGTCTTCGAGGCCGTGTCGGCCGAGCGCGCGCTCCAGCCACGCCTGCTCGCCCTCGACGGCGGTGAGCGGCTGCTCACCGACCTGCGTCACCTGGCGCAGGTGCTGCACGAGGTCGCCCAGCACGAGCAGCGCGGTCTCAGTGCCCTGGTCACGTGGTTGCGCGCCCGTCGCGACGAGGCCGCACGCGAGACCGGCACGCTCGAGCGCAGCCGCCGGCTGGACTCGGACGCCGCAGCGGTCCAGGTCATCACCGTGCACACCAGCAAGGGCCTGGAGTTTCCCGTCGTCATGATGCCGTTCGGGTGGAACCGCTGGCCCGGCAACGAACCGTCCACGGCGGCGTTCCACGATGCGCGCCGGCGGGTGCGCGACGTCGGCGGACCCACCGGGCCGGACTGGGCCGCCCACGTGGCCCGGGGCAAGGCCGAGGAGGCCGACGACGACCTGCGTCTGGCGTACGTCGGACTCACCCGAGCCATGGGGCACCTCGTCACCTGGTGGGCGCCGACGGCCAACACGGTCACCTCCGCCGTGCACCGCCTGCTGCTGCACCGCGACCCGGCGACGGTGGCCCCCCCGAAGATCCCGGTGCCCGCCGACTCCGTCGCCCTGCAGGCGTTCCGCGGGCTGGCCACCGCGCACCTCGCGGTCGAGCTCATCCAGCCGCGGGAGGTGGGCCGCTACGAGCCGCCGGCGCCGACGTCCGCGGCCCTGTCGGTGGCCACCCTCGACCGCGCTCTGGACACCACCTGGCGGCGGACGTCGTACAGCGCGCTGACCGCGGCCGCTCACGACCAGCGGATGGGCAGCGAGCCCGAGGTGGCGCAGAAGGACGACGAGGCCGACACCCACCTCGCCGACGCCGACGGGACTGCCGACACCCCCCTGCGCGCCGTGCCGTCCGCCTGGGACGAGCTGCCCGGCGGGACGGGCTTCGGCACCCTGGTGCACGCGGCGCTGGAGCAGATCGAGGACGCCGACGACGAGGCCCAGGTGCGGGCGGCGGTGGCGCTGAACGTCGCACGGTCGGCGCCGGGCACGGATGTCGGTACCCTCACCGCTGCCCTCGTGACGGCCCTGCGGACGCCGCTCGGGGTGCTGGCCGGTGGCGTGTCCCTGGCCGAGCTGAGCGGCAACGACCGGTTGCCCGAGCTGGACTTCGAGCTGCCACTGGCCGGCGGGGACGAACCGCTCGCGCTCCGACCGATGTTATCGGGGCTGGTTCCGTTGTGGCGCAGGCACTGCAGCACCGGCGTCCTGTCGGGGTACGCGGACGAGCTGGCGGCCCTCGACCCGGCACCCCTGCGGGGATACCTCACCGGCAGCATCGACGCCGTGCTGCGGCTGCGCGTCGACGGCGCCCCCACGTACCTCGTCGTCGACTACAAGACCAACCGCCTGGGCGGTTACGTCGAGCCGCTGACCGCCTGGCACTACCGACACGACGCCATGCAGACCGCGATGATCGAGGCGCACTATCCCTTGCAGGCGCTGCTGTACGGCGTCGCGCTGCACCGCTACCTGCGCTGGCGCCAGCCCGGTTACGACCCCGACGTCCATCTCGGTGGCTCGCTGTACCTGTTCCTGCGCGGCATGTCCGGGCCCGGCGTGGTCGCAGCAGACGGCTCGGTGCCCGGCGTCTTCGCCTGGCGGCCGCCGTCGCGCCTGGTGGTCGGGGCGTCGGACCTGCTGGCGGGTGCGACGTGAGCGAGCCGTCCACCTACGCGCCGACGTCGGCGCTGCGCGCCGCCGGTCTGCTGCGCGAGTTCAACGACGCCGGGATGCTGTCCGCGGCGGACGTCCACGTCGCCCAGCGGCTCGGTGTGCTCGGGGCTGAGGCCGACGAGGCGGTGCTGCTGGCCGTTGCTCTGGTGGTGCGCTCGACACGACACGGTTCGGTCGTCGTCGACCTGACCACCGCCAGCGACACCACGGTCGCCGACGACGACGGTGCCGTCGACTCGGCCGAGGTCGACCTGGCCTGGCCCGACGCGACCTGGACGGCACGGTGCGCGGCCAGCCCCCTGGTCGCCTCGGGGGGTCCGTTGCGGTTGGACGGCGACCGGCTGTGGTTGGCGCGCTACTGGGAGCAGGAGCAGCAGGTCGCCGACCAGCTGCTCGTGCGGTCATCGACGACCCCCGACGACCTGATGCTGGACGTCCTGGCGCAAGGGATGCAGCGCCTCTTCGGCGACGGAGCCGATGACGACCAGCAGACGGCCGCGGCGGTGTGCGCGCTGTCGTGGGTCAGCGTCCTGGCCGGCGGGCCGGGCACCGGCAAGACGACCACGGTCGCCCGGGTGCTGGCCCTGCTGCGCGAGCAGAACCCGGCGTGCAGGATCGCGCTGGCGGCGCCGACGGGCAAGGCCGCGGCCCGGCTGGAGGAAGCCGTGCGCTCGTCGACAGCACACCTGTCGTCAGCGGACCGCGAGCGGCTGGGTGACCTGACAGCCGTGACGTTGCACCGCCTGCTGGGCTGGCGTCCCGGCGCACGCAGCCGCTTCCGGCACGACGCGACGAACCGCCTGCCGTTCGACGTGGTGGTGGTCGACGAGAGCTCGATGGTCTCGCTGACGATGATGGCGCGCCTGCTCGAGGCGCTGCGGCCCACCACGCGCCTGGTGCTCGTGGGCGACCCCGACCAGCTCGCCTCGGTCGAGGCCGGTGCGGTGCTCGGCGACCTGGTCGACCGTGCGACGCTGGGCCGCCGCACGCCCTCGTTCGCCGCCACGCTGCGGACGGTTCTGCCCGAAGTCGTTGTGGCAGAACGCCCATCCTCGCCGGCTGCTGCCATGCGCGACGGTGTGAGCGCCCTGCACACCAACCACCGCACCGACGTCCCGTCGATCGCCGAGCTGGCAGCGCACGTGCAGGCCGGCCGGGCCGACCTCGTCCTCGCGCTGCTCGCGTCGGGTGATCCGCACGTCGAGCTGGTCGAGCTCGAGGACGACGGTCACCTGACCGAGACGCAGCTGGCCGGCATCCGCGCCGACGTCATCACCACTGGCGCGGCGCTGCACGAGGCTGCGGCTCGCGGCGACGGCCGCGAAGCCGTGGCGGCGCTCGAGGCGCAGCGGCTGCTGTGCGCCCACCGCCGTGGCCCGCGGGGCGTCGCGCACTGGTCGGCACTGGCGACGGGCTGGCTCGCCCACCTGCACCCGACCACGGGGCACGGGGACGGCCACTGGGTCGGTGAGCCGCTGCTGGTGACCAGCAATGACTACGAGGTGGGCCTCTACAACGGCGACACCGGGGTCGTCGTGGACGACCAGCGTGGTGGTCTGGTCGCCGTCTTCGGCCGCGGCGGCGAACCGGTGCGGGTCCCCGTGGCCCGGCTCGGCGACGTCCGCACCCTCCACGCGCTCACCGTGCACCGCAGCCAGGGCAGCCAGTTCAGGGCCGTGACCGTCATCCTGCCGCCGGCCGCTTCAGCCCTGGGCACCCGGGAGACGGTCTACACCGCCGTGTCCCGCGCCACCCACCACGTCCGGCTCATCGGCAGCGCCGAGGCGCTGACCGCCGCGATCAGCCGTCCCGCCGCCAGGGCAACCGGGCTGCGCGAGCGCCTGCGCTGATCCCGTCCTCGGTGTACGCCACGCACACCTCTGGCCGACCTGGTGGTGCTTCCTAGTTCGGCCAACGGGCTGGTGGCGGTCTGGAGGGTGACTCGTTCACGGCGGACCTTGTTG
>JBBQGB010000107.1:0-5998 GCA_038322575.1 Actinomycetales bacterium
CCCGCAGAACTGGCTGCTGAACTCGCCGGTGAACACCCTGTTCCAGATCATCACGACGATCAGGGTGCAGGCCGGGTTCGCGATGACCATCCTGTCCGCCGCCATCAAGGCCATCCCCGACGAGATCGTCGAGGCGGCGCGGCTGGACGGCGTGGGCGCGTTCTCGATGTTCCGCCACATTACGCTGCCGACGATCCGCCCGGCCACGATCATCGTGCTGACCACCATCGGCATCGGGACGCTGAAGGTGTTCGACATCGTCGCGAGCATGACCGGTGGGAACTTCGGCACCAGCGTCATCGCCAACGAGTTCTACGACCAGAGCTTCAGCCGCGACAACCAGGGGCTGGGTTCGGCTCTGGCCGTGCTGCTGTTCGTCCTCGTCGTCCCCATCGTCGCCTACAACATCCGCCAGCTCCGCGCTTCGGAGGCATCATGAGCACCACGGCGAGCACGCCGCTGACCACCTCGTCGGCGGCCACCCCGAGCGCCGCGAAGATCACGGCCAACACCGCCAACGAGGCCAAGACCAGGCTGACCGGTCGGGGTGCCTCGGTGGCCGCGGTCCTGCTGGCGCTGCTGTGGACGTTGCCGACGTTCGGGCTGCTCGTCTCGTCCTTCCGACCTGAGCGGGCCACCAAGACCACCGGGTGGTGGACGTTCTTCTCCGACCCGGTCGTCACGCTCGACAACTACCGCACGGTCCTGTCCACCGAGGGTTCGGCGGGTCTGGGGCAGTACGTCGTCAACTCGTTCGTCATCGTGATCCCCGGCGTCATCATCCCGATCTGCCTGGCGCTGCTGGCGTCCTACGCCCTCGCCTGGATCGACTTCCCGGGCCGGAGCATGATCTTCGTCGGGATCTTCGCGCTGCAGATCGTGCCGATCCAGGTGACCCTTCTTCCCCTGCTGACGCTCTACATCCAGGCGGGTCTGCCCCCGTTCTGGCGGATCTGGATCTCGCACTCGATCTTCGCGCTGCCGCTCGCGATCTTCCTGATGCACAACTTCATGAAGGAGATCCCGCGCGAGCTGATCGAGGCGGCGCGCGTCGACGGCGCCGGTCACGTCAAGATCTTCGTCTCGGTGCTGCTCCCGCTGCTCAAGCCGGCGATCGCCGCGTTCGGCATCTTCCAGTTCCTGTGGGTGTGGAACGACCTGCTGGTCGCCAGGGTCTTCGCCGGCGGTGGGTCGGACGTCGCCCCGATCACCCTGGGGGTCTTCAACCTCAGCGGCACCCGGGGCAGCGCCTGGCACCTGCTGTCAGCGGGCGCGTTCGTCTCGATCATCGTGCCGGTCGTGGTGTTCCTGGCGATGCAGCGCTTCTTCGTCCGCGGGCTGCTCGCGGGTGGGCTGAAGGGCTGACATGAGCCCTGGCCGTGGGTGAGCCGGTGACTCAGCCATGAGCCGCATCGAGGACGTCGCGCACGCCGCCGGCGTGTCGACCGCCACCGTGTCGCGGGCCCTGCGCGGGCTGCCGAAGGTGAGCGCCGACACCCGGTCGCGGGTGCTGGAGGCCGCCGCCCGGCTCGACTACGTCGCCTCGCCGACGGCGTCGAGCCTGGCGTCGGGCAAGACGCGGGTGGTCGGCGTCGTCGTGCCTTACGTCACCCGCTGGTACTTCGCCAACCTCGTCGCCGGGGCCTCTCGGGTGCTGCGCGAGCACGGGTACCACGTGCTGCTGCTGGACGTCGGTGACAACGGCCCCGAGCGCTCGCTGCTGATCGACCAGCACATGCTCGGCAAGCGGGTGGACGCCGTGCTGGTGTTCCAGCTTCAGCTGCACGACGTCGAGGTCGAGCTGCTGCACCGGCTGCGGATCCCGGTGGTGACGGTCGGCACCCGCTCGCGGCACTGGGGCGGGGTGCGCATCGACGACGTCCTGGTCGCCGGCACGGCCACCGAGCACCTGATCGGCCTTGGCCACACCGACATCGGGTACGTCGGCGGTGAACCGGCCCCTGCGCTGGACTTCGTCACCCCGACCCATCGCCAACAGGGTTTCGTGGCGGCCATGAACGCGCACGGGCTGGCCGTGTCGCCGGGCCGGCTGGTCACCAGCGATTGGACGGTCGGTGGCGGCCTGGTCGCGGGCCGCGCGCTGCTCACGAGCCCGCACCCGCCCACGGCGATCTTCGCCGCCTCGGACGAGATGGCCATGGGGGTGCTGATGGCGGCCCACCGGCTGGGCGTCACGGTGCCCGGCGAGCTGTCGGTGGTCGGGGTCGACGACCACGACATGGCCGCGTCGTTCGACCTCACCACGGTGCGGCAGAACGTTCCCGAGCAGGGTGAGTGCGCCAGTCGGCTGCTGCTCGCCGCGCTGGCTGCCGGGTCGGACGGCGAGGAGGACGTCGACGTGGTCCTCGCCACCGAGCTCGTGGTGCGCGGGTCGACCAGCCCGCCGGGCGGTGGCCTGTCGGGGTCGCGACGCGACCTCGAGCACGTCAGGTGACGCTCGCCGCCGCCCGGAACGTCGCCGCCTCCTGCCTCGCCGACCTGCCGGAGCACCGGCGCGTCACCTTCGACCTGCGGCTGCAGCGCTGGTGGCCCGACCTGGTCGAGGGCCTGACCGGCGTCTACCCCGACGGCGACGCCCTGGCGACGCGCCTGGTGCGCCTCGCGGCCGAGGCGTACCGCGAGCGCGAGCCCGAGCTGCTTCGCCTGGACGAGCGGCGCACGCTGGACCCGGGCTGGTTCCAGTCGCCTGCGGTGCTGGGGTACGCGGCGTACACCGACCGGTTCGCGGGCGACCTGGCGGGTGTGGCCCAGCGGGTGCCGTACCTGCGCGAGCTCGGGGTCTCGTACCTGCACCTGCTGACGCTGCTGCGCCCGCGCGATGGGGACAGCGACGGCGGCTACGCCGTCGCCGACTACCGCAGCGTGCGCCCGGACCTCGGCACGATGGACGACCTGCGCGCGCTGGCCGGCGTCCTGCGCGGGCAGGGCATCAGCCTGGTGCTCGACCTGGTCATCAACCACGTCGCCGCCGAGCACGCGTGGGCCGTCGCCGCCCGGGCCGGCGACCCGCGGTACCGCGCGTACTTCCACACCTTCCCCGACCGCAAGCTGCCGGACGCGTACGAGCGCACCCTGCCCGAGGTGTTCCCGACGCTGGCCCCCGGCAGCTTCACCTGGGACGACGACCTGCAGGCCTTCGTCTGGACGACGTTCAACACCTGGCAGTGGGACCTGAACTGGGCCAACCCCGACGTGCTCGTCGAGCTCGCCGACATCGCGCTGATGCTCGCCAACACCGGCGTCGAGGTGCTGCGGCTGGACGCGATCGCGTTCTTGTGGAAGCGACTCGGAACGTCCTGCCAGAACCAGCCCGAGGTGCACGCCATCACCCAGGCACTGCGGGCGGTGGCTCGGATCGCTTGTCCCGCACTGACGTTCAAGGCCGAGGCGATCGTCGGCCCGGACGAGCTGGTGCGCTACCTGGGCCAGGGCCGGCACCACGGCAAGGTCAGCGACCTCGCGTACCACAACAGCGTGATGGTGCAGATCTGGTCGATGCTGGCCACCCGCGACGTCCGCCTGGCGGTGCACGCGCTGCGGGCGCTGCCGCCGACCCCGACCACCACGGCGTGGATCACCTACCTGCGCTGCCACGACGACATCGGCTGGGCGATCTCGGACGACGACGCCGCGGCGGTCGGGGTGACCGGGCCGGGCCACCGCGGGTTCCTCTCGGACTACTACAGCGGGAGCTTCCCCGGCTCGCCCGCCCGTGGGCTGGTGTTCGGGTACAACGCGGAGACCGGCGACCGGCGGATCAGCGGCAGCGCCGCCGCCCTGGCGGGCCTGGACCACGCCGTCGCGGACGGCGACGCCGCGGCCACCGACCTGGCCGTCGCGCGGCTGCTGCTGGCCCACGCGCTGGTGCTCGGCTGGGGTGGCGTGCCGGTGCTGTGGATGGGCGACGAGCTCGGGCTGCCCAACGACCCGCACTGGGCCGAGGAGCCGGAGCACGCCGACGACAACCGGTGGGCGCACCGGCCGCGGATGCCGTGGGCGACCGCCGAGCAGCGCCACGACCCCGCCACCGTCCCCGGCCGGCTGTTCACCGGCCTGCGAGACCTGGCCCGCGCCCGCGCGGCCCTGCCCCAGCTGCACGCGTCCGTGCCCGCGCAGGTGCTCGACCCGGCCGACCCCGGCGTGCTCGTCGTGCTCCGCGACCACCCGGTCGGGCCGATGCTCGGGCTGTACAACATGACCCCGGACTGGCGGCCGCACCCCGACGACCACCTCGAGTCGCTCGGAGCGCGGTGGGACGCCGTCACCGGCGACGTCGTCCGCCCCGGCGGTGACGGCCAGGTCTGGCTGCCGCCGTACGCTGCTCGCTGGATCATCCCCCCGCCACCCTGACGACCTGGAGCGCTCGATGCCTGCGCGGATCACGAACTGGGCGGGCAACATCACCTTCGCCGCCGAGCAGCTGCACCGACCGGACAGCGTCGAGGCCCTGCAGTCCGTCGTCGCGGGCAGCGAGCGGCTGCGGGTGCTGGGCACCGGGCACTCGTTCAACCGGATCGCCGACACCACGGGCGACCTGGTCTCGGTCGCCGACCTGCCGACCCGGCTCGAGCTGGACGAGGCCGCGCGCACGGTCACGGTCAGCGCAGGAACCCGCTACGCCGAGCTGACCGCGTTCGTCCAGGACGCCGGGTTCGCCCTCCACAACCTGGGCTCGCTGCCGCACATCTCGGTGGGCGGCGCCTGCGCCACCGGCACCCACGGGTCGGGCACCGGCAACGGGGTGCTCGGCACCGCCGTCCGCGCCCTCGAGCTGGTGCGGCCGGACGGCGAGCTGATGAGCATCGGCGCCGACGACCCGCGGCTGGCCGGGGCCGTCGTCTCGCTGGGCGCGCTCGGGGTCGTCACGGCGGTGACCCTGGCGCTAGAGCCGACCTTCGACGTGGCGCAGGTCGTCGTGGACGACGTCCCGCACCAGGCGCTGCTCGGCGACCTGCCCGCGGTGATGGGCAGCGCCTACAGCGTCAGCGCGTTCACCGACTGGGCAGACCCGCTGCGGTGGCAGGTCTGGCGCAAGCACCGCGTCAAGGGCGGCGGCCCGGTGCCGGAGTCCGACCTGCTCGGCGGCCGGCTCGCCGACGGCGCGCGCCACCCGGTGCCTGGCGTCGACCCGGTGCACTGCACCGAGCAGCTGGGGGTGCCCGGGCCGTGGAACGAGCGGCTGCCGCACTTTCGGCGCGAGTTCACGCCCAGCAGCGGTGAGGAGCTGCAGTCCGAGTTCATGGTGCCGCTGCTGCACGCGCGGGCCGCGGTCGAGGCGGTCGCCGAGGTGCGCGAGCTGATCGCGCCGCTGCTGATGATCTGCGAGCTGCGGGCGATGGCCCCGGACGACCTGTGGCTGAGCATGGCCCAGGGGCGTGAGAGCCTCGCGCTGCACTTCACCTGGGTGCGCGACGAGGCGGCGGTGGCGCCCGTGGTGGCGGCGACCGAGGCCCGGCTCGCGCCGTTCGCGGCCCGTCCGCACTGGGGCAAGGTGTTCACCGCCGAGCGCGACGCGCTGCGCCTGCTGTACCCGCGCTGGGACGACTTCGCGGCGCTGCTGGCCGACGTCGACCCGACCGGCAAGGTCCGCGGCGACTTCGTGGGCGCCCTCTTCCCCCGCTGACCCCCGCCCCATTGAGTCTTCCCCCTCGTTACGAACCACGGTGATTCTTGTTTGTGCAGGTCCGGACTACTGGAGCTCTGTATTTAGTTTAGTGTCACTGATCGGTCGGATCCGATCATCACTGCATACCCCAACCTGGGAAGCCGGGCCGTGACGCCTGATGCGGACCAAGAGGGCGTTTTTGCGTTGTTTCCCACATCTTCAAGGTAGAGACAGGGCCTCGGCAAAGTCGCTGATCACGTCGTGAGGAGCGCGATCGAGCGTGCCCGATCTGCGGCGTGATGTCGTAGGGCGTGGGCGATGTTGATCCAGCCGTCGAGCCGGAGCAGACTGATCACAAGGTTGCGCAGCGAT
>JBBQGB010000108.1:0-5967 GCA_038322575.1 Actinomycetales bacterium
TCCGTTCGAGCACGAGACCGTGCCGACGTCGCCCGGTGCGCAGCAACGACTCGAGGGCGAGCGCATCGAGGACCTGCACACCGACGTGATCGTCATCGGCAGCGGGCCGGCCGGTGCGTCGGCCGCCCTCTTCCTCGCCACCTACGGCGTCGACCACATCGTCATCACGAAGTACCGGTGGACGGCGAACACCCCCCGAGCGCACATCACCAACCAGCGGACCGTCGAGATCATGCGCGACATGGGCATCGAGCAGGACGTCATCAACCAGGCGACGCCGCACGAGCTGATGGGCGACACGGTCTTCTGCAGCAGCCTCGCCGGCGACGAGATCGGCCGGGTGCACACCTGGGGCACCCACCCCCTGCGCGAGGCCGACTACCTTCTGGCCAGCCCGTCGATGAACTGCGACCTGCCGCAGACGCTGTTCGAGCCGATCCTCGTGGGCCACGCCGCCTCGCGCGGCAGCCGGTTCCGGTTCGACACCGAGTACGTCAGCCTGACGCAGGACGACGACGGGGTCACGGTGCTCGTGCGTGACCGGCTCTCGGGCCACGAGTACCGGATCCGTGCGCGCTACGCGATCGCCGCCGACGGCGGCCGCAGCCAGGTGGTCGCGGACCTCGGGCTGCCCATGGCCGGCGAGATGGACATCGCCGGCAGCATGAACATCGTCTTCCACGCCGACCTCTCGGCGCTGGTCTCCCACCGCCCCAGCGTCCTGTACTGGGTGCTGCAGCCCGGCGCGACCATCGGCGGGATCGGGCTCGGCCTGGTGCGCATGGTGCGACCGTGGAACGAGTGGCTGATCACGTGGGGGTACGACATCACCCAACCGCCGCCCGAGGTCGACGAGGCGATGGCCGTGTCGATCGTGCACAACCTGGTCGGGGACGACTCGGTGCCGGTGACGATCCGCTCGGTGTCGTTGTGGGGCAACAACCGCATGCACGCCGAGCGCTACCGCGAGGGCCGGGTGTTCGCCGTCGGCGACGCCGTGCACCGCCACCCGCCGTCGAACGGCCTGGGGTCGAACACCTCGATCCAGGACTCGTACAACCTGGCGTGGAAGCTCGCCTATGTGCTGCAGGGACGGGCGGGAGAGGGCCTGCTCGACAGCTTCGACCAGGAGCGTCCCCCGGTGGGCGAGCAGATCGTCCTGCGCGCGAACAAGAGCATCGAGGAGTTCGGCGCGATCCTCGAGGCGCTCGGGCTCGACGACACCCTCGACGTCGCCGCCATGCAGGCCAGCATCGCCGGGCGCGCCGACGACACGCCGGAGGCAGCGCTCAAGCGCGATCGGCTGCGCAAGGCCCTGGAGCTGAAGGACTACGAGTTCAACGCCCACGGCGTCGAGCTCGGCCAGCGGTACCGGTCGGGCGCAGTCGTCCCCGACGGCACCCCCGAGCCGGGGTACACCCGCGACCCCGAGCTGTACTACCACCCCACCACCTGGCCCGGAGCCCGGCTGCCGCACTGCTGGCTCGGTCAGGACGGCCGGCGGGTCAGCACCCACGACCTGGCCGGCAAGGGCGCGTTCGCCCTGTTCACCGGCATCAGCGGCCAGGCCTGGGCCGAGGCGGCGGCGCAGGTGGCGTCCGAGCTGGGCATCGACCTGCGGACGGTCGTCATCGGCCCGGGCCGCGAGTACACCGACCTCTACGACGACTGGGCCCGGCTGCGCGAGGTCGCCGAGCACGGCGCCGTGCTCGTGCGACCCGACGCCCACGTCGCCTGGCGGTCCGCGGGGCTCGCCACCGACCCTCGCGGCGACCTGCGCGCTGCGCTCACCACCCTGCTCGACCGGCGCGTCCCCGCGCTCGACCCCGACAGGGGCTGACCGCGGGTCGGGCGACGGCCCTCACCGTCGGCGCGGGCGGGACCAACTCGCTCACCGCGTCGGAAACACCGTCGGCAGGGTCGGTCCTGGTGGGTCCCCCGAGGCCCCTTAGCCGGTCCTGGTGGCGACGACCTCGAGGTAGGGCGAGGGGATGTCGCAGGTCCCGTCGGTGGCGGTGTTGTGCTCGTCGGCCAGCGCGGTCCAGTCCCGGGCGAAGGCGGCCGCCCCGTCGGCGGGCAGGCGCGTCAGGGCGGTGGCGACCGGGCCGAACCAGTCCCGGAACAGCGCGAACAGGCTGGCCGTGGAGTGGTGGACGAAGTGGGCTCGCTGGGTGGTGAGGTGCACGTCGGCCACGAGCCCGGCGAAGAGCTCGTCGAGCCGGTCCGGCGTCCCCCAGGCCGCCGGGGGGAGCACCCCGGCGGCGGGCGGCAGGTAGCGGGCCTGGAGTGCGAACTGGGCGCCGACCCAGCTGTCCGGCGTCCAGTTGGCCATGCCGAGCCGGCCACCCGGGCGCAGCACCCGCATCAGCTCCGCGGCGGTCCTGCCCTGGTCGGGGGCGAACATCGCCCCGAAGGTGGAAGTGACCACGTCGAAGCTGCCGTCGGGGAACGGCAGCGCCTGGGCGTCAGCGGTCCGGGTGGCCAGTGGCAGTCCCTCGGCGTCGGCGCGGGCCCGGGCGTGCTCGAGCAGCTCAGGCACGTAGTCGGTGCAGGTCACCTGCGCCCACCGGCGAGCCGCGGCCAGGGCGGTGTTCCCCGCGCCGCCGGCCACGTCCAGGACGCGTTCGCCGGCGTGCACGCCCAGCGCCCGGACGAGCAGCTCCCCGACGACCACCTGCGAGACGCCGATCCGGTGGAAGTCACCGCGCGCCCACACGCTTCGCTGGTCTCGCGTCACGTCGTCCATGTGCGGCACCACCTTCCGGGACCGGCCGTTCCGCAGGACAGTGAACGCCCGACGAGGTCCCCGCCGCAACGACTCCCGGTGATGGCCGGGGTCGCGGCGAGCCCGCTGCAGCACTGGTTCCGGTGGTGGCCGCCGATTATCCTGGCGCGCGAGAGGGGGTGTCTGCGTCATGACTGCGTCGATGAACCAGCTGGCTGTCGCCAGCCGCTCAAGCCACGTCGGTCGGGTGGTCCGCGTGGCGGGCCCGGCTCTGGTGGCCGCCGTCCCCGTGGTCACGTGGTGGCTGGTCGGCGACCTGTCGACGGTGTCGCTGGCCGACGACCCCGACTACGCGTTCCGCCCGATGACGCTGAGCCCGATGACCGAGCGGGCCGTGGGGATCGCGTCCCTGGCTCTCGCGGTGGGCGCGGTGGCGGTGCTGGCGTGGGCCACCCGGCGCCGAGCCCTGGACCGACGGTGGTGGACCGTCCTGGGCCTGCTCGCGGCCGCCGGGTGCATCGTCGGGCTCGGGTGGCGGGTCCTGACCGCCGGCGTCATCGGGGCGAACATCGGCGCAGGCCTGTTCATCCTCGTCGGTGGCCCGGTCGTCGCCGCCCTGGTGCTCTTCGCACTGGCGCGATCGGTCTTCCTCCTGGTTCGGGCCAACAGGCGCCACCCACTCGCCGGGTCGTAGTCGGAACGCCACGAGTCGTCCGACGAGCCTGGGGCGGCAGCATCGCCGGGCGCGACGGGTAGCGCCCGGGTTACCACCGTTCGAGGCGTCTGCGGACTGGGCTGACTGCCCTACGTCCTGTCCTCCAGACGTCCACCTCGCGACGGACGTCCGGCTCGAGTCCGGACGCCGAGCGCACGATCACGCGGACGTCCTGACCGGCGTCCAGCAGCCGTCGCACCACCTGCGCCCCGATCGAGCCGTGTGGTGACCACGGTCATGGCGTGCCCTGCGTCAGCAGCGGTCGGACACCATTCGACACCACGGGCGTCCGCACCGTCGGAGCTCGGCTCGACCGCACTCAGCCAGGCTTGCGCGCGATGACGTAGAGCCGCTGGGTGGTCTCGCCGCGGCGTGCGACCGGCCCGCGGCGGTACCACTCGACGTCCACCAGGTTGGCTCGCTCGGTGACCGCCACGACCTCGGCGGTGTCGTGCAGGACGACGTCGAGGTCGATCTCGTGGTCGAACCACGTCGTCATGGTGCGGACCTCGGCGCCCGCGTGCAGGGCCAGCACCAGCCACCCACCTGGCTCCAGCGGCCGCACGAGCGCGTCAACGGCGCCCGGCAGCTCTGTGGGGCCGAGGTGGATCAGGGAGTACCAGCCGAGGACCGCGGCCCACCCCGACTCGTGGGCCGGACGCATCAGTGCGCGGAGGTCGCCGACCTCGTACCGCCCCTCGGGGTAGCGCGCCCGGGCCTGCTCGACCATCTCGGGCGTCAGGTCGATGCCGGTGGCGTCGGCTCCCGCCGCGGCGAGATACGCCGTCACGTGGCCCGGGCCGCAACCCACCTCGACCACCGGGTGGGTCCCCGCGTGCGCTGCAACCCGGTCGAGCAGCCACCGTTCGAACGGCAGCTCGGCCAGCTCGTCGGTCAGGGCATCGGCGTACGACGCGGCGACGGCAGCGTAAGTGGCACGCACCTTGGCGTCACGCGCCTCGGCACCGCCCGCCAAGACCACGTCGCGATCGACCACAGGTGAGGCAGCGGCCACAGCGGCGCTCGAGCCGCCGACCGGGCCGAGCAGGTGGATCCATCTGGCGTCCTGCTCGCGTTGCTGCCGTGGCAGCTGGCGCACCAGCGGCCGCTCCCGCCCGGCGAGCCGCACGAGACACGCCTCGACGGCGTCGCGGTCGGGGAATGCGTGCAGTCGCTCGCAGCGGGTGCGCAGCGCGCCCGCCGGCTGGGCGCCGCGCAGCAGCAGCACGGTCATCAGCGCACGCTCGTCGTCCGCGAGGTCGAGGCGCACCGACAGCGTCTGCAGGTGCTTCAGGGTCCGGCGCCCACGGTCGTCCCAGGTGACCGCAGCCAGGCCGCGCCGCTTGAGCTCGCGCAGCGTGTGGTGCACGAGATCCTCGCCGTAGTCGACCACCGGCTCACGACTGCTCGTCTGGTTGCAGGCGGTGCGCAGCGAGTTCACCGTCATCGGGTAGCTGGAGGGAACGGTGACCTCCTTCTCGAGGAGGCTGCCGAGTACGCGCTGCTCCTCGGCAGTCAGGACGGGCACCTCGAACGGTCCGCTCGTCTCGCTCACCCGCCGCAGGCTAACCAAGGTCGGCCGGAACGTCGTCGAACCAGTACAGGACGGCAGCCGAGGCCAGCGGTCAGGCGCTTTCGCACCCACCTGCGCCAATGGACGCACTCGTTGCATAGATCAGCTCAGAAGCACCGGGCCAGGCTGCGATCAAGAGGCGCTGCACACCGCCCACTTAGACGCATTACCTATGAGCATTTGTGGAGCATCTAGATCTGAGGAGGCTGTTCTCGTCTGGGGCATGGTGAACGGCGGGCATCGACCGGGGCGTGGCGGTCGGACGTGCGGCAGGGGCGAGATGGTGGGCTGGTGAAGAATTTAGTTGAGACGACGATGTGAGTCAGCGCCAGGACAGCCTTTCGCGTGACCGACACGGGGGTACGTCACGTGTCGGCAACATCAAGGCGCTCGCGCGGATGCCGATGGGGTTGACATGACTCGAAAGGTCGCGCGCGGGCGCTTGCTGCGATGGCGGCCTGCGCCGGCGGCTCCCGATCTGGTGGCTCGCGGACCTGTCCGCCGGTGGCGAACAGCCCGGGACCGTGGCTTGCCGTCGCTGATGTGGGTGATGCTGGTTGGCTATGTGATCGGGCTCGCGGCCCACAGGGGCACCAGTTTTGAGCCGGGCGTGGACGGGGTGCTGGGGCTGCTGACGACGATCGTGCCGGCGGTCGTGTGCTGGGCCGCAGTGGGCACGGCTGGGCCTCGGCGCCGAGAGGTGACGTGCTTGGCGCTTGGGGTCAGCGCCTACGCCGCTGGCGCCATCGTGCTGGTCGGCTTCACGTGGTCGGGGTCCTCGCTGCCATATCCCTCCCTCGCCGACCTCTTTTACGGCTCTCCTGTCGTTTCCGTGGGCGCGGTTTGACCGGCTGAACGTGCAACACGCCGTCCCTGTCTAGGTTTTGGGCTGTCGAAGGTCCAAGACTCAGAGCGGGGAACGGCGTGCGCAACACCACGGTATGGGCAGGCATG
>JBBQGB010000109.1:0-5823 GCA_038322575.1 Actinomycetales bacterium
GAACCGGTCGCGCACCGCCAGCAGCCGGTGGATCCCCGCGACGCCGACGTCGTCGATCCGCTCGGCGCGGGCGCCGTGCACCCGCGCGGTGATCAGCGCCTCGGCGGCGGCGGGTGCGTCGGAGGTGCCCGCCGACACGACGAGCACCAGCCCCCGGCCCTCGGGCAGCGGGCCCAGCACCGCGGTGCGGGCCACGTCGTCGACGTCCGCGGCGGGCAGCGCAGCGCGGACGGCCGCCCGGGCCGCGTCGTCCAGCCGGGTGGCGAGCACCGCCCGGGTCGGGTCGTTCGCGTGCAGCGTGGTCAAGGCGCCGACGACCTGCTCGGGGGTCTTGCCGCCGCCGTAGACGACCTCGGCGTCGCCGGTTCGCCGGGCGCGGTCGGTGTCGATCCGCGCGTAGCCGACGTCGACGAAGCCGGGATCGGTGGGGGGCAGGTCAGCGGGCACGCGGTCGAGGGTACGGGGGGCGGCGCCCGCGTAGGCTGCGGGCCGTGAAGCTCGCCTACCTCGGCCCGCAGGGCACGTTCACCGAGGTCGCGGTGCAGCAGGTGGCCGCGCCCGGCGACGAGCTCGTCCCGCTCGCGAGCGTCGACGCCGCGCTCGCCGCCCTGCGCGACGGGGACGTCGACCGCGCGGTCGTGCCGATCGAGAACTCGGTCGAGGGCGGGGTGCCGCAGACGCTGGACTCCCTCGGCAGCGGGTCGTCCCTGATGGTCGTGCGCGAGATGCTGGTGCCGATCACCTTCGTGCTGGCGGTGCGGGCGGGCACCCGGGCGTCCGACGTCCGCACCGTGTCCTCGCACCCGCACGGCTGGGCCCAGTGCCGGGGGTGGGTGGCCGACAACCTGCCGCTCGCCACCTACGTGCCTGCCCTGTCGACGGCGGCGGCGGCCGCGGGGCTCGCCGGCGACGCGACGTACGACGCGGCCCTGTGCTCGCCGCTGGCCGCCGACCGGTCGGGCCTGACCGTGCTGGCGAGCGACGTCGGTGACAACCCGGCCGCCGTCACGCGATTCGTGCTGGTCAGCCGTCCCGGGCCGGTGGGACCGGCGTCCGGCGCCGACAAGACCAGCGTCGTAGTGTTCCAGAACGAGGACCACCCCGGTGGACTGCTCGAGCTGCTCGAGCAGTTCGCCACCCGCGGGATCAACCTCACCCGGATCGAGTCGCGCCCCACCGGCGACGCCATGGGCCGGTACTGCTTCTCGATCGACTGCGAGGGTCACGTCAGCCAGGCGCGGGTGGCCGAGGCGCTGATGGGGCTGCACCGCACCTGCAGCCAGGTGCGGTTCCTCGGCAGCTACCCCCGGGCGGACGGCGTCCCCCCGGTCGTCGGACCGACCACCAGCGACGCCGCCTTCGACCTGGCCCGGGCCTGGCTCGACACCCTGCGCTGACCCGCCCCCCCCAGCCCAGCACTTGCTTCACTAACTGCCGGGGACCCTGCGCGCGGTCTGGCACTTAGTGACGCAAGTGCGGGGGTGGGGCGGGGGTCAGTCGCGCGGGGCGGGGCGCAGGGCGAGGACGGCGATCGTGGCGCAGACCAGGCCGTTGAGCAGGCCGAAGACGACGTCGGTGGGGTGGTGCATGCCGCGGTAGAGGCGGGCGGTGGCCACGGCGAACGGCACCAGCCCGAACACGATGGCGGTGACCGCCCGCGCCCCGACCGAGGGGAACCGGCGCAGGCACAGCATGACCAAGCCGAAGTAGAGCGCGGACGCCGCTCCGGTGTGCCCCGAGGGGAAGCTGGACGTCGGCGGCGACTGGTCGAGCTTGGGGACGTCGGGCCGCGGCCGGTCGATCAACAGCGTCGTCAGCAGGAACACCAGCGCCTGCGAGACCACCCCGATCGCCACCGGCAGGACGTCGCGCAGCCGCCGGGTGACCAGCCAGTAGATCAGGCAGGCGGCGATCGTCGAGATGATGATCGTGCCGGTGTTCGCGACGTGCGAGACGTCGTTCGTGACCGTGTTCCAGCCGGGGCTGCGGTTGGCGGCGAAGTACCGGTTGACGCCGTCCTCGCCCGAGACGGCCGACTTCAGCGGGTGGCTCAGCAGCCAGCCGGTGCCGGCGAGCAGCACGAACCACAGCGCCACGAACGGCAGCACGCGGGTGCCGATGATCTTCGCCAGCGCACCGGGCGGCGGCGCGGTGCCGTCGTCCGCGCGGGTGCTGGCACGGCGGGCACCGGGGTCGACGAAGGCGTTCACGGGGTCCTCCCAGACGACGTCGCGCGGTCGGCCTCGCGCCGGGCGCGTTCACGCAGGACGGGGCCGAAGGCGACCCACGACGAGATGGCGACCAGCGCGCCGACGAGGTCACCGGCCACCACGTCGGTGGGGAAGTGCACCCCCAGCAGCAGCCGGTCGAGCGAGGTGGCGGCGACCAGCAGCACCCCGACGGCGAGCGCGACGCCGCGCCGGGACGCCCGCTCGAGCGGCCGCCAGAGCAGCAGCAGCAGGATCGTCACCCCGAGGGCCGCGTTCAGCGCGTGCCCGGACGGGAAGCTGAACCCGGACGCCGCCGCGACCGGGTCGTCCAGCTGCGGGCGGGCCCGGCCCACCAGCGACTTGAGCACCACGCCGAGCGTCGACCCGACGACCATCGTCGTCACCGCCCACAGCGCCGCCGACCTGGCCCGGCGCCGGAACAGCACGACGGCCGCCGCGACCACCGCGGTGCGAAACACCCACGGGTGCAGGGCGAGCGAGCCGATCTCGGCGGCGCGGCGCACGGCGGGGTGCGCCAGCGCGTAGCCGGTCAGCCGGACATCGGTGCGCTGGTCGAACCGGGCCACCGGGCCGGAGGCGTTGCGCACGAGCAGCGCGAGGACGACGACCGGCACCGCGCTCGCGACCATCGCCAGCACGCCGCCGACCAGGCGAGGCCGGACGGCGCGCACCGCCTCGTCGGTGGCGGCGGAGCCCTCAGCCACCGACCGCCGCCGGCACCCGCACCAGCAGCGCGCCGGGGTCGACCCGCACGCGCATCCCGACCACCTGCCCGACGGTGTCGCCGTCCAGCTGCCCCTCCTGCGGGCGCTCGGAGGCGACCCGCAGCGTGCGGCAGCGCAGGTGCTCGATGGTCGAGTGACCGGCCTTGCGGACCAGGCGCGCGGCCGTGGTCGCCCACCCGACCACGCCGGTCGGCGAGAGGGTCACCGTGTCGAGCCAGCCGTCGTCCAGCACGGCCTCGGGCAGCAGCACCAGGCCACCGGTGAGCTTGCCGCAGTTGCCGACCAGCACGGTCTGCACCCGGCGCGTGTACGACGGAGCGTCGTCCGCCTTGATCCGCACCTTGACCCGCGGCCCGGACAGGTTCTTGACCCCGCTGACCGCGTACGCGAGCCAGCCGACCTTGGACTTCAGCTTCTCGGGGGCGTCGGCCATCATCGCGGCGTCGAACCCGAAGCCGGCCATGACGAGGAAGACCTGCTCGGCGCCGCCGTCCTGACCGGTGAGGTCGAAGCGCACCTGGCCGACGTCGATCGGGTGGTTGGTGCCCGACAGGGCCACGGCCAGCGCGGTGTCGAGGTCGTCGACGGGCAGCTCGAGGTTGCGGGCCAGCAGGTTGCCGGTGCCGCCGGGCAGCAGGCCGATCGGCGTGCTGGTGTGCACCAGCGCCTGTGCGACGGAGCGGACCGTGCCGTCGCCGCCGAGGGGGCAGACCAGGTCGACGCCCTGCTCCATGGCCTGCCAGGCCTGGCCCTCGCCGGGGTCCTCGGCGGTGGTCTCGATCCACAGGGGCTCGGCCCAGCCGGCGCCCGTGCAGCCGGCCGTGACCTGGGCCCGGACGGCGGCCAGGTCGGCGAACTTGGTCGGGTTGACGATGACGGCCGCTCGGCGGCTCGTGGTCGGGTCGCTCACGCGGACGTCCTCGGGTCGGTGGGGGGCAAACGTAGCGTCGCGACGCCGCCGGCGCAGTCTCGATACCCTCACAGGGTGATCGACCTGCGTGTGGTGCGCGACGACCCCGATGCCGTGCGGGCCAGCCAGCGCGCCCGCGGCGAGGACCCCGACCTGGTCGACCACGTCCTGGCCGCCGACGAGGAGCGCCGCGGCGCCCTCGCGGGCTTCGAGCAGGCCCGCGCCGAGCAGAAGGCCGCCGGCAAGGCCGTCTCGACCGCCACCGGCGCCACCAAGATGACGCTGGTGCTGGCGGCCCGTGAGCTGAGCCAGCGGGTCAAGAGCCTGCAGGCGGACGCCGACGGCGCGGCCGAGCGGTTGGACGCCCTCGTGCGCCGGCTGCCCAACGTGGTCCAGCCCGAGGTGCCGGTGGGCGGTGAGGACGACTACGTCGTCCTGGACACCGTCGGCACGCCGCGCGACTTCGCAGCCGAGGGGTTCGAGCCGCTCGACCACCTCGCGCTGGGTGAGCGCCTGGGTGCCATCGACACCGAGCGCGGGGCCAAGGTGGGCGGCTCGCGCTTCTACTTCCTGACCGGGCCGGGGGCGCGGCTCGAGCTGGGGCTGCTCAACCTGGCCATGGCGCGGCTGATCGAGCGCGGATTCGTCCCGATGATCACCCCCACCCTGGTGCGCCCCGAGGTGATGGACGGCGCGGGGTTCCTCGACACGCACGCCAGCGAGGTCTACCGGCTCGCGGACGACGACCTCTATCTCACCGGCACCAGCGAGGTCGCGCTGGCCGGCTATCACAGCGACGAGATCCTCGACCTCAGCGACGGCCCGTTGCGCTACGCCGGCTGGTCGACCTGCTACCGCCGCGAGGCCGGGTCGCACGGCAAGGACACCCGCGGCATCATCCGGGTGCACCAGTTCCAGAAGATCGAGATGTTCAGCTTCGCCCGCCCCGAGGACGCGGCCGCCGAGCACCTGCGGCTGCTGGCCGTCGAACGCGAGCTGCTGGACGCGATCGAGGTGCCCTACCGGGTGATCGACGTCGCCGCGGGCGACCTGGGCGGCCCGGCGTCGCGCAAGCTCGACTGCGAGGCGTGGGTGCCCACCCAGGGCCGGCACCGCGAGCTCACCTCGACGAGCAACTGCACGACCTACCAGGCGCGCCGGCTGCAGATTCGCGAGCGCGACCCCGAGGGCGAGGGGCGCACCCGTCACGTGGCGACGCTGAACGGCACCGCCGCCACCACCCGCTGGCTGGTGGCGATCCTGGAGAACCACCAGCAGGCGGACGGGTCGGTGGTCGTGCCCGCGGCGCTGCGCCCGTACGTCGGGCTCGACGTCCTCGAGCCGGTGCGGCGCACGTGATGCCGGGCCTGGTGGCCCTGGACGTCGACGGCACGGTGCTCGACCACGACGGCCGGCTGACCGACCGGGTGCGTGCCGCCGTCCGCGCGGTGGCCGACTCGGGCGCGCACGTCGTGATCGCGACCGGGCGCTCGCTGGTGGCGACGCTGCCGGTGCTCGACCAGCTCGGGCTGCTCACCGGGTACGCCGTCACGAGCAACGGGTCGGTCACGGTGCGGCTGGATCCCGCGCTGCCGCAGGGGTGGGAGCCGGTCGAGGTGGTCACGTTCGACCCCTCGTCGGCGCTGCTGATGCTGCGCGAGCACCTGCCGTCGGCGGTCTACGCGGTCGAGGACTTCGGCCTGGGGTTCCGGCTCACCGGGCCCTTCCCGGACGGCGAGCTGATCGGCCGCCTGACGATCGTCCCGTTCGAGGACCTGCTGCGGACGCCGGCCACCCGCGTGGTCGTGCGCAGCCCCGAGCACACCCCCGAGGACTTCCTGGCGCTGATCGAGCGGCTCGGCCTGCACGGTGGCAGCTACGCGGTGGGGTGGACGGCGTGGCTCGACATCGCGCCCGAGGGTGTGAGCAAGGCGCACGGCCTGGCGATCGCCGCGCG
>JBBQGB010000110.1:0-5336 GCA_038322575.1 Actinomycetales bacterium
GGGGGGCAGTCGCTGGGTCAGGGGGCCAGCTCGGCCGGCAGCGGGCCGGTATGGACGACGGTCAGCCCGGTCACCGCGCGGGTGAGCACGACGTAGAGCCGGCGCAGCCCCGTGCGGTGGTCGGGCTCGGCGGCCGCGATCACGGCCGGCTCGAGCACGACGACCCGGTCGAACTCCAGCCCCTTGGCCACGGTGGCCGGCACCAGCTGCAGCCGGTGCTCGCCGTCCTCGTGGTCGGCGCCCAGGGTCAGGTGCTCCAGGCCGGCCTCGGTCAGCGCGCGGCTCGCCCGGGGCACCTCGGCGTCCACCACGACCAGCCCGACCGAGCCGGGCTCGACCAGCGCCGCCCGCACCGCCGCGACCGCCGCCGGCCACAGGTCGACCGCAGCCACCAGGTCGAGTCGGCCCGGGTCCTCGCGCACCGACACGGGTGCGGCCAGGCCCGGGGCGATGTGCGGCAGCAGCCGGGCCGCCAGGTCGATCACGGCGGTCGGCACCCGGAACCCGCGGGTGAGCTCCTCGACGTGGGCGCCCTGGTGGCCCAGGTGGGTGAGTGACTCCTCCCACGACCGGGTCGCCCAGGGCGTGGTGCCCTGGGCGATGTCGCCGAGCACCGTCATCGACCCGGTCGTGCACCGGCGCCCGACCGCCCGCAGCTGCATCGGCGACAGGTCCTGGGCCTCGTCGAGCACGACGTGCCCGAGGCTCGGTGTGCGGTCCAGGACGTCGGCCACCTCGTCGACCAGCACGGCGTCCGCGGCGGTCCACCGGGCCCGCGCCACCCCGCGCGGGGCCGCGGCCCAGCGCAGCCGGGCCTGCTCACCCGGGTCGAGGACGCCGTCGGCGCACTCGGCGAGGAACGCGGGGTCCGACCAGAGCCGCAGCACCACCTTGGCCGGGTCGAGCGCCGGCCACAGCGTGTCGGCGTACGCGCGCACCGGCCGCGAGCGGGCGACGGCGTCCTGCACCCGGTCGTCGGGGGAGTCGCCGGCGGCCTCCATCTGCAGCAGCACGGCGTGCGCCAGCCGCTGGCTGAGCATCGCGCGCGCGGCGTGGTAGCGCACGCCGCGGCTGCGCAGCTCGGCGACGATGTCGCGGACCTCGTGGGCAGGCACCCGCCACCGACGCGACCCGTTCGGCGCGACCAGCGCCTCGCTGGGGTCGCCGACGCAGGACCAGACCGCCCGGTGCACCACCTGCGCCAGCCGGGCGTCGCCCTTGAGCACCCCCAGGGCCGGCTCGTCGACGGCGCGCACGGCGACCGCCCCGGTGAGGTCCTCGATCCGGGCGTGGCCGACGTCGATCTCGCCGAGCGCGGGCAGCACCGCACCGACGTGCTCGAGGAACGCCTCGTTCGGGCCGACCACGAGCACCCCTGACCGGGCGAGGCGCTCGCGGTGGGCGTACAGCAGCCAGGCCGCGCGGTGCAGACCCACCGCGGTCTTGCCGGTGCCCGGCGCGCCCTGGACACACACGGTGGTGCCGATGTCGGCGCGGACGATCTCGTCCTGCTCGGGCTGGATGGTCGCGACGATGTCGCGCATCGGGCCCACCCGCGGGCGCTCGATCTCGCCGGCCAGGATCCGGCTGCGCTGCTCGCCCTCGGCCGGGTCGCTCAGGTGCTCGTCCTCGTAGGCCGTCACCTGGCCGTGGTCGATGCCGAACCGGCGGCGCAGCCGCACGCCCATCGGCGCGGCGCGGCTGGCGCGGTAGAAGGCGCGCGAGACCTCGGCGCGCCAGTCGATCACCACGGGGTCGCCGTCCTCGTCGGCCACGTGCCGCCGTCCGACGTACCAGCGCTCGTCCCCGCCGGGGGCCGCGACGTCGATGCGGCCGAAGAACAGGGTGGACGCCGGGTCGTCGACCAGCGAGGCGGCCCGGCGCCACAGCGCGGCCGCGAGGTACTGCGCCGACACCGGGTCGCCCCCCTGCACCTTCAGCGACAGGGTGCGCTCGCGCATCCGGCCCAGCTCGGTGCGGGCCCGGGCCAGGTGGGCCTGCTCGGCTTCCAGCGTCGGGTCAGGCACGACCCTCGACCCTACGCCAGCGGCCGGCAACCCGGGGCGGCCCCTCGTTCTCGTCGCACGAGGAGCTCGCACCCGGGCCGGTCGCCCAGCGCGCCGGCCGACCGACCGGGGAGGGTGTCGGTCGGCGGCGCGCCGGGCGTGGCAGGCCCCGCCGTCAGGCGGCGGGGCGCTTGGTCAAGGTGACGCTGATCTGCTGGGAGGTGCCGGACCGCACGACGCTGAGGTCGACCTTGGCGCCGACGCTGCGCTCGCGGATCTGCGCGACGAGCGACTCCGAGCCGTTGACCGCCTCGCCGTCGACGGCGGTGATGGCGTCGCCGACCTCGAGGCCGGCCGCGGCGGCCGGCGTCCCCGCCGAGACGGTGGCCACCACGGCCGCGGTGCGGCTGGCGTTGCCGTCCTTGACCGAGCCGTCCTTGAGGCTGACCCCCAGGTAGGGGTGCTCGGCCGTGCCGCCGGCGATCAGCTGGTCGGCGATCGACTTGGCCTCGTTGATCGGGATCGAGAAGCCCAGCCCGATGCTGCCGGACTGCGATCCACCGCCGGTCGAGCCCAGCGAGGCGATCGAGGACGGGATGCCGATGACCCGGCCGGTGTCGTCGACCAGGGCGCCGCCGCTGTTGCCGGGGTTGACCGCGGCGTCGGTCTGGATCGCGTTGGTGACGACGGTGCCGCCGTCCCCGGCGGCGGAGGTCTGCGGGCTCTCGGTGGTCGTCGTGACCGGGCGGTCCAGGGCGCTCACGATGCCCGTGGTGACGGTGCCGGCCAGGCCGAGCGGGTTGCCGACGGCCATGACGGGAGACCCGACCTTGACCGCGTCGGAGTCACCGAGGGTGGCCGGGGTGAGCTTGTCGGCACCCTTCATCACGATGACCGCGAGGTCGGTCGAGGGGTCGGTGCCCACGACGGTGGCCGAGTAGGCGCGCCCGTCCGAGAGGGTCACCGTGAGCTCGCCGTTGGCCCCGGCGCCGGCTACGACGTGGTTGTTGGTCAGCACCCGTCCGGTGTCGTCGAGGATGACGCCGGAGCCCTGTCCCTCGCCGGCCTGTGAGCTCACCGAGATGGCGACCACGCTGGGCTCGACGGCCGTGGCGACCCGCGTCCAGCTCACACCGGCGCCCGCGGTCTGCTCGACCGGGCCCGAGCCCGTCCCGGCGGCGGGGTTGCCCGAGGCGTTGTTCGCGCTGGTCGAGGCGCCGGCCGTCGAGCCGGTGGTCCGGACGGTGTCGTTGCCGACGACGACCGCGGTCGTGCCCGCCGCGACCACGGCGGCGACCACGGCCGACAGGGCCATGTCGACGTAGCGCCGACGGGGGCGGTCGCCCCGGTCGGGGCGCGCGAAGGCCGACTCGGCCGGGGGTGCGGGCGGCGGGCCGTACGGCGTTCCGGGCTCGGCGCCGAACCACTGCACCGGCGCGAAGGCCGCGGTCTGCGGCTCGCTGGGCTGCTCGGGGGTGCCGGCTGCGGACTGCTCGGTCGTCTGGGACATGCTCTCCACCTCGTTGGTCGACTGGTGTCCACTCAACCCCGGCGACTTGGTCAGGCGCTGGAGTGGGCCTGGGAGTTGTCTGTGAGTCCAGGTTCGTCAGTGAGTCCGGGTTCGTCACTGAGTCCGGGGGCCGCGGGCGCGAGGGGCAGCCGCACGATGAACGTGGCCCCGCCGCCCGGCGTCGCCGTCACGCCGACCTGACCGCCGTGCCCGGCCACGATGGCCGCGACGATCGCGAGCCCGAGGCCAGACCCGCCGCCGCGCGAGCGCTGGCGCGAGGCGTCGGCGCGGAAGAAGCGGTCGAACACCTGCCGCACGTGCTCGGGGGCGATGCCCGGCCCGTGGTCGCGCACCTCGAGCACCCCGCTGGCGCCCTCGACGCCGACCAGCAGCTCGATCCGGGTGCCGCCCGGGGTGTGCCGCAGCGCGTTGACCACCAGGTTGGTGACCACCTGACGCAGCTTGGACTCGTCTCCCTCGACGACGCTGGCGCCCACCGGGCCGTCGATGCCGGTCAGCGTGACGTCGCGGCCGGGGTCCAGGGCGCGGGCGTCCTGGACGGCGTCGGCGGCGAGGACCGTCAGGTCGACCGGGGCGCGTCGCTCGGGCCGCTGCTCGTCCAGCCGGGCGAGCGTCAGCAGGTCCTCGACGAGCACGCCCATCCGGGTGGCCTCGTCCTCGATCCGGCGCATGGCGCCCGCGACGTCCTGCGGCCCGGTGACCGCGCCCTGGCGGTAGAGCTCGGCGTACCCGCGCACCGTGGCAAGCGGCGTCCGCAGCTCGTGGCTGGCGTCGGAGACGAACCGCCGCATCCGCTCCTGCGAGGCCTCGCGCACCGCGAACGCCTGCTCGATCTGGCTGAGCATCGCGTTCAGGGACGCCGAGAGCCGGCCGACCTCGGTCGAGCCCGGCTTGGGTGGCACCCGCCGCGACAGGTCGCCGTCGGCGATCGCCTGGGCGACCTCCTCGACCTCGGTGAGGGGACGGAACGCCCGCCGGACCGCCAGCCACCCCAGCACCCCGAGCGCCAGCAGCACCCCCAGGCCGACCAGGGTGAGCACCACGCCCATCCGCGCGACCGTGTCGTCGACGTCGGCCAGGCTCTGCCCCACGACCAGCGTGACGTCGCCGTACTGCGTGCCCGCGACGCGCAGGGCGACCAGGCGCCAGCGGGCGTCCCCGCCGGTGGCGGGGACGGTGAACGGGAGGCCGCCGTGCGCCGCCACCGACGCGGGGGTCAGCCCGGCCAGGTCCGGCCCGGGCCCGCGGCCGATCCGGCGTCCGATCTGCAGCTGCTGGCCGGTGTCGAGCAGCACCACGCCGTACTGGGCGCTGGGCAGCCCGCGCTGCGGGCCGCCGCCGAGGTCGTCGGGGGAGTCCAGCCCGGCGTAGCCGCGAGCGACGGCGGTGATCTGTGCGTCGACCTTGTCGACCAGCTGCCCGCCGAGCAGCGCGACCGCGACCGCACCGGTGACGGCCAGCGCCACCAGCGCCAGCGCCAGCAGGATCGCGACCAGCCGCAGCCGCAGTGGCGTCGCGGACGCCCGGTCTCGGGCGCGGGTCAGCAGGGTGCCCACCGTTGACCCACTCAACCCTGCTCGGGCGGCAGGCGCAGCACGTACCCCACGCCGCGTCGGGTGTGGATCAGCGGCACCGCGGCGTCGGCGTCCACCTTGCGCCGCAGGTAGGAGATGTAGGACTCGACGATGCCGGACTCGCCGCGGAAGTCGTAGTCCCACACGTGGTCCAGGATCTGGGACTTGGACAGCACCCGGTTGGGGTTCAGCATCAGGTAGCGCAGCAGCTTGAACTCGGTGGGC
>JBBQGB010000111.1:0-5227 GCA_038322575.1 Actinomycetales bacterium
CCGAACTGGTCGAGCACCAGCGAGCCGGACGGGGTGCCCTCGGCCGGGCCGGCCGCGGCCGGCTCCTTGCCCTGGTAGCCCGACAGCAGCTGGATGACCTGCTGGCGCACCCGGTTGAGGTCGGCGCCGAGCTTGACCAGCACCTGGGCGGCGACGCCCTCGCCCTCACGGATCAGCCCGAGCAGGATGTGCTCGGTGCCGATGTAGTTGTGGCCCAGCTGCAGCGCCTCGCGCAGGCTGAGCTCGAGGACCTTCTTCGCCCGCGGGGTGAAGGGGATGTGACCGGAGGGCGCCTGCTGGCCCTGGCCGATGATCTCCTGCACCTGCTCGCGGACGGCGTCCAGCGAGATCCCGAGGCTCTCGAGGGCCTTGGCGGCCACACCCTCGCCCTCGTGGATCAGCCCGAGCAGGATGTGCTCGGTGCCGATGTAGTTGTGGTTGAGCATGCGGGCTTCTTCTTGCGCCAGCACGACAACGCGACGGGCTCGGTCGGTGAACCTCTCGAACATGACGTCTCACTCCTCGCGAGCCTTGTCAGGGGCGGGACTTCCCCTCCCCTCGACCACGGGGCGATGGTATCCCCGTGGTCCGACAGCGACCCCCCGTTCGTCCTCAGGTGGCGCGATGGCCACCTGCGTCGGCCCGGGAGCACGCGTCGTACCGGCACAACGGGAGGCCTGAGACGACTGTTCCGCGTCGCCGCCGGCGTTCGCCGCCAGCGGAACCACGCCCGGGCGACGCTCTTGACACGGACGTCCGGTTCGCGGTGGTGTTGCCCCGCCCCCGCAGTCGTGGGTGAGCAGTGACGCTTCACCCTGGAGGACACCGTGGTCCGACCCCGCCGACTCACCGCCGCGATCGCGGGCGGCGTTCTGCTGGCCGCACTGGTCAGCTCCACCGGCACCAGCGCGCAGGCGGACGACGGCCACCGGGGCTCCCCGCGCCGGCCGGTGCCGACGGACGCCGGCGCGGCCACCGGCGGCCCCGGGTCGCTGTCGCACTTCGGGCTGGCCCGCAAGGACTGCCTCGGCACCTCGCGCGGGACGGCGTCCAAGGTGTGGTTCACGGTCGCGGGCGGGGTGCTGTCCGACGTCTACTACCCGACCATCGACAACACCAACGTCGAGACCCTGCAGCTGGTGGTCACCGACGGGCGCACCTTCACCCACCTCGCCACCCGCGACATGACGTACACCGTCGCCCCGCTGGACCCCAGCGGCATGACCTGCCGGGTGACCAGCCGGGCCAGGGACGGCCGATACACCCTGACCACCGACTACGTGACCGACCCCGCGCGCGCCAGCGTCGTGCTGCGCACCCGCCTGGTGCCGCGTCACGAGGACGACCACCTGCGTCTGTACGCCCGCCTCGACACCACCCTCAACGGCAACGGCGGGGGCGGCGACGCGGCGACCCAGAACGCCGGCCCCGACGCGGGGGTCACCGACCGCTCGGGCGGGACCCCGGTGCCGGTCGGCAGCGACACCGTGACCCAGACCAACGCGGCCAACCGCGACTACGCCGAGCCGGTCTACTCCGCGCTCAAGGCCGACCGGCCGTTCACCGCCGTCAGCAACGGCTTCGCCGGCACCGCCAGCGACGGCCTGACCCAGCTGGACGCCGACCACCGGCTGGCCACGACGTACTCCAGCGCCACCGGCGGCAACCTGGTGCAGACGGTCGGCCTCGCCGACCGCGACGGGAAGGCGACGCTCGCGCTCGGCTTCGGCCCGACGTCCGCCGCCGCGGTCACGACTGCCTCGGCCAGCGCGCGCACCCCCTTCGCGGCGACGTACGCGCGGTACGTCGCGGGCTGGGCGGGCTACGACCGCCGGCTCACCCCACCGCCGAACGCCGGGCTGCCGGCCGGGCGGGCCGCTGAGCTGCGGCGCACCTACTACCTGTCCGCGAACGTGCTCAAGGCCAGCGAGGACAAGACCTTCCCCGGCGCCACCATCGCCTCGCTCGCCAGCCCGTGGGGCCAGGCCGTCAGCGCCGGTAACCGCGCCGAGACCTACTTCGGCAGCTACCGCGAGGTGTTCGCCCGCGACCTGTACGAGACGTTCACCGGGTTCCTCGCCGGCGGCGACACCGCCACCGCCACCGCGCAGGTGCGCTTCCTGTTCGAGCGCCAGCAGCAGAGCGACGGGTCGTTCCCCCGCAACTCGCTGGTCAACGGCAAGACCGCGCCCGACAGCTTCGGCGTCCAGCTGGACGAGGTGGCCTACCCGATCCTGATGGCCCGCACCGTCGGCGTGACCGACGCCGCCTTCTACCGCGCCCACGTCAAGCGCGCCGCGGACTACCTGGTCGCCCACGGCCCGGCGTCCGGGTCGGAGCGGTGGGAGGAGCAGGCCGGCTACAGCCCCTCGACGATCGCGGCCGAGATCGCCGGCCTGGTCGCCGCCGGCGCCATCGCCGACCTCAACGGCGACGGGGCCTCGGCCCGCGTCTACCGCGCCACGGCCGACCGCTACCAGCGCTCGATCAAGGGCTGGACGCTCACCACCACCGGCACGCTGGACCCCAAGCCGTACTTCGTGCGCCTGACCAAGAACGGCGACCCGGACAGCGCGTTCACCTACAACCTCGGCAACGGCGGCCCGGACGCCGACCAGCGCGACGTCGTCGACGCCGGCTTCCTCGAGCTCACCCGGCTCGGCGTGCTGCCCGCGGACGACGCCGACGTCGTCCGGTCGCTGTCGGTCGTCGACCAGGTGGTCAAGGCCGAGACCGCCACGGGCACCGGCTTCTACCGCTACGGCACGAAGGCCCCGGGCACCGAGGACGGGTACGGCGACTGCAACACCGCCGACCCGACCGACTGCACGGTGCAGGGCAAGCCGTGGGCCGGCGAGTGCCTCGGGCAGGCGCAGAACAAGGGGTCCGGCCACGTCTGGCCGGTGCTCGCCGGTGAGCGCGCCGAGTCCGAGATCGCGCGCGGTCTGCGCTCGTCCGCGGTCGACCGCTGGGCCGCCATGTCGGGCACCGCGTCGGGCTTCGGGCTGATCCCCGAGCAGGCGTGGGAGAACGCGGACCTCGCGCCCTCGCCGTACGGCACCACCCCCGAGTGCGCCTCGATCGGCTTCCAGGACGGCAAGGCGGCCGGCAGCGCCTCGCCCCTGACCTGGTCGGCCGCCCAGTTCGTCCGGCTCGGCGCCAACCTGCGCGCCGGCGCGGTCACCGAGACCCCGGCCGACACCACCGCGCGCTACGTCACCGCGACCCCGCCGGCACAGGCGGCGATCACGCTGACCAGCCCGGCCGAGAACGCCCAGGTCACCGGCTCGACCGTCGTGGCCGGCAGCACCGAGCCGGGCGCGCAGGTCGACCTGTCGGCGGTCAACCTCGACATCGACGGCGCGAGCACCGCGGCGTCGACCGTGGCCGGCGCCGACGGCTCGTTCTCGGTGACGCTGGCGATCCCCCCGGGCACCGCCACGATCACCGCGGCCGCCACGACCGCCTCGGGCGCGACCGGCACCGCCCAGCGCACCGTCGTGTACGACGTCGTCCCGGGCACGCTGGTGTTCGAGCAGACCGACCCCGACGGCGACGACAACGGCCCCGGCACGTACGTCTACCCCTCGGCGGGCGACTTCAAGCCCGGTGCCTACGACCTGCAGGCCTTCCAGGTCTACGACTCGGGCCCGGACTCGGTCACCTTCCGGGTGCAGACGCGTGACCTCACGCCGACCTTCGGCAGCCCGCTGGGCGCGCAGCTGGTCGACGTCTACGCCTTCGCCCCCGGCGCCGGGCCCACGTCGACGTCCGCATCCTTCCCGGGACGCAACTACTCGATCGACCCCGCCTCGGCCTGGAACCGGCTGATCGAGGTGCAGGGCTTCGGCCAGCGCTTCGTCGACGCCGGCGGGTCGACCGTCGGGTCGGTCAGCATCCGGGCCAACTCGGTCACCCGCTTCATCACCTTCACCGTCTCGAAGGCGGCCCTGGGTGGGACGCCGGGTGCCGGCTGGTCGTTCGCCGTCACGCTCACCGGACAGGACGGGTTCAGCCAGGACCAGGCCCGCGGCTTCACCGCGACCGGCGAGCAGTACCAGTTCGGGGTCTGCGCGGCCGGCGGCACCTCACCGATCTGCGCGGTCGCGCCGGGCAGGGTGGCCAAGGTCGTCGACACGATCACCCCGGCGGGCGTCGACCAGGCGGCCGAGCTCGACCCGACGCAGCCCCCGGTGACGGTGGCCGGCGTGCGGATCGGGTAGGGCGTGCGGATCGCGCTGTTCGTCACGTGCCTGGCCGACACGCTGTTCCCCGACGTGGGTCGGGCCACCGTCACGGTGCTCGAGCGGCTCGGGCACGAGGTGGTGTTCCCGCCCGACCAGACCTGCTGCGGGCAGATGCACACCAACACGGGGTACGCCGACGGCGCGACGCGCATCGTGCGCCACCACGTCGAGGTGTTCGAGCGGGCCCTGGACGACGGCGCCGAGGCGATCGTGACGCCGTCCGGGTCGTGCGCCGGCTCGGTGCGCCACCAGCACGTGATGCTGGCGCAGCGGGCGGGTGACGCCGATCTGGCCCGCCGCGCCGCGCGGGTGGCCGCGGCGACGTTCGAGCTGAGCGAGCTGCTGGTCGACCGGCTCGGTGTGACGGACGTCGGCGCGTCCTTCCCGCACCGGGTGACCTACCACCCGACCTGCCACTCCCTGCGCCTGCTGCGGGTCGGCGACAAGCCCCTGCAGCTGCTGCGGGCCGTGCGCGGCATCGACCTGGTCGAGCTCGACGGCGCCGACCAGTGCTGCGGGTTCGGCGGCACGTTCGCGGTCAAGAACGCCGAGACCTCGACCGCGATGCTGGCCGACAAGATGTCGGCGGTGCTGGCCACCGACGCCGAGGTGGTCACGGCCGGCGACGCGTCGTGCCTGATGCACATCGGCGGCGGCCTGGCCCGGCTGCGCACGGGCGTGCGGTCGGTGCACCTGGCCGAGGTGCTGGCAGCCACCGAGGGCGCCGTGCAGGCGAGCCGGTGAGCACCTTCCTCGGCATCCCGACGTCGGTGCGGGCCGACGTCCGCACCGGCCACCTGTCGGGCGACCGCTCGTTCCCCGCCGCGGCGCACGACGCCCTGGCCAACACCCAGCAGCGGCGCAACCTGGCCCACGCCACCGCGACGATCCGCGCCAAGCGGGCGTCCGTCGTCGGCGAGGTCGCCGACTGGGAGCAGCTGCGCGACGCCGGGTCGGCGATCAAGGCCGACGTGATGGCC
>JBBQGB010000112.1:0-5104 GCA_038322575.1 Actinomycetales bacterium
GTCAGGCAGCCTGCACGTCGGTCACGTCTTCTCCTACACCCACGCCGACTGCATCGCCCGGTACCAGCGGATGCGCGGCAAGGAGGTCTTCTACCCGATGGGGTGGGACGACAACGGGCTGCCCACCGAGCGCAGGGTGCAGAACCACTTCGGCGTCCGCTGCGACCCCTCGATCCCCTACGACGAGGCGTTCGTCCCCCCCGCCGCGCCCGACCCCAAGCGGCAGCTGGCGATCAGCCGGCGCAACTTCATCGAGCTGTGCAACGAGCTGGTCGAGGAGGACGAGCAGGCCTTCGAGGCCCTGTGGCGCAAGCTGGGGCTGTCGGTCGACTGGGCGCAGACGTACACGACGATCGGGGACGCGGCGCGGACGACCTCGCAGCGGGCCTTCCTGCGCAACCTCGCGCGCGGCGAGGCCTACAGCCAGGACGCCCCCACCCTGTGGGACGTCACGTTCCAGACGGCCGTCGCCCAGGCCGAGCTCGAGGCGCGCGACCACCCCGGCGCATACCACCGGATCGCCTACCACGGGGCCGACGGACCGGTCTACGTCGAGACCACCCGCCCCGAGCTCGTGCCCGCCGCGGTGGCCCTGATCGCCCACCCCGACGACGAGCGCTACCAGCCGCTGTTCGGCACCACCGTGCGCTCGCCCCTGTTCGACGTCGAGATCCCCGTGCTCGCCCACCCGGCCGCCGAGCCCGACAAGGGCGCCGGCATCGCCATGTGCTGCACGTTCGGCGACCTCACCGACGTCCAGTGGTGGCGCGAGCTGCAGCTGCCGAACCGCACGGTGATGGGCCGCGACGGCCGGCTGCTGCGCGACACCCCCGAGTGGATCACCGGCGACGCCGGCCGGGCCGTGTACGCCGAGATCGCCGGCAAGACCGTGTTCTCCTCGCGCGAGGTGCTCGTGGCGGCCCTGCGGGCCAGCGGCGAGCTCGACGGCGAGCCACGGCCGACCCAGCGGGTCGCGAACTTCTACGAGAAGGGCGACAAGCCGCTCGAGATCGTCTCGTCGCGGCAGTGGTACATCCGCAACGGCGGGCGCGACGGCGCCCTGCGCGACGCGCTCGTCGCACGCGGCGACGAGGTCACCTGGGCGCCGCCGTACATGCAGGCGCGCTACACGAACTGGATCGACGGCCTCAACGGCGACTGGCTCATCTCGCGCCAGCGCTTCTTCGGCGTGGCCTTCCCGCTGTGGTACCCCCTGGACCAGGACGGTCAGCCCGACCACGACCACCCGATCCTGGCCGACGAGGCCGACCTGCCGGTCGACCCGGCCTCGCAGGCCCCGCGCGGCTACGACGAGGCGCAGCGG
Organism: Actinomycetales bacterium; assembly: GCA_038322575.1. GTDB lineage: Bacteria > Actinomycetota > Actinomycetes > Actinomycetales > Angustibacteraceae > JACMOY01. The sequence continues at coordinate 1,325 of JBBQGB010000112.1, forward strand.
GGGGTGCCCGGCGGCTTCGTCGGCGACCCCGACGTGATGGACACCTGGGCCACGTCGTCCCTGACCCCGCAGATCGTCGGCGGCTGGCAGCGCGACGACGACCTGTTCGCCCGGGTCTTCCCCATGGACCTGTGCACGCACGCCCACGAGATCATCCGCACCTGGCTGTTCTCCCGGGTCGTCCGCTCGCACCTGGAGTTCGGTGTCGCCCCCTGGTCGCATGCGATGATCTCGGGCTTCGTCGTCGACCCCGACCGCAAGAAGATGGCCAAGTCCAAGGGCAACGCGATCGTCCCCGACGCCATCCTGGACACCTACGGCGCGGACGCCGTGCGCTGGCGGGCCGCGATGGCCCGCCCCGGGGCGGACTCCCCCTTCGACGAGACCCAGATGAAGGTCGGACGGCGCCTCGCGATCAAGGTGCTCAACGCCAGCAAGTTCGTGCTGGGGTCGGGCGCGGTCAGCCCGGACGCTGGCCAGGTCACCGAGCCGGTCGACCGCTCGATGCTCGCTGCGCTGGCCGGGGTCGTCGACGAGGCGACCGCCGGGTACGACGCCTACGACTACACCCGGGCGCTGGAGGTCACCGAGCGCTTCTTCTGGACGTTCTGCGACGACTACCTCGAGCTGGTCAAGGAGCGGGCGTACGGCGCCCAGGGCGAAGCGGCCGCCAGGTCGGCCACCTCGGCGCTGGCGCTGGCCCTGTCCGTGCAGCTGCGGCTGCTGGCCCCGGTGCTGGTCTACGCCACCGAGGAGGTCTGGTCGTGGTGGCGCGAGGGGTCGGTGCACCGCGCGCCGTGGCCCACGGCGTCCGAACTGACGCTGGCCGAGCCCGGCGACCCCGACCTGCTCGGTGTGGTGGCCAGCGCCCTGGCGGCCGTGCGCGGCGCCAAGTCGCAGGCCAAGGCGAGCCAGCGCACCGGCGTCGTCAGTGCCGTCGTGAGCGGGTCGGCTGCCGACCTGGAGCGGGTGCGCTCGGCCGAGGCCGACCTGCGCGCCGCGGGGCGGGTCGAGGTGCTCGACCTGCGGCCCGGGTCGGACGCGCTCAGCGTCACCGACGTCGTGCTGGCCGAGGCCGCACCGGCCTCGTAGCCAGCTCGACCGGACGCCTGCACTGCTCAAGACCCACCCCGATCGTGTCGAACGCACAGGGGGCGGCCACCGGGCCGCGATGCGACGTGCGGAGGTTGGTCGATGGACGGCGCAGCGCTGTGGATCTCGGCGGCGTTCGCCGTCGCGAGCGCCGGGGCGGTGGCGGCGCTGCTCGTCCTGCTGGTCCGCCGCGACCGCGAGCGCGGCCGGGTGGCTCGGCGCGACCCCCTCACCCAGCTCGGCAACCGGACCCTGCTCGCCGAGGCGGCCGGGCGGGTGCTCGCGGGGCTGGACCAGATGGACGGGGACGGCAGCCACGGTCCGGCGCTGATGGTCGTCGACCTGGACGGGTTCAAGGACGTCAACGACACGCTGGGACACGCCGCGGGTGACGAGGTGCTCGTGCAGGTGGCCCACCAGCTGGTGGCCGCTGCCGGGCACGACGCGATGGTGACCCGGCTGGGTGGCGACGAGTTCGCGATCCTGATCCGCGGGCCGCTGAGCATGGCGGGTGCGGTGGTGCGGGCCAAGCGGATCCTCGGCGGCCTGACGATGGGCGACTTCCGCACCCTGGACGTCAGCCTCGACATCCGCGCCAGCATCGGGGTGGCGCTCGCGCCCCGCGACGGGCGCACGCTCAGCGACCTGCTGCGGCACGCGGACGTGGCCATGTACCAGGCCAAGCGCAGCAGGTCCGGGGTCGCGCCGTACGACGTCTCGCGCGACGAGCACACGACCGACCGGCTCGAGACCCTGGCTCACCTGCGCGACGCGATGATGCTCGGGCAGCTGCACCTGCGCTACCAGCCGGTGCTGACCGCCAACGGTCGCGCGCTCACCGGGTTCGAGGCGCTGCTGCGCTGGGACCACCCCGAGCGCGGCCTGCTGCTGCCCGCGGAGTTCATCCCGATCGCCGAGCGCACCAGCCTGATCCACGCCCTGACGCGGTGGGTGCTGCTGACCGCCGTGCGCGACGCCGGCCGGTGGCGGGTCCGGGGTCTGGACTGCACCATCGCCGTCAACATCAGCCCGGTCTCGCTCGAGCACGCGCTGCTGGGGATCGTCGAGGAGGTGCTGACGCTGCACCGCTGGCCGCCCGAGCGCCTCATCCTGGAGATCACCGAGAGTGCCGTCACCGAGAACCCCGACCTGGCCAGGAGCGTCGTCGAGCGGCTGCGCGAACGCGGCGTCCAGGTGTCGATCGACGACTTCGGCGCGGGCTACACCAGCCTGAGCCAGCTGCGCGGCCTGCCGGTGCACCAGATCAAGATCGACCGGCAGTTCGTCACCGACCTGGAGGCCTCACCCTCCGACGTCGCGGTCGTCCAGTCGATCATCGACCTGGGCCACCGGCTCGGGATGACCGTGCTGGCCGAGGGCATCGAGTCCAGCGCGGTCGCCGACCGGCTGCAGAGCCTGGACTGCGACGACCTCCAGGGCTACTGGATCGCCCGGCCGATGGTGTGCAGCGAGGTGCTGGACTGGGCCGACCAGCACGCGGCCGGCAACCTCCTGGCCGACAACCTGGTCGGCAATGACGGCGTCGAGGTCGGGGCCGGCACGCTGCCGGCGTCCTGACCTGACGGGCCGCTCAGGCGGACTTCTCGCGAGGGGCGCGCTTGCGCGGCTCGGGGGCGTCGCGCCGCACGATCGTCGGGTTGACGTTGTCGAGCACCACGGCCCGGTTGACCACGACGCGGGCGATGCCGTCGTCGCTCGGGACGTCGAACATGACCGGCAGCAGCACCTCCTCGACGATCGCCCGCAGCCCGCGGGCACCGGTGCCGCGCAGGATCGCCTGGTCGGCGACGGCCTCGAGCGCGTCCGGGGTGAACTCGAGCTCGACCCCGTCGATCTCGAACATCCGCTGGTACTGCTTGATCAGGGCGTTGCGCGGGGTCGTCAGGATGCGCACCAGGGCGTCCTGGTCGAGGTTGGACACGGTCGTGATGACCGGCAGCCGGCCGATGAACTCGGGGATCAGCCCGAACTTCATCAGGTCCTCGGGCATGACGTCGCCGTACAGGTCGTCGGGGACGTCGGCGGCGATGTGAAGCTCGGCGCCGAACCCCAGGCCCTTGCGGCCCGAGCGCTGCTCGATCAGCTTGTCGAGGCCCGCGAAGGCACCGCCGACGATGAACAGGACGTTGGTCGTGTCGATCTGGATGAACTCCTGGTGCGGGTGCTTGCGCCCGCCCTGCGGCGGGACCGAGGCGGTGGTGCCCTCGAGGATCTTCAGCAGGGCCTGCTGGACGCCCTCGCCGGAGACGTCGCGGGTGATCGACGGGTTCTCGCTCTTGCGGGCGATCTTGTCGACCTCATCGATGTAAATGATCCCGGTCTCCGCGCGCTTGACGTCGTAGTCGGCGGCCTGGATCAACTTGAGCAGGATGTTTTCGACGTCCTCGCCGACATAGCCGGCCTCGGTGAGCGCGGTCGCGTCGGCGATGGCGAAAGGCACGTTCAGCATCTTTGCCAGGGTCTGCGCCAGGTAGGTCTTGCCGCAGCCCGTGGGCCCGAGCATCAAGATGTTGGACTTGGCCAGCTCGACCTGATCGTCCTTGCCTCGGGTGCTGGAGGCCTGCGACTGGACACGCTTGTAGTGGTTGTAGACCGCAACAGCAAGCGACTTCTTGGCACCGTTCTGCCCAATCACATAGCCATTGAGGAAGTCGTAGATCTCACGGG
>JBBQGB010000113.1:0-5020 GCA_038322575.1 Actinomycetales bacterium
AGGAGGTCGATCGCCGTCACCGGCGCGTGCAGGAGGCGCTGGCCGACTTCGACGCGGCCACCGTCACCACGACGCACGGCTTCTGCCAGCAGGTGCTGGCGGCTCTGGGGACGGCGGGTGACCACGACCCCGGCGCCCAGCTGGTCGAGGGCATCGGTGACCTAGTGCGCGAGGTCGCCGACGACCTCTACCTGCGCAAGTGGGGAGTCGCCGGAGCGCAGCCGCCCCTGCTGACCATCGAGCAGTTCCGGTCACTGGCGGTGGACGTCGGCGTCCGCGACCCCGGCACCCTGCTGGTACCCACTCCGGCTGAGTCCGACCCGACGACGCCGCACGGTCTGCGCACCCGGATCGCGTCCGCGGTGCGCGCCGAGGTCGAGGCCCGCAAGCGCCGCCTGCACCTGTTCGACTACGACGACCTGCTCTCGCGCCTCGACAGCACCCTGCAGGCTGACATCACCGGACCCGTTGCGGTGCAACGTCTTCGCGACCGGTACCGCGTCGTCCTCGTGGACGAGTTCCAGGACACCGACCCGGTCCAGTGGTCGATCCTGCGCATCCCGTTCCACAACCACCGCACGCTCGTGCTGATCGGCGACCCCAAGCAGGCGATCTACGCGTTCCGCGGTGCCGACGTCCACGCCTACCTCAGCGCCCGCGACGTGGCCGGCGCCGTGCACACGCTGCCCACCAGCTTTCGCAGCGACGCCGCCCTGGTCGCCGGTCTCGAGGCGGTGTTCGGGGGCGCCGCACTGGGTGACCCACGGATCAGGGTCGGGCCGGTCGAGGCCGTGCACCGGGGGCGGCTGATCGAGCTGGACGGGACGCCGGCGCCGGTGCGGTTGCGTGTCCTGCCGCGTGAGGGCCTGGCCGCGCCGGGCAAGCTGCTGCCGACCCAGGTCGCCGTCGACTCGATCGTGCACGACGTGGCAGCCGAGGTCGTCCGGACGCTCGACCGCGCCAGGCTGAACCCCCGCGACAGCGGCCCTCAGCGTGCCGTCGTCCCGGGTGACATCGCGGTCCTGGTGCGCACCAACAAGCAGGCCGAGCAGGTGAGCGCGGGTCTGCGCGCAGCCGGCGTTCCCGTCGTCGTCACCGGGCGCACGAGCGTGTTCACCACTCCCGCCGCAGAGCAGTGGCAGCTGCTGCTCGAAGCGCTCGAGCAGCCGCACCGCACCGCACGGGTGGCGCGGCTCGCGCTGGGCCCGTTCGCCGGGCTGTCCGCAGCGCAGGTCGCCGATCCCGACGACGGGTCGGTCACCGAGCTCGCGCTGCAGCTGCGGGTGTGGTCGCGGCTGCTGGACGAGCGCGGGGTCGCGGCCGTCTTCGAGGCCGTGTGCGCCGAGCGCTCGCTGCAACCGCGGCTGCTCGCCTTCGACGGTGGTGAGCGGCTGCTGACCGACCTGCGTCACCTGGCGCAGGTGCTGCACGAGGTCGCGCAGCACGAGCAGCGCGGGCTCAGCGCCCTGGTCACCTGGTTGCGCGCCCGCCGGGACGAGGCCGCCCGCGAGGCCGGCACGCTCGAGCGCAGCCGCCGGCTGGACTCGGACGCCGCGGCGGTCCAGGTCATCACCGTTCACACCAGCAAGGGCCTGGAGTTTCCCGTCGTCATGATGCCGTTCGGGTGGAACCGCTGGCCGGGCAACGAACCGTCCACGGCGGCGTTCCACGACTCGCGAGGCCGGGTGCGCGACGTCGGCGGGTCGACCGGGCCGGACTGGGCCGCCCACGTGGCACGGGGCAAGGCCGAGGAGGCCGACGATGACCTGCGTCTGGCGTACGTCGGGCTCACCCGAGCCATGGGACACCTCGTCACCTGGTGGGCGCCCACGGCCAACACGGTGACCTCCGCCCTGCACCGCCTGCTGCTGCACCGCGACCCGGCGACGGTGGCCCCCACCAAGATCCCGGTGCCCGCCGACTCCGTCGCCCTGCAGGCGTTCCGCGGGCTGACCACCGAGCATCTCGCGGTCGAGCTGGTGGAGCCGCGACCGGTGGGCCGCTACGAGAGGCCGGCACCGACGTCCGCGGCCCTGTCGGTCGCCACTCTCGACCGCGCCCTCGACACCACCTGGCGTCGGACGTCGTACAGCGCGCTCACCGCCGCCGCGCACGACCAGCGGATGGGCAGCGAGCCCGAGGTGGCGCAGAAGGACGACGAGGCCGACACCGACCTCGCCGATGCGGACGGGACTGCGGACACCGCCCTGCACGCCGTGCCGTCCGCCTGGGACGAACTGCCCGGCGGCACGGGCTTCGGCACGCTGGTGCACGCGGCGCTGGAGCAGATCGAGGACGGCGGCGACGAGGCGGCGGTCCGCTCGGCGGTGGCGCTCAACGTGGCCCGGTCAGCGCCGGGGACGGACGTCGGCATCCTGACCGACGCGCTGCTCACCTCCTTGCGCACGCCGTTGGGTGCGCTCGCAGGCGGGGTGTCGCTGGCCGAGCTCAGCAGCAGCGACCGGCTGCCCGAGCTGGACTTCGAGCTGCCCCTGGCCGGTGGGGACGAGCCACTGGCGCTTCGGCCGGTGCTGTCCGGGCTGGTTCCGTTGTGGCGCAAGCATTGTGGTGTCGGCGTCCTGTCGGCGTACGCGGACGAGCTGGCGGCACTCGACCCAGCACCCTTGCGGGGTTACCTCACCGGCAGCATCGACGCCGTGCTGCGGCTGCGAGTCGACGGCGTACCGACCTACCTCGTCGTCGACTACAAGACCAACCGCCTAGGCGGGTACGTCGAGCCGCTCACCGCCTGGCACTACCGGCACGAGGCCATGCAGACCGCGATGATCGAGGCGCACTACCCGTTGCAGGCTCTGCTGTACGGCGTCGCGCTGCACCGCTACCTGCGCTGGCGCCAGCCCGGCTACGACCCCAACGTCCATCTCGGCGGGTCGCTGTACCTGTTCCTGCGGGGCATGTCCGGGCCCGGGGTGGTCGCCGCCGACGGGTCCGTGCCCGGCGTCTTCGCCTGGCGGCCGCCTTCCGCCCTGGTGGTCGGGGCATCGGACCTGCTGGCGGGTGTGACGTGAGCGAGCTGTCGACGTACGCGCCGACGTCCGCGCTGCGGGCCACCGGTCTGCTGCGCGACTTCAACGACGCCGGGATGCTGTCAGCGGCAGACGTGCATGTCGCCCAGCGGCTCGGCGTCCTCGGGGGTGAGGCCGACGAGGCGGTGCTGCTGGCCGTGGCGCTGGTGGTGCGCTCGACGCGACACGGTTCGGTCGTGGTCGACCTGACCACCGCCAGCGACACCGCCGTCGCCGACGACGACGAGGCGGTCGAGTCCGCCGAGGTCGACCTGGCCTGGCCCGACACGACCTGGACGGCGCGGTGCGCGGCGAGCCCCCTGGTCGCAGCGGGGGGTCCGCTGCGGATGGATGGTGACCGGCTGTGGCTGACACGCTACTGGGAGCAGGAGCGGCAGGTCGCCGACCAGCTGCTCGCGCGCTCAGCGACCAGCCCCGACGACCTCGCCCTCGACGTTCTGGCGCAAGGGATGCGACGCCTGTTCGGCGACGGAGCGGACGAGGACCAGCGGACCGCCGCGGCAGTGTGCGCGCTCTCGTGGGTCAGCGTCCTGGCCGGCGGGCCAGGCACTGGCAAGACCACGACGGTCGCCCGGGTGCTGGCCCTGCTGCGCGAGCAGAACCCCGCGTGCCGGATCGCGCTGGCCGCGCCGACGGGCAAGGCCGCGGCCCGACTCGAGGAGGCCGTGCGTTCGTCGACCGCACACCTGTCACCGGTCGACCGAGAACGGCTGGGCGATCTGAGAGCCGTGACGCTGCACCGCCTGCTGGGCTGGCGGCCCGGCGCGCGCAGCCGGTTCCGGCACGATGCGACGAACCGGCTGCCGTTCGAGGTGGTGGTGGTCGACGAGAGCTCGATGGTCTCTCTGACCATGATGGCCCGGCTGCTCGAGGGGCTGCGGCCCACCACCCGCCTGGTGCTCGTGGGTGACCCCGACCAGCTCGCCTCGGTCGAGGCCGGGGCCGTGCTCGGCGACCTCGTCGACCTCGTCGACCGGGCGACGCTGGGCCGGCGAACACCGCCGTTCGCCGCAACGCTGCGTACCGTTCTGCCCAACGTCGTTGTGGCCGAACGCCCGTCCTCGCCTGCTGCCTCCATGCGTGACGGTGTCAGCACCCTGCACACCAACCACCGCACCGACATCCCATCGATCGCCGAGCTGGCAGCGCACGTGCAGGCCGGACGCGCCGACCGGGTGATCGAGCTGCTGGCCTCGGGCGATCCGCATGTCGAGCTGGTCGAGCTCGAGGACGACGCCCGCCTGACCGAGGCGCAGCTGACCGGCGTGCGGGCCGACGTCATCGCCAGTGGTGCGGCGCTGCACGCGGCGGCAGTGCGCGGCGACGGTGCCGGCGCCGTGGCGGCCCTGGACGCCCACCGGTTGCTGTGTGCCCACCGCCGCGGCCCGCGGGGCGTCGCGCACTGGTCGGCCCTGGCGACCGGGTGGCTCGCCGAGCTGCACCCGACCGCCCCGCGCCGGGACGGCCACTGGGTCGGTGAGCCGCTGCTAGTGACCAGCAACGACTACGAGGTGGGCCTGTACAACGGCGACACCGGTGTCGTCGTGGACGACCAGCGTGGCGGTCTGGTCGCCGTCTTCGGCCGCGGAGGCGAGCCGGTGCGGGTCCCCGTAGCCCGGCTCGGCGACGTCCGCACCCTGCACGCGCTCACCGTGCACCGCAGTCAGGGCAGCCAGTTCGGGGCCGTCACCGTCGTCCTGCCGCCAGCGGCGTCAGCCCTGGGCACCAGGGAGACGGTCTACACCGCCGTGTCCCGAGCCACCCATCACGTCCGGCTCATCGGCAGCGCCGAGGCCCTGACCGCCGCGATCGGTCGTCCCGCCGCGAGGGCGACCGGGCTGCGCGAGCGCCTGCGCTGATCCCGTCCTCGGTGTACGCCACGCACACCTCTGGCCGACCTGGTGGTGCTTCCTAGTTCGGCCAACGGGCTGGTGGCGGTCTGGAGGGTGACTCGTTCACGGCGGACCTTGTTG
>JBBQGB010000114.1:0-4810 GCA_038322575.1 Actinomycetales bacterium
AGGTAACCGCCTGAGCCTTGTACTCATCGGTAAGACTACGGCGTGTCGAACCCATTCTCGCGTCTCCCGAAAGATCGGGCAACTAAATCACGTGTCCACCAAACCGGGAACGGTCCAGTCTTTCACTCCGATCGCGGAAGCGTCTACACCTCGGGGGACTACCGCACTCTCGTCAAGGACCTGGGGATGCGTTCCTCGATGGGCAGGACCGGGGTGTGCTGGGACAACGCGATGGCCGAGTCGTTCTTCTCAGCCTTGAAGAACGAGCGCGTCTACCGCACCGTGTACGCCACCAAGGCCCAGGCCCGACGCGACGTCATCGCCTACATCGAGGGGTTCTACAACTCACGTCGACGCCATTCAGCGCTCGGCTACAAGCGACCGAACGAGGTCCACTACGGTTACACCCAGCCGGCGACGGCAGCGTAAGAAAACCCATCAATCCACTGTCCGAAGTCACCGCAGCAGGCCAGTCACCGCCTCGTAGACCCGCCCGTTCCAGCGGACCGTATGGCCGCCGGCTCCGAGCGGCAGCCAGATCAGGTCGATGCCCGCATCGGTGCCGCAGCCGGCCAGATCCCCCGACACGCGGGTGGCGTCGTTCGAGATCCTTCCCATGAGCCCAGCCTGGCTCCCTGACACGCCCGCCGCCAGGGCCGAATGTCCCCCTACTGCGGATGTCGGAGTCGTGGACCTGACCGTCCGGGCGCTCTGGTCTAGGTTGCGTTGATGGCGATGACGTGGGCGGGGGCGCTGGGCTGGCGGCTGCGGCGTCAGCTGCTCGACCCGGTCGGCGACGGGTCGGTGGCGGACGTGGTCGCACGCCTGGGGGCGGTGCCCGCGTGGCCGGATGCCGCGGCAGAGCTGGCGATCGGGGCGCGGCGGGTCGCCGCCCGGCCCGGTGACGCCGTCCGGGCGCTGGCGGCGGGCGAGGTGGTCAAGGTGTACGCGTTCCGGGGCGCGACGCACCTGATGACACCGCAGGACGCCGGCGCGTACCTGGCGTTGCGGGCCTCGAGCCGGATGTGGGAGCTGACGAGCTGGCAGGAGTACTACGGCCTGGCGCCCGCGGACTGGCCGGCCTTCCGCGAGTACGTCCGGGACGCACTCCGGCAGGGGCCGCTCACCCGGTCCGAGCTCTCGCTGGCGCTGGGGCGCAGCAGCCGGTACCGGCGCCAGAGCGCCGTCGTCGCCGACGGCAACGACACCCTGCTCAAACCGTTGTCCTGGCAGGGAGACCTGGGCCTGGGCCTGGGGCGGGACGGCGAGCAAACCTTCGTGCTGCTCGAGGACGTGCCCGGCTGGGCCGGCATCCCCGACCTCGACGTGGCCGGGCCCGTGGTGATCGAGGCGTACCTGCGCACCCACGGCCCAGCCACTGCGGAACGGGTGCACGACTGGTTCGGTAAAGGCCTGGGGGCCAGGCGGCGCGCCGTCACCGGCTGGCTCGACCAGCTCGGCGACCGGCTCGAACCGGTGACCGTCGGCGGTGACCGGGTGCTGGCGCTGCGCGAGGACGTCGACGAGCTGCTGTCGACGCCGGCCTCGACCGCCGTCCGGCTGCTGCCGGGACGAGATCCGTGGGTGATGGCGCCCGGCACCTCGGACGCGCGCGTGGTGCCGCCCGCCCGCCGTGAGGTCGTGAGCCGCTCGGCCAACCTCGTGGTAGCAGCCGGCGTCGTGGCCGGAACGTGGAAGGTGCAAGGTGAGGACGTCGACATCGTCTGGTTCGCCGAGTCCGGTGCGGTGCCGCGCGAGGCCCTCGAGCAGCAGGCGTCCGCACTGGGGCAGCGGCTGGACCGTCCGCTCGAGGCTGTGGTCAGGGTCGACTGAGGGGTCCCAGGGGCGGTCGAGCTCCGTCGGCTGGTCGGCTGACCGGTAGGTGGTGCTTGGTGGCATCATCGGCCGGGTGCCGGACCCCGCACCCGACGTGAGCCCACCCCGACCCCGCCTGGGTCTGGGGTTGGCGGCGCTGGGCCGCCCGGCGTACGTGACCGGGGGCCGGGCCGAGGACCTGGGCGTCGACCGGTCCGTCGAGGCGATGCGTGCCCGCACCCACGCCGTGCTCGACCTGGCCCACGAGCGCGAGGTGCGCTACCTGGACGCAGCCCGCTCGTACGGGTTGGCCGAGGAGTTCCTGCGCGACTGGCTGGCTGGGCGCCCGGACGTCGACGACGTGGTCGTGGCCAGCAAGTGGGGTTACACCTACGTCGGGGACTGGCGCACCGACGTCGACGTCCACGAGGTCAAGGACCACTCCCTCGCGGCGTTCGAGCGGCAGCGGCAACAGACGCAGGACCTGCTCGCAGACCGGCTGTCCCTGTACTCGGTCCACTCGATCACGCCCCAGTCGCCGGCGCTGGGGGACTCCGCGCTGCTGGGCGAGCTGGCCCGGTGGTCGGCGGAGTCCGGGGTCCGGATCGGCCTGAGCACCAGTGGGCCGCACCAGGGTGACGTGGTGCTGCAGGCGCTGCAGACCGAGGTGGACGGCCGGCCGCTGTTCAGCGCGGTGCAGGCCACCTGGAACGTGCTCGAGCCCAGCGCCGGCCCCGCGCTGCAGCAGGCGCACGACGCCGGCTGGCTGGTCGTCGTGAAGGAGGGCGTCGCGAACGGACGCCTCGCCGGGGCGGGGGCACCGCCGGCGCTGCACGCCGCCGCCGACCGCGTGGGCGCGACGCCGGACGCACTGGCACTAGCGGTCGCGCTGGCGCAGCCGTGGTCACCGACCGTGCTGTCGGGCGCGGTCACGGCCAGTCAGCTCGAGGCCAACCTGGCAGCGCTCGAGGTGGACGCTACCGCTGCACTGGTAGCCGCGCAGGGCCTGCACCACATGGTGGAGACGCCGGAGACCTACTGGCGCAAGCGTTCTGGCCGTCCCTGGGCGTAGCGCCGGACGCTGATGGCCAGCTGCACCGGCCTCAGCGCAGCGGGTGGGCGGTGTCGAACGCGACGGCGTCCTTGGCGGCGACGGTCACGGTGACCGTGCCCCCCGAGCGGACGACGATCGTGGGCCCGGTGCAGGCCCCCCGCCGGTAGTCGCCGTGGATGATGTCGCAGTACCGCCCGGGCGCGACCGCGGTCCGGAACGTCCGCCTGGTCGCCGTCGCCGCGTTGTTGACGGCGATCCAGCCCTTCGTGCCCCGGCTGAAGGCGATCAGGTTGGCGCCGTCGTCGAACCACCGGGTGACCGGCGCCGTGCCGACGTAGTTGTGGAACTCGACCATGTTGGCGACCCCGTGGTCACGGTCGACGCACTTCCAGCGCAGGCTGCAGTTGGTTCTCGTCACGAACCCCGCGGCGTCGGCCGGCGGCGAGTCGTACGCCTTGTCGAACTGGAACCCGGAGTAGACCTGGGGTCGGCCGTACCCGTACGCCAGCATGAACTGGTTGGCGATCAGGTTGGTGCGGCCGTCCTTGTAGCTGAGCGTGTCGCTCCCGCGCTCGGTGTCGTGGTTCTGGACGAAGACCATGGTCTTGCCGCTGGGCAGCAGGCCGGCGTCCTCACCGAAGACGCGCAGCGCCGAGATGGCCCCGACACCGGGGTCGGTGTAGCTCTTGAAGGCGTTCTTGACCTGGTAGGCGAAGTCGAAGCCGAGCGCGGTACCGGCCCGGGTGTAGGCGAGCGGCGACAGCTCGCCGGGCCCGCCGGGGAACACCTCGAGGGCGAAGAACGGTCGCTCGCCGTCGACGGTCCGGTGCAGCTGGTCGCGGATGGCGATCAGGTCGGTCTGACCGACGTGCTTGGCGGCGTCGACGCGGAACCCGGACACCCCGTAGCCGATGAGCTTGTTGAGGTAGCCGACCACACGGGTGCGGACCCGAGCGGACTCGGTGCGCAGGTCCGAGAGGCCGACCAGCTCGCACCTGACGACCTGGCGGGGGTCGTTGAAGTTCTCGATGCCGCCGGTCGCGCTGGGGCAGTCCCGGGGCCGGCTGTGGAAGTCGCCCGGCCCGTACAGGCCCGCGTAGCGGTACTTGGTGTACCGCACGCCTCCGTACGAGACCTCGCCCTGACCGGTCATGTGGTTGATGACCGCGTCGACATACACCTTGACGCCGGCGCGTCGGCAGGTGGCGACCATGGCCCTGAACTGCGCCTCGGTGCCCATCCGGCTGGTGAGGTCGTAGCGCACCGGCTGGTAGACCTCCCACCAGGGATGGCGGACCGGTGCGTCGTCGGTGGGGGCCAGACGCGACAGGGAGTCGGCGGGAGGGGCCACCTGGACGGCGCCGTACCCGTTGGGCCCGAGGACGGTCGTGCACTCGGTGGCCACCGACGGCCAGTTCCACTCCCAGAGGTTGGCGACGACGTCACGCTGCACCCCGGTCGTGAGCGGTGGGGTGGCGGCCGCCGCGGTGCCGGACCCCGCGAGGAGCAGAGCCGCCCCCACGAGGGCCACGGCCCGACGACGTCGCCGACCGACCGGGCTGACTCCGACGCGACCTGGCCCCAGAGGCATGCGCACTCCATCCACGGTGGTGCAGGGTGCTGGAGCAGCCCGCGTGGTTGGTCATCTTTGGGCCGATGTGTCCAGGCGTCAACCCCTCTGGCGATGCGCTTCTGCGTCGTTCGAGGACGAACCCCAACCTGATGGTCATGTTCGGGGCGGGACCGGTCGATGGTCGGGGGGACGTCGATGGAGCGGGGGGGATGCAGGTGGACGCGCCGACGGCTGCTGACGTGACCCGGTTCGTCGAGCGGGTCGTGTCGGCCGGCCGAGGTGGCTCTGTCCCGCACGTCATGGAGTCGCTGGTCGACGCCTGCGTCGACTGCGTCAGCGCTGCGCAGGTGTCTTTCCTGATGGTCGAA
>JBBQGB010000115.1:0-4729 GCA_038322575.1 Actinomycetales bacterium
TCGGACCCCGCGCTGGACATCCGGGAGCTCGCGGTCAGCAGCGCCCAGCTGAGCCCGGCGGCCCGCGCCGACGTCAGCATGACGTCGGAGGCCTGGGTGCAGGAGCACCACGCCTACCTCTCGCTCATGCTCGAGCTGGCCAACAGCGACGTCGACGTGGTGCACAACAACTCGCTGCACTACCTGCCCGTGGCGATGGCCGGCTCGCTGCCGGTGCCGGTGGTCACCACGCTGCACACCCCGCCGACGCCGTGGCTGGAGTCCGCGGTCGCGATCGGCGGCGGCCACGGCACCGCGTTCGCGAGCGTCAGCGCCCACACGGCCCGGCAGTGGGCCGGCACCCTCGCCGACGCGCCGCACGTCGTGCCCAACGGCGTCGACCTGCGCCGCTGGCCGCGCGGGCCCGGCGGCGGCGACCTGCTGTGGTCGGGGCGCCTGGTGCGCGAGAAGGCGCCGCACCTGGCGATCGAGGCGGCCCGCCGGGCCGGGCGGCACCTGAGCCTGGCCGGCCCGGTCAGCGACCCGGCGTACGTCGACGCCGTGATCCGCCCGCACCTGGGCCACGGCGTCACCTACCTCGGGCACCTGGACCAGCGCGAGCTCGCGGCCGCGGTCGGCCGCGCCTCGGCGGTGCTGGCGACCCCGATGTGGGACGAGCCGTTCGGGCTGGTGGTGGCCGAGGCCCTGGCCTGCGGTACGCCGGTCGTGACCTTCGCGCGCGGCGGGGTGCCCGAGGTGCTGAGCCACACCGGTCTCGGGCGGCTGGTCGAGCCGGGCGACGTCAGCGGGCTGGCGGCCGCGATCCCCGCCGCCCAGGCGCTGGACCGCGCCGCGGTGCGCCGGCACGCCGTCGCCCACCTGTCGCACGAGGCGATGGTCGACCGGTACGAGGCGATCTACGCCGAGCTGGCCGCCCCGGTGCGCCACCTGCCCGAGCCGGTGTCGAGGTGGGCCACCCCCATCGCGGTGAACGCCTCGAGCCACCCCAGCATCGGGAACCAGCCCCAGCGCTCGTAGAACAGGTTGGCGTTGCGCACGATGGCGGCGGCGTGGCGCGTCGGCGGTGACTCGACCTCGTGGTGCTGGTGGTACGCCGTCGCGCCGCCCACCCAGAACATGCTGCCGTCCGCGGCGCCCAGCGTCGCAGCGAAGTCGGTGTCCTCGCCGCCGTAGCCCTCGTAGTCCTCGCAGAACCCGCCGGTGGTGACCCAGCTCGTGGCGGGGATCGCGAACGACAGCGACCAGAACAGCCGCAGGTCGTCGGCCGGCACGAGCACGCCGTCCGGGGGCGCTGGGCGGGCCGGGTGCGGGCCGGCCAACCCGGCCAGCGCGTCGAGCGGGTAGCTGCCGGGCCCGGCCGGGGGAAGGTAGTGCACCGGTCCGCACAGCACCCACGGCGGCGCCGCCGTGACCTGCAGGGCGGCGTCGCGGTAGCGCTCGAGCAGGGCCGGCGCGGGCACGCAGTCGACGTCGAGGAACACGAGCAGCTCGGCGCCGAGCTCGATGGCGCCGGCCGCTGCGGCGTTGCGGGCCCGCGCCAGCGGCAGCTCACCGGACGCCGGGACGTCGACCACCCGCGTGGGCCAGGGCGGGTCGGCGACGACACCTGCCACGTCGGGGTCGCCCATCGCGGCGATGACGTGCACGTCGGGGCTGATGGTGTTGCGGCGCAACCCCTCCAGCTGGTTCGCCAGGTGGCCGTGCCGACCCTTGACGATCGTCACGACCCCCACCCGCGGCGCGGTCACGGCGCACCGGCCAGCGCGTCGAGCGCCGACGCCGCCCGCTGCGCGCCGTCGCCCGGCGACCAGCTCGACCAGCCCGCTCCCCCGCGGCGCAGCGCGTCGTCGAGCAGTCCCGGCCAGTCCCGCGCCGGTGGCCACCGGTCGAGCCCGCGCGCGATGCCCGCCGCGTCGACCGCCCGGGCGCGCGCCACCTGCTCGTCGAACGGCCGGGCCTGGGCCACCACGACCGCCGGACGCCGGGCCGCCGCGACCTCGGCCACCGCGTTGCTGCCGCCGTGCACCACGACCACGTCGGCCGCCATCAGGTCCGCCCAGACGTCGGACGGCTCGTCGCCGCCGAGCCGGTAGGTCCACCGCCAGCCGGGGGTGGCCTCGCGGGCGGCCGCGCGCTCGGTGTCGGTGACGTCGTCGCCACCCGAACCCCACAGCACCAGCACCTCGCGGCCGCCGGCGGGGTCGGTCACCGGCCGGCCGTCGAACCGCGAGAAGGCACCGACGTACGACGTCTTGTCGTGCCAGCGCTGCGGCCAGTCCGGCGTCGCGGCCAGCGCCGGCCACGGCGCCACCACGCCGTCGGCCACGTCGTGGGCCAGCCGGTGCGGGGCGTCGTCGCGGTCGCCCGCCATCGCCATCAGCCCGACCCGCACGCCCAGCAGCCGCGCGAGCAGCGCCACCTCGACCGACACGTCCGCCACCACGAGCGCGGGCGCCGTCCGCTCGACCCACGCGGCGACCGTGGCCATCCGCGAGCGCAGGCCGGGGTGGCCGAGCGGGGCCCAGTGCAGCCGGCCGTGCGCGGTCACGTCGGCGCCCGGTCCGGGCACCGGCTCGTCGTCGCGCGGCAGCAGCACCCACCCACCCGACCACCCCGGTGGCGCGGGCAGCGAGCTCAGGCCGGTGACCGGCGTCCGAAGGTGGGCGGCCACGGAGACCAGCCGCCGCAGGTGGCCCTGACCGACGTGGTGCACGTAGTAGCCGATCACGACGGCGCCACGCCGAGGTACAGGTCGCGGTGGGCGACGGCGGTCCGGGCCCGCTGGCCGCGCCGCTCGGGGGGGTCGGCCCGCCACGCCGGGCGGGTGGCGTGGGCGTGGCGCACCGCCGCGCGCAGGCCGGTCTCCTCGACGCTCGCCTCCCCGTCCGCGTCCAGGGTCAGGTCGAAGCCCAGCGCGGGCTGCTGCTCGTGCCAGTGGCCGACCCGCGGTGCGAGCACGGCGGTGCCGAGGTCGTGGCAGGCCTCGAGCCACCCCGAGTGGGTGCCGAACGCGTACGGCAGCACCGACAGGTCCAGACCGAGCAGGTAGTCCCACAGCTGCGCGTCGTCGAACCGCTCGTGCACGTTCAGGGTGAGGTCGCCGCGTTCGGCTGCCGCGCGCAGGAACGCGACCAGCTCGGCGTCGTGGCGCACGAAGTCGGGGCGCAGCAGCTCGTCGTGGACGTCGACGACCAGCCGCGCGTCCGGGATCTCGTGGACGACGTCGACCAGCGGGGCCAGCACGGCGAGCCCACAGACGTTGGCGCGCAGGCTCTTGAGGTGGACGCCGATCACGTACCCGTCGTGCGCGGGTCGTGGCGCGTCGAGCAGCTCGTCGGGCACGACGTGCGGGTGGGGGACGACGAGGGCCTCGCGGCCCCATCGGCGACGGATCTCGGCGGCGGCACCCGACGTCAGGGTCACGAGCGCGTCCGCGGCAGCCACCAGCACGTCGAGCTGGGCGTCGTGGACGCCGGGGTCGCGCTGGTGCGGGTTGCGCAGGTCGTGCACGGTGTAGACCAGCGCGATGCCGTTGGCGTGCAGCCGCTCGACCCAGGCGGCGAGCTCGTCCGGGGTGCGGTCGTCGAAGCCGAAGTGCAGGTGCACCACGTCGACATCGTGGGCGTGGGCGTCGACCCACGCGGTCGTCAGCGCGGGCGAGGGCCCCCAGCCCTCGACGTCCGGCCCGTCCACCCAGGTGACCCCGCCGACCGCGGGATCGCGCAGGTGGTCGACGTAGTCGTGGGACGCGGGCACCGACAGCACCCGCACCGGGCGGCCGCTCACGCCTCGGGGCTCACGCGTCGAGCCACCGGGTGACGGCGTCGCGCAGGAACGCGGTGTCGGCGGGGATGCCCTGCGGGCTGCCGGCGCGGTGCCCCCAGATGCTGGGGATCGGGCTCAGCTCGCCGTGGCGCAGGTGCTCGAGCTCGGCGGCGTTGTCGGCCACCCGGAAGTACAGGTCGGTCTCGCCGGGCAGCAGCAGCACCCGCGCCCGGATCGCGTCCAGCGCGACGGCGAGGTCACCGCCGTACGCGGGGTCGGCGCTGATGTCGGCCTCGTACCAGGTGCGGGCCTGGGCGTACAGGTTCGCTGCCCGGCTGGCGCCGAACCCCTCCTCCCAGTCGGTGCGCAGGTACGTGTCGAGGTCGGGCGCACCCAGCTCGGTGCGCCACAGCTCGGCCCGGTAGAAGTCCTGGCTCAGCCCCCACCCGGCGTAGATGTGACCGAACGCCTTGAGGGCCGCGACCGGCTCGGCGCTGAACCGGCCGTCGCCCTGGTGCTCGGGCGCCGCCTCGAGGGTGCGGAGCAGTCCGGACAGGAACACCCTGTTGTGCACCGAGGTTCGCGCGCTGCCGCAGACCATGATGGCCCGCTCGACGGCGTCCGGGTACGTCGCGGCCCAGTGGTACGCCTGGCCGGCGCCCATCGAGAACCCGTAGGCCGCAGCGACCCGGTCGACCCCGAAGTGCTCGGTGAGCAGCCGGCGCTGGGCGATCACGTTGTCGCGCATGGTGACCAGTGACGGGAAGTCCTCGGTGTCGGCGGCGCTGGTCGACACCCCGTTCGAGAACATGTCGGGCACCACGACGAACCACCGGGTCGGGTCGAGCACCAGGTCGGGGCCGACCAGCCACGCCAGGTCGTCGTGGGTGGCGGTGTAGCTGCACGGGTAGACGATCACGTTGTCGCGCGCGGCGTTCAGCGTGCCGTGCGTCTGCCACCCGAG
>JBBQGB010000116.1:0-4719 GCA_038322575.1 Actinomycetales bacterium
CGCGGTGCGCCACGGCGGCGACGAGTTCGCGATCCTGATCGAGGACGAGAACCTGACCCTCGCCAGCGTCCACCAGCGCGCGCACGACCTGCGGGCCGCGGTCGACGACGAGCCGTGGCACGAGCTCGCGGACGGCCTGGCGGTGCGGGTGAGCATCGGCGGCGTCGTCGCCCTCGTCTCACCCGAGCGGGCGTCACCCCTGGACGCTCCTGCGCTGTACCGGGCAGCGGACGCCGCGCTCTACATCGCCAAGCGTGACGGCGCGGGGCTGCAGGTCCTGCCCGCCGTCTGAGAAGGGCAGGAGGTGCGGACGCGGTCTGTGGCCTTCACGATGCCGTCCTCGGGTTCAGACCGGTGATCGTCCCGGCGATGCAGAGCACCCAGTCCAGGTCGACGGCCGCTCGCTGGCCCAGGACGTCCTTGCCGACGAGCAACGCCCCCGCGCCGACGGTCACAGCAGCGTCCGACCGGGCTGGCCCGCGACCTGCTGACCATCTGCGGCGACGGCTAGTATCGACGCGATGGACGTCCTCGCCCCGGTTCGTCGGCAGTGGTGGTTGCGCACCCTGCTGGTGTCCGGCGTGCTCGCCGGAGTCCTGGGGATGCACGGCCTCACCACGGGCCACGCGGCGATGCAGATGGCTCCCAGCGCGTCGACCACTGCCGCGGTCGGCGCCCACGCACCGCTGGCGTCCGGCGTACCCATGACGGCGGACCGCGCGGTGCCGGCGCACCCGACGTACGAGGGCCACGGCCCGACGGGTGGCCACGGCGCGATGGTGGCGTGCCTCGCGATCCTGGTGGCAGCCGTGGCGCTGCTCGTGCTGCTGCTGGGGCGCGAGCGGCCCGGCCGACCGCTGCTGCAGTCGGCCGTCAGCTCTCCGGCCGACGGCCGGCCGCCGCCCACCCCGCCCCGCGTGCTGGCCCTGACGCTGCACCAGCTCTCGATCTGCCGGACGTAGGCCGCGAGCCCCGGGTCACCCGCCGACGAGCAGGTGCCCGGCCCCGCCACCCACCGTCCTTCGCTTCGAGAGGTCCTCTGACATGAACCGCACCACCCGCACCTTCGTTCTGCCCGTCCTCGCCCTCACCGGCGCCCTGACCTTGGGCGCCTGCGGCGCCTCAGACACCACGCCCGGCTCGATGTCCGGGTCGACGATGTCGGGGATGGGTTCGAGCACCTCGTCCTCGGCCGCCGCACCAGCGCCCTCGGGCACACCGGCGACCGGCGACCACGACACCGACGACATCGCCTTCGCCACCGGGATGGTGCCGCACCACCGTCAGGCGGTGCAGATGGCGGACCTGGCGTCGACCCGGGCCGCCTCACCCGAGGTCAAGGACCTCGCGGCGAGGATCAAGGCCGCTCAGAGCCCCGAGATCGCCCAGATGACCGGGTGGTTGGCCGGGTGGGGCGCCCCCGCGCCGACCGACATGGGCGCCATGGCGGGCATGGGCGGCGACGGGATGATGTCCGACGAGGCCATGCAGTCGCTGGGGCAGGCGAGCGGCACCGCGTTCGACGTCGCGTTCCTGACCGGGATGACCGCCCACCATCGCGGAGCGATCGCCCAGGCGCAGACCGAGCTCAGCAAGGGCGTCAACCCCGAGGCCAAGCAGCTGGCCGGGGCGATCATCGCCGGACAGACCACCGAGATCGCGCAGATGTCCGCCCTGCTGGCCAAGGCAGGCGGCTGAGGCCACCACCCGTTCTTGACCAGACCTTCATGGAAGACCCGGGCGACCGACATCCGAGCACCCGATGCTTCAGGAGTGCGGGGCAACGCGTCCCGGCGCTCGGGTCGTAGGAGGTCACCATGATGGGTTGGTACGGCAACGGCGGGTGGGGCGCGGGGATGGTCTTCCTGGGCCTGTTCTGCCTGGTCCTGGTCGCTGCGGCGGTGTGGGCGTTCGCGCGCTGGGCCACCCGCACCCAGGACCCGCAGGACGGCACCCGGGGGTCGTCCCAGGAGTCCGCGCGGGCGATCCTGGACCGCAGGTTCGCCTCCGGTGAGCTCGACAGCGAGCAGTACGGCCAGGCTCGGCGACTGCTCGACGGTCGAGGCGTGGACGACGCGCGCCGCTAGTCTCGGAACGACCCCCACCACGAGCACCCCGGGAGCCACGATGGCCGAGCCCCTGCGGGTGCTCGTGGTGGACGACGAGACGGCCCTGGCGAACGTCATCGCCGGGTACCTGCACCGCGAGGGGTTCGACGTCGACCTCGCGCACGACGGCCTGACCGCCGTCGACAGCGCCCGCGCCCACCGGCCGGACCTCGTGGTCCTGGACGTCATGCTGCCCGGCCTGGACGGCATCGAGGTCTGCCGACGGTTGCGTGAGTTCACCGACGCCTACGTCATCATGCTCACCGCCCGCGACGAGGAGATCGACAAGATCGTCGGGCTCTCGGTCGGCGCCGACGACTACCTGGTCAAGCCGTTCTCCCCGCGCGAGCTGATCGCCCGCATCCGCGCGATGCTGCGACGGCCCCGGGCCACGGCCCCCGAAGCCGTCCGCGGCGGCGCCGCGGTGCTCACGGTCGGCGACGTCGACGTCGACCTCGAGAGCCGCCGGGTGACGCGTGCCGGCGCGCCGGTCGACCTGACCCGCACGGAGTTCGACCTGCTCGCGGCCCTGGCCGGGCGGCCGCGGGCCGCATTCACCCGCCGCCAGCTGCTGGACGAGGTGTGGGGGCCGGGCTGGTTCGGCGACGAGCACGTGGTCGACGTCCACGTCGCGCACCTGCGCGCGAAGCTGGGGGACGACGCCGCCGAGCCCGTCTACATCCGCACCGTCCGGGGCATCGGCTACGGCTTGAGCGCCCGGTGAGCCGGCCGCGGCGCACCCTCGCGACCAACCTGGTGGTCGCGCAGGTCGTGGTCGTGGCGGTCGGAGCCCTCGCCCTGGCCCTGACCGCCACCCTCGTCTCACCACCGCTGTTCCGGCGACACCTGTCCCGTGCCGGGATCACGTCGGCGCCGGTGCGCCAGCACGCCGAAGAGGCCTTCGTCTCGACCTTCACCCTCGCGCTGGCCGTCGCCACCCTCACCGCGCTGCTGGCCGCCGGCGTCACGTCCTGGATCCTGGTGCGTCAGGTCAGCGGGCCGATCGAGGCGCTGGCCCGCAGCGCCGACGCCCTGGCCACCGGGCACTTCGACCCCGAGCCCACGGTCGTCGGCTCCGGTTCAGAACTGCGACGACTCTCAGACGCGTTCTCCCGCATGGCTTCTCGGCTTGCCGACACCGACGCCTCACGCTCACGCCTGCTCTCGGACCTCTCGCACGAGCTGCGCACCCCGCTGGCCACCATCTCGGCGTACATCGACGGGATGCAGGACGACGTGCTCCCGCGCGACGCGCAGTCGTGGGATGTGATGCGCGCCCAGGTCAGCCGCCTGTCGAGGCTGACGAGCGACGTCCGCGACGCGGCGGCGGCGCAGGAGGGGACGCTGTCGCTGCAGACCCGGGTCATCGACCCCGCCGAGCTCGCCCACGACGCCGTCGACGCCGCCGCCCCTCGCTTCGCCACCCGCGGGGTCCACCTCGCGTTCACCGGGCCGGCGAAGGGACTCGCCGTCGTCGGTGACCCCGAGCGGCTGGCCCAGGTGCTGGCCAACCTGCTCGACAACGCGTTGCGGCACACGCCGACCGGCGGGCACGTCGGTCTCGCGGTCCGCAGCACCGGACCCCGCGTGCTGCTGGTCGTGACCGACGACGGGGACGGCATCGCCACCGACCAGCTCGAAGCCGTCTTCGACCGCTTCCACCGCGGTGACCCGTCGCGGGCCACCGGCGACGACCACGGCAGCGGGCTGGGTCTGACGATCGCGCGGGCCATCGTCACCACGCACGGCGGGACGCTGGTCGCCGCCAGCCCCGGCGTCGGTCGAGGCACCACCGTCACCGTGAGCCTGCCCGCCTCGGCGGGAGCCTGAGCGAGGCCGACACGGTTTGACGCTCCTGTGACACCGGGGCCGCACCGTGACCTCATGCCGCGCGGGCAGGCCCGTCGCGGCCAGCGAGGGGGATGGGCATGACAGTGAGCCCCACGACGCGGGTGAGCGTCGGCCCCGCCCCGCTCGGCCCGCCGTCCGGCCAGCCACACCGGCTGAAGGCGCCGAGTTCCCGACAGCCGATCACCCTGCTGCCCGGCGAGCCGGCGCCGGACGCCGCACCCCGCCGGCGCGCGCTCTACCCGGCGCTGCGGCCGTTCGTGCTGTCGAGTCTGATCGCGTTCATCGCCGTCGCCGCGGCCACCGTGGTGTGGGGCGGGCGGCTGGCCACCAGCGAGGCGCTGGGTCAGGCCGAGGCCACGGGACGCGGCGTCGCCGAGGGCATCGTCGCGCCGCTGGTCACCAGCGAGCTGCGGGCCGGCGAGCCCGCCGCTCTCGCCCACCTGGACGCGTTGATGCGCAACCGGATGAGCGACGGGTCGATCTTCCGGGTCAAGATCTGGACGGCGGACCAGCGCATCCTCTACAGCGACCGGACGGACCTGATCGGTCGCCACTACCCGCTCGAGCACGCCGACCTCGACCTGCTGGGCACGACGAACGCGTCTGCCGCCATCTCCGACCTGCAGCACAGCGAGAACGTCGACGAGCGCGGCACGCACGGCCAGGCCGTCGAGGTCTACGCCGGCTTCATCGGCGCGGACGGTTCGCCGCTGATCTTCGAGGCGTACCTGCCGGCCGGCCCGGTCTACCAGAACGCCTA
>JBBQGB010000117.1:0-4609 GCA_038322575.1 Actinomycetales bacterium
CGTAGGGGCGCCCCGTGGCGGGCTTGCCGGACGCCGGACGCCCGGCCCCGCCGCTGGGCCGACCCGAACCGCCGCTGGGTGCCCCAGCTCCACTCCTGCCGGTGCGGGGGTCCCCCGCGCCGGTCCGATCGGCGTAGGGGCGCCCCGTGGCGGGCTTGCCGGACGCCGGGCGCCCGGCCGCGCCGCTTGGCCGCCCCGAGCCGCCGCTGGGCCGTCCCGGGTTGGCACTGGGTGCCCCAGCTCCACTCCTGCCGGTGCGGGGGCCCCCCGCGACGGGCTTGCCGGACGCCGGGCGGCCGCCGCCGCCGCTGGGCCGACCCGAACCGCCGCTGGGTGCCCCAGCTCCACTGCGACCGGTGCTGGGGCGCCCCGCGACGGGCTTGCCGGCGCGGCCGCCGGACGCACCGGCGCGTCCGGCTCCGCCGGCGCCGCGGGGTCCCCCGCCTGCGCCGCGGCCGGGCGACCGTCCCGCGTCCTTGCGTCCCTCGCTCATGCCAGGCCTCCGTCGTGCAGATCGTCGAGCAGGTCGACCTCGGGCAGGTAGGGGGCCAGCGCCGGCAGATCGTCGACGCTCGTCAGCCCCAGACGCTCGAGGAAGTACGTGGTGGTGCCGTACAGGATCGCACCGCTTTCACCGTCGGTGCCCCGCTCCTCGATCAGGCCGCGCGAGACGAGCGTGCGGACGACCCCGTCGACGTTGACCCCGCGCACCGCGCTGACCCGGGCCCGGCTGACCGGTTGGCGGTAGGCGACGACCGCGAGGGTCTCCAGCGCGGCCTGGGTCAGACGCGCGCGCTGGCCGTCCGGGACGAACCGCTCGACCACCGGCGCGTAGTCGCTGCGGCTGTACACCCGCCAGCCGCCGGCCACCTCGCGCAGCTCGAAACCCCTTGCGGCGCTGTCGTAGTCGGCCGCGAGCTCGCGCAGCAGCAGCTCGACCTCGGCGGTGGGCCGCTGCAGCGCCGAGGCCAGGGCGACGACGGTCAGCGGCTCGTCGACCACCATCAGCACCGCCTCGACGGCCCCGCGTGCGCCCGAGGGAAGGGCGTCCAGGTCGAGGTCGGGTTCGGTGCTCTCGTCGGCGTCACTCATGCGGAGGGCTCCAGCGGGTCGGGTGGGGGGTCCTGCGGGGGGTCGACGTCCGGCGGGACGTCGTCCGGCTCGTCGTCCGGTCCGACCTCGTCGAACTCGTCGCTGACCTCGACGTCACCATCGTCGCGGCCGGTCCAGCGCACCGTCAGCTCGGCCAGCGGGCCGGGCTGCTCGAACGTGACCGAGCCGTCACGGAACAGCTCGAGCAGTGCGAGGAACCGCGCGACCACGACGTCGGTGCCGTCGGCGTCCGCGGTGAGCGAGCGGAACGTCGCCGACCTGCACCGACGCAGCCGCGACACCAGCAGCGCGGCCTGCTCGCGGACGCTGACCCGGGGGGCGTGCAGGTGCTCCAGACCCACGGTCGGCAGCACCCGCGGGGCGAGCGCGGCGGCCGCCACCGCGGCCAGCTGCTCGGGCGTGATGCTCATGATCAGCTCGGGCAGCAGCGCCGCGACCGCGGGTTCGAGGGCGACCGAGCGGGCGTGCCGGCGTCCCGCGGTCTGCATCCGGTCGGCGAAGACGTCGGCGACCTGCTTGAACGCGCGGTACTGCAGCAGCCGGGCGAACAGCAGGTCGCGCGCCTCGAGCACCGCCAGGTCGTCCTCGTCCTCGACGCTGGCCGACGGCAGCAGCCGGGCGGCCTTCAGGTCGAGCAGCGTCGCGGCGACGACGACGAACTCGCTGGCCTGGCCGAGGTCCCAGGTCGAGCCGGCTGCCCGGATGTGCGCGATGAACTCGTCGGTCACCTTCGCCAGCGCGACCTCGGTGATGTCGAGCTGGTGCTTGCCGATCAGCCCGAGCAGCAGGTCGAACGGGCCCTCGAAGACGTCGAGGTGCACCTGGAAGGCCGGGGAGCGTCCACGACCGGTGAGCAGCGGCGACGGCTCGGGCTCGTCGGTCACGGCAGGCGGGCTGGTCGGGCTCAGGCGACGTCGCCGCGGGCGATCAGCTCGCGGGCGAGCTGGCGGTAGGCCTCGGCGCCGGCGTGGGTGGCGGCGTAGACGGTGATCGGCTCGGCGGCCACCGTCGCGTCGGGGAACTTGACGGTGCGGCCGATGACCGTGTGGAAGACGGTGTCGCCGAACGCCTCGACCACCCGGGCCACGACCTCGCGGCTGTGCAGGGTGCGGCCGTCGTACATCGTCGCGAGGATGCCGTCGATCTCGAGCTTGGGGTTGAGCCGGTCCTGCACCTTCTCGATCGTCTCGACCAGCAGGGCCACCCCGCGCAGGGCGAAGAACTCGCACTCCAACGGGATCAGCACCCCGTGCGCCGCGGTCAGCGCGTTGACGGTGAGCAGCCCCAGCGAGGGCTGGCAGTCGATCAGGACGACGTCGTAGTCGTCGACGATCGGGCGCAGCGCCCGCGCCAGCACCATCTCGCGGGCCACCTCGCCGACCAGCTGCACCTCGGCGGCCGACAGGTCGATGTTGGCGGGCAGCAGGTCCAGGTTGGGCACCGCGGTGGTCCGGACGGCGGCCCGGATGTCGGCGTGCCGGTCCATGAGCAGGTTGTAGACGGTGAGGTCGAGCTCGTGCGGGTTGATCCCGAGCCCGACCGACAGCGCCCCCTGCGGGTCGAAGTCGACGAGCAGCACCTTGCGACCGACCTCGGCCAGCGCCGCACCCAGGTTGATCGTCGTCGTGGTCTTGCCGACGCCGCCCTTCTGGTTGCACATCGCGATGATCCGGGCCGGGCCGTGCGAGGCCAGCGGCTGCGGCTGGGCGAACGCCGGCAGCGGCCGGTTGGTGGCCCCCAGCTGCCCCTCGCCGGCGCGCTCGGTGCCGGGCAGGTGGCTCTGCAGGACGACCGAGGCGGACGTGGGGGCCGGGGTCGGGGCGGCAGCGGCCGGGGCGTCGGTCGGGGGCTGCTCGCTCACGAGGTGGTCCACTCTCCGGGATCTGCTCGGCGGTTGACGTCGGGACGGGCGAAACGGGCGGGACGACGCACGCGACCCTAGCCGTGCGGGACGACGCCCATCAAGGCAGCCGCCCGCTCACAGGGCGCGCGGGTGGGCGGCCGCGTACACCTCGCGCAGCCGCTCGGCGGTCACCAGCGTGTAGATCTGCGTGGTCGTGACCGAGGCGTGCCCGAGCAGCTCCTGCACCACGCGGACGTCGGCGCCGCCGTCCAGCAGGTGGGTCGCGAACGAGTGCCGCAGGGTGTGCGGGCTGACGTCGGTCTTCAGCCCGGCGCGCTCGGCGGCCACTCGCAGCACCGCCCACGAGCTCTGCCGCGACAGCCGCCCCCCGCGGGTGTTCAGGAACAGCGCCGGCGTGCCGGCGCCGGCCACCGCGAACCCCGGGCGCGCGCGCACCAGGTAGGCGCGCAGCGCCTCGCGCGCGTACGAGCCCAGTGGCACCAGGCGCTGCTTACCGCCCTTGCCGTGCAGGCGCGCCGACCCGACGTCCAGGTCGATGTCGTCGACGTCCAGGCCGATGGCCTCGCTGATCCGCGCCCCGCTGCCGTACAGCGTTTCGAGCAGGGCGCGGTCGCGTAGCGAGGCGGGCGTGTCCCCGAGCGAGGCGGCCTCGAGCAGGCGTTCGACCTCGTGGGTGGCGATCGCCTTGGGCAGCCGCCTGGGGGCGTTCGGGGGCCGGACGTCGGCGGCGGGGTCGAGCGCGGCCGCGCCCTCGAGCACCATGAACCGGTGCAGCCCGCGCACCGCGACCAGGCAGCGCGCGGCCGACGTCGCGGTCTGCGGGCGGTGCTCGTCGTCGCCCTCGCGCAGGTGGGTGACGAACGCGGTCACGTCCGCCTCGACGACGGCGGTGGGGTCGTCGATCCCCCGGTCGAGCAGGAACCGCTCGTACCGCGCGAGGTCGCGCCGGTAGGAGGTCAGCGTGTTCAGCGCCGCCCCGCGCTCGACGTCCAGGTGCTCGAGCCAGCCGCGCACCGCCCGCTGGACCGGCGTGGCCAGGGCGGGCCCGGCGTCACTGGTGAGGGTCACGGACTGACATAACCACACCGGGTGGCCGGGGCGCCGCAGGCGCGGCCGACCTCAGGCCAGGACGTCGGCCAGCGTCCGCGCGCTCATCCCGTGGGCCTCGGCGACCGGGCCGTAGGTGACCTCGCCGGCGTGGGTGTTCAGGCCCAGGGCCAGCGCCGGGTCTGCGCGCAGGGCGTCGCGCCAGCCGCGGTCGGCCAGCTCGACGGCGTACGGCAGCGTGACGTTGGTCAGGGCGTACGTCGAGGTGTGCGGCACGGCGCCCGGCATGTTCGCCACGCAGTAGAACACCGAGTTGTGCACCGCGTAGGTCGGGTCGGCGTGGGTGGTCGGGCGCGAGTCCTCGAAGCAGCCGCCCTGGTCGATCGAGATGTCGACGAGCACGCTGCCGGGCTTCATCCGCGACACCTGTTCGTTCGTGACCAGCGTCGGGGCCTTGGCGCCCGGCACCAGGACGGCGCCGATGACCATGTCGGCGTCCATGATGGCCCGCTCGACCTCGTAGGCGTTCGAGGTGACCGTCTGGCAGTGCCCCTGGTAGATGGCGTCGGCCTGGCGCAGCCGGGC
>JBBQGB010000118.1:0-4551 GCA_038322575.1 Actinomycetales bacterium
GATCGCGGCCGCCGAGCCCGACCACCGCACGGGGCTGCGCCGGCTCTACGTCGTGCTCACCCGCGCGGTGACCGGGCTGACCGTCGTCCATACCGGCCCGCTGCCGGCCGAGCTGGCCCCCTGACCCAGCGACTGCCCCCCGAGACGACGAGAACGGCCCACCCGGACGCGCCGGGTGGGCCGTTCTCGCAGTCTCGGCTCAGCGTCGCCGAGCCACCAGCCAGGTGATGACGGCGGTGACCAGGCAGGCCAGCGCCGTCGGCCCGTACCGCTTGAGCAGCACCGGCCCCACGACGTTGCCCAGGTCGAGCTCGAGCGGCTCGGCCGCCGGCGCCGGCCGAGGGGCCGGGGCCGGCTTCGGTGCCTGAGCCGCTGCGGGTGCGGCGACGGCCGCCGGTGCTGCAGCCGGTGCGGCGACGGCCGCCGGTGCTGCCGCCGGTGCTGCTGCCGGTGCGGCCGCGGGGACCGCCACCGGCTCGGCCGCGACGGCCGCGGCGACCTGCTCAGGCTCGGCCTCGGTGACCGCGGGCGCGTCGTCCTGGCCCATCCGGGTGGACAGGCACGTGGCGAACTGGTCGAGGATCTTGCTCCCGACGTCCTGGATGACGCCCCGCCCGAACTGCGCCGGTCGCCCGGTGATCCGCAGGTCGGTGTCGACCACGACCGTGGTCAGCGACGCGCCCTCGGACTCCAGGTGCGCCGTGATCGTCGCCGACGCGGTGCCGTTGCCGCGCTTGTCCTTGCCGCTGGCCTCGATGACGGCGCGGTAGGCCGCGTCGTCGCGCGAGACCCACTCGCCCTTGCCGGTGTACATCAGGGCGATCGGCCCGAGCTTGACCTTGGCCGTGCCGGTGAAGTCGTCCCCGTCGACCGAGGTGATCACCGCGCCCGGGAAGCAGGGCGCGATGCCCTCGAGGTCGTTGAAGGCGACCCAGGCGGCGTCGATGCCGATCGGGACGGTGAACGTGTGCTGCAGGTCCACCTCAGCTCGCTCCGGCCGCGGCCAGCACGGCCCGGCCGGTCAGCACCCCGGCGAGGTGCCGGCGGAAGTCGGCGTCCGCGTTGGCGTCGGTGGGGGGCGTGGTGCCCTCACCGGCCCGGCGGGTGGCCTCCTTGATCGCGTCGGCGGTGGCCGGCTGGCCGATCAGCGCCGCCTCGACCGCGTGGGCGCGGATCGGCACCGAGCCCATGTTGGTCAGGCCGACCCGGGCCTGGGCGATCGATCCGCCCTCGACCTTGACGGCCGCCGCGACCGCGACGACCGACCAGGCCTGCGCGACGCGGGTGAACTTCTCGTACCGCGCGCCCCACCCGGTGTACTTGGGCACCCGGATCTCGACGAGCAGCTCGCCCTCGCCGACGGCGGTGGTGAACAGGTCCTCGAAGAAGTCCGCGGCGGCGACCGTACGACGTCCGCCCGGGCCCTGGATCACCAGCTCGCAGTCCAGCGCCAGCACCGGCGCGGCGATGTCGCCGGCCGGGTCGGCGTGCACGATGGCCCCGCCGAAGGTGCCCCGGTGGCGCACCTGCGGGTCGGCCACGGTCGCCGAGGCGACCGACAGCAGCAGCGCGTGCTGGCGCACCAGCGGCTCGCGGGTCATCGAGTCGTGCGTGGTCATCGCGCCGATGACGATGGCGTCGCCGTCCTCGCGCACCCCACGCAGGTCGGGGATCTTGTTCAGGTCGACGACGACCTCGGGGGCCGCCATCCGCAGGCGCAGGACCGGCAGCAGGCTCTGGCCGCCGCCGAGCACCTTGACGTCACGACCGGACGCCTCGACCTCGGCGAGCAGGCGCAGCGCCTCGTCGACGGTGGTCGGTGCGTGGTAGTCGAACTGGGCGGGGATCATGCCTGGCTCCGATCGGTGGCGTCCGAGCGGGTGTCGGACGAGGCGGGCTCGATGCCGCCGGACTGCACCGGCTGCTCCCAGTGCGGGGACGCCGAGGCGGCCTCGACGTCGCCGCCGACGGACGACGCGCCCTGGATCGCCTTCCAGACGCGCAGCGGCGTCATCGGCATCTCGATGTCCTGGACCCCGAACTGGCGGACGGCGTCGAGCACCGAGTTGACCACCGCGGGGGTGGAGGCGATGCAGCCGGCCTCGCCGACACCCTTGACCCCGAGCGGGTTCGTGGTGGACGGCGTGGTGGTGCGGTCGGTGTCGAAGAACGGCAGGTCGGGCGCGCCGGGGACGAGGTAGTCGACGAACGTCGCCGTCGTCAGCGTGCCCTGCTCGTCGTAGACGGCCTCCTCGTACAGCGCCTGCGCGATGCCCTGCGCCAGGCCACCGTGCACCTGGCCCTCGGCGATCAGCGGGTTGACGACGTTGCCGATGTCGTCGACGCAGACGTACTTGCGGATCTTGACCAGACCGGTCTCGGTGTCGACCTCGGTCGCGCACAGGTGGGTGCCGTGCGGGAAGGAGAAGTCCTCGGGGTCGAAGGTGGCGTCGGAGTCCAACGTGGACTCGACCCCGTCGGGCAGGTTGTGGCCGAGGAACGCGGCCATCGCGACCTCGCCCATCGCCATGCCCTGGTCGGTGCCCTTGACCGTGAACCGGCCGTCGGCGAACTCCAGGTCGTCGGCGGAGGCCTCGAGCAGGTGCGCCGCGATGACCTTGGCCTTCTCGACGACCTTCTCGGCGGCCTTGACGATCGCGATGCCACCGACGACCAGCGATCGCGAACCGTAGGTGTCGTACCCCTTGGACGAGATCTGGGTGTCGCCGTGCAGCACCTCGACGTCCTCGAACGCGACCCCGAGCTTGTCGGCGACGATCTGGCTCCAGGCGGTCTCGTGGCCCTGGCCGTGCGGCGTGGTGCCGGTGACGACCTCGACCTTGCCGGTGGCGAGCATCCGGATGGACGCGTGCTCCCAGCCGCCCGCGCCGGCACCGATCGCGCCCAGCACCCGCGAGGGCGCCAGGCCGCACATCTCGGTGAAGGTCGAGATGCCGATGCCCAGCTGGATCGGGTCCTTGCGCTCGCGGCGCTCGGCCTGCTCGCGCCGCAGCCCCTCGTAGTCCAGCATCGCCATCGCCTTGGCGGTGGCCGCCTCGTAGTTGCCCGAGTCGTAGGTCATGCCGCACACGGTGGTGAAGGGGAACTCGGGGTGGGTGATCCAGTTCTGCTGGCGCAGCTCCATCGGCTCACGACCGAGCTCGACGGCCAGCTCGTCCATCATCCGCTCGATGCCGAAGGTCGCCTCGGGCCGGCCCGCACCGCGGTAGGCGTCGGTCCAGGCCTTGTTGGTGAAGACCGTCGTCAGGTCGAACTTGTAGGACTCGAACTTGTAGATCGAGTTGAACATGAAGGTGCCGAGGAACGGCACGCCGCCGCCGATCAGGGCCAGGTGCGAGCCCATGTCGGCGAGCAGCTCGACCTTCAGGCCGGTGACGGTGCCGTCCTTCTTGGCCGCCAGCGTCAGCTTCTGGATCTGGTCGCGCCCGTGGTGGGACGCGATGATCGACTCGCTGCGGGTCTCGGTCGCCTTGATCGGCTTGCCCAGCTTGCGGGCGACGGCGAAGGTGACGAACTCCTCCGGCGTGGTCTGCAGCTTGCCGCCGAACCCGCCGCCGACGTCCGGGGCGATGACCCGGATCTTGGTCTCGGGGACGCCGGTGGTGGCCGCGAGCACGAAGCGCAGGATGTGCGGGATCTGGGTGGCCGACCACATGGTGATCTGCTCACCGGTCGGGTCGACGACCACCGAGCGGGGCTCCATGAACGCGGGGACCAGGCGCTGCTGGCGCAGGGTGCGCTCGATGACGACACCGTCCACGCGGGCGGCGGCGATCGAGGCCTCGACGTCGCCACCGGTGCCGGCAGCGGCCGAGTCGAAGACGAAGTGCGCGCTGACGTTGGTGCCGAGGTCGGGGTGCACCAGGTCGGCGCCCTCGGCGACGGCTGCCTCCATGTCGAGGACGACGGGCAGCAGCGAGTAGTCGACGTCGAGCAGGTCGGCCGCGTCACGGGCCTCCTTGTAGCTGCGCGCCACGACGACGGCGACGGCCTCACCGGCGAACGACACGCGGTCGATGGCCAGCGGGGGGTGCGGCGGGGCCACCTGGTCGGGCGTGATCGTGTAGGCGCAGATCAGCGTGCCCATGGTGTCCTGCAGGTCCTTGCCGGTGTACACCGCGACGACGCCGGGCGCGGCCTTGGCGGCCTCGATGTCGATGCTGGTGATCGTGGCGTTCGCGTAGGGGCTGCGCGCGAAGGCCAGGTGCAGCATCCCGGGCAGGATGATGTTGTCGGTCCACTTGGTGCGACCGGTGATCAGGCGCTGGTCCTCCTTGCGCAGGCGCGACCTGCCGATCTCGTCGCTGGTGGTGGGACGGTCGTCGACGGCGGTCATGCGACTCCTGCCGGGGTGCTCGAGGACGCCTTCGCGGCGGCCGAGATGGACTTGACGATGTTCTGGTAGCCGGTGCACCGGCACAGGTTGCCCTCGATGCCCTCGCGGATCTCGCTGTCGCTGGGGTCGGGGTTGTCCTTGAGCAGGGCGCAGGCCGACATGATCATGCCGGGGGTGCAGTACCCGCACTGCAG
>JBBQGB010000119.1:0-4538 GCA_038322575.1 Actinomycetales bacterium
GTCCCCGCCGGCGGGCCTGCGCGTGGGTCTGGACGACGCCCCGCAGGCCTACCTGCGCCTCGTGGCCGGGCCGGGGGACGACGACGCCGCACCGTCCGCGGGTGGCGGGGGTGCGGCGTCGGACCGGGCCCGGTGGGGCCCGGAGTCAGGAGGGGCTCAGGCCATCGTGGCGACGTCGATGACGAACCGGTACCGCACGTCGCTGGCGACGACGCGGTCGTAGGCCGCCGTGATCTGGTCGGCCGAGATGACCTCGACCTCGGCGCCCAGGTTGTGCTCGGCGCAGAAGTCGAGCATCTGCTGGGTCTCGCGGATGCCGCCGATCATCGAGCCGGCCAGGCTGCGCCGGTTGGCGATGAGCGAGAAGGCGGCGACCGGGATCGGGTGCTCGGGGGCGCCGACCTCGACCAGCGTGCCGTTCACCGCGAGCAGGCTCATGTACTGGTCCATGTCGAGGTTGGCCGACACGGTGTTGATGATGAGGTCGAACGACCCGGCGAGCGTCTCGAAGGTGCTGGGGTCGCTCGTCGCGTAGAAGTGGTCGGCGCCCAGACGCAGGCCGTCCTCCTGCTTCTTCAGCGACTGGCTCAGCACGGTGACCTCGGCGCCCATCGCGTGCGCGATCTTGACCCCCATGTGGCCAAGGCCGCCCAGACCCACGATGGCGACCTTCTTGCCGGGGCCGGCGTTCCAGTGGTTGAGGGGGGAGAACAGCGTGACGCCCGCGCACAGCAGCGGGGCGGCGGCGTCCAGCCCGATGCCCTCGGGGATGCCGAGCACGAAGCTCTCGTCGACGACGATCTGCTGCGAGTAGCCGCCGTCGGTGGGCTTGCCGTCCTGCATGCCGCCGTAGGTGCCGACGTTGCCCTTCAGGCAGTACTGCTCCTCGCCGGCGAGGCAGTTGACGCACTCGCGGCACGAGTCGACCATGCAGCCGACGCCGACGCGGTCACCGACGGCGTACTTCGTGACCTCCGAGCCGACCTCGCTGACGATGCCGGCGATCTCGTGGCCGGGCACGAGCGGGTAGCTGGCGGCGCCCCACTCGTCGCGGGCGGTGTGGATGTCGCTGTGGCAGATGCCAGCGAACGCGATGTCGATGAGCACGTCGGCGGGACGCAGCGTGCGCCGCTCGATGGTGGTCTTCTCGAACGGGGCCTTGGCGGAGGCGGCGGCGTAGGCGTTCACGGTGGTGGTCACGTGGGGGTGCTCCTTCGGTCGGACGTCAGGGTGGTGGGTCGCGTCGCCGCCCGGTCGCCCGGGGGCAGTCGTCGCCCACCACCTGCGTCAAGCGGCGGGATGCCCGATGTGTTCCCCGCCGGGTCAGTCGCCTGTGTTCCCCGCCGGGTCAGTCGCCGCGGCCGGGCGCCGGCGAGACCTCGCCGAGCACGACCTCGCCGACCGTCAGCGGGCCGGTGCCGTCGGCCAGGTCGAGGCGCTCGACCCGCCCGCAGGCCCGCAGGTCGGCCTCGGCGGCGCGCACGCGCTCGAGGTCCGCGGGCGCGGCGACCACCACGGCCCGGGTCACGATCGTGCGCTGCGAGGTCTTGGCCTGCGACTTCGCCCCGCGCAGGGCGGCCAGGGCGGTCGAGACCACCGCGAGCACCGAGGGGTCGCCCGGCTGCGCCAGGTCGAGCTCGGCCGCCGTCGGCCAGGCCGCGCGGTGCACCGACCCCTCGCGCCACCACGACCACACCTCCTCGGTCGCGTACGGCAGCACGGGGGCCAGCAGCCGCAGCTGCACCGACAGCGCGAGCGCCAGCGCGGACGTCGCGGACGCCGCCGCCGCCGCGCCCTGGGCCCCGTAGGCCCGCTCCTTGACCAGCTCGAGGTAGTCGTCGCAGAAGGTCCAGAAGAAGCGCTCGCTCACCTCGAGCGCACGGGTGTAGTCGTAGGCGTCGAACGCGGCGGTGGCCTCGTCGACGACCCCCGCCATGGCGGCGATCATCGAGCGGTCGAGCGGCTCGGTCACGGCGGTCGCGTCCGGGCTGACGGCGCCGGACCCCAGCACGAACCTGCTCGCGTTCAGCACCTTGATCGCCAGCCGGCGGCCGACCTTCATCTGGGTCTCGTCGAAGGGGGAGTCCGCGCCGGGTCGGGCCATCGCCGCCCGCCAGCGCACCGCGTCCGCGCCGTAGGTGTCCAGGATGGTGTCGGGCACGATCGCGTTGCCCTTGGACTTGGCCATCTTCTTGCGGTCGGGGTCGACGACGAACCCCGAGATCATCGCGTGCGACCAGGGGGCCACCCCGAACTGCAGGTGCGAGCGCACCACGCGGGAGAACAGCCAGGTGCGGATGATCTCGTGCGCGTGCGTGCACAGGTCCATCGGGAAGACCCGGGCGAACAGGTCGTCGTCGCGGTGCCAGCCGCCGACGATCTGCGGGGTCAGGGACGACGTGGCCCAGGTGTCCATCACGTCGGGGTCGCCGACGAAGCCGCCGGGCACCCCGCGCTGCGACTCGTCGTAGCCGCGCGGTGCCTGCGACGCAGGGTCGACCGGCAGGTCGGCGTCGTCGGCCAGGATCGGGTGGTCGTGGTCGGGCTGCCCGTCGGCGTCCAGCGGGTACCACAGCGGGAACGCGACGCCGAAGAACCGCTGGCGCGAGATCAGCCAGTCGCCGTTGAGGCCGTCGATCCAGTTGGTGAACCGGGTCTGCATGTACGGCGGGGCCCAGGTGACCTGGTCGCCGCGCGCCACGAGGGCGTCGCGCAGGGCAGCGTCGCGCCCGCCGTTGCGGACGTACCACTGGCGCGAGGAGACGATCTCGAGCGGCTTGTCGCCCTTCTCGTAGAAGTTGGCCACCCGCTGGGTCGGCTGCGGCTCGCCGTCCAGGTCGCCGCTGTCGCGCAGGGCGGCGACGACGACCTCGCGCGAGGAGAACACCGTCTTGCCCGCCAGGTCGGCGTAGACCGCCCGGCCGGCGTCGGTCGTGATCCAGTCGGGGGTGTCGCGCAGCAGCCGCCCGTCCCGGCCCATCACGGTGCGGTTGGGCAGTTGCAGCTCGCGCCACCACTGCACGTCGGTGAGGTCACCGAAGGTGCAGCACATCGCGATGCCCGCACCCTTGTCGGGCTCGGCGCCGGGGTGGGCGAGCACCGGGATCTCGACGTCGAACAGCGGCGAGCGCACGGTGGTGCCGAACAGCGGCTGGTAGCGCTCGTCGTCGGGGTGGGCGATCAGCGCGACCGCGGCCGGGATCAGCTCGGGCCGGGTGGTCTCGACGAAGACCGGCCCGTCGGCCCCGTGGTAGGCGACCCGGTGGTAGGCGCCGGGGTAGTCGCGGGCCTCGAGCTCGGCCTGCGCCACCGCCGTCTGGAAGGTCACGTCCCACAGGGTGGGGGCGTCCTGGCTGTACGCCTCGCCGCGGGCCAGGTTGCGCAGGAACATCCGCTGCGAGGTCTCGCGGGCGACGTCCCCGATCGTCGTGTACGTCTGCTGCCAGTCGACCGAGAGCCCGAGCTTGCGCCACAGCGCCTCGAACGCCTTCTCGTCCTCGACGACCAGCTGGTTGCACAGCTCGATGAAGTTGCGCCGGCTGATCGCCAGCTGGCGCTTCGGGTCGGGACTCGCCGGCGGCACGAAGACCGGGTCGTACGGCATCGAGGGGTCGCAGCGCACGCCGAAGTGGTTCTGCACCCGGCGCTCGGTGGGCAGCCCGTTGTCGTCCCAGCCCATCGGGTAGAACACGACCTTGCCGCGCATCCGCTGGTAGCGCGCGATGAGGTCGGGGTGGGTGTACGAGAACACGTGGCCGACGTGCAGGCTGCCCGAGACCGTCGGGGGAGGGGTGTCGATCGAGTACACCTGCTCGCGGGTGGCCGTGCGGTCGAACGCGTAGGTGCCCTGCTCGCGCCACACCGCCCCCCAGGTGGCCTCCAGACCCTCCAGCGACGGCTTGTCGGGGACCTGGTGCGCGGTGACGGGAGCGGTGTCGGTCGACATCCCCCGATCCTCCCAGACCGGGCCAGGCGTTATCCACGCGCCGGTGCCGGGTGCGGCGCGATACCCTTGCCTCGCAGGCGTCGACCCGGCCATCACCGGTGAGCCTTCGGAAGAACCGGGCGCGAGCCCCCAGTAGAACCGAGCGGACCGGTCCGCGCAGCAGCCGGCGACGAGTGGCCCGCGGATCGCGCGGGCAAGCGAGGTGGTACCGCGGTGCCGTCCGGGTCGAGCCGGGTGACGTCGTCCTCGTGGCCGGTGACCGACGCCACGAGAGGCACGCGATGAGCTACCCCCGCACCAGCGACACCCCGGTGCCCGCCAGCCCGCGCTTCCCCGCCGTCGAGGAGGCCGTCCAGCGCTACTGGGACGCCGATGGCACGTTCGTGGCCAGCGTCGAGAACCGACCCGCGGGCGAGGACGGCAGCAACGAGTTCGTCTTCTACGACGGCCCCCCGTTCGCCAACGGGCTGCCGCACTACGGCCACCTGCTGACGGGTTACGTCAAGGACGTGGTGCCGCGGTACCAGACGATGCGCGGACGCCGGGTCGAGCGCCGCTTCGGCTGGGACTGCCACGGACTGCCCGCCGAGGT
>JBBQGB010000120.1:0-4483 GCA_038322575.1 Actinomycetales bacterium
CTGGCCAACACCCAGCAGCGGCGCAACCTGGCCCACGCCACCGCGACGATCCGCGCCAAGCGGGCGTCCGTCGTCGGCGAGGTCGCCGACTGGGAGCAGCTGCGCGACGCCGGGTCGGCGATCAAGGCCGACGTGATGGCCCGCCTGCCCGAGCTGCTCGAGCAGCTCGAGGCCGCGGTCACGGCCCGCGGCGCGGTCGTGCACTGGGCCCGCGACGCGGCCGAGGCCAACGCCATCGTGCTCGACCTGGTGCGTGCCACCGGCAGCACCGAGGTCGTCAAGGTCAAGTCGATGGCGACCCAGGAGATCGGGCTGAACGAGGCGCTCGAGGCCGGCGGGGTCACGGCGTACGAGACCGACCTCGCCGAGCTGATCGTGCAGCTGGGCCACGACCAGCCCTCGCACATCCTGGTGCCCGCGATCCACCGGGGCCGGGCCGAGATCCGCGAGATCTTCCTGCGCGAGATGCCCGGCGTCGACCCGGCGCTCACCGACGACCCGCCCCGGCTGGCCGAGGCCGCGCGCTCGTACCTGCGCGCCAAGTTCCTCACGGCCCGGGTCGCGATCTCGGGGGCCAACTTCGGCGTCGCCGAGACCGGCACCCTGTCGGTGGTCGAGTCCGAGGGCAACGGGCGGATGTGCCTGACCCTGCCGCAGACCCTGATCACGGTGATGGGCATCGAGAAGGTCGTGCCGACCTGGCGCGACCTCGAGGTGTTCCTGCAGCTGCTGCCGCGGTCGTCGACCGGTGAGCGGATGAACCCGTACACCTCGACCTGGACCGGCGTGACGCCCGGCGACGGGCCGAGCGAGCTGCACCTGGTGCTGCTCGACAACGGCCGGACGGCGGCCCTGGCCGACGAGCTCGGCCGCACCGCGCTGCACTGCATCCGGTGCTCGGCCTGCCTGAACGTCTGCCCGGTGTACGAGCGCACCGGCGGGCACGCGTACGGGTCGGTCTACCCCGGCCCGATCGGGGCGATCCTCACGCCGCTGCTGACCGGCCTGGACGGCAGCTCCCCCAACGACTCCCTGCCGTACGCCTCGTCGCTGTGCGGTGCGTGCTACGACGTCTGCCCGGTCAAGATCGACATCCCCTCGATGCTCGTGCGGCTGCGCGCCGAGCACGTCGAGAAGGCGGCCGCGGCGCGCACCCTGCCCACCGCCGAGGCCGTGGCGATGGCCGCGGCGGCTGCGGTGATGACCAGCCCGTCGCGGTTCGCCGCG
Organism: Actinomycetales bacterium; assembly: GCA_038322575.1. GTDB lineage: Bacteria > Actinomycetota > Actinomycetes > Actinomycetales > Angustibacteraceae > JACMOY01. The sequence continues at coordinate 1,228 of JBBQGB010000120.1, forward strand.
GCCGGCCGCGCCGTCGGGCTGGGCCGCCCGCTGGTGCGCCGCGGTCGCCTGCCGGTGCCGCTGCCGCCTCCGCTGTCGGGGTGGACCGCGGCGCGCGACGTCCCCGCGCCACCGGCCGAGACGTTCCGCCAGTGGTGGGCCCGCGAGCGCGGTCGACCGTGAGCTCGCGCGAGGTCGTGCTGGGCCGGATCCGCGACGCCGTGGCCGCCACCTCGGTCGACACCACCCCGGTGCCGCGCGAGTACCGCCGCTACGGCGAGCACGCCGTCGGGTCGGCCGCGCTGGTCGAGCTGCTGACCGACCGGCTGGTCGACTACAAGGCGACCGTGATCCGGTGCGGCCCGGACGAGCACGACATCGCCGGCGCCGTGGCCGGGGCGCTGGGCCGGCACGGTGCCGCCCGCGTCGTGGCGCCGTCCGGTCTGCCCACTGCGTGGCTGCCCGAGCGGGTTGCCGACCACGACCTGTCCGCCGCCGACCTGGACGGGCTGGACGGCGTCGTCACAGGCTGCGCACTGGCCATCGCCGAGACCGGCACGATCGTCCTGGACGGCGCCCCCGAGTGCGGACGGCGGGCCATCACGCTCGTGCCCGACCTGCACGTGTGCGTCGTGCGCACCGACCAGGTGGTGCAGACCGTGCCCGAGGGGATCGCGCTGCTCGACCCGCTGCGGCCGCTGACGTTCATCAGCGGGCCGAGCGCCACCAGCGACATCGAGCTGCGAAGGGTCGAGGGCGTCCACGGCCCGCGCCGCCTCATCGTGGTGCTCGCGGGCTGACGCCCCGGGTGGTCTCAGGCCGAGCGGCGGGAGGCCGTCTTCTTCGCTGCTGTCTTGGTGGCCGTCTTCTTCGTGGCCACGTTCTTCGCGGGCGCGGCCTTCGCCGCCGTCGTCTTCTTCGCGGGGGCCTTCTTCTCGACGGGCTCGGCGTCGGCGGCGCCGCGGCCCTGGGCGGCCTCGACCGAGCGCTGCAGCGCGGCGAGCAGGTCGACGACCTGGCCGTTGCCGGTGGACGCCGCAGCCGCCGCGGGTGCGGGCCGGGCCTCGCCGCCCTCGAGCCGCCCGGCAATCAGGGCCTGGACGGCGTCGCGGTAGTCGTCGGCGAACTCGTCGGCGGTGTAGTCGCCGGTCATCGAGTCGACCAGCGAGGACGCCATCGCGAGCTCCTGCGGGCGCAGCTCGCTGGCATCGCCCAGCGTGTCGAAGTCCGGACGCCGGATCTCGTCGGGCCACAGCATCGTCTGCAGGACGATGACGTCGTCGCGCACCCGCAGCACCGCCATCGTGGACCGCTGGCGGATCGCGACGTGCACCAGCGCCATCTTGTCGGCCGCACGCAGCGCCTCGCGCAGCAGCGCGTAGGGCTTCAGGCCCATCTTGTCGGGCTCGAGGTAGTAGCACTTCTCCAGCAGCATCGGGTCGATCTGCTCGGCCGGCACGAACCGCTCGACCTCGATCTCGCGGCTGGCCGTGACCGGCAGGTCGGCGAGGTCCTCGTCGGTCAGGATGACCAGCTGGCCGTCGGGCGCCTCGTAGCCCTTGGCGATCTCGTCGTAGCCGACCTCCTCGCCGCAGGCGTCGCAGGTCCGCTTGTACCGGATGCGTCCCCCGTCGGCGCGGTGCACCTGGTGGAACGACACGTCGTGACTGCTCGTCGCGGTGTACATCCGCACCGGCACGTTCACCAGCCCGAACGACACCGCGCCCTTCCACATCGCCCGCACCGCAGCCACCTCCGTCACGTGCATTGACTCGTCCCCCGGCAGGATGGACCCATGCGGCCCATGCTCGCCACCCCTGCGGTGCATCCCGGCGCGCCGCCGACCGGCCCCGGGTGGCTGCACGAGGTCAAGTGGGACGGCATGCGGGTGCTGGCCGACGTCCACGACCACACGCTGAAGCTGTTCTCCCGCAACGACACCGAGGTGACCGTGTCGTTCCCCGAGCTGCTGCCGCTGGCCGCTGCGCTCGCCGACGCGCACCTGGACGGCGAGGTGGTGGCGCTGGTCGACGGCGTACCCAGCTTCGCCGCCCTCGCCGAGCGGATGCACGTGCGCGACGGCGCGAAGGCCGCCGCCCTGGCCCAGCGGGTGCCGGTCACCCTGATCCTGTTCGACGTCGTGCGGCTGTACGGCGTCGACCTGACGCGCCGGCCCGTCCAGGAGCGGCGCGCCAGCCTCGAGCGGCTCGACCTCGGGGCCGGGCCGTGGCAGGTCCCGCCGTCGTACGACGACGGCGCGGCCCTCGCGGCGGCCACCCTCGAGCAGGGGCTCGAGGGCGTGGTCAGCAAGCGGCTCGGGTCGACCTACCAACCGGGTCGGCGCAGCAGGGACTGGGTCAAGACCCCGCACCGCACCACCGACACGGTCGTCGTCGGCGGCTGGCGTCCCCAGACGGGCACCACCGGCCGGCTGGCCTCGCTGCTGGTGGGGCTGCCGGACGCCGAGGGCCGGCTGGTGTTCGCCGGTCGCGTCGGCAGCGGCATCAGCGGCGCACTGGCCACCGAGCTGACTCAGCGGCTGGAACCGTTGCGGCGCAGCACCTCCGCCTTCGACCAGCCCCTCGACCGGGCCGACGCCGCCGGGGCCACCTGGGTCGAGCCGGTGGTGTGCATCGACGTGCGCCACCTCGGGCGGGGCGGCAGCGGCCGGCTGCGGCAGCCGGTGGTCCGGGGCCTGCGCACCGACCTGACGCCGGACGAGCTGGGCAGATGAGCGCGGACGAGGTGCGGGTCGACGTCGGCGGGCGGGCCCTGCGGCTGCGCCGGCTCGACAAGGTGCTGTACCCCGCGACCGGTACGACCAAGGCGCAGGTGCTCGACTACTACGCCCGGGTCGCCGGGGTGCTGCTGCCGCACCTGGCCCGGCGCCCGGTCACCCGCAAGCGCTGGCCGGACGGCGTGGCCGGCCCCTCGTTCTTCGAGAAGAACCTGCCGCGCGGCACCCCGGACTGGGTCGCGTCGGTGACGCTGCCGACCCCGGGGTCGTCGTCCGGACGCGGCGACGCGACGTTCCCGCTGGTGCTCGAGGTCGCCACCCTGGTCTGGCTCGCGAACCTGGCGGCGCTCGAGCTGCACGTGCCGCAGTGGCAGGTCGGCCCGCGCGGCGCGGTGAAGACGCCGGACCGGCTGGTGATCGACCTCGACCCCGGGCCCCCGGCGGGACTGGCCGAGTGCGCCGAGGTCGCGCTGCTCGTGCGCGAGCGGCTCGAGGCGGACGGCCTGTCGCCGGTGCCGGTGACCAGTGGCAGCAAGGGCC
>JBBQGB010000121.1:0-4365 GCA_038322575.1 Actinomycetales bacterium
GCCCCCATCCTGCCTGGCTCGACGCGCAGGTGCTCGAGCGCGGCGTCGACCAGGGCGGCGGTGGCGGCCCGGGTGCCGGCCGGCGTCCGGACGACGTCGGCGGGGTCACCGCCGTGCCGGACGACGTAGTCGGCGGCCTCGCGCACCCACCGGGTCACGACGTCCGGGGTCGCCTCGGGGTGGAACTGCCAGGCCACGACCCCACCGGCGCCGTCGGCCGGGTCGACCGCGAACCCCTGCGGGCCAAGCGGGCTGGTGCCGAGCAGCCGTGCGCCGGGTGGCACCGTGAACACGTCGGAGTGGAACTGCAGCCACGGGCCGGTGGGGCACAGCCGCTCGTCCAGCGACGCGACGTCGAACCAGCCGACCTCGCCGCGCTCGACCGGTCGCACCGTGCCGCCCAGCGCGTGCGCGACGAGCTGGGCGCCGTAGCAGATGCCGATCACCGGCACGCCCCGGCCGAGGTGGTCGCGCACCAGCGCGGCCTCGGTCTCGACGGCCTCGCTGCGGGTCGGGTCGTGGACGGCGTCGGCCGATCCGAGCAGCAGCACCAGGTCGGACGTCGGCACCGGGCCGCCGGCACCGCGGTGCCGCAGGATCAGGCGGGCTCCCCGCTCGACCAGCCGCTCGCCGACCCAGCCGGGGTCGTCGTCACCGGGGTCGGCGACGACCAGCACGCGCATGGCCCCATTCCATCAGCCCGGCCGGCGGGCCGCTGCGGCCGCCCGGCGCAGCGCCACCAGCTCGGCCCGCGCGCGGGCGTCGATCCGGCGTCGACGTTGCAGCACAGTGCGCTGCGGGCTCAGGCGTGCGGTTGCAGAGCCGGGCACGGCTGCCCCTTCGCCGGGGCGAGCAGCTCGAAGTGCCACGGCTCGTTGGCGTAGCGACGGCACAGGCCGTAGCGCACGCCGTGCTGCTCCAGCCACGCCGCTGCCGCCGGCGGGCCGACGTCCACCGCACCGCCGCGCACGTGCTCTGACTCGCCCGGCGGGAGCACCCAGCGCCGGGCCTTCGCTGCGCTGCCGTACTTGGCGACGGCGGCCTCGAACAGCCGCTGCTGCCTGGCCCGGCTGCGCCACCCGCTGGTGACCCGCAGCCCGATCCCGTCCGCGGCTGCTGCAGCGGTGGCCCGGTCGACCGCCCGCCGCATCGGGGCGGCCAGGTGGGTGACGTCGCCGACGCCCTCGGGCGCGACCGGCGCCGGGTCGCCCGGTTCGAGGGCGACGGGTGCCGCGGGGGCGGGCCGCGGGGTGAGCCTGGCCGGTACGTCGGCGCGCCACGCCTGCCACGCCGGGCCGGCCGCGAGGACGACGGCCGTGATGAGGCACGTCCGCCAGGCCAGCCGAATGCGGTGATCCGCGCGCGCTGCGTCGTCGACCGGTATCGGGCTGGTGACGATCTCGTCGGTGCTCACTGGCCCAGCCGCCGGGTCAGCGGCAGCCGCGACCGGACGCCGATCCCGGCCGCGGCGGCGGCGACCAGCGGGACGGCGAGGGCCACGATCACCAGCATCGTCCACGGCACCGCGATCACGGCGCCGGTGCGGACCGGCGCGCCGACGTCGCTCGGGACGCCCGACGTCAGCGGGTACGCGGCGGCGATGCCGGGTACCAGGCCGAGCGCCACACCGGTCGCGGCGCCCAGCAGCCCGATCACCAGCGCCTGCGCCGCGGCCATGGTGCGCCGGGTACGCGGCCGGGCTCCTACGGCCGCGAGGGTCGCGAGGTCGGGGCGCGAGTCGGCGAGCGCCAGCCCGGTGGCGGTCAGCGTGCCGACCAGGACGACGAGGACCGCGACGACGGCGAGCCCCACCAGCGGCAGGGTGAAGGTCTCGACGAAGCCGCGCTCGGTGTAGACGTTCGCGGTGTTGCTGACGCCGCGCACCGACTCCTCGAGCCGGTCCTGGGTCGCGGTGCTGATCGGCGGGCCGGCCGTCAGCACGCCGCCGGTGCGGTGGGTCGCCAGCCCGAGGGCGGTGGCGCCAGCGGGGGTCATGACGACCGGGTCGACGTTGGCCGCATGGCCGAACGGCGCGAGGTAGCCGGCGCGCACCACCCGGCTGCGGACGCCGGCCGGCCGGCCGTCGTCGGTGGAGGTGTACGTCGTGAGGGTGGCGTGGCCGTCGTGCACCAGCTCGGCGAGTGGCAGCAGCACCCCGCCGGCGGCGAGGACGGCGCGTTGCTCGGCGTCCAGGTCGATGCCGAGGGCGCGCAGCGCGTCCGGCTCGGCGACCAGACCCTCGCTGCGGTTGTAGCTCGTGGCGTCGTCGGTGACCATCCACTGCAGGCAGTTCATCTGCTCCGGGGTGCTGCTGTCCGCCGGTGGGGGCAGCGCCGGGCACCCGGGCTTGGCGACGTACAGCTGCGGGGTGGTCGTCGGTGACCCGGGGGCTCCGTAGGGGAGCAGCGTGCGGCCGGGTACCGCCGTCGCGGCCGCCCGGTCGACCGCCTGCCAGGTGCGCGCGGTGTCGGGCGAGGTGTCGTACTGCGCCAGGGTGGTGACGCCGGGCCGCTGGGTGGGCTGGTAGTCGAGGCGACGCTGCTCGAAGTCGCTGCTCGCGCCGATCGCCAGGGTGGTGACGCCGGCGACGGCGGCCATCACCGCGGCGACCGCCGGCGTGGTGCGCGCCATCTGACGGGCGCTGTCGCGGGTGGCGAGCCGCAGCGGCAGCGGCAGGTGGCCGCCCAGCCGCCCGACCAGCCCGATCAGCAGCGGCATCAGCGCGATGGCCCCCAGCACCATCGCGAGGGTGCCGAACGCGACCATGAACTCCCCGCCGGGCCGCACGCCCAGGGTCAGCACGAGCGCGGTGCCTCCCGCGACGAGGGCGGCGCCCACCACCGGCCAGCCGCGTCGTGCCAGCACCTGACCTCGACGTCCCGACAGGACGGCGACGACGTCGGCGCGCGCGGCCGAGATCGCGGGGAACAGCGCGGCCCCCACCGACGCCAGCGCCCCCAGCGCACCGGCGGCGACGACGTACCGCCAGTCGACCTGCCACGGGCCCAGGTCGGAGGTGGTCATGCGCGGGATCAGCTGCGCCGCAACGGCCGCGACCCCGATCCCGAGGGCGGCGCCGAGGACGGCCGACCCCGCACCGAGCACGAGGGACTGGGCGAGGACGACGCGGCGCACGTCGCGCCGGGTGCCGCCGGCCGACGCCACCAGGGCGAGCTGACGCGACTGCCGCCGCACGCCGACGGCGAACGCGGGCCCCGCGAGCAGCACGACCTCGAGCACGACCGAGAAGATCACCAGCGCGAGGACGGTGCGCGCTGCCGTGTCGGCGCCGGTGGGCATACCGATGCCCGCGTCGGCGGGCAGGGTCGAGCGCCAGTCGCTCGGCGGGTGCTCGACCACGGCGCGGCTGAACACGCTGACCCCGGCGGCGTTCAGCGCGCGGACCTCCGGCCACAGCACCGGCTCGTCTCGGTCGAGCAGGTAGCGGTGCGCGGTGTTCTCACCGAGGGTCAGGCCCAGGCCCGGACGCGCGACGACCAGGTTGCCGGAGCCGAGGTAGGGCGTGGCGATGACGCCGACGACGGTCGCCGGCCGGGCGCCGTCCTGCAGGGCTATGGCCGACCCCACGCCGAGGTCGTGGGCGGCGAGCTGGCGGGTGACCAGCACCTCGGCGTCGGCGCGGGGCATCCGCCCGTCGGTGAGGTGGAACGCCCCGGCCAGCGCGGGGGTGAGCGGGTCGACGACGAGCGCGTCGGCCGACAGCGAGCCGCGGGCGGTGCGGATCGAGGTGGGGGTGTTCGGCAGGTCGACGACCCGCCTGCCGGTGAGGCGCTGCAGCTGGGGGGCGGTGAGCGGGGCGGTCGACGAGGTGCCCACGAACGACTGGCTGATCATCGTCGGGTCCTGCACCACCGCGCCGCTGCCGCTCGAGAGCTCGGCCGCGGTGGCGCCGAGGCGCGACGGGATGGACTCGACCGGCGACACGTCGTCGGTGACGAACAGCGTCGCGAGCGTCGTCACCAGCGCCACCGGCAGCCCGACCATGGCGACCACCAGCGCGCTGCGCCCGCGCGAGCGCAGCACGTCGCGGCGGGCGATCCGCAGCGCGGGCCGCCACCCGGTCAGCACGCGGGGCCCTGGAGCAGCTGCTCGGGCTCGCCCGGCGCGCCGGTGGTGTCGACGATGACGCCGTCGCGGACGAACACGACCCGGTCGGCCCACGCGGCGTGCCGCGCCTCGTGGGTGACGAGCAGGCCGGCGGCACCGGTGTCGACGCGGGCGCGCAGCACCTGCAGCACCGCCTCGCCGGTGTCGCTGTCGAGCGCCCCGGTCGGCTCGTCGGCCAGCACCAGGCGCCGGTCACCGACCAGGGCGCGGGCGATCGCCACCCGCTGCTGCTGGCCG
>JBBQGB010000122.1:0-4027 GCA_038322575.1 Actinomycetales bacterium
GGGGCGACGAGGCGCTGCAGCAGGTCCGACAGGACGGTGCGCTGCGCGCCGTCCAGCCCGGCGAGCAGGACGTGCTCGCGGACGAGCAGCCCGGCGAAGGCGTCGTCCACGGCGCTGCGACCGGCCGCGGTGAGGCGCACGATGACGCCGCGCCGGTCGCGCGGGTCGGGCAGCCGCTCGACCAGGCCGCGCGTGGCCAGCCGGTCGACCCGGTTGGTCATGGTGCCGCTGGTCACCAGCGTCTGCGTCACCAGCTGGCCGGGTGACAGCTCGTACGGCGCACCCGCGCGTCGCAGCGCCGCCAGCACGTCGAACTCCCAGACCTCGAGCCCGTGCTCGGTGAACGCTGCGGCCCGGGCCCGGTCGAGGTGGCGGGCGAGCCGGGTGACCCGCGAGAGCACCTCGAGCGGGGCGACATCCAGGTCGGCGCGCTCGCGGCGCCAGGCGGCCACGATGCGGTCGACCTCGTCGACGCTGTGGTCGACCGTGCCCTCGGCGTTCACCCGCCCATCGTAGGTGGGATCGCGACCCTTGACGTCGTGTCGAGAATCTTGATATCAAGACACTTCAGGAGGCCGCCATGCCCAGCTGGGTCCCCGTGCAGTACGGCCGGTACGCCGGTGAGCGGGCGCGTCCGTTCACCGACCTGATGGCGCGGGTCGAGGTCGAGGCCCCGCGGCTGGTGGTCGACCTCGGCTGCGGCACGGGCGCGCTGACGGCCTCGCTGGCCGAGCGCTGGCCGGGCGCCGAGGTGCTGGGCGTCGACTCCTCGCCCGCGATGCTCGAGCGGGCGGCCCCGCTCGCCTCGACCCGGCTGCGGTTCGAGCACGCGGACGTGGCGCGGTGGCGGCCGGCGGCCCCGGTCGACGTCCTCGTCACCAACGCCACGCTGCAGTGGGTGCCCGGGCACCTCGACCTGCTGCGTCGCTGGGTCGGCGCGCTCGCGGACGGCGGGGTGCTGGCGCTGCAGGTGCCGGCGAACTTCGACGCCCCCAGCCACCGGCTGATGCGCGAGGTGGCCGAGTCCCCCGAGTTCGCACCGCACCTGGCCGGCGTGCTGCGCGGGTCCGAGAGCGTCGCCGAGCCGCCGCAGTACGCCGAGCTGCTGGCTGAGGCGGGCTGCGCCGTCGACGTCTGGCAGACGACCTACCTGCACGTGCTGCCTGGCGAGGACGCGGTGCTGGAGTGGGTGCGCGGCACCGGGCTGCGGCCGGTGCTGGACGCCCTCGACCCGGACGCCAGCCGGGCGTTCGTCGATCGGTACGCCGCCCGGCTGCGGACGGCGTACCCCCGCCGACCGTGGGGCACGCTGCTGCCGTTCCGCCGCATCTTCGCCGTCGCCACCCGCAGCCGATCTGAAGGCGGTCATGAGCAGTGACGGGGAGCGTCGCCACCCGGCTGACGGCTCGCAGCCAGGTGTGGTCCCACGTCGTGAAGCTCGCCGTCCCGTCCCGGCCGCCGGCCCGACGTCCGTCGTGGAGCGCCCCATCCTGGGTCCCGGTACGACGACACCCGGTCGTTGCGGGGGCACCCCACTCCGATCAGAACGGTGCGGGGTGCCCCCGCGATCGCGAAGGGGGGGCCGGGCCCGGCGATCGCGAAGGAGGGTCTAGACCCGGCGCTCCGAGCGCAGGGTCGGTGACTGCTCGAGCCCGGAGAGCCCGTTCCACGCGAGGTTCACCAGGTGCGCCGCCACCTCGGCCTTGTCGGGGCTGCGGGTGTCGAGCCACCACTGGCCGGTGAGGGCGACCATGCCCACCAGGGCCTGCGCGTACATCGGCGCCGCCTGCGGGTCGAGCCGCCGCCGGACGAACTCGTCGGCGAGCAGGTGCTCGACCTGGCTGGCGACGTCGCTGATCAGGCTGGCGAAGGTGCCGGTCGACTGGGTGACGGGGGAGTCGCGCACCAGGATGCGGAACCCGTCGGTCGAGGACTCGATGTAGTCGAGCAACCCGAGGGCCGCCCGCTCCAGCAGGACGCGCGGGTCCCCGACACTGGTCAGCGCCGCGGTGACGGCGTCGAGCAGCTGGCGGATCTCGCGGTCGACGACGACCGCGTACAACCCCTCCTTGCCGCCGAAGTGCTCGTACACCACCGGCTTGCTGACGTCGGCGCGCGCGGCGATCTCCTCGACGGTCGTGCCCTCGAAGCCCTTGTCGGCGAACAGGCTGCGACCGACGTCCAGCAGCTGCTCGCGCCGCTGCGCGCCGGTCATCCGGGCCCGGGGCGGGCGTCGGGACGGCGGGCGCCCGGCGCCGCGCCCGACGCGGGGCTCGGTCGGCTCGGCGCTCGTCACCAGGCCATCATGCCCGCCCTGGCAGACTGGGCGGTCGCGTCGCAGAGCCGGCGCGCGATCCGCCCTGGTGTAACGGCAGCACGCCGGCCTTTGGAGCCGTGCAGTCCCCGTTCGAATCGGGGGGGCGGAGCCCCGCGGCGGTAGCATCCGTGGCGGCCCAGCCCCGTTCGTCAGGAGCACACTGCGTGACCCCGTCCCGTCCGGCCGCAGTCATCGTCCTCGCCGCGGGCGAGGGCACGCGGATGAAGTCCGCCGTCCCGAAGGTGCTGCACCAGATCGGCGGCCGCAGCCTGCTCGGGCACGCGCTTGCCGCCGCCGAGGGGCTCGACCCCACCCACCTCGTCGTCGTCGTCCGGCATCAGCGGGACCAGGTTGACGCGCACGTCAAGCAGGTGGCGCCGCACGCCGTCGTCGCCGACCAGGACGACGTGAAGGGCACGGGACGAGCGGTGCAGTGCGGTCTGGCTGCGCTCGACGATCTGAACGGCACCGTCGTCGTGACCTACGGCGACGTCCCGCTGCTGCGGGCCGCCACCCTGCGCGAGCTGGTCGACGAGCACGAGCGCGCCGGGGACGCCGTCACCGTCCTCACCGCTGAGGTCGCCGACCCCACCGGGTACGGCCGGGTGGTGCGTGCGCCGGACGGCACGGTGACCGCGATCGTCGAGCAGCGTGACGCCGACGAGGCGCAGCGCTTGATCACCGAGATCAACTCCGGCATCTACGCCTTCGACGCCGATGTCCTCGGCCGGGCGCTGGCGCAGGTGACCACGAGCAACGCCCAGGGCGAGATGTACCTCACCGACGTGCTGGCCATCGCCCGCGCCGGTGGTGGTCGGGTGGCCGCGCACGTCACCACCGACGTGTGGCAGACCGAGGGCGTCAACGACCGGGTGCAGCTGGCCCGGATGGGTGCCGAGCTCAACCGCCGCGTCGTCGAGGGGTGGATGCGCGACGGCGTGACCGTCGTCGACCCGGCGACGACGTGGATCGACGTCCAGGCGCGGCTCGAGCCCGACACCAGGCTGCTGCCGGGCACCCAGCTGCTCGGCGCGACCACGGTCGCCACCGGGGCGGTCGTCGGCCCGGACACGACGCTGCGCGACGTGCAGGTCGGCGCGCGCGCCCTGGTCGAGCGCACCCACGGCAGCGGAGCGGTGGTCGGTGCCGACACGTACGTCGGGCCGTTCGCCTACCTGCGACCGGGCACCCGCCTCGGGGCCGGCGGCAAGATCGGCACGTTCGTCGAGACCAAGAACGCCGACATCGGTGCGGGGTCCAAGGTGCCGCATCTGTCGTACGTCGGCGACGCGACCATCGGCGAGCAATCGAACATCGGCGCGGCGTCCGTCTTCGTCAACTACGACGGCGTCAACAAGTCGCGGACGACGATCGGCAGCTTCTGCCGCACCGGTTCGGACAACATGTTCGTGGCTCCCGTGACGGTGGGCGACGGCGCGTACTCAGGAGCCGGAACCGTTGTGCGAGAGGACGTCCCGGCCGGGGCGCTGGCGATCAACGTGTCCCCGCAGCGCAACATCGAAGGCTGGACCGAGCGCAAGCGGCCGGGCACGCCCAGCGCCGTCGCGGCAGCGCGAGCGAACGAGCGGGAGGCCACCCCATGACCGGCATCACCATCACCGGCGAGAAGCGGATGGTGCTGATCAGCGGTCGCGCCTACCCCGAGCTGGCGCAGGAGGTCGCGAAGGAGCTGGGCGTCGAGCTGGTCGA
>JBBQGB010000123.1:0-3572 GCA_038322575.1 Actinomycetales bacterium
GTGCGGGTTTCGGTGGTGCGGGTTTCGGTGGTGCGGGTTTCGGTGGTGCGGGTGTCGGAGTGGGAGCGGCCGCTCCGGGGGCGGGTGACTGTGGCGACGTGGTGGGGCGTGGCGGCGACGTCACCGTGCCGGCCGCAGGAGCTGATCGCGAGACGGCCGGGGTCAGGTCCTGGACCCGGATCCCGTCGATGAGGACGAGCACGGATCGCGATGTGGCGCTCGCGTAGGCGGCCAGGCCCGCCGACCCCCTCGCCGCGAGCCGGCTGCGTGAGGAGTCCCGCACGGCGAGCCCCCACGACGGCTCTCGCGCACCGACTGCCCAGGCGCGCGAGAGCAGGAGTACTCGTCCTGTCCCGACGGTGCGCGTCCGGAGGTTGATCCACTGCCCACCGTGGACGATCAGGTGGGGGTTGCTGACCCGGCCCACGACCGTCGGCTGCCCGCCTGGCCTGAACCGCAGCGTGACCAGCTCGGTCCGTCCTCGTGCGTTCACCGTCAGCCGCTGCTCGTACCGTGCCCTGCCGGTGACTCGGGTGGTCACCGCGACCTGCACGGCACCCTGGCGAGGTAGGTGGGGTACTGCTAGACGCACCAGGGTCTGAGTGGACGACGCAGCGGCCCGGGGGAGGGTGAGGACAGCTGATGATCGCGGCCGGAGCAGCATCGTCCCGTGCTCTCCATCGACCCCGACCAGGGCGCCGGATCCAGCCCAGCTGTTCCACGGGCCCGCCATCCCGCTGTCACCCCACCCGCGACCTGACGACCGGTTCATCGCGTCGGCGACGATCAGCGTCGGCCGGGGTTGATTCGAGGTCTGAGCGGTGACGGCGGCAGACCAGCTCGCGTTGTGGGGTGCGCCCTGAAGAACCAGAGCAGCGCCGAGAACCGAGCACGCAAGCAGGGCTCGCCCGCCGACCCCTCCCGTGCGCGTCATGGTCTGGCTCCCCCTGTGATCGCAGACAGGACGACCGCGGCGCGGCCGCTTCCCACGTGCGGTTCGAGGTCACGCTAGGGGTTCGGGTGTCGTTCTGGGTATAGACGAGTGGCCACAACGGGGCATCGGTCGCGCGAGCGCCGACGGTGCAGACCCGACGTACCCTGGAGGACGACCCCGGCCAGCCCTTGGCTCGGGGCGTTCGTGCTGCCCACCCCACGCAGGAGCCATGACCCTCACCGGAGTCCTCGACGTCGCCCTGGGCGACCGCGCGATCGAGCAGCTGCGCGCAGCCGCCGGCGACGGCACCACGACCCGGCTCGACCTGACCGCACCCTCGGGCTCGTGGTCGACGGTGGTCGCGGCGCTGGCGGCCGAGGGACCGCGGGGCGCGGGGCGCCCGGTGCTCGCGGTGACCGCGACCGGCCGCGAGGCCGAGGACCTCGCGACCGCCCTGCGCTGCTTCCTGCCGGGCGAGTCGGTCGTGGAGTTCCCGGCGTGGGAGACGCTGCCGCACGAGCGCCTGAGCCCCCGCAGCGACACCGTCGGACGCCGCCTCGCCGTCCTGCGCCGGCTGGCGCACCCCGACCGCGCGGACGAGGGCGCCGGTGCCGGCCGGATCAGCGTCGTCGTCGCGCCGATCCGGGCGGTGCTGCAGCCGCTGGTCGTCGGGCTCGGCGAGCTGACCCCGGTGCGGCTGCGCCCCGGCGACGAGATGGCGCTGGACGCCGTGGTCGAGGCGCTGGTGGGCGCGGCGTACCCCCGCACCGACCGGGTCGAGCGGCGCGGCGAGTTCGCGGTCCGCGGCGGGATCCTGGACGTCGTCCCGCCCACCGAGGAGCACCCGGTGCGGGTGGAGTTCTGGGGCGACACCGTCGAGGAGGTGCGCTGGTTCAAGGTCGCCGACCAGCGCAGCCTCGAGGTCGCCACGCAGGGGCTGTGGGCGCCGCCGTGCCGCGAGGTGCTGCTCACCCAGGAGGTCCGCGACCGCGCCCGCGCGCTGGCCGACCAGCTGCCCGGCGTGGCCGACCTGCTGCTCAAGGTCGCCGAGGGCATCGCCGTCGAGGGCATGGAGTCGCTGGCCCCCGCCCTGGTCGACGGCATGCAGCCGCTGCTCGACGTGCTGCCCGAGGGCACCCACGTCCTGGTCTGCAACCCCGAGCGCGTCCGCACCCGCGCGCACGACCTGGTCGCGACCAGCCAGGAGTTCCTCGAGGCCAGCTGGGCCAACGCCGCCAGCGGCAACGTGACCCCCATCGACCTCGAGTCGGTGCTGGGCACCGCGTCGTACTGGTCGCTCGCCGACGTGCGCGACCACGCGGCCAGGACCGGCGTCCCCTGGTTCACCGTCGGGCCGTTCAGCGCCGACGACGAGCTGACCGACGACGACGACGCGACCGTGCTGCGCTGGGACGCCCGCGAGGTGGACGCCTACCGCGGCGACACCGACGCCGCGGTCGCCGACATCGGCGGCTGGATCGCCGACGGGTGGCGCGTGGTCGTCGTCACCGAGGGCCACGGCCTGGCCCAGCGGGTCGTCGAGGTGCTCGGCGAGCACGACATCGCCGGCCGCCTGGTCGAGGACCTCTCGCTCGCGCCCGACCCCGGCGTGGTCCACGTCGGCACCGGTGGCCTGGGCCGCGGCTACCTCGCACCCGGCGTCCGGCTCGCCGTCCTGACCGAGACCGACCTGACCGGCACGGCCGGCCAGAGCACCAAGGACATGCGCCGCATGCCGTCCCGGCGGCGCAACGTCGTCGACCCCCTGCAGCTGCGCCCCGGTGACTTCGTCGTGCACGAGCAGCACGGCGTCGCGCGGTTCGTCGAGATGACCCAGCGCACCGTCGCCGGCGCCACCCGCGAGTACCTCGTCCTCGAGTACGCGTCCAGCAAGCGCGGTCAGCCCGCCGACCGGCTGTTCGTCCCGAGCGACTCGCTCGACCAGGTGACGCGGTACGTCGGCGGCGAGGCCCCGACGCTGAACAAGCTCGGCGGCTCGGACTGGGCCAAGACCAAGGGCCGCGCGCGCAAGGCCGTCAAGCAGATCGCCGGCGAGCTGATCCGCCTGTACTCGGCGCGGATGGCCTCGCCCGGTTTCGCGTTCAGCGCCGACACCCCGTGGCAGCGCGAGCTCGAGGACGCCTTCGCCTACGTCGAGACGCCCGACCAGCTGGCGAGCATCGACGAGGTCAAGGCCGACATGGAGCGCTCGGTGCCCATGGACCGCCTCATCTGCGGCGACGTCGGCTACGGCAAGACCGAGATCGCCGTGCGCGCGGCGTTCAAGGCGGTGCAGGACGGCAAGCAGGTCGCGATCCTGGTGCCGACGACGCTGCTCGTGCAGCAGCACCTGCAGACCTTCGCCGAGCGGTTCGCGAACTTCCCGGTCAACGTCAAGGGACTCTCCCGGTTCCAGTCGGACAAGGAGGCGAAGGCCGTCAACGCGGGAATCAGAGACGGCAGCGTCGACGTCGTCATCGGCACCCACCGCCTGCTGACCGCCGAGGTGCACTTCAAGGACCTCGGGCTGATCGTCGTCGACGAGGAGCAGCGGTTCGGCGTCGAGCACAAGGAGCAGCTCAAGGCGATGCGGACGGCGGTGGACGTGCTCGCGATGAGCGCCACCCCGATCCCGCGC
>JBBQGB010000124.1:0-3512 GCA_038322575.1 Actinomycetales bacterium
ACGGAGGGCACCAGCGCGAACAGCAGCGGCAACCCGCCGAGCAGGACCGCCGTCGCCGCGAGGACGCTGAGCGCCAGCCGCAGCTGGCTGCGCAGCAGCGACCGCATGTAGACCTCACCCAGCCCGGTCTGCGCGTCGATCTCGTCGACGGCGGGGCGGCTGGCGGCCCGCCGCGCGGCGCCCATCCGCGGGCTGGTGACGCGCACCCGGTCGACCATCAGGCGCCCTGGGGCGCCGCGGCGCGGATCAGCCGGTCGCGCAGCTCGCGGGTGTGGCGACGGCTGACGGCGAGCTCGACCGCACCGAGGCGCACCGAGCACCGCCCGGGTTCGGTGCGCACCTCGTCGACGTGCGCCAGCTGCACCAAGGTGCTGCGGTGGATGCGGACGAAACCCGCTGTGCCCCAACGCTCTTCGAGTGTCGTCAGAGGAACGCGCAGCAGGTGGCTGCCGTCGGCCGTGTGCAGGCGGGCGTAGTCGCCCTGGGCCTCGACGTAGCGCACCTGCGAGCGCTGGACGAACCGGGTCACCCCCGCGAGCTCGACGGCGATGGTCTCGTCGGCAGCCGCGGCGGGTGGCTCGCCCGAGCTGGCGGCCCCCTCGACGACCCGGCGGACGGCCTCGGCCAGGCGCTCGGCCCGCACCGGCTTCTTGACGTAGTCGGTGGCCTGCAGGTCGAACGCGTCGACGGCGTGCTCGTCGTACGCGGTCACGAACACGACCTGCGGACGATGGGTGAACCGGGCCAGCACCCGGGCCAGGTCGAGCCCGTCCAGCCCGGGCATCTTGATGTCGCAGAAGACGACGTCGAGGTCCTCCGACTCCAGCAGCCGCAGGGCCTGCGCCCCGCCCTGCGCGGTGATCACCCGACCGATGCGGTCGTCGTGGCCGAGCAGGAACGCGAGCTCTGACAGTGCAGGCGCCTCGTCGTCCACGACGAGCGCAAACAACGGCGACGGTGCCTCGGCCATGGCGGCCAGACTAGGGCCCCGGCGTCCTCACGACGCGACGACCTGAGCCGGACCGGTGCGCACCAGGACGCCCGGGTGCGAGGTGGTGGCGGTCGCCGACCCGTCCCGGTCGACCGTCACCGACAGCGGGTGCCCGCCCAGGCGAAGCCCGTCCACCATCAGCTCTCCCCACGGGTGCACGGTCGGGGGGCGCAGCGTCAGCGTGCCGGCCGGGACGTCGGGGCGCAGCCCGAGCGCGAGGGTGGCCACGGCGGTGCCGGCGGCCGCCGACCACGCCTGCGGCCGGCAGGACGCGGGGTACGGCAGCGGAGCGGATGCGTCCGCCTGCACGCCGGCGTACAGCTCGGGCAGCCGGTCGGCGAAGCCACCGGCACCGGCGAGCAGGCCGGTGAGCAGTGACGCGGCGACGTCGTCGTGACCCTCCAGCAGCAGGCCCCGGGCGGTGATCGCGGTGTCGTGCGGCCAGACCGCCCCGCCGTGGTAGCTCGTCGGGCTGAACCGGGGCGAGCGCGACGACAGCGTCCGCAGCCCGTACCCGCTGTCGAGGTCAGGACCGGCCAGCCGGGCCGCGACGGTCGCGGCCTCGTCGGGGTCGAGCAGCCCGGTGCCGAGCAGGTGGCCCATGTTGGAGGCGACGCCGTCCACGGCGCGACCGTCGCGGTCCAGGGCGATCGCCGGGTACCGGCCGCGGTCGTCCGCGACCCAGAACTGGGACCGGAACCGCTGCTTGAGGTCATGGGCCCACTGCCGCAACGAGTCCGAGCCGGGTCGGCCGAAGGCGTCCAGCAGGTCGGCGGCACCGACGGCCGCCTCGTACGCGTACGCCTGCACCTCGGACAGGGCGATCGGCGCGTCGGCCAGATGACCGTCGGCCCACTGCACGGAGTCGCCCGAGTCCTTCCAGCCCTGGTTGGCCAGGCCGTGGCCGCTGTGGTCCACGTAGCGGATGAACCCCGTCGGGTCCGCCGCCACCTGCTGACGCTGCCAGTCCAGGGCCGCCTCGGCGGCAGGCAGCAGCGCGGCGACCGCCGCCCGGTCGGCCCCCCAGCGCCACGCCTCGACGAGCAGGGTCACCCACAGGGGCGTCGCGTCGACGGTGCCGTAGTAGACCGGCGGCAGTGACAGGTCGCCCACGTCCAGGCCGTCGCGGCGCACCTCATGCAGGATCTTGCCGGGCTGCTCCTCCGTGTCCGCCACGTCGGTGCGACCCTGGCGGCGGGCCAGGGCGTGGAGGGTGCCCATCGCCAGGTCGGTGCCGAACGGCAGCAGGAGCCGCGCCGTCCAGAGCGAGTCCCGGCCGAACAGGGTGAAGAACCACGGGCTACCGGCGGCCGCGAACACGTCGCCGCCGTCGCTCAGCAGCAGGGCGCCGAGGTCGTCCAGCCCGCGCGCGGCCAGAGGGGCGACCCGGCTGTCGTCGGCCCGCACGGTCACCGCCGCCCACGGGGTGGCGTGGTGGGCGGTGAAGGGCAGTGGCGTGCCGTCGTCCTGCAGTCGGGCGGTGAGGACGACCTCGACGTCCGCACCGGGCTCCAGGTCGAGCTGCCAGCGCAGGTCGGCGCCACGGGCATCGGTGTCGACGGACGTCGGCGACGGCTGGGTCTCGACGTGGGTGCGCAGGTGCTCGGCCGCCCAGTGCACCCCGGTCTCGTCGGCGACCGGCGCGACGGGCTGCGCCCGCTGGCCCTGCTTGACGGCGTCCAGCTCGGCCAGGTCGGACGCCAGGTGGACGCCGAGCGAGAGCGTGACCGTGCTCCTGGCCCGTGAGCTGACCCGCAGGCTCTCGGTGACGCGGTCGGCGGTTACCGTCCGCGTACGCACCAGCAGCACGGTCGGGTCGGCGGTCAGGTCACCCACCCCCCGGGGGACGTAGGTGCTGCGTGCGGTCGACGCACCGACGAGCTCCGTGGCGAGGCACGGCGGCTCGCGACCGTCGACGCTCACCACCAGAGCGCTCAGCACCCTGCGGTCGAACGCGTAGAAGCCTTGGACCCCGACTTCGCGCACCTGGCCGTCGGCTGCTGCCAGGGCCACCATCGGTGCTCGCAGCGTGGTCACCAGGTCGTGCAGGAACGGCTGGTCGCGCGGGTCGCAGCTCATCGGGCTCCCTCGGTCCGTTTCGCCGCATGTGTTGACATCCGACGTCGTTCGATGGACATTACCGGGGTAGTTGGAAGGTTCCAATCGCTCATCGCCGAGCGCGCACCGGGTCGACCCGGCAGCGGACCGGCCTCGAGCCCGGTCTCGGGACGGAGGTGGCGTGGTGGCCCAGACGACCGACGGCCGCCCCACGCTCGAGAGCGTCGCCCGCGAGGCCCGCGTCTCACGGCAGACCGTCTCGAACGCGCTGCACCGCCCCCAGGTCCTGAGCCCGGACACGCTCGTGCGGGTGCAGCGCGCCATCGACGAGCTGGGCTACCGACCCAACCGCAACGCCCAGTCGCTGCGCACCGGGGAGTCGCGGCTGATCGGGCTGCGGGTCGACCCCGTGCAGACCCCGTCCGGCGGGGTGCTCGACCGGTTCCTGCACGCCCTGGCCGAG
>JBBQGB010000125.1:0-3503 GCA_038322575.1 Actinomycetales bacterium
AGCTGGGCGCCGATCGCGCGGTCGGCGAGGCCGTCACCGATGCGATAGGGCAGCACGATGTGGTAGCCGATGATGGCGGCGTAGCGGTCGGCGACCTGGGGCACCTCGACGAAGCCCTGGGTGACCTCGGCCCGCAGCGCCTTGAGCTCGGCGTGACCACGGGCGGCCTGGGCGACCGCGGCGGTGGCCTGCGGCGACAGGGCCGCGATGTCGACCGACCCGAGCAGATGTTCGCTGGCGGCCAGGGCGGCGTCGGTGGACGAGCGGGCCTTCTTCAGCTCGGCGGCGACCGGCTTCATCTGCAGCGCGGCGACCGACACCGTGCGCTCGGCCTGCAGGCTGGACACCAGCGTGCCCAGCGCCCCGGCGCCCTGCGCCAGGCTCTCGACCTGACGGGCGCGTCCGGCCTGGCCGAAGGCCTGCAGCGAGATCACGCTCGCCACGGCGACGAGCACGAGAATGGGCAGTGCCAGGACCGCGAGCAGCTTGGTCCTGATCCCCTGGTTGTGCAGCATGGTGGCATCCCTTGGTCGCCGGTCTCCTCACCCTTCGGCGGGCCGGTCGCGGACATTGATCGCGCACGGGGCGCCATTCACCCGTTCGGCCCAGCGACGGCGTGTCGGCGTGCGGACGGTGATACTCGAGCCCGTGACCGCACCCCCGCGCCCGACCCGGGTGCTCGTCCTCGCCGGTGGCGGGGCGCGGCGCCTGGGTCACGACAAGCTCGCCGCCGACCTCGGCCACGGCGTCACGGTGCTGGACGCCCTGCTCGCCGGCGTCCGCGAGGCGCTGCCGCTGGTGCCCGTGACGGCGGTCGGCCCGCGCCGGACGACGACCCAGCCGGTGACCTGGGTGCGCGAGGACCCGCCCGGCGGGGGCCCGGTCGCCGGGCTGGCCGCCGGACTGGTCGGTCTGGACGACGGCGACGTGGTCGCCGTCCTGGCCGGCGACCAGCCGTTCGTCGGGCCCGCGCTGCCGCTGCTGCTCACGGCGCTGGGGGGTGCGGACACGGCGATCGGCGTCGACCCGTCCGGGGCCGACCAGCCGCTCACCGGTTGCTACCGGGTGGGTCCGCTGCGCCGGGCGATCGGGTCCGACCCCGCCGGGCGGTCGGTGCGGTCGCTGCTCACGACGCTCACCGTCGTCCGGGTGTCGCTGACGGCGCGGGCCAGCCTGGACGTCGACACCGCTGCCGACCTCGCGCAGGCCCGCGACGTCGCCGACGGGCCACCCGCAGCACCTAGTCTCGGGCGGCATGAAGGCGATCACGATCACCACGCCCGGCGGCCCCGAGGTGCTGCACCTGACTGAGGTCCCGGACGTCGAGGCCGGGCCCGGCGAGGTGCTGGTGCGGGTGGCGGCCACGGCCGTCAACCGCGCCGACCTGATGCAGCGCCAGGGGCACTACGACCCGCCGCCGGGTGCCTCGCCGTACCCGGGGCTGGAGTGCAGCGGCACCGTCGCGGCCCTGGGTGAGGGCGTCAGCGGGTGGGCCGTCGGCCAGGAGGTGTGCGCGCTGCTGTCGGGCGGCGGGTACGCCGAGCTGGTGGCCGTGCCCGCCGGCCAGCTGCTGCCCGTGCCGGACGGCGTGTCGCTCGTCGACGCGGCGGCGCTGCCCGAGGTGACCTGCACGGTGTGGAGCAACGTCTTCATGACCGCCGCGCTGCAGCCGGGCGAGACCCTGCTGGTGCACGGCGGGTCCAGCGGCGTCGGCACGATGGCGGTGCAGCTCGCCCACCACGCCGGCGCGCGGGTGGCGGTCACGGCCGGCTCGGCCGACAAGCTCGCGCGGTGCGCCGAGCTCGGGGCCGACGTCCTGGTCAACTACCGCGACGAGGACTTCGTCGAGGTGGTGCGCGCCGCGACCGGCGGCCGCGGCGCCGACGTCATCCTCGACAACATGGGCGCCAAGTACCTGGGCCGCAACGTCGAGGCGCTGGCCCCGAGCGGGCGGCTGCTCGTGATCGGCCTGCAGGGCGGCACCCGCGCCGAGCTGGACCTGGCCGCGCTGATGGGCAAGCGCGCGGCCGTGATCTCGACGTCGCTGCGCTCGCGCCCGGCGGCCGAGAAGGCGACCATCGTGGCCGCGGTGCGCGAGCACGTCTGGCCCCTGGTGGCCGCGGGCGCGGTCCGGCCGGTCATCTCGGCCCGGCTGCCGCTGGCGTCGGCCGGCGAGGCGCACCAGGTGCTCGCCGACAGCCGGCACGTCGGCAAGGTGCTGCTCACCGTCTGACCCTTGACGGGTCATCCTGATACCGCGTATACCTGTCCCGGCCAGCACACATACCGGGTATGGGGGGACGTCGTGTCGATCCGTCAGGGGCTCTTGGCCCTGCTCGCCCAGCAGCCGATGTACGGCGCGCAGCTGCGCGTGGAGTTCGAGCGACGCACCGGTGGCACCTGGCCGCTGAACGTCGGGCAGGTCTACACGACCCTGGCCCGGCTGGACCGCGACGGGCTCGTCGAGGCCGCAGGGGGGTCGGACGAGGAGGGGCGGATCGCCTACCGCCTCACCGCCGCGGGTCGCGAGGCGGTCGGCAGGTGGTGGATGACACCGGTCGACCGCAGCGACCACCCGCGCGACGAGCTGGCGATCAAGCTGGCCCTGGCCGTCACCGTGCAGGACGTCGACGTGCCGGCCGTCGTGCAGGCCCAGCGCACCCAGAGCCTGCGCGGTCTGCAGGACCTCACCCGCCTCAAGCAGCGGGCCACCGCCGAGGACGACCTGGCGTGGCTCCTGGTGCTCGAGCACCTGGTCTTCACCGCCGAGGCCGAGGTGCGCTGGCTCGACCACGTCGAGTCCCGGCTGCTGCGCCGGGCCCGCACCGCCGCGCCCGTCGCGACGACGCCCCTGGACGCACCCGCCGAGCGGGTGACCCGGTGACCGCCACGCTCGACCAGCCCACCCAGCGCCGGCCGCTGACCGGCGCGGTGCTCGAGCTGCGGGCGGTCAGCCGGGTGCACGGCCACGGCCCGACCGCGGTGCACGCGCTGCGCGAGGTCAGCCTCGTCGTCCGGCCCGGTGAGCTGGTGGCGGTCATGGGCCCCTCAGGCTCGGGCAAGTCCACCCTGCTGACCCTGGCCGGTGGCCTCGACTCACCGACGTCCGGCGAGGTGTACGTGCAGGGGCAGGCCCTGTCGCGGATGTCGGCCGCCGACGTCGCCCGGCTGCGCCGGCGCTCGCTGGGCTACGTCTTCCAGGACCTCAACCTGATCCCGGCGCTGACCGCGGTCGAGAACGTCATGCTGCCGCTCGAGCTGGACGGCGTCAGGTCGGCCGCCGCCCGCACGGCCGCGCTGGCGTCGATGACCCAGGTGGACGTCGACGGGCTGGCCGACCGGTTCCCCGACCAGCTGTCCGGCGGCCAGCAGCAGCGGGTGGCGATCGCCCGCGCCCTGGTCGGTGACCGGCGCCTGGTGCTGGCCGACGAGCCGACCGGGGCGCTCGACAGCGACACCGGCGAGGCGGTGCTGCAGGTGCTGCGCGCCCGCGTCGACACCGG
>JBBQGB010000126.1:0-3413 GCA_038322575.1 Actinomycetales bacterium
GCCGAGGCCACGTTCGTGGCCCGCACCCTGGACTCCGACCGCGCCCACCTGACGTCGGTGCTGCGCGCGGCCGCTGCCCACCGCGGCACCGCCCTGGTCGAGATCTACCAGAACTGCCCGATCTTCAACGACGGCGCGTTCGACGTCCTGAAGGACCGCGACCAGAGTCAGGGCCGCCTGCTGCACCTGGTCGACGGCGAGCCCGTCACGATCGGCGCCGGGCCCGACCGGCGCGTGGTCGTGCGCAGTGCGGACGGTGGGCTGGACGTCGTGCCCGCGGCCGGCGTCGACCCGGCCCTCGTCGTCCGGCACGACGCCGGGGCGCCCGACCCGTCGCAGCAGTTCGCGCTCTCGCGGCTCGACGGGCCCGACATGACGCACGTGCCGCTCGGCGTGTTCCGCGACGTGCAGCGCCCGACGTACGACGACCTGGTGCGCGAGCAGGTCGACACCGCCGTGGCCGCCGCCGGTGGCCCGACGGACGACGCGATCGCGACGATGCTCGCGGGCCGCGACACCTGGACCGTCGGGGAGTGAGCGGGGGCCTGGACCCGGCCGATCTCACTGGCGAGCGCGAGGTGCGACGCGGCACCGTCTTCGGTGGGCTGGCGTACCTGCTGTGGGGCGTGTTCCCGCTGTACTTCCACGCGCTGCTGCCCGCGGGGTCGATCGAGATCCTCGTGCACCGCGTGGTGTGGTCGCTGCTGGTCTGCCTGGTGCTGGTCGCGGTGCTGCGTGACACGAGCTGGATCCGTCCGCTGCTCGCCGCGCCGAGGCGCCTCGCGCGGCTGGGTTTCGCCGCGATGTTCATCGCCGTGAACTGGGGCGTGTACATCTACGGCGTCAACAGCGGGCAGGTCGTCGAGGCCTCCCTCGGGTACTTCATCAACCCGCTGGTCACGGTGCTGCTGGGCGTCGTGCTGCTGCGTGAGCGGCTGCGGCGGCTGCAGTGGGTCGCGGTCGGCCTCGGCGCGGTGGCCGTCGTCGTGCTGACCGTCGACTACGGCCACGTCCCGGTGATCGCCCTGGTGCTCGCGGGGTCGTTCGCGACGTACGGCCTGATGAAGAAGCGCATCGGCGTCGACCTCGGGGCACTCGGCAGCCTGACCGCCGAGACGGCGCTGCTGTTCCCGTTCGCCGCGGCGGCGCTGGTCTGGCTCGAGGTCACCGGTCGCGGCACGATGGCGCACCAACCCCCGTGGCACGGGCTGCTGCTCGCCTCGACCGGTATCGCGACGGCGGTCCCGCTGCTGATGTTCGCCGCCGCGGCCCGGCGGGTGCCGCTGACCACCATCGGGTTGCTGCAGTTCACGACACCGGTGCTGCAGCTGCTGTGCGGCGTCCTGCTGCTGGGCGAGCACGTTCCGGCGTCCCGCTGGGTCGGGTTCTCGATCGTGTGGCTCGCCCTCGGGGTGCTCACCGCCGACCAGGTGCGTGCCGCCCGAGCCCGCTCGTGCGCCGTCCCCGAGTCCGAGCCCGCGCTGGCCCGCTGACCCGCCCGCTCCCCCGCGCCGGCGTCCGGCCGGACACCGGATCCGCTGCAGGGTGACCGAGTACCGCCACCTCGACCCGATCGTGTCGCCGAGGAGCGGGTCGGTGGCGGCGAACGTCCCGTCCGCGCTGAGGGTGAGCGGCGCGTCGCCGAGCAGCGTCGCCGTCGGCATCGTGGTGATCTTCACGTAGTCGTCAGGCACCTTCGTGACCAGCGTCGGGAAGGAGCCGGCCGTGCTCGAGCCCTTCCTGGTGTCCATCAGGATGTTCATCGGCCAGGTCTCGGGAACCGCTGTGTCGAAGCTGCACGGTGGCGGCGGCAACACCGTCGATCGGACAGCATCCGCCGAGAGCCGCCGTCGTCGGTGCCGGGGGTGACCTCAGTGCAGGGCACTGACGGGTTGGGTACCGACGCTGCCGGGACGGCGCCGCACCTCGTTGTTCGAGCTGCACGGCCCGGCGGGCGACCAGGTGCCCACGCTCGTGTGGTCCATTGCCCACGCTCGTGTGGTCCACGCTTGCTCGCCTGCTGCACGCCGATCATGATGGCTGTGAGCACCGTCTCCGGTACGTCGTCCGTCGTCGGCACCGTCCGCGGCTTCCCCGTCGGGTTGCTCACGAGGAGAACTGCGATGACCGGTCCTCACCCCTACCGTCTCGGCCGCGCCGCCCCAACGGTGCCGGTGCGCGACGTCGACGTCGCTCTGGGCTTCTACGTGGGCGTTCTGGGCATGACCGAGACCTTTCGCAACGGCGACCCCGTCGGTTTCGTCATCGTCGAGCGCGACCGAGCTGAGATCCACCTGGACCTGCAGCGGACGCACCGGCCGACGACGCGAAACGTGCTCCATCTGATCGTGGACGACGCCGACGCGTTTCACGCCCATGTCCAGGGTCGCGGGGTACGCGTCATCAAGGGCATCCGCGATGCGGAGTACGGCATGCGGACCTTCGTGATGGCCGACCCCGACGGCAACTGGATCGACGTCGGACAGGTGCCTTGACCGCTCGCCTCACCGCTGGACCACCCTGCCGGGCTATTCGTGGCAGTCGCTGCTCGCGGGGCTCCAGAACGCCGACGCGGCCCCTCTCGGACCGGCCGTCCCTCAGTCTCGGGCCGGCCTGGCGGTCACAACCGCTGACGGATGTGCGACCACGCCAGCTCGCCGAGTCGTCGGTCGGCGGCCCCGGTGCCACCCCTGACCATCCGCGCGCCGCCACGGACGACCGGCTCACCCGGCAGGACGGTGCGATGGCCGGCCTCGCCGTCGGTCAGCACCATCGTGCTGAGGCCGTGCCCGTCGCGACGGGCCCGGATGCGGTCTGCCTGCTCGGTGCTGGGCCACACCTGGTCGTCCCCACCCGCGACGAGGATCAGGTCGCCGATGCGCTCGACGGCGATCGCCGCGGCGGCGGCGGCTACCGGCTGCTCATCACGGCTCCGGCGATACAGGCCGAGGTAGCTCGGCGGATCCTGGTCGGGTTCCCAGTCCTCGGCGAACGGCACGAACGGGACGGGCCTGCCGGCAGCGGTCCAGTGACTCGTCATCCGGCCGTCCGCTGTCACGCCCGCCCACACGACGTCCGACGGGGCGAACGCGACCACGGTCGACACCGAGGCACTGCCTGCGCCGACGAGGAGTGCGGCCTCGGCCCCGAACGACGTCCCGACCACGATGACGCGGTCGCACTCTCGTGCCAGGTCGTCGACGCGGGCTGCGAACAGCTCGAGGGGGATTTCCCACGGGCCCGGGGACTGTCCCGGGCCGCCGAACCAGCGCACCGACTCTGCCAGTGCGCCGTGCTCGGCGAACAGGCGCGCACGGTCGCCGTCGACCCGACCGCTCGATCCCGCCAGGACGAGCACCCCCACCCCGCTGTGCAGGTCCGGCACGTGGCGCACCCCCTGGGCAGCGCGAAGC
>JBBQGB010000127.1:0-3195 GCA_038322575.1 Actinomycetales bacterium
GGACGGCATCGCCACCGACCAGCTCGAAGCCGTCTTCGACCGCTTCCACCGCGGTGACCCGTCGCGGGCCACCGGCGACGACCACGGCAGCGGGCTGGGTCTGACGATCGCGCGGGCCATCGTCACCACCCACGGCGGGACGCTGGCCGCCGCCAGCCCCGGCGTCGGTCGAGGCACCACCGTCACCGTGAGCCTGCCCGCCTCGGCGGGAGCCTGAGTGATGCCGAGCTGGGGTGCCGAGCCCCGGTCCGTCGCACTCACTCACTTGGTCGCGTCGACGAACGCCTGGGCCGCCGTCGTCGAGATCCCCTGTCCCCCGGCGCACACCCCGGCGACGTCGGTGTCCCATTCCTAGGATCGGTTCGTGACCGACATCCAGGCCATCGCCCTGAGCGCCGGTGGTCGGCGTGAGGTCGCCGGCCGCCGCCTGGCCGCGATGAGGATCCACCCGACGGACCACCGGGGTGCGGCGGCGATCGCCGACACGGTGCGGTCGTCGCTGGCCATGCAGGCTCAGGACCTCGCCAGCGGGTACTGGTCGATCGGGGTGCGCACCGGCGCGTCGCTCGCTGACGTGAAGGCAGCCGTCGACGCGCGCCTGATCACCCGGACCTGGCCGATGCGGGGCACCCTGCACCTGCTCGCGACCGAGGACGTCAGGTGGATGTGCCGGCTGCTCAACGACCCGACGAACGCGGGTCTGCGGGCCCGATGGGCCGGGCTCGACATCACGGACGCCGTCCTGGGCGCGGCCCGCGACGTCGTCACCGAGGCGCTGACAGGGGGTCGGCGACTGAGCCGGCCGGCCGCCATGGACCTGCTTCGGGCGCACGGCATCCCCCCGGACGGCCAGCGGGGCGTGCACATCCTCAGCAGCTTCTGCCGAGACGGCCTGCTCTGCCAGGGGCCGCCCGACGACACGCAACCGACGTTCGTCCTGCTCGACGAGTGGGTGCCGTGGTCGCTCGATCCCGGGCGCGAGGAGGCCATGGCCACGCTGGCCGAGCGCTACGTGCTCAGCCACGGCCCGGTCACGGAGAAGGACTTCGCCGGGTGGATCGCCAAGCCACTGGGTTTCGTCCGTGAGGCCATCGGCCTGGCCGGGGCACGGATCGTGAGCGAGCGCATCGACGGCGTCCGCTACCTGGTTCACGTCGACGCCCCACCACCGGCACCCCGACGCGCCCTCCAGCTGCTCCCCGGGTTCGACGAGTACCTGTTGGGGTACAAGGACCGCTCAGCGATGCTCACCGCCGACCAGGAGCGTCGAATCGTGCCCGGAGGCAACGGCGTATTCCTGTCGACCATCGTCGCCGGCGGCCACGTCGTCGGCACCTGGACCCGCCGGATCACGGCCACGAGGGTCCAGATCACCCTCGCCCCGTTCCACGACCTCACCCCCGCCCACAGCCGCGACGTCTCGCGTGCGGCCGCCGACTACGGAGCCTTCCTGGGGTTGCCCGCCGAGGTGACGGTCACGACCGGCGGCGCTGCTCACTGACCGGTGTGGCCGTCGATGGACTCCCTGATCAGGTCGGCATGTCCGTTGTGCCGCGCGTACTCCTCGATCATGTGGACGAGAATCCACCTCAGGCTGAAGGGGCCACGGTCGCCCGCGGCGTCCACGGCGGACAGCCCGTCGAGCCCGACCCCACCCTCGACCAGCGCTGCGTCGAGGACGGCGTCGGCACGTCGGCAGGCGTCGTCGAACAGCCCGAGGAGCTGACCGGGCTCGTCGTCGCGAGCGGTGTGCCACTCCCAGTCGCGGTCGGCGTCCCAGTCGACGGTGTCGAACGGCGGCATCAGCCCGCGGCCGGCGAAGTCCTCCTCGAACCAGCTCGACTCCACCACGGCCAGGTGCTTCATCATGCCGCCCAGGGTCATCTGCGACGGCGGTAGCCGACGCGCCAGCTGCTGCTGCGTCAGCCCGGAGCACTTCCAGCGGAACGTCTCCCGGTGGTAGTCGAGAAACGCGCGCAGGGTGGTGCCCTCATCGGCCCGCAGGGGCGGCCGCACACGCTTCTCGGGCGGCGGGAACGACGTCATGACATGACGCTAGTGGCGTTTCAGCCCTGGCTGGCTGGTGGCGGTCTGGTCGGTGACTCGTCCGCGGCAGCCGTTCTGAGGGATCGATCCGGTGGTGGCAACGACCCCGTGGGTGCGGAGGCTCGGCCGCTCTGACCGCGAGACTGCACGACACGCCCACCGGACGGCGCCCGGTGGGCGTGTCGTGCTGTCTCGACGACCGGGGCGTCCTGGTCGCGCGGCACGCCGGCAGCCGGCCCACCTGGCGTCGCCGAACGTCACGAGCAGTTGCCAAAAGTTCTCGAAAGCCGTTGTGTCAGAACGAGTCTGAGGCTCGGAAACTGTCAGTGGTGGCCGCTAGCGTGTGAGACGTGGACAGCAGCAGGGCACTGAGCGAGGCGCTCGTCGCCGTGCGCGACGCCGTGTCCATGCTGCAGTCCGAGGACCTGCACGGGGTGGACGCCGGGTCGCTGCTCACCGACGTCGCGGACCTGCGGCGCCTGATCGACCAGGCCGAGGGCGAGTGGTTGCGGCGGGTCGGTGAGGTCCACGCCCGTGGAGCCGCCCAGGTCGTCGGCGCCGGGTCCACGAAGGCGTTCCTGCGTGGGACGTGCCTGGTCTCCCCGTCGGAGGCGTCGCGCGCGGTCGACACCGCCGCCGCGCTGCGAACCACGTGCCCGGCGACCGCTCAGGCGCTGGGGAACGGACAGATTGGCATCGGTCAGGCGCAGGTGATCGCGAAGGTCATCACCGACCTTCCGTCGGCGCTGCCCGAGGACGTGCGGGTTGCGGGTGAGGCCACCCTGCTGGCGCACGCCGCGGCGTTGAACCCGGCCGAGCTGGCCCGCGCCGGGCGGTACCTCGCGTCCCACGTCGACCCGCACGGGACCGCCCGCGACGAGACCGAACAGCGTGAGCGGGCGGGCATCACGTTTGCGTCCACCCTCTACGGCGCCGGGATCGCCCGCGGTGACCTGGACCCCGAGTCCCTCGCCATCATCTGCGCCGCGATCGAACCCCTGTCCGGATCCAACCCCGGCGCCGACGGGGTCGAACGGCGTACCCCGGCCCGGCGCCGGTTGGACGCGATGGTCGAGATCATGCGGCACCACCTGGACTGCCAGCAGCCGGCCGACGTCCGACGCCCCGGCGCGCACCTGACCGTCGTCA
>JBBQGB010000128.1:0-3029 GCA_038322575.1 Actinomycetales bacterium
TGCCTGGTCGAGCTCGGGGCCCGCCGGCTCGACACCGAGACCGCCGCCGCCACGCTGGGCTCGGTGCTGAAGTACCGCGAGGACGCCGACCGCGTGCGCGACGACCTCGATCGCCTGCTGGCGGGCTGAGTGCCCAGCGGCACGGACGTCGGCGCCGCGCCGGCCACCGACGCCATCGAGCTGCTGCTCGGCTTCACCCGCGTCGTGGCGGCCGCGGGCGTGCCGGTGCCCCCGGACCGTGCGGCCGCCTTCCTGGTCGCCGCCGCGCAGGTGGGGGCGGGCGACCGCTACGGCGTGTACTGGGCCGGCCGCGCGACGCTGTGCGGCGACCCCGACCACCTGCGTCCGTACGACCTGTCGTTCGAGGCGTGGTTCGGCGGCAAGCTGGCCCGCCACGGCGCCGCCAACCCCTACCAGCGGCCGCAGGCCGGCCCGACGGTGGCGTTGCCGGACGGCGACAGCGGCGGTGCGCGGTCCGAGAACGACAGCGACGAGACGTTGCACACCGCGGCCAGCGCCGCCGAGGTGCTGCGGCACCGCGACGTCGCCGAGCTGGACGACACCGGCCGGGCCGACATGCGCCGCCTGCTGGCCGCCCTGGACGTGCGCCTGCCCCAGCGCTCGTCGTCCCGTCGCCGGCGCTCGCACCGCGGCGAGCTCGACGTCCGCCGCACGCTGCGCGAGGAGCTGCGCCGGGCCGGCGAGCCAGGACCGTTGCGCTACAGGCGATCCGTGCCCCGGCCCCGTCGCGTCGTGTGGCTGATCGACGTCTCGGGGTCGATGTCGCCGTACGCCGACGTGCTGCTGCGGCTGGCGCACACCCAGCTGCGGGCCGGTGACAGCCGCACCCGCGTCGAGGTGTTCACCATCGGCACCCGGCTGACCCGGGTGACCCCGGCCCTCGCCCACCGGGACGTCGAGCGGGCCCTCGCCGCGGTCGGCGACCAGGTGCCGGACTGGTCCGGCGGCACCCGGCTCGGCGAGACGGTGCGGGCGTTCGTCGATCGCTGGGGGCAGCGGGGGGTGGCGCGCGGCGCCGTCGTCGTGATCTGCTCGGACGGCTGGGAACGGGGCGACCCCGCGCTGCTGGCCGAGCAGGTGCAGCGGCTACGGCGGCTCGCGCACCGGCTGGTCTGGGTGAACCCGCACCGCGGCAAGGTCGGCTACCAGCCCCTGCAGGGCGGGATCGCCGCCGTGCTCCCGCACGTCGACGACTTCGTGGCCGGCCACACGGTCGCGTCCTACGCGCAGCTGATGGAGGTGCTGGCCCGTGCGTGAGGTGATGGACGAGCTGTTGACCTGGTGGCGCGCCGGGGAGTCGGTCGGCGTCGGGACGGTCGTGGCGACCTGGCAGTCCTCGCCGCGCCCCGCCGGCGCCTCGATGCTGGTCGGCCCCGGCGGTGAGGCCGTGGGCAGCGTGAGCGGCGGCTGCGTCGAGGGTGCCGTCTACGAGCTCGCGCAGCAGGTGGTCGGCGACGCGACCCCGGTGCTGCAGCGCTACGGCGTCAGCGACGACGACGCGTTCGCGGTGGGCCTGACCTGCGGCGGCATCCTGGACGTGTTCGTCGAGAAGGTCGACCGCGAGTCCTTCCCCCAGCTGGCTGACGTGGCGGCGGACGTCGACGCCGGCCGTCCCGTCGCGGTCTGCACGGTGCTCGAGCACCCCGACCCCGCCCGCGTCGGCCGGCGCCTCGTCGTCCGGCCGGACGACGTTCCCGACCACGCGACCGACGGCACCCTCGGCTCGGCGCGCGCCGACTCGGCCGTCGGGGACGACGCGCGCGGGCTGCTCGCGTCCGGTCGCACCGAGACCCTCACCTTCGGCCCCGAGGGCGAGCGCCGCGGCGAGGGGATGCGCGTGTTCGTCGCGTCGTACGCGCCCAAGCCGCGGATGCTGGTGTTCGGCGCCATCGACTTCGCCGCGGCGGTCGCGCGGGTGGGCAGCTTCCTGGGCTACCGCGTGACCGTCTGCGACGCGCGCCCGGTGTTCGCGACCCGGTCGCGGTTCCCCGACGCCGACGAGGTGGTCGTCGACTGGCCGCACCGCTACCTCACCGGCGAGGCCGAGGGGGGCCGGATCGACGAGCGCACGGTGCTCGCCGTCCTCACCCACGACCCCAAGTTCGACGTCCCGCTGCTCGAGGTCGCCCTGCGGCTGCCGGTGGCGTACGTCGGCGCGATGGGCTCGCGCCGCACCCACGACGACCGGCTGGCCCGGTTGCGCGAGGTGGGGGTGAGCGAGGACGACCTCGACCGGCTCAGCTCGCCGATCGGCCTGGACCTCGGGGCCCGCACCCCGGAGGAGACCGCCGTCTCGATCGCCGCCGAG
Source organism: Actinomycetales bacterium (assembly GCA_038322575.1). Lineage (GTDB taxonomy): Bacteria > Actinomycetota > Actinomycetes > Actinomycetales > Angustibacteraceae > JACMOY01. Next base: position 2,330 of record JBBQGB010000128.1, read on the forward strand.
ATCATCCAGCTGCGCTGGGGCGGGCAGGGACGCCGGCTGGCCGAGGTGGGCGGTCCGATCCACCACCTCGGGGCCCGGCCCGACCAGGTTGTCCGACCGGGCTGACCTGCGCGGTCGCCGCGGAACTTTGATCGTTGCAGTTGCACCGAAGCCCTTGCTTCTGCTCGCCCGGCCACGTTGGATGAGCCACACACCGATCCACAGCGTCGTGAGGTCAGCCCGGGCACCCCTGCCCGGGCGGCTCGCGCGCGACCCTCACCGCGGAGGCCGCATGACCCGCATCACCGTCACCGTCGACGGAGTCTCGTACTCGGACGACGTCGAGCCCCGAACGCTCCTGGTGCACTACCTGCGCGAGACGCTCGGCAAGACCGGAACGGTGGTGGGGTGCGACACCAGCAGCTGCGGTGCGTGCACGGTCCACCTCGACGGTGACAGCGTGAAGTCCTGCGCGGTGCTCGCCGTCCAGGCCGACGGCTCGTCGGTCACGACGATCGAGGGCCTGGCCCAGGACGGCGTGCTGCACCCGATGCAGCAGGCCTTCCACGAGAACCACGGCCTGCAGTGCGGGTACTGCACCCCCGGCATGATCATGTCGGCCTGCGCCCTGCTCAAGGACAACCCCGACCCCAGCGACAGCGAGATCCGCGAGGGCATCGAGGGCAACCTGTGCCGGTGCACCGGCTACCAGAACATCGTC
>JBBQGB010000129.1:0-2326 GCA_038322575.1 Actinomycetales bacterium
ATCGACGAGCTGGGCTACCGACCCAACCGCAACGCCCAGTCGCTGCGCACCGGGGAGTCGCGGCTGATCGGGCTGCGGGTCGACCCCGTGCAGACCCCGTCCGGCGGGGTGCTCGACCGGTTCCTGCACGCCCTGGCCGAGGGTTCGCGCGAGCACGGCTACCAGCTGCTGGTCTTCGCCCCGCAGTCCCCGGACGACGAGCTCTCCGGCTACCGCGACCTGCTGACGACCATGACGGTCGACGCCTTTGTGCTGACCAACACCCACCAGGGCGACCCACGGCTCGCCTTCCTCGCCGAGCGCGGCACCCCGGTGGTCTCGTTCGGCCGTCCCTGGGGCGCCGAGGACGACCACCACTGGGTCGACGTCGACGGCGCGGCGGGCACCCGCCAGGCCGTCGACCACCTGGTGGCCCAGGGACACCGCCGGATCGCGTTCCTCGGCTGGCCCACCGGCTCGGACGTCGGTGACGACCGCCGGGCCGGGTGGGCGGCAGCGCTGCGCGACCACGGTCTGGACCTCGGCCCCGAGGCGACCGCGGCCGAGGTGCTCGACCTGGCCCGCTCGGCCGCCCTGGGTCTGCTCACGGTCGGTGCGGACCGTCCCACCGCCGTGGTGTGCGCCAGTGACGTGCTGGCGGTGGGCGTGCTGCACGCGCTGCGCCGCCTGGGCCTGCGGGCCGGCGCGGACGTCGCCGTGACGGGGTTCGACGATTCACCCGCGGCGTCCCTGATCGATCCCGCGCTGAGCAGCGTCCGCCAGCCCCTCGAGCAGGTGGCCACCGAGGTCGTGCGGGTGCTCGGCGCGCTGCTGCCCGGGCGCCCCGCTCCCCGCCCGCAGCCCCCGTCCGGCGTCCTCGTCGAGCCCCGGTTCGTCGTCCGCGACAGCTCGCTGACGACCGCACCGAACACCACACCCGCCCACCGATCACACGCACGACACCACATCGAGGAGATCGCATGAAGAGCTCATCTGGACGCCGTCTCGCGGCCGTCGCCGCCACGGCGTCGCTCGCACTGCTGACCGCCGCGTGCGGTGGCGGCGGGTTCGACAACGGAGGCAGCTCGAGCAGCGCTCCAACCACCGAGAAGGGCCCGGTGGCCCTGAAGATGCTCATCGCCTCGTCGGGTGACGCCGAGACGAACGCCGTCAAGGCGGCGACCGCAGCGTGGGCCACCAAGACCGGCAACACGGTCGACGTGCAGGTTGCGCAGGACATCAAGCAGCAGCTCGGCCAGGCGTTCGCGGGCGGGACGCCGCCGGACATCTTCTACACCGACGCGGCCCGCTTCCCGGACTACGCCAAGGCGGGTGCGCTGTACGCGTACGGCGACCAGGTGCAGAGCCCTGAGGACTTCTACCCGGCGCTGAAGACGACCTTCACCTACGACAACAAGTTCTACTGCGCCCCCAAGGACTTCTCCACGATCGCGCTGCAGATCAACAACAAGGCGTGGAAGGCCGCCGGGCTGACCGACGGCGACATCCCCACCACCTGGGACCAGCTGCACGCCGTGGCCAAGAAGCTCACCACCGGCAAGCAGACCGGCCTGGCGATCGGTGACACCCGCGACCGGATCGACGCGTTCATGATCCAGGCCGGCGGGGGACTGACCAGCAAGGACGGCGCCACGATCACGGCCACCGCGCCCGAGAACGTGCAGGCGCTCGAGTTCGTCAAGTCGATGCTCGCCGACGGCAGCGCCAAGTTCCCCAAGCAGCTGGACTCCGGCTGGGCGGGTGAGGCGTTCGGCAAGGGCGTCGCCGCGATGGCCATGGAGGGCAACTGGATCAAGGGCTCGCAGAAGAACGACTACCCGGACGTCGACTACCAGGTCGCCGAGCTGCCCGCGGGCCCGAAGGGCAAGGGCACGCTGCTCTTCACCCAGTGCTGGGGGATCGCGGCCAAGAGCACCCACCAGGCGGCCTCGGTCGACCTGGTCAACTCGCTGACCGCGGTCGACCAGCAGCTGGCGGCGGCCACGGCGTACGGCGTCATGCCCTCGCGGCAGTCCGCCAAGGCGCAGTACGAGCAGAAGTTCCCCGAGGACAAGGCGTTCGTCGCCGGTGGCGAGTACGGCGTCGGGCCGGTGAACAAGCCGGGCTTCGACTCGGTGCTCGCGGACTTTGACACCGGCCTGCAGGGCCTGAAGACCGGTGACCCCAAGGCGATCCTGGCCAGCTTCCAGAAGAACGCCGAAGCAGCCTCGAAATAGCTCTACCGGTGCGTGCCGGGCCTACCCGGCCCGGCACGCACCCACCCCGCCCGGCCGACCGCTTGAGGAGCACCCATGAGCAGCAGCACCACCCTGGCGCCGTCGGCCGT
>JBBQGB010000130.1:0-2089 GCA_038322575.1 Actinomycetales bacterium
GTCGACCCCGCCGTCGCTCGGGACGACGGCCGGCGCGGTGCCGCGGTGCGGCAGGTCGCGGGCGACCTGGGTCGGGTCGGTGACGTCGGCGGTCGGCTCCAGGACGGGCACGAACGTGGTCGCCGAGTCCTCGAGGACCGGCAGCTGCCCGAGGGCGTCGGCGCCGGTCGCGGCCGGGGCAGCCGGCTCGCGCCGGGCCCGGAAACCGCTGAAGATCCCACCGCGCGGTGCGTTCGGCGTCGCGGGTGCCTCCGGCGCGGCCGGCGGCAGGGTGTCGGTCGCGGGGGGGCCGGCGAGGGCGTCCACGGACTCGCGCGGCCCTCGACGGGTCGGCAGCGAACCGGTGGCGGGCACGGGCGAGGGGCGGGCCGGGGCGTCGCCGCGGTCGGCGGCCGGCTGGGTCGACGGGACGGGCTGCGCCGGTGCGGACCCGCGCTGCGCGAGGCCCCCGCCGCGGGGCGCGTCCGGCGCGGTGGCGCCGGGGTCGGCCGGCCCGGTGCCGCCGTCGGTGAGGTCGACCAGCCCTGGCTGGCCGGGGTCGGCCTCGAACGCCTCGTCCAGGCCGATCGGGATCTCGATGACCGTTCCCGCCACGAACAGGCCCGGCGGCAGGTCGATGGTGACGATCGTGCCCTGGGCGCGCCCGGGCTTGAGCTCGATGGTGGCGTCCAGGCGGCGGGCGAGGCGGCCCACGACGTAGAAGCCCAGCCGCTGCGAGCCCACGACGTCGCTCATCGGGGGGTTGGCGATGCGCTCGTTGGCGTCGCTGATCTCGTCCCAGGTCATGCCCAGGCCGTGGTCGGTGATGGTGATGCGCACGCCGCGCGAGGTGAACGTGGTGGCGGTGACGACCCTGGTGTCGGGGTTCGAGAACTGGGTGGCGTTCTCGAGGAGCTCGGCCAGCAGGTGCGCCGCGGTCAGCGCGACGTGCCCGACCATCGGCGGGTCGGCCTGCAGCGCGAGGTCGACCCGGTCGTAGCGCTCGATCTCGCTGACGCCCGTGCGGATCACGTCCGACAGCGGCATCGGACGACGCAGCCGGCGTCCGGCGTCGATGCCGGCGAGGACGATCAGGGACTCGGCGTTGCGCCGCATACGGGTCGCGAGGTGGTCGAGGCGGAACAGGTTGTCGAGGGTGTCGGGGTTCTCCTCGGTGCGCTCGAGCTGGTCGATGAACGACAGCTGGCGCGAGAGCAGCACGTGGTTGCGGCGGGCGACGTTGACGAACATCTCGGCGATCGAGGACCGCAGCGCGGCCTGCTCCTCGGCCACCCGGATCGTGGTGGCGTTGACGTCACGGAAGGCCTGGGCGAGCCGGCCCACCTCGTCGTTGCCGCCGACCGGGATGTCGGGGGTGGCGACTCCGGGACCGTCGCCCGGGGTCGCCATCCGCTCGACCATCAGCGGCAGCTCGTCACGCATCTGGCCGGCCACCTCGGTCAGGCGACGCAGCGGGCGGGTGATCGTCCGCGAGAGCACCAGGCCGAGCAGCACGAGCAGGGCGACGAGCAGCCCGCCGCCGGCAAGGACGAGCGAGGCGCGGGTGCTGGCCGAGGACGCCGACGACCCGGCCACCGCTGCGGCGTTGGCGGCGATCGGGCCGGCCAGCGTGCGCAGGGCGGTGATGCGGTCGTTGGTGGCGTTGCGCCAGGTCGAGGAGCTCAGCTTGACCCGGCCCCCGGTCCCGGCGGCGAGCATGTCCTGCTGGGTGTCGCGGTAGCTCGCCCGGGCGGCCACCGGCATGAACAGCGCGGCGTCCAGTGCCTTGACCTGGTCGGGGGTCGCGTCCTCACGGAAGGACACGACGGCCTCGTTCTGCAGGGCGGTCGAACGGGCGAGCGCCGAGCCGGACGCGCCGTCCACGGCACCGGCCGCGATGATCGTCAGCCCGGTCTCACGCTCCTGGGTGGCGAGCTCGACCAGCTGCTGAGCGGTGGCGTACGACGCCAGCTGGGCGCCGATCGCGCGGTCGGCGAGGCCGTCACCGATGCGATAGGGCAGCACGATGTGGTAGCCGATGATGGCGGCGTAGCGGTCGGCGACCTGGGGCACCTCGACGAAGCCCTGGGTGACCTCGGCCCGCAGCGCC
>JBBQGB010000131.1:0-1963 GCA_038322575.1 Actinomycetales bacterium
GGGGGGCAGTCGCTGGGTCAGGGGGCCAGCTCGGCCGGCAGCGGGCCGGTATGGACGACGGTCAGCCCGGTCACCGCGCGGGTGAGCACGACGTAGAGCCGGCGCAGCCCCGTGCGGTGGTCGGGCTCGGCGGCCGCGATCGCGGCCGGCTCGAGCACGACGACCCGGTCGAACTCCAGGCCCTTGGCCACGGTGGCCGGCACCAGCTGCAGACGGTGCTCGCCGTCCTCGTGGTCGGCGCCCAGGGTCAGGTGCTCCAGGCCCGCGTCGGTCAGCACCGCAGCGGCGCGGGCCACCTCGGCGTCCACCACGATCACCCCGACCGAGCCGGGCTCGAGCAGTGCAGTGCGCACCGCCGCGACCGCCGCCGGCCACAGGTCGTCGGCGGCCACCAGGTCGAGCCGGCCCGGGTCGTCGCGCACCGAGACGGGGGCGGCCAGGCCGGGGGCGATGTGCGGCAGCAGGCGGGCGGCGAGGTCGATCACGGCGGTCGGCACCCGGAAGCCCCGGGTGAGCTCCTCGACGTGCGCGCCCTCGTGGCCGAGGTGCGTCAGCGACTCCTCCCACGACCGGGTGGCCCACGGGGTGGTGCCCTGGGCGATGTCGCCGAGTACTGTCATCGACCCGGTCGTGCAGCGCCGTCCGACCGCCCGCAGCTGCATCGGCGACAGGTCCTGGGCCTCGTCGAGCACGACGTGCCCGAGGCTCGGCGTACGGTCCAGGACGTCGGCCGCCTCGTCGACCAGCACCGCGTCGGCAGCGGTCCAGCGGGCCCTCGCCACCCCGCGCGGGGCGGTGGCCCAGGTCAGGCGGGCCTGCTCGTCCGCGTCCAGGGCGCCTTCCGCGCAGGCGGCGAGGAACGCCGCGTCCGACCACAGCCGTAGCACGACCTTGGCCGGGTCGAGCGCGGGCCACAGCGTGTCGGCGTACGCGCGCACCGGACGCGAGCGGGCGACGGCGTCCTGCACCCGGTCGTCGGGGGAGTCACCGGCGGCCTCCATCTGCAGCAGCACGGCGTGCGCCAGGCGCTGGCTGAGCATCGCGCGGGCCGCGTGGTAGCGCACGCCGCGGCTGCGCAGCTCGGCGACGATGTCGCGGACCTCGTAGGCGGGCACCCGCCAGCGCCGCGACCCGTTCGGCGCGACCAGCGCCTCGGTGGGGTCGCCGACGTACGACCAGACCGCCCGGTGCACCACCTGCGCCAGCCGGGCGTCGCCCTTCAGCACGCCCAGGGCGGGGTCGTCGACCGCCCGGACGGCGACCGCCGCGGTGAGGTCCTCGATCCGGGCGTGCCCGACGTCGATCTCACCCAGTGCCGGCAGCACCGCACCCACGTGCTCGAGGAACGCCTCGTTCGGGCCCACCACCAGCACCCCTGACCGGGCCAGGCGCTCGCGGTGGGCGTACAGCAGCCAGGCCGCGCGGTGCAGACCCACCGCCGTCTTGCCGGTGCCCGGTGCGCCCTGGACGCACACGGTGGTGCCGATGTCGGCGCGCACGATCTCGTCCTGCTCGGGCTGGATGGTCGCGACGATGTCGCGCATCGGGCCCACCCGCGGGCGCTCGATCTCGCCGGCCAGGATCCGGCTGCGCTGCTCGCCCTCGTCCGGGTCGCTCAGGTGCTCGTCCTCGTACGCCGTGACCTGGCCGTGGTCGATGCCGAACCTGCGGCGCAGCCGCACCCCCATCGGCGCGGCGCGGCTGGCGCGGTAGAAGGCGCGCGAGACCTCGGCGCGCCAGTCGATGACGACGGGGTCGCCGCCCTCGTCGGCCACGTGCCGCCGTCCGACGTACCAGCGCTCGTCGCCGCCGGGGTCCGCGACGTCGATCCGGCCGAAGAACAGGGTGGACGTCGGGTCGTCGACCAGCGAGGCGGCCCGGCGCCACAGCGCGGCCGCGAGGTACTGCGCCGACACCGGGTCGCCCCCCTGCACCTTCAGCGACAGGGTGCGCTCGCGCATCC
>JBBQGB010000132.1:0-1775 GCA_038322575.1 Actinomycetales bacterium
CGGTCGCTGGAGGAGTTCGACGCGGCCGGTTTTCCGACGTCCCGCCAAACGCTGTACCTGCTGTCCAAGGACGGCGGCGGGTCCGCGGCGCCGCTGGTGGCCGCGCTTACCGACCGGGTGATGCGCGCCGGGGTGGTGGCCGCCGAGCGACGCGGCGGCCGGCTCGACCCGCCGATGCTGGTGCTGCTGGATGAGGCGGCGAACATCTGCCGCATCGCCGACCTGCCGCAGCTCTACTCCCATCTCGGTAGCCGCGGGATCATCCCGCTGACGATTCTGCAGTCCTATGCCCAAGGCGCCGGGGTGTGGGGCGAGAACGGGATGAAGGCGCTGTGGTCGGCCGCCACCGTCAAGGTGATCGGCGCCGGCATCGACGAAGCGTCCTTCGCCGAAGACCTGTCCCGCCTCGTCGGAGAACACGACGTCGTCGTGGAAGGCAGCAGCAGCTCCGGCGGCCGCAGCTCCCGCTCCAAGTCGCTGCGTCAGCAGCGGGTGCTGCCCGCGTCGGTCATCCGCGCGCTGCCCAAGGGCCGTGCCCTGGTCTGGCTGACCGGCGCCAAGGTCGCGATGGTCAAGACGGTGCCCTGGTACGAGGGGCCCCGCCGGGACGAGATCGACGCCGCCCGGCGCGCCGCCGAGGCCGACGTGGCCAGCGCCGCCGACGGCCGTACCGGCGGAAGGCAGCCTCATGAGTGAGCCCGAGACCGAGCCGCCCGGCGACCAAACGCTCGAATCCCAGCTACGCGCGCTGCGTACCGAGATCAACCTGCTGCGCGACGTCGTCGACGACTTCATGCACCCGGCCGACAGCGACCCGCAGCCCGGCCCCGGCGACGCACCGTTCGAACCGCTGTACCCCTCGCTGGAGCAGTGGGTCGTCGACCACTTCGCCCCCGTCTACGCCCGCCCGACCAACCCCACCACGCGCTGGTGCGCGCAGTGGTGGGACCACGCCGAGTCCATCAGCCGGCTGGAGGCGCTGTGGCGGTCCTGGGAGGTCGCCCGCCTCGACGAGCTGCGTGGAATGGCCGTCTGGTACCGCGACTTCCTGGACTCCCAGCTGGCGGTGCTGCTCAGCCCCACCGGCCCATTCGCGTCGTGCACCCCCGACCGGCACGCACCGACCAAGCCGCTGCCGACCAGCCCAGCACCTGACGGCTACTGGGACGACGAAACCGACGGCGAGCCCCTACCGGACGACTCGCCCTACCACCAGCCTCTACTAGCAGAGCAGGAGACACCGTGAGTGAGCATGAGCACGACGACCCGGTCACGCACGCCAGCACGAAGATCACGTCCTATGTGAGTCTGGCGGCGGTGGCCGCCGAGGCGCTCGCGCAGGTTTCCGCTGCCCGCGCCCGGGAACGCGCGGCGACCGACGAGCGAGCCGCCCACGCGCTCCGCGCCCAGCTGCGGGTCGCCTACGGCCAAGCCCGACTTGGCTGGGCGCCGATCCTGGACCCGAAGCTTCGTGAACGCATCAGCGTCATGGAAGCCGGGACCGCTTGGGCGTGGGCGCAGGCCTGGCGCCCCGACCCCGAGGCCGAGCAGGCCAGCCGGCTGGCCGAGGAGCGGCTGCGCGAGCTCCGGCCGGACGTCATGGACCGGTACGACCGGCTGCGCGAGCAGGGCACCGAACCCATCGACGCGATGCGCCGGGTGGCCCCGTACTTCGACCAGCCACCTGCTCGTACTGGGCAGCCGGCGCCCGACCGCGCCGTTCTCACCGAACGGGACACGGCCCGACGAGCAGCGGACGCCGAGCTAACCCTTTA
>JBBQGB010000133.1:0-1589 GCA_038322575.1 Actinomycetales bacterium
GCCAGTCATCCCCTGTTCGAAGTGCCGCGACCTGCTCGGCGAGCTGTTCGTGCAAAGCGGTGAGCTTGTCGGCGGAGGCCTGCTCGCGACGCTCCCGCTCGGCGGCGGTAACCGGCCGCTGGTACCGGGAGGGCATCAGCGTCGGCCGGTGCTGTTCCGGTTCCCGGCGGGACCGCTCCCACCGGGGCGGGCGGCGCGCTGCGCGCGTACCAGCTCGTCGAGGGTCTGCTGCTGGCGTTCGACGGTCGCGGTCAGGTCGTCGATCTGGTCCTGCTGGGCGGCGACGATCGCCGCCAGGTCCACGGTCGGTACCGGCTCGGTCATGACGTACTCCTTCGGTGGGGTGGTCAGCGGGAGCGGCCGGCGGCGGTGCGCTGCTGGGCGGCGCTGCTGGAGACCGGGCGGCCTAGCGCGGCGGCTTGGGCGGCGCCGACGCTGGCCGCGTCTAGCGGCTCGGGGTAACCCTCGCCGGCGACGACGGAGGGGGTGCGGTCGGCGGTGACGTACAGCGCCCGGGCTTTGGCGTCCTCGCCGGCGGCCCGCGTCAGGTGACCGGTGGCCTGCGCGACGGCTTCGCCGTACTCGTCGACGCGCACGGTGCGGGGGTCGTCAACGACGGCGGTCTCGCTGCGGTACAGGGTTATCTCGGCGTCCGCCGCTCGCCGGGCGGAGTCCTGTTCGGTGAGTACGGCGCGGTCGGGCGCCGGCTGCCCGGTACGAGCGGGCGGCTGGTCGAAGTACGGGGCCACCCGGCGCATCGCGTCGATGGGTTCGGCGCCCTGCTCTCGCAACCGGTCGTAGCGGTCCATGACGTCCGGCCGGAGCTCGTGCAGCCGTTCTTCGGCCAGCCGGCTGGCCTGCTCGGCTTCGGGGTCGGGGCGCCAGGCCTGCGCCCACGCCCAAGCGGTCCCGGCTTCCATGACGCTGATGCGTTCACGAAGCTTCGGGTCCAGGATCGGCGCCCAGCCGAGCCGGGCTTGGCCGTAGGCGACCTGCCGCTGGGCGCGGAGCGCGTGGGTGGCGCGATCGTCGGTCGCGGCGCGTTCCCGGGCGCGGGCGGCGGAAACCTGCGCGAGCGCCTCGGCGGCCACCGCCGCCAGGCTCACGTAGGAGGTGATCTTCGTGCTGGCGTGCGCGACCGGGTCGTCGTGCTCATGCTCACTCACGGTGTCTCCTGCTCTGCTAGTAGAGGCTGGCGGTAGGGCGAGTTGTTCGGTAGGGCCTCGCCATCGGGTTCGTCGTCGGCCCAGTAGCCGTCAGGTGCTGGGCTGGTCGGCAGCGGCTTGGTCGGTGCGTGCCGGTCCGGGGTACACGAGGCGAACGGGCCGCTGGGGCTGAGCAGCACCGCCAGCTGGGAGTCCAGGAACTCGCGATACCAGACGGCCATTCCGCGCAGCTCGTCGAGCCGGGCGACCTCCCAGGACCGCCACAGCGCCTCCAGCCGGCTGATGGCTTCGGCGTGGTCCCACCACTGCGCGCACCAGCGCGTCGTGGGGTTCGTCGGGCGGGCGTATACGGGGGCGAAGTGTTCGTCGACCCACGGCTCCAGCGACGGGTACAGCGGTTCGAACGGTGCGTCGCCGGGACCG
>JBBQGB010000134.1:0-1586 GCA_038322575.1 Actinomycetales bacterium
CTCGAGTCCTACATCGGTGGGCTGATCGTCGACGCGTCCAAGGACGTCCTGACCGCCGTGCACGTGCCGCTGGCGATGGCCCTCGTCGGCCTCGCGGTGTGGCTGCCGCTGCGGGCGCGCCAGCGCGCCTGACCGACCCGCGTCAGCCCCGGACGGCCCCGGTGCCGTCGACCAGGCGCACGCTCGCCCCGGTGGGGTCGGCGAACCTCGCCAGCCGCCCGTACGGCGTGTCGGTCGCCGGTTCGAGGACGGTGCCGCCGGCGGCCGTGACCTTCGTCAGGTCGCCGTCCACGTCGTCCGAACCGAGGTAGAGCGCCCAGCCGCCGGCGTCGTCGCCGGAGCCCGAGGCGTCCATGACGCCGGCCACGCCCTCGCCGGCCGGGCCGGTCAGCTGGCTGTAGCGGAACGCGGCTGAGTCACCCACCACCTGGTGGCCGATGCCGAAGACGTCGGTGTAGAACGTCAGGACCCGCGCGTAGTCCCGGGTGTGCAGCTCGTGGTACCCGGGCGCTCCAGCCGCCATGACGGCCTCGTAGCCCTGGTGCTGGCCGGGCTGCCAGACCGCGAACGGGTTGCCGGCGGGGTCGGTGGCGAACAGCATCGCGCCCAGGTCGGCGACCGGGTGCGGCCCGTCGACGACGGCCCCGCCGTGCTCGACGACGGCCTCCGCGGTGGCGGCGGCGTCCGCGCTCATCAGGTAGACCACCCAGCGGCTCGGCTGGTCGGGATCGTGCCCTGCCATCACGCCGCCGACCTGCCGGCCCTCGCGCAGGAACGTGCTGTAGCCGCCGAAGTCCGGACTGGGCTCGGTCGCCGTCCAGCCGAAGACCTCGGCGTAGAAGGCGACGGCTCGGTCGCGGTCGCTGGTGGCCAGATCGGCCCAGATGGGTGCGCCGGGAACCATGGTGGGGCGCTGGGTGGGCTGCGTCATGACGCTCACCTCCGAGGGTGCCGAGGACAGCATCATCGACCCTTCGGGGGCAGACTGGGGAGCATGCCTCTCACCGGTGAGTACGAGCCGAGCACGCAGCAGTGGGTCCGCGACCAGGTCGAGGCGTACGAGTCCTCCGGCGGCACGCAGGGGACGACGATGCGCGACATGCCCGTCGTCCTGCTGACGATGGTGGGCGCCAGGTCCGGCAAGCTCCGCAAGGTGCCGCTGATGCGGGTCGAGCACGAGGGGGCCTATGCAGCGATCGCCTCGATGGGCGGCGCCCCGCAGAACCCGACCTGGTACGCGAACCTGGTGCAGCACCCCGGCCTGGAGCTGCAGGACGGCCCCGTCAAGTGGGACATGACCGCCCGCCTGGTGTCCGGCGAAGAGCGCAGCGCGTGGTGGGACCGCGCCGTCGCGGCGTACCCCGACTACGCGGACTACCAGCTCAAGACTGATCGCCAGATCCCGGTCTTCGTGCTGGAGCGCACCGAGGGCTGACTCGGCCCGCCATGCTCAACGTGAAGGATGAGTCCGGTCAGGGCAGGCGGATCCTTCACGCTCACGCCTGACCAGGGTTCGGTAGCGTGGCGTGCGCCGGGAGGGCTCGCATAGTGGCCGAGTGCGGCGGTCTTGAAAACCGCTAGGGGTG